>NZ_DCYD01000020.1:55275-59348 GCF_002331005.1 Achromobacter sp. UBA2119 | reverse complement strand
TAACGAGCGACCATAATGTCTTGTGAGATGACCGGCAGGTGACGGATGCGGCTGTAGGGTGTCAGACACCTGCCACAGACACTTGTAGCGTAGCCACAACGCAAAAAAAGCCGCAGATGCGGCTTTTTATGTGCCTGAGACTCAGGCATTCGCGAGTTACTTCGGCAACAGCGCCTCCACCTTGCCCACTTTTTCAAGCCCCCAGATCGTCGCAATCAATCCGCGCAGCTCCTGTTCCGTCGCCGCATCGGCGTACCTGCCCAGGCTGAGCGTCTTGTCCTCGATTTCGGGGCGGCTGAGCGTGTTGCCCGGGTCGCCCTTGGGTTCGTCGACGCGGCCATGCAGCACGCGGCCGTCGCGGGTGTACACCGTGACCTTGCCGATCCAGCGTTGCGGATAGGCGCCGTCGACTTCGGGGTCGAGCGCCATTTCCACTTTCCCACGGAAGGCGGCGACGCCCGGGTCGTCGAGGCCCGCGTCAAATTCCGCCAGACCGGCGCGGCCTTGTCGCGCGATCAGCGCCAGCACCGTGCCCATCGAAAACTTGGACTGGTGGACGGTCTGCGGATTCACAACCGGACCAAGAACGTCGATGGCGCCCTGGTGGACGTGCGCCACGACGCGTTCGACGTCGTCCTCGGTCAGGTGGTTGTCGCGCAGCGCCTGCTGCAGCGCGTCGGCGGCCGGATGCGTGTGGCGGCACGAGGCATGGAACTTGAACGAGGTTTCGGCTAGCGCCCAGCGCTGTCCCAGGCGGTCGCACAGGCGGCTGGGGTCGGCGTCGGTGGACATGCCGGCCGCCATGCCCTGCGGGCCTTCCAGGATGTGGCGCGCGCCGGTGAATCCTTCGCGCGCCAGGTAGGCCGCGGTGATGCCGTCCGCAGCCGCCTTGGCAGTGTGCAGCTGTTTGGAATCGGCGGCGTCCCGCAGGAATTCCCACAGCCCCGCCGCTTGCGTGCCGGCCGAGCCCAGCGCGTGCAGCATCTGTTCAGGGGACAGGCCCAGCAGCCGGCCGGTGGTGACCGCGGCGGCCAGCGTGCCAGCCGTGCCGGTGGTGTGGAAGATCTTGTAGTGCGAGCGGCCCAGGAATTCGCCGACGCGAATGCCGACCTCGTAGCCGGCCACGGCGGCGGTGAGCAGATCGCGGCCCGAGGAGCCTAGCGCCTGCGCGACGGCCAGGGCAGGCGGAAACACCACGGCCGCCGGGTGAAAGACCGAGCCGTTGTGCACGTCGTCCTGTTCCACCACGTGCGCGGCGGCCGCGTTGACCATGGCAGCAAAGAGCGGCGTGGTGCGGCGGCGGGTGATCAGGACTTCACTGGGACCATCCGCCGGCCCCATCGCGGCGGCATAGCGGTCGATCGCCTGGACCGCGCGGGCCGACGCGCCGGCCAGGATGGAGGCCAGGCAATCGAGCAGCAGGTCTTCGGCGCGGCGCAGCACCGGGGCGGGAATGGCTTCGTAGCGCAGGTTGGCGGCAAAGGCCGCGAGTTCGGCGCTCAGGTGCGGGGTGTCTTTGTCTGCGGTCATGTCGGAAGGTGGCGGGTCAGAAGGAGCGGGGCAGGCCCAGGATGTGTTCGGCGACGTACGACAGGATCAGGTTGGTCGAGATGGGCGCCACCTGGTAAAGGCGCGTCTCGCGGAACTTGCGTTCGACGTCGTATTCATTGGCAAAGCCGAAGCCGCCATGGAACTGCAGGCAGGCGTTGGCGGCTTCCCAGGATGCGTCCGCCGCCAGCAGCTTGGCCATGTTGGCCTGGGCGCCGCAGGGCTCGTGGGCATCGAACAGCCGGCAGGCCTCGTAGCGCATCAGGCTGGCCGCTTCCACGTTGATGTGCGCGCGCGCAATGGGGAACTGCACGCCCTGGTTCTGGCCGATGGGGCGGCCGAACACCACGCGTTCCTTGGCGTAGGCGGTGACCTTGTCGACAAACCAGTAGCCGTCGCCGATGCACTCGGCGGCGATCAGCGTGCGCTCGGCGTTCAGGCCATCCAGGATGTACTTGAAACCCTTGCCTTCTTCGCCGATCAGGTTTTCTTCGGGGATTTCCAGGTTGTCGAAGAAGAGCTCGTTGGTCTCGTGGTTGACCATGTTGGGGATCGGGCGGATCGACATGCCGTGCTTGACCGCGTGGTGCAGGTCGACCAGGAAGATCGACATGCCTTCGGACTTGCGCGTGACCTGATCCAGCGGCGTGGTGCGCGCCAGCAGAATCATCAGGTCCGAATGCTGCACACGAGAGATCCAGACCTTCTGCCCATTGATGACATAGCGGTCGCCGCGCTTGACGGCGGTGGTCTTGATCTTGGTGGTGTCGGTGCCGGTGGTGGGTTCGGTGACGCCCATCGACTGCAGGCGCAGTTCGCCGGCGGCGATGCGGGGCAGGTATTCTCGCTTCTGGGCTTCGGAGCCGTGGCGCAGCAGCGTGCCCATGTTGTACATCTGGCCGTGGCAGGCGCCGGAATTGCCGCCGCTGCGGTTGATTTCTTCCATGATGACCGAGGCTTCGGTCAGCCCCAGGCCCGAGCCGCCGTATTCCTGCGGGATCAGCGCGGCCAGCCAGCCGGCTTCGGTGAGGGCGCGGACGAAATCTTCGGGGTAGCCGCGCTCTTCGTCGACCTTTCGGAAATATTCGGAGGGGAATTGCGCGCAGAGGTCGCGCACGGCTTCGCGGATGTCCTGGTAGGCGTGGGAGGCTTGGTGCATGTGGCTGACTGTTCTATGTGAAGGAATGGTTCGGTACAGGATCGAATGTGCCGCAAGGGCGGCCAGGTGCCAATTCACGAATCATTAATACGGGGTTCCTGAACGCAAAAGCGCACCTTCATGACCGCTGTGCGTCATGTTTCCGCCAAGGTTGTGTCAAGAAATTGCCAAACTGCATCTCCATAATCCGTGGCACTGCCGCGAAGGCGGCCAAGGCTATACACGGATGGATATGCGGAAAAATCTGAGAGTCACGACGGCGCTATCGGCCATTCTTGCGTTGTTCGTCGTGCTGTTCGCTGTCGCTGCGGCGGCGGGTATCACGGTCTTGCGCGACAACCGCGCCGATATCGAGGCCCTGGGCCGGGGCAGCATCGAACGGGCGAGTGATCTCGCGGATATGACCAGCCGGCTGTTTCAGGCGCGCGCGGCGCTGACGGATGCCAAGACGGCGATGGAAGGCGGGCTGGAAGACGCGCGCAACGCGTCGCTGGCCCAGGCCGATGGGCTGCTCAAGCAGGCCGCCGCCAGTCTGGCGCGCTTGCGCGCCAACCCCGACGACAGTGCCCAGGGCGCGCCGCTGTTCGGCCAGGTGCTGACGGCCTATGCCGCCTTTGCGGACCAGACGCTTGCGCCGATGAGCAAGGCGATCCAGGGCTGGAACGGCATCGAGGTCAACCGGCTGACGGACAAGGCGCTGCCCGCCAGTGGCGCGGGCTATGTGAAGCAGGTCGAGGCCTACCAGGCCTACGCCCGCGAACACGGGCAGGAGGCGGTGGCCGGCGCAAGCCGCACCCTGGAGCGCGTGATCGTGGTGGCGGCCGCCGTGCTGGGTTTCGTCCTGGTGCTGGCGATCCTGATCCGGCTGGGATTCCGCCGCAGCATCGTGCGGCCCCTGAACGAGGCGGGGGCGCACTTTGACCGCATCGCGGACGGCGATCTGACCGGCGCGATCACGCAGCGCGGCGACAACGAGATCGGCGTGCTGTATTCGGCCATGCGCCGCATGCAGACGGGGCTGTCGACCGCGGTCGCGTCGGTGCGTCTGGGCGTCGAAGAGATCCATACCGGAGCCGGCGAAATCGCGGCCGGCGGCGCGGACATGTCGGAACGCGCGGCCCGGCAGGCGGGCTCGCTGCAGGAAGCGTCGGCCAACATGACGCAGCTGGCGCACACCGTGCAAATGACCGCCGGCAACGCGGACCTGGCTAGCCGGCAAGCGGTTAGCGCCACGCAGTTGGCGCAGCGCGGCGGCCAGGCCGTCGACGAAGTGGTGCACAGCATGCAGGGCATCGCCGACAGCGCGCGGCGCATCGGCGAGATCGTGGGCGTGGTGGACAGCATTGCGTTCCAGACCAACATCCTG
>NZ_DCYD01000020.1:0-55160 GCF_002331005.1 Achromobacter sp. UBA2119 | reverse complement strand
TTCCAGACCAACATCCTGGCGCTCAACGCGGCCGTGGAAGCGGCGCGCGCGGGCGAGCAGGGCAAGGGCTTTGCCGTCGTGGCGGGGGAAGTGCGGTCGCTCGCGCAGCGCAGCGCCCAGGCGGCGCGCGAGATCAAGGGCCTGATCGAAGACTCGGCCGCGCGCGTGGATGCGGGCGTACGTCATGTGAACCTGGCGGGCGACACCATGCGCGATATGGTGGCTTCCGTGGACCGTGTGACGCAGATCGTGAATGAGATTTCCAGCGCCACCGCCGAACAGGCGTCCGGCATTGCCTCGGTCAACGATGCGGTGGCCGATATCGAGCGGTCCACGCAGGAAACGGCCGCCATGGTCGAACAGACGGCGGCCGCTGCGGCGGCGCTGGAAGCCCAGGCGCAGGGACTGCGCCGGGCCGTGGCCAAATTCCAGATTGCAGAGGGCGCGCAGGCGGCGGCGCGCGAAGCCTCAGCCGGTGAGCTGCGGCAGGATGGCGCCCGTGTAGCGTTCGGCCACGAGCGACAGGTTGCCGTGCTTGACCTTGTGCTTGACATGGGCAGCCGCCGAGGCGATGTCCTCAGGGCGGATGCGCTCGCATAACGAGGGCGTGACGGTCAGGGCGCCCACGCCCAGCGTCACGAACGGAAAGAAGCGAGGCACGCCGTAACGGTCTTCGGCCTCGATGCCCCCGTTGCGGCGGCCCTGTTCGTCGTACAGGGCCATGGCGCCCTCGTTGAATTCGGCAATGATGCGCTCGATGCGCGTCATCCAGTCCGGACTGCGCAGCAGCACCACGAAGTCGTCACCGCCCACATGCCCCACGAAATCGCGCTGCGGGTCGCAATGGCGTTTGATGACGTCGGCGGTCAGCATGATCATGTCGTCGCCGCGCCAGTAGCCGTAGACGTCGTTGAAGGGCTTGAAGTTGTTCAGATCCCCGTAGCAGATCGTGAAGTCCGCGGCGTCTTCCAGCAGCGTGGCAATGTGCCGGCTGATGGGGATATTGCCGGGCAGGGACGTCAGCGGATTGGCGTAGCGCGCCGCCTCGATGCGCATCTCGGTCACCGAGCGCACCAGGGTTTCGCCCGTGGCCAGGCCGTCATAGCGGCCGTCGCGTGTGATGATCAGCCCGTCCATCAGGTAGCGCTGGTCCTCGGAAATCAGCACGTGACTCAGCTGGTCGATCGACACGTTCACGTCCACCAGCACCGGCTTGGCGTTCATGAAGGTCGAGCAGGCGTCGCGGCCGAAGAGCTCGCGCGTGTAGCGCTGCGCGTAGTGTTCGGAGAAGTCCCGCCGGTTGATGATGCCGACCGGCCGGTTGTCGGCGTCGACGACCGCCACGGCGTGCAGGTTCTTGTGCTCGATGAAGAGGCGATGCACGTCATCGTTGGTGTGCTTGGTCAGGAGCGCGGCGGGGGCCTCGACCCGCAGACTGACGGCTGTGCCGCCGGCGGCGCGCTGCGACACCGGCGCCGACGTGCGCGAGCGCAGGGAGTCGCGCAGGGGCGGGGTCAGTTCGGTCAGCAGGGTTTCGTCGGGCATCCCCAGGAACCAGCCCTGCGCGTAGCGGATGTCCAGCTCGCGCACGACGGCAAGGTCCTCGGCGGTTTCGATGCCTTCTGCGATGACCGACGTGCCCAGGTGCTGCGCCACCTTCAGGATGGCGCGCACCATGTTCTGTTTGCGCTCGTCGTGGCCGATGCCGTCAAAGAAATAGCGGTCGATCTTGACCAGCTCGGGCTGGGTTTCGGCCCAGAGCTGCAGGTTGGAATTACCGACGCCATAGTCGTCGAGCGCGATGCGCATGCCGGCCTCGCGCAGGCAGGCAAAGGCGTTGTGCAGTTCGCCCATGCGGTCCGACAGCGGATCCTGCTCGGTCAGTTCGACGACGATGCTGGCCGGTTCCAGCGCGCAGTCCTTGAGCAGCCGCCCGGGCATGTCGTGGCCCCAGAGGGTCCAGTAATGGAGCAGGGCGGAGCCGGACAGGTTCAGGAACAGCTTGCCCGCAGCGTCGTTCTGTTCGAATCCGCGTGCGCCCGCGCGGAAGCTGGCCAGTTCGAGCTGCGGGTGCAGCCCCTGGCGTCGCGCTTCGGCGAACAGGGCGTCGGGAAAGTGCAGGGGGGTGTCGGCGGGACCGCGGATGAGGCTTTCGTGGCCGTAGATGCGGCTGTGCGACAGGTCGACCACAGGCTGGAAGCGCGGCCGCAATAATCTTTCGCGCAGAATGCCAGCCAGGCTGGCGTGCGCGGGCGCGCCGCCGGGAGGATTGAGCGGAGCGCGGGCCGCGGCGGGCCGTGGCAAAGCGTGAATGGAGTTCATCGCCGGGGCGTTGAGATACGATCAGTGACAAGATCGGTCATATTGACAACAAAATATGTCTGCGTTGTTGCGCCATGTCGTGACGTGCAATCTTCAGTCGCTGTTACATCCGTGTCAACAACGAAATCTCACGTACGTGGTACCCACGCCAATATCGTGGGATGCCCGCCCGCCGCCGGCCCCGCCCTATACAATCCGGCCTATGACTTCCCCCAAGATTCCCGACTCCCTGCGCCGTGTTGTCCTGGCGTCCAATAACGCCGGCAAGCTGCGCGAGTTTTCCGCCTTGTTCGCGCCGCTGGGCATCGAGCTGGTTCCGCAGGGCGACCTCGGCGTGCCGGAAGCCGATGAGCCGCACGTCACGTTCGTCGAAAACGCGCTGGCCAAGGCGCGCCATGCCAGTCGCCTGACCGGATTGCCCGCGTTGGCGGACGACTCGGGCCTGTGCGTGGCCGCGCTGGACGGCGCGCCCGGCGTGTATTCAGCGCGCTATGCCAAGATGAACGGCGGCGAAAAGTCCGATGCAGCCAACAACGCACTGCTGATGCGCAACCTGGCGTCCGTCGCCGACCGCAGCGCCTGGTATGTGGCGGTCCTGGCGCTGGTGCGTTCCGAGAACGACCCCCGCCCGCTGATCGGCGAAGGCCTGTGGCACGGCGAGATCATCGACGTGCCCGAAGGCGCCAACGGCTTTGGCTACGATCCGCACTTCTACCTGCCCGACATGGCGCTGACCGCCGCGTCGCTGGATCCCGATGAAAAGAACCGGGTCAGCCATCGCGCCCGGGCGCTGCGCGAGCTGCTCAGCAAGCTGAGCCACGCTTGACCACGGCGCCGCCAAGGCGCCAGGAATTTTTTCGCATGTCCATCACCATTCCCATCCGCAACGATATGGGCGCGACCAAGTCGCGCCTCGTTGTTCCCGCGGGCGCCACGCTGACCAGCCTGCCGCCGCTGTCGGTCTACGTCCACGTGCCGTGGTGCGTGCGCAAGTGCCCGTACTGCGATTTCAACTCGCACGCCGCGCCGGGCGAGATTCCCGAACGCGCCTATCTGGATGCGCTGCGCAGCGACCTCGAGCAGTCGCTGCCGTCCATCTGGGGCAGGCAGGTCATTTCCGTCTTCATCGGCGGCGGCACGCCCAGCCTGTTGTCGGCGGCCGGCCTGGACGAGCTGCTGGCAATGCTGCGGGCGTACCTGAACCTGTGGCCTGATGCCGAAATCACGATGGAAGCCAACCCCGGCACGGCCGAGGCGGGGCGCTTTCGTGACTATGCGGCCAGCGGCGTCACGCGGTTTTCGCTGGGCATCCAGAGCTTTGACGATGCGCAGTTGAAGAAGCTGGGCCGCATTCACGATGCCAACCAGGCGCGCGCGGCCATCGAGATGGCGCAGCAGGCGGCGGCCCGCGTCAATCTGGACATGATGTTCGCCTTGCCCGGCCAGACGCTGGAGGCCTGTACGGCCGATCTGCGGCAGGCGATTTCGTTCGGCACCGAGCACCTGTCGCTGTATCACCTGACGATGGAGCCGAACACGGTCTTCGCGAAGTTTCCGCCTGAAGACTTGCCGGACGACGACACGAGCGCCGCCATGCAGGACGCGGTGGAAGCCGAGCTGAGGGCGGCGGGACTTGCGCGCTACGAGGTATCGGCCTACGCCAAACCGGGCGCCCGCTGCCGCCACAACGTGAATTACTGGGAGTTCGGAGACTACCTGGGCATCGGCCCCGGCGCGCACGGCAAGCTCTCGTTTCATGACCGCATCGTGCGCGAAGCGCGGCTGCGCAGTCCGGATTCGTGGATGCAGGCCGCCATGGCGCGCGACGGCAGCCATCTGGCCGAGAGCCGGCAGGTCGGGCCGGACGAACTGCCGTTCGAGTTCATGCTCAACGCCCTGCGCCTGAAGGACGGCGTGGCGGCCACGGCGTTCAATGAACGCACCGGTTTGTCGCTTGCCGTCATTGCGCACCAATTGGAGGCAGCCTCGAAACGGGGCCTGCTCGACGCCGATCCCACGCGCCTGCGCGCGACGCCCCTGGGCTGGCGCTTCCTCAATGACCTTCAGGAAATGTTCCTGTAAGGTGCAAGCACCAAGATGGGGCGATCATGCCCCATCTTTTGCACCACGATGGTGCTACATTGCCCCAAGACTGACGTGCCTCCCCCCGGGAATACCGGGGCTAAACCTGGCACGCTTATTGCTTCCCTCTTTTATGCCAGTCGACGGGCAAAGCCCTCGACCCTTTTATCTAATGGAGATGACATGGCAAGCCCGAAAGACGTCCTGAAACAGATCGCCGATAACGAAGTGAAATTCGTGGATTTCCGCTTTACCGATACGGTTGGCCGTGAGCACCACGTTTCCGTGCCCACCACCGCTATCGATGAAGACAAGCTGGAAAGCGGGCAGGCTTTCGACGGTTCGTCGATCCCGGGCTGGAAGGGCATCGAAGCCTCCGACATGCTCCTCATCCCCGACTGCGCCACCGCCAACCTGGATCCGTTCCGCGAAGAGCCGACCCTGATCCTGTCGTGCGACGTGGTCGAACCGTCGGACCTGAAGGGCTATGACCGTGACCCGCGCTCGCTGGCCAAGCGCGCTGAAGCCTACCTGAAGTCCTCCGGCCTGGGCGACACCGCCTACTTCGGTCCGGAACCCGAATTCTTCGTGTTCGACGGCGTGACCTGGAACACCGACATGTCGGGCACGTTCGTCAAGATCAAGTCCGAAGAAGCCCCGTGGTCGACCGGCCTGGAATTCGAAGGCGGCAACACCGGCCACCGTCCGGGCGTGAAGGGCGGCTACTTCCCCGTTCCGCCGGTCGATTCGTTCCAGGACATGCGTTCGGAAATGTGCCTGCTGATGGAACAGATGGGCGTGCCGGTTGAAGTGCACCACCACGAAGTGGCTGCTCCCGGCCAGCTCGAAATCGGCACCAAGTTCAGCACGCTGGTGCAGCGCGCCGACTGGACCCAGATCGTCAAGTACGTCGTGCACAACGTGGCCCATGCCTACGGCAAGACCGCCACGTTCATGCCCAAGCCCATCGTTGGCGACAACGGCTCCGGCATGCACGTCCACCAGTCCATCTGGAAGGACGGCCAGAACCTGTTCGCGGGCAACGGCTACGCCGGCCTGTCCGAATTCGCCCTGTACTACATCGGCGGCATCATCAAGCACGCCAAGGCCCTGAACGCCATCACCAACCCGGGCACGAACTCGTACAAGCGTCTGGTCCCGCACTTCGAAGCGCCCGTGAAGCTGGCCTACTCGGCCCGCAACCGTTCGGCTTCGATCCGCATTCCGTACGTCGGCAACCCGAAGGGCCGCCGCGTCGAAGCGCGCTTCCCGGACCCCCTGGCCAACCCGTACCTGGCTTTCTCGGCCCTGATGATGGCCGGCCTGGACGGCGTCCAGAACAAGATCCACCCGGGCGATCCGGCCGACAAGAACCTGTACGACCTGCCGCCGGAAGAAGACGCGAAGATCCCGACCGTCTGCGCCTCGCTGGAAGAAGCGCTGGAATCCCTGGACAAGGATCGCGAGTTCCTGACCCGTGGCGGCGTGTTCAGCAACGACATGATCAACGCCTACATCGACCTGAAGATGGCCGATGTGACGCGTCTGCGCATGACGACGCACCCGGTCGAATTCGACATGTACTACAGCCTCTGATGGTTTGAGGCCGTGGCTGGGGGGAGCGCGATGAGGTAGGCAGAAGCACGGCTTACACCACGCGCACCACCAGGTAGCCGCCCGACGAAATTGCCCGCCCGGCCCCGCGCCGGCGGGCAGGGCGCCGGGTTGGCGCGCCCGTCGCGGACGCGTTCCGCTTTCCCCTGTCCATTCGGGTACGTTGAAAATGAATGTTGAAGCTCTCGATCTGCTAGCCACGTCAGTCTTCCTGGTCAACGAGCGCGGCCACATCGAATACGCCAACGCCGCCGCCGAGGACCTGTTCGGCCGCTCGCGCAAGCAACTGGGCGGGCATTCCGCCGCCACCCTGTTCGACAACCCCGAGAATATCCAGTCATCCATCGACCGCGCCGCGGGCGGCAGGTACGCCGACGTGAGGCAACTAGCCTCGTTGCGCCGCGCCGCCGAATCCGTGGAAGTCGCCGTGACCACCGTGGGACTGACCGGCCAGCGTTGGCCGGTGCTGATCGAGACCCGCGAAATCGAGCAGCGCGTGCTGGCCGACCGCAACCACCGGCTGGTGGACGAGATCGAAGCCCACCGCGAACTGCTGCGCAACCTGGCGCATGAAGTCAAGAATCCCCTGGGCGGGCTGCGCGGCGCCGCGCAACTGCTGGAAGCCGAGCTGCCCAGCGCAGCCCTGGCCGAATACACCCAGGTCATCATTTCCGAAGCCGACCGCCTGCAGGCGCTGGTGGACCGCTTGAGCGGCCCGCAACGTGTGCCGCTCAATGCGCGGCCGGTGAACATCCATGAAATCTGCGAGCGCGTCTGCGCGCTGATCCAGGCCGAGTTCCGCAACGACGTCACGATCCAGCGCGACTACGACGCCTCGGTGCCGGACCTGAAGGGCGACGCCGCCCGCCTGATGCAGGCCGTGCTCAACGTGGCGCGCAACGCCGCGCAGGAACTGGTGGCGCGCCCGCAAGGCCCGCAGACCGAACCCGGCGTGGTGACGCTGCGCACCCGCGTGGCGCGGCAGGTCATGCTGGCGCACCGGCAGCACCGCCTGGCGCTCGTGCTGTCCATCATCGACAACGGTCCGGGCGTGCCGGACCACATCCGTGACCGCATCTTCCACCCGCTGGTCACGGCCAGGGCTGGCGGTACCGGCCTGGGCTTGAGCCTGGCGCAGGACTTCGTGCAACAGCACGGCGGCATCATCGAATTTGAATCCCGACCGGGGCGCACCGAGTTTCGCCTGGTCCTCCCGATGGAGCCCGCAAACTGATGAAACCCGTATGGATCGTCGACGACGACCAGGCCATCCGCTGGGTCCTCGAAAAGGCCCTGGCCCGCGCTGGCGTCCCCACCCGCAGCTTTTCCCAATCGGCCGACGTGCTCGAGGCGCTTTCGCGTGAAACGCCCGTGGCGCTGGTGTCGGATATCCGCATGCCCGGCGGCAACGGCCTCGAGCTGTTGCGCCAACTGAAAGAGCGGCATCCCGGTCTGCCCGTCATCGTGATGACCGCGTTTGCGGATCTGGACAGCACCGTTTCCGCCTTCCAGGGCGGCGCGTTCGATTACCTGGCCAAGCCGTTCGACGTGAACGAGGCCGTCGCGCTGATCCAGCGCGCCATGCAGGAATCGGCGCAACCCGAAAGCCCGGACGGGCAGGGGGAAGCGGCCCAGAACAACGAGCGCTGGATGATGACGCAATCGTCGTCCACCGCCATGCAGGAAGTCTTTCGCGCGATCGGCCGGCTGGCGCAGTCCAAGGTCACCGTCCTGATCACCGGCGAGTCCGGCACGGGCAAGGAACTGGTGGCCCGCGCGCTGCACGGCCACGGCGTGCGCGCCAGCGGCCCGTTCGTGGCGCTGAACGCCGCAGCCATCCCGCGCGATCTGCTGGAGGCCGAACTGTTCGGCCACGAGCGCGGCGCGTTCACCGGCGCCAACAATCTGCGCCGCGGCCGCTTCGAAGAGGCGCACGGCGGCACGTTGTTCCTGGACGAAATCGGCGACATGCCGATCGAGTTGCAGACGCGACTGCTACGCGTGCTGGCCGAGGGCAGCTTTTACCGCGTCGGCGGCGCGCAGCCCGTGCGCGTGGACGTGCGCATCGTGGCCGCCACGCACCAGCCGCTGGAGCAGCGGGTCGAGCAGGGCCTCTTCCGCGAAGACCTGTTTCACCGCCTGAACGTGATTCGCCTGCGGCTGCCGCCGCTGCGCGAGCGGGTCGAGGATATTCCCGCGCTGGCCCAGCACTTCCTGACCGCCAGTGCGCGCACGCTGGGCGTTCCCGTCAAGCGGCTGACGCCCGAGGCGCTGGCGGTGCTGACCAAGTTCGACTTCCCGGGCAACGTGCGTCAGCTGGAAAACTTCTGCCACTGGCTGACGGTGATGGCGCCGGGCCAGACGGTGGATCGTATCGACCTGCCGCCTGAAATCCGGGCCATGGAACATCAGCCGCAGCCCGGATCCGCGCCCATGCGGCCCGCGACGCCGACGGCTGGCGTGGGTACGGTGGTGCAGTCGGGCGCCTACGCCGCGGAACCGGCTGAGGACGGCGCGCCGCGCAATTGGCAGGATTCGCTGCTGCGCGATGCGCAGTACCGGCTGGAGCGCGGCGAACCCGCAGTCATGGCGACACTGACGCGCCAGTTCGAGAAGATCCTGCTGCAAAGCGCGCTGGATGCCAGCCGGGGCCGTCGCGTGGAAGCCGCCTCGCGCCTGGGGATCGGCCGCAACACCATCACGCGCAAGCTGCGCGAGCTGGGTATCGAAGACGAGTAACCGATCCGGCGCCGGCCCGGCAGTGGGCCGGTTCCGGACGCCGGACCCGAGCGCATGTGGGCTCGGGCCGGCCTACAAGCCGAGCAGGCTTTCGCACAGGCGCGGCGACTTCAGTTTCTGCAGCCACCACTTCATGGCCTCGCCGGGCGGCTCCGCCCGCCACGCGTACGCCACGTGTTCCGTCAGGGACATGCCTTCATCCGTTTCGCACACCACCAGCAACCCTTGCGCAAGGTAAGGCGCGGCCAGCGTCAGCGGCAGATAGCCGCAGCCCAGGCCGCGCACCTGCGCGTCGATCTTGGCCTGCATCGACGGCATCACCAGCGTCGGCTGCTCCGACAGGATGCCGCGAGACTGCACGGGCAGGTTGCGCGAGGTATCGGCAATCACCACGGCGCAGTAACGCGTGATGTCCGCGCGGCTGAGCGGCTGCGGCAAGGAGGCCAGCGGGTGATTCGCCGCCACGCAGAATCCGAACTGCATCACGCCGATCGCTTGTGAACGATACGGGCCCGTGGGTTCGCCCGCCGCGCCCGCGCCGATCACCAGGTCGGCGCGGCCGGAGGTCAAGGCATCCCAGTTGCCGCTCAGCACTTCCGTGCTAAAGCGCAGCGTCGTGGCGCTGCCCACCGCATGGAATTCGTCGATCAGGTCGTAGATGGGCCGCCACGGAATCACGGCACTGACGGCGATGCGCAGTTGCACTTCCCATCCCGTGGCAATGCGCTTGACCCGGCTGGCCAGCTCGTCCAGCGATTGCAACAGATGCCGCCCATCCTTGAGCAGCGCTTCGCCCGCCGGGGTCAGCAGCGCGCGGTGCCCCGAGCGGTCGAACAGCAGCACGTCCAAGCCGTCTTCGAGCTTGCGGATGGAGTAGGTGACGGCGGAGGGCACCTTGCCCAGTTCGCGCGCCGCCTTGGCAAAGCTGCCGTGGCGTGCGATCGCGTCGACAAGGACAAGAAGTTCCGGGGTGATGGGCTGCATGTCAGAGCGCGAAATGTGGGTATTCAAATAATTTGAACGAAGTCATCAAAATATAGCGCCAAAACCGAGGGGCAAGGCGCGCAGAATACCACTCATGCCGGGGATGCAGACAAACGGCAAGGCGGACGGCCAGCCAGTATGCACCCCCTAATCATTCATATTATTGAAACAGGAGTCCAAGATGCTTACGATTCGCCGCGCTGCAGAACGGGGTCATGCCAACCACGGATGGCTTGATTCGTTCCACACCTTCTCCTTTGCCAACTACTACGACCCGGCTCACATGGGCTTCGGCGCGCTGCGTGTCATCAACGACGACCGCATCGCGGCCGGCCGCGGCTTCGGCACGCACGGCCACCGGGACATGGAGATCATCACCTACGTGCTGGACGGCGCCATCGCCCACAAGGACAGCATGGGCAGCGGCTCGGAAATCCAGCCGGGCAACGTCCAGCGCATGAGCGCCGGCCGCGGCGTGATGCACTCCGAGTTCAACCCCCGTCCCGATGCCGAAACGCACATGCTGCAGATCTGGATCGAGCCGAACGTGACCGGCATCGCGCCGGAATACGAAGAGCGCGCCTTCAGCGATGAGCAAAAGCGCGGCCGTCTGCAAGCCCTGGTGACGGGCGACGGCGCTGACGGATCGATGACGATCCATCAGGACGCCCGTCTGTACGCCGGTCTGTTCGACGGCGACGAGTCGGCCTCGCTGCCGCTGGCTGCCGGCCGCCGCGCCTGGGTCCACGTGGCCCGCGGCAGCGTGACGGTCAACGGCGCCGCGCTGAATGCCGGCGACGCCGTGGCGATCACCGACGCCGCCAGCGTCGAGGTGTCGGGCGGCAAGGACGCCGAAGTGCTGGTCTTCGACCTGGCCTGACGCCAACGGCCGGGCGGATCCTGGAATCCGCCCGGTTTCACACAATACCGGCCGCGAGGCCATTAAGATGGCCCCAGGCCTACCCATTGCGGAGCATTGCACCATGTCGACCCTGTCCCAAGCCGGCGAAAGCCAGATCGAAACCGTTGTGGTGCCGCGCACCAGCGACTTGGGCGGGTTTTCCGTCCGCCGCGCCATTCCTTCCATGCAGCGCCGCAGCGTCGGTCCGTTCGTCTTCCTGGACCAGATGGGACCGGCGGACTTCGACGTCGGCGCCGGCATCGACGTGCGTCCCCATCCGCACATCGGCCTGTCCACCGTGACGTACCTGTACGAAGGTTCCATGGTCCACCGCGACGGCGCGGGTCACACGCAGACTATTCTGCCGGGCGAAGTGAACTGGATGACGGCCGGTCGCGGCATCGTCCATTCCGAACGTTCCTCGCCGGAAAGCCGGCTTGCGCCGCAGCGCCTCTGTGGCCTGCAGATCTGGGTCGGGCTGCCCAAGGCGCACGAAGAGACCGATCCGGGGTTCACGCACTACGGGCTGGACGCGCAGCCGGTGATCGAAGGCGAGGGCGTGCGCGCCCAGGTCGTGGCCGGTTCGCTGTTCGGCAAGACCTCCTCGGTCAAGACGCTGTCGCCCCTGTTCTATGGCGACCTGCAACTGCAGGCAGGCGCGACCACGGTGCTGCCGGCCGAACACGAAGAGCGCGCCGCCTATCTGGCGCAGGGCGAGGTCGAAATCGACGGCCAGACGTACGAAAGCGGGCGCCTGGTCGTGTTCGCCCCGGGCAAACCGGTGCAAATCCGCGCCAGGACGGCCGCGCGGTTCGCGGTGCTGGGCGGCGAGCCGCTCGATGGCCCGCGCTTCGTGTGGTGGAACTTCGTGTCCAGCAGCAAAGACCGCATCGAACAGGCCAAGCAGGATTGGCAACGCACGCGGTTCGATCAGATCGTGCCGGGCGATGAGACCGAGTACATCCCGCTGCCGGCAGCCCGCGCCTGAGCGGGGCGGGATGACAATGCGTGATGGGGGGCGTAATGCCCCTCATGATCGTGTAACTTTTATTGTTTATTTTTGAGGGTTACACTGGCGCCGGAGATCACCATGAACACCAGCCACGCACCCGAATTCCGCCAACTGGGCGACCACGTCGCCCTGGATCTGATCAACACCGTCGAGCAGAGTAGCGCCGGCCCGGTCGACCGATGGCAATCGGACGCGGACGTGGCGGGCTGGCTGGCGCTGGCGGGATTCGCCGCCGCGCAGGGCCCCGCGCCGGCCGGTCTGCTGGAAAGCGCCCGCGGCCTGCGCGAAACCGTCCGGGAATTGGTCGCCCAGCGCAAGGCGCACGCGCCCTTGGCGCTTTCCGCGTTGAATCGCGCCCTGGCGGCGGGGGGCAGTCACCTCGAGCTCGCGCCGGCAGACGATGGCAGTCTGGTGGTGTCGCGCCGTTATCCCTCGCAAACCGCAGCACAGTGGTTGCTGCCGGTGGCCGAGGCGGCGGCCGACCTGCTCGCGCATGGCGATTTTGGATTGGTGCGCAAGTGCGAAAGCGATGCGTGCTCGCTGTGGTTCTACGACAGGACGCGGTCGCACAAGCGGCGGTGGTGCAGCATGGCGCTGTGTGGCAACCGGCACAAGGTGGCGGCGTTCCGACAGCGCGAGGCCGCCGACGCCAGTACCAAGGCGAAATGACAACGATCGATGGTTCTCAGCCCGGCTCATGCCGGGCTTTTTCATTGGTGGCGTCGGGTTGGTCTGGGAGCCGGGCGGCCCGCACCCCACATTCCAGCACCGCATCACACGTCGATTCGATGTTGAGTAACCTGTAAATAGACTATTGACAGGTTACGTAAAATGCGTAGACTGTGCCGTGAAGCTTCGAAATCCCATCGTCATTCCTTGCCCGAATACCGGAGATCCTCATGACCGCCCAGCCCGACAACACCGTCCATTACCGCCACGCGCAAGCCGACGGCCTGCGCTTCTTCTATCGCGAAGCCGGCGACCCGCAGGCGCCCGTGCTTTTGCTGCTGCACGGTTTTCCCACGTCTTCGCATCAGTTCCGCAACGTCATCCCGCAACTTGCCCAACACTTTCGCGTCATCGCGCCCGATCTGCCCGGATTCGGCTTTACCGAGGTTCCGGCCGAGCGCGGCTACCGCTACACCTTCCACAACCTGGCCAAGTCGCTGGAAGCGTTTGTCGACGAACTGGGGCTGACCCGCTACGCGATGTATTTCTTCGACTACGGCGCGCCGACCGGCTTGCGGCTGGCGGTGGCGCACCCCGAGCGGGTGACCGGTCTGGTTTCGCAGAACGGCAACGCGTATCTCGACGGCCTGGGCGACGCGTGGGCCCCCATCCGCGCCTATTGGAACGACCCGTCGCCCGCAAACCGCCAGACCATTCACGATGCCATCCTGAACTTCGAAGGCACCAAGTGGCAGTATGTGCACGGCGTAGCCGACCCGGACAGCGTCGCGCCCGAAGGCTATACGCTGGACGCGGCCCTGCTTGAACGGCCGGGCAACAAGGATATTCAGCTCGACCTGTTCCTGGACTACGCGAACAACCTCACGCAATACCCCGCCTTCCAGGCGTTCTTCCGCCAGGCCCAGGTGCCCACGCTGGCGATCTGGGGCCGCAACGATCCGTTCTTCATTCCGCCGGGCGCCGAGGCCTATCGCCGCGACAACCCGGATGCCGTGGTTGAACTGCTGGACACCGGCCACTTCGCGCTGGAAACTCACGGCCAGTACATCGCCCAGCGCATCATCGATGTGTTGGGGCGCTGACCGGCGGGGGCGGCCTGATGGTTGCCCCCGCCGGATTTCACGGCAGGAGCCCGCATGACGCGCCACTTTGACGACCTGCAGCTGGGCAGCATCGAGATGTTCTGCCTGGCTGCGGAACTCAGCAGTTTCACGGCCGCCGCCAATGCTGCGGGCGTCACGCCGGCAGCCGTCAGCCGCAGCGTCTCGCGGCTGGAGGCGCGGCTGGGCATCCGGTTGTTCGTGCGCAGCACGCGGCATATCCGGCTTAGCGACGAAGGGCGCGCCTATTTCGAGCAGGTGCGCCCGGCCATTGCGCAATTGGTCGACGCCGAACGCCAGGTGGGCGGGCAGGCCGCGGCCGGGCGGCTGCGCATCAGCCTGCCGACGCCCTATGCGCATTACCGCGTTCTGCCGCTGCTGCCCGCATTTCGCGACAAGTATCCCAACGTGGACGTGCACGTCCACATCAGCAACCGCAATGTCGATTTCGCCGATGACGGTTATGACCTGTCGGTGCGCGGGCGCGCGCCCGACGACTCGGCGCTGATCGCGCGCAAGCTGGAGGACGCGGAACTGGTGGTGGTCGGCGCGCCGGATTACCTGCGCCGGCGCGGCACACCGCAAACGCTGGAGGATCTGGCTGCGCACGACTGCATCCAGTTCGACCGGCCCAGCAGCGGGCGGCGCATTCCGTGGACGTTTCAGGTGGAGGGCGAAGCGGTCGACGTCGTGACCGACGGCGCCTATGGCACGGCTGAGGACGTGCTGGGCGGCGTGACGCTGGCCCGCGCGGGCGCCGGCCTCTTTCAGACGTATCGCTTCGTGGTCGAAGACGATCTGCGCGCGGGCAGGCTGACTGAGGTGCTGCAGCAACATGGCGGCAGCACCCGGCCGTTCGTGTTGTTGTACCCGCATGCCCGGCACATATCGCGCCGCGTGCGGGCGTTCGTCGATTTCCTGGTCGACAAGCTGGCGGACTGAGCGGAGTCAGTCGCCTTTCAACTGCGCGATCACCACCAGGATCACTGCCGCGTTGCCTGGCTGCTGAGAAACCGAATTGGCGGTGCGCGCGTGACCGGCCTTCTCGCCTAGCACCCGCGCAAACAGGCCGGATGCGCCATCCAGAACGGCGGGCTGATCCAGAAAGCCCGGCGCGCTGGCCACATAACCCTCGACGCGGACAAGGTGGTCCAGCCGGTCGAAGCTGCCGGTGTGCTGGCGGATCTGCGCCAGCACGTTCAGCGCGGCCAGTTCCGCGGCCTGCCGGCCCTGGTCAACGGTCAGCTCCGCGCCGACGCGGCCCTGCCACACCACGCGCCCGTCGCGCAGCGGCAATTGGCCCGAGATGAACAGCAGGTCGCCCGCCTGGCTGACGGCGGTGTACTGGCCCAGCGGTTGGGGCGCGGGCGGAAGGGTCAGGCCAAGTTCGGCCAGTCTGGCTTCAATGGACATGGTGGGTCTCTCGAGGTGAGGACGCCCGCCGCACGGCGGGCTGTCGTGGTGATGCTACCAATGACCCGCAGCGGCGCCGCCATCGACCGGAAGGATCGCGCCGGTGGTGTAGGCCGAATCGGTCAGATAGGTAACCGCACCGACAATGTCGTCCACCTTGCCCATGCGGCCGGCAGGCTGCAACGAATTCAGGAAGCCGAACGTGGCCGGATCGTGCATCGGCGTCTCGATGATGCCGGGCGCCACCGCGTTGACGCGGATGTTCCGGTCAGACAGTTCTATTGCCAACGCCCGCGTGGCGTGATTCAGGCCGCCCTTGATCAGCACGGGCAGCAGCGCCGGGACGCGGCTGCTGGGCTGCATGGCGATGCTGGCCGTGATGTTGACGATGTGGCCGTCGCGGTATTCCGACATGTGCGCGGCGGCCTGCTGGGTGATGTGGAAGAAGCCCTTCAGGTTCGTATCGATGATGCGGTCCAGGTCTTCGTCGGTGTAGTCGCCCAGGGGCTTGGGAATGAAGATCCCCGCGTTGTTGACCAGCACGTCGATGCGTCCGAACCGCTCGGTGGCCTGGCGCACGATATCGCGGGCAGTGCTGGCCAGGGCGATGTCGCCGGCCACGGCCAGGAAGCGGTCGGGCAGGCCCAGGCCTTCCTTAGCCAAGCGCTCGGCGGCGGCGTTCAGGCCTTCCTGGCTGCGGGCGTTGCCCACCACGTTGTCGCCGCGGCGCAGGTATTCCTGCGCCAGGGCAAATCCGATTCCGCTGGACGCGCCCGTGATCACTACAGTCTTGTTCGACATTTCAATACTCCGGTTTGGCATTTGAGGGTGCCTGCGCGCTCAGACAGTGAGACGAACTATAGGAGCGGGCGCCCAGGCGATAAACGCCCGCGGCGGAACATGAATTGATACCTGGGGGAATAAGCGAGGCGGATCGTGCTGTGCGCCGCCGCTGTCCGGCGATAAGATGCGCTACCCGTGCATAACGACAAACGGGAGGGAGACATCATGCATCGCTACACCCACAATGCGCTGCGCGGCCTGGCCGCGTTGGCGTTGATCCAGGGCGCCGTGCCCGCGCACGCCGCCGGCTATCCGGCCAAGCCCATCACCTTCATCGTGCCGTACACCGCGGGCGGCACGACCGATCTGGTCGCGCGCACGGCGGGCCAGAAAGTGGCCGAAAAGCTCGGGCAGCCGGTCATCGTCGAGAACCGTCCTGGCGCGGGCGGCAACATCGGCATGGACGCCGTCGCCAAGGCCGCGCCGGATGGCTACGTCATCGGCTTTGGCGCGATATCCACGAACGCGCTCAATCCGTTCGTCTATCCCAAAATGCCGTTCGACCCGACCAAGGATTTCACCGGGATCAGCATGCTGGGGGCGTCCTCCGTGGTGCTGGAGGTGGGCCCGTCGGTAAAGGTGGACAGCGTCAAGGACTTGGTCGCCTACGCCAAGGCGAATCCCAATACGTCGTACGGCACGCCCGGCACGGGCACGTCCATGCATCTGGCGGGCGTGATGTTCGACCAGTTGACCGGGGCCGGCATGCAGCACGTGCCGTACAAGGGAAGCGCCCAGGCGTTGAACGATCTGCTGGGCGGACACTTGCCGGTCATGTTCGACAACCTGCCCGCGTCGCTGCCGCACATCAATGCGGGCAAGGTCCGCGCGCTGGCGGTCACCGGCAGCAAGCGCGCCCCGGCGTTGCCCGACGTGCCGACGCTGGCCGAATTGGGCTATTCGGGCGCGGTGGTGGATCCGTGGTTCGCGGTCTATGGGCCCGCGGGCATGTCGCCCGACGTGACGCGCGTGCTGAGCGACGCCTTCCAGGCGGCGCTTGCGATGCCGGACGTCAAGGACAAGCTGGAGAAGGCCGGCTTCATGCCCTATGGCTCGTCGCCGCAGGAAGTCGAGCGGCTGACCCAAAGCCAGCACGAGGCCTTCAAGGCCTTGTCGCAGAAGGTGAAGCTGTCGGCAGATTGATCTGCAGTGCGGGGCATGCGGGACGCGGGGGCGCCGAGGTCGGCGCGGGCCTCGCAGGTCCCGCTACCGGCCGCGCGCCAGCGCCTGTTCGCGCTGTTCTTCAAGCGCTTCACGGCGGATGAAGTCGCGCACGAAGGTGTCGGCCGGGTTGTGGTGAAGGTTGTAGGGCGTATCCCATTGCGCGATGCGGCCCTTGGCCATCACCCCGATGCGGTCGGCGATCGCGAACGCTTCGGCCTGGTTGTGCGTGACCAGGATCGCGGTGTGGCCTGTGGTCTTCAAAATCTCGCGCACCTCGAAGGCCAACCGCTCGCGCGTGTCTACATCCAGGTTCGAAAACGGTTCGTCCAGCAGCAACAGGTCGGGCGAGGGCGCAAGCGCGCGGGCCAGGGCCACGCGTTGCTGCTGGCCGCCGGAAATCTCATGCGGATAGCTGTTGGCGGCGTGTGCCAGGCCGACAAGTTCCAACATTTCTTCGACACGGCGGGCGCGGTCCGGACGCGGCAGCTTGCGCAGGCCGAACGCCACGTTCAGCGCCACGGTCAGGTGCGGAAACAGCGCGTAGTCCTGGAACATCATGCCCACGCGGCGCAGCTCGGGCGCGACCTGTTCGGTGGGCGATGAGATCACCGTGCCGTCCAGCAGGATGCGGCCGGCGCGCACCGGCTCGAAGCCGGCAATGGCGCGCAACACGGTGGTCTTGCCGCAGCCGGACTCGCCCAGCAGGCAGCCGATGTGGCCGGCGGGCAAGCCCAGCGACAGGTCCTGCACGATGGGTTTCAAGCCAGCGGGTGTGTCGTAGGCCAGGGAGAGGTGGTCGATTTCTAGCAGATCGGGCACGATGATCAATGTCCCATTTTCAGATTGGTGCGCGCCAGCAGGATGACCGGCAGCAGGCCGGCCAGCACGATGGCCAGCGCGGCCACGGCGCCTTCTTCGTACGTGCCGCGCGCGGCTTCCGCGTAAAGCCACGTGGCCAGGGTGTCGAAATTCATGGGGCGCAGCAGCAGGGTGGCGGGCAGTTCCTTCATTGCGTCCACGAACACCAGCAGCGCGCTCGCGGCCAAAGCGGGCCGCAGCAACGGCAGGTGGACGCGGCGCAACGTGCCGCCGGAGGTTTCGCCAAGCAGGCGCGATGCTTGTTCCAAGGACGGCGGGATGCGCGCCAGGCCGGCTTCCAGCGCCCCGGTGGAAATCGCCAGGAAGCGGATCGCATAGGCGCACACCAATGCGCCCATCGAGCCCATCAGGAACAGGCCCGTGCCGCCGAACACGCGTGCGACCGCGGTGTCGATCCACACGAAGGGGGTCAGCAGGCCGATGGCCAGCACCGTGCCGGGTACCGCATAGCCCAGGCTGGCGATGCGCGCGCAGGCGCGGCCCGGATTGAAGCCGGCGCTTTCGCGCAGGGTGCGGCCCGCCCACGCAACGATCAGCCCGCAGAGCAGGGTGACCACGGTGGCGCTGGACGCGACGATCAGGGTGTTGCTCAGGCCGCCGATCAACTGGTCCGACACACCGCCCACCAGGTGAAGCCGCTTGTAGGTTTCAACGACCAGATACAGCGCCGGCGCGACAAACCCGATCAGGACGGGAATCCAGCCCAGCACGGCCGCGACGGCAGCCGCCGCGCCACGCAGCCGACGCGGCTGCATCGGGCGCATGCGCTGCGTGTTGGCGTAGCGCTGCCGCTTGCGGCCGTGGCGTTCCAGCAGAATCAGCCCGATGACGATCGCCAGCATGGTCAGCGCAATCTGCGCGGCGCCAGCCAGGTCTGAACGGGTGACCCAGGTGGTGTAGACGGAGACGGTCAGCGTTTGCACGCCGAGGAATTCGGAGGCCCCGATGTCGTTCAGGGTCTCGAGCAGCGCCAGGCTCACGCCCACCACGATCGCGGGACGGGCCAGGGGCAGGGCGACGCGGCAGAACACCGCCACGCGGCCCGCGCCCAACGTGCGGGCAGCTTCGAGCAGGCTGGCGGCCTGCGTCATGAACATGACGCGGGTGCTCAGGTAGACATAGGGGTACAGCACGAAGCCCAGCACGAAGATCGCGCCGTAGATGGAGCGCAGGTCGGGCAGGCGGAATTGGCGCGGGCTGTCGAAGCCGAGCATGGCGCGGATCGCCGACTGGATGGGTCCGATGGGATGCAGCAGGTCCAGGTAGGCGAACGCGATGATGTAGGTGGGCACCGCCAGCGGCAGCAGGAGCGCCCAGGTCAGGACCCGGCGCGTGGGAAACTCGTACGCGGTCACCAGCCATGCCGCGCCGGTGCCAAGCAAGGTCACGACGACGCCCACTCCGGCCAGCAGGATGACGGTGTTCGCGAAGGCCTGCGGCAGCACATAGCTGGCCAGATGCTGCCAGTGTTCCAGGCTGCCGCCCATCGCCCACCAGCCGAGCGTCAGTACCGGCGCCAGCACCGCCAGCGCGATCAGGGCTGCGCCAACCAGCCAGCCGGTTCCGCGTTCAGACCAGCGCAGCCGTAGCGGCGTGGGCAAGGATTGTGTGTGCATGCTTCAAAGTCGGTTGCATCAATGGCAAGGCCTGTTCCCCCGGAAAAGCGGGAACAGGCCCTACGCGTTGCGCCCGGTGCCGGGCGCTCGCGTGTCACTGCATCAAGGTCACGCCATGCCCGAAGGCACGGCGGTCCGGCAGCTTATCAGTTGTCGAAGCCGACCTTGTCGACCAGTTCGCTGGCTTGCTTGCGATGCTTGGCGATCTCGGTCAAGGGCAGGGGATCGACCTTCAGTTCGCCGAAGCTTGCGATCACCGGGTCCAGCTTCACGCCCTTGCGGACGGGGTATTCGTAGTTGGCCTGCGCGTACAGGGCTTGGGCCGGTTCCGACACCAGGAAGTCCAGCAGCTTGACCGCATTGGCCTTGTTGGGAGCGTGCGCCGCGACGGCCGCGCCGCTGACGTTCACGTGCGTGCCGCCGCTCTTGGCATTGGCGAAGGTCGGGCGGATGACCTTGATGGCATCGCCCCACTTGCGCGCGTCGGTGCCGGGCTCGGCGTTCTTCATGTGGCCGACATAGTAGGCGTTGGCCAAGCCGATGTCGCAGATGCCGCCCAGGATGTCGCGCGCCACGTCGCGGTCGCCGCCGGCGGCCTTGCGGGCCAGATTGGCCTTGACGCCGCGCAGCCATTTTTCGGTGGCCTCGGCGCCGTCATGCGCGATCATGGAAGCGACCAGCGCGGTGTTGTAGGGGTGCTGGCCGGAACGGATGCAGACCTTGCCCTTCCACTTGGGATCGGCCAGATCTTCGTAGCGGAAGGATTCCAGCTTCAGGTCCTTTTCCACATACAGCACGCGGTCGCGCAGCGACAGGGCGTACCATTTGCCATCGGCGTCGCGCAGGTTGGCGGGAATGACCGAATTCAGCGTGTCGGACTTGACCGACTGCGTCACGCCGCCGTCCACCAGATCCAGCAGGTTGCCGATATCCACCGTCATCAGCACGTCGGCGGGCGACTTGGCGCCTTCGGCCTTGACGCGTTCCAGCAGACCGTCCTTGACGAAGACGGTGTTGACCTTGATGCCGCTTTCCTTGGTGAAAGCATCCAGCAGCGGCTGGATCAGCTTGGGTTCCCGGGTGGTGTACAGGCTGACTTCCTCGGCGGCGTTGGCCGACACGGTGAAGGCAGCGGCGCCGGCGAGCGCCAGCGCGCGCAGCAGGGAATTCAATTGGGGACGCTTGATCATGAAGGAACTCCAGCTAGGGCCGAAACGAGTGTTGCCGCACGGCTCCGCCTGATTTGGCGGCGCGCCATTGCGAAAAACGGTCTGCTAACGAAAATGATTATCAAGTGAGAACGCGACAATAACAGGAAGCATTGCGCCGTTCAACTAGCAGTAAGCGTTGGGTTCAAGACGTTGATCCCCGTCAAACTGGAATAAGGGTATTACGGAATAATGAGAGCAGTTATCATCAAGACCCTGTAGAATAGGGACAACCCTAATGCCGACCGCGGCCTTTTTTTTGCGGTTCGGAATGACCTCGCGGCACAGCTGGGCTTCGCCCGGCCACGACCCGCCCTTACTGAATACGACATGGCTGCTTTCAACACTGAGCGCGTACTTAGCGTGCACCACTGGAACGACACCCTGTTTTCCTTCACCACGACGCGTGATTCGGCCTTGCGGTTCCACAACGGCCACTTCGTGATGATCGGCCTCGAAGTTGAAGGCAAGCCGCTGCTGCGGGCCTACAGCATCGCCAGCGCCAACTACGAAGAAAACCTCGAATTCCTCAGCATCAAGGTGCAGAACGGCCCGCTCACGTCGCGCCTGCAGCACTTGAAAGAAGGCGACACCATCCTCGTCAGCCGCAAGCCGGTCGGCACCCTGGTCGTCGACGACCTCAAGCCCGGCAAGCATCTGTTCCTGTTCGGCACTGGCACCGGCCTCGCGCCTTTCATGAGCATCATCAAGGACCCGGACGTCTACGAACGCTTCGACAAGGTCATCCTGGTGCACGGCGTGCGGTGGGTCAGCGAACTGGCCTACGCCAACTACATCGAAAACGAACTGCCGAACAACGAATTCTTCGGCGACATCGTGCGCGACAAGCTGGTGTATTACCCCACAGTGACGCGCGAGCCTTTCCGCAATCAAGGCCGCATCACCGAACTGCTCGAAAACGGCAAGCTGTGCGCCGACATCGGCATTCCGCAAATAAACCCCGAAACCGACCGCGCCATGATCTGCGGCAGCCCGCACATGCTGGCTGACATCAGCGCCATGCTCGATAGCCGTGGTTTCGCGGTGTCGCCGGGCGTGGGCCAGCCGGGCGACTACGTCGTCGAGCGCGCCTTCGTGGACAAATAAGCCAAGCGGTTCCGGCCTTCAGGTTCTAAAAAAACCCATCGCAAGCGCGATGGGTTTTTTGCTTTGGCACGCCTGGTGTGAATCACTCCGGCTGAATGCCGGCCTTCTTGATGATGTCGCCCCACTTCTTCGATTCCGCCTGCTGGAACTTTGCCAGCTCGTCGGGTGTCGACGAAGCCGCGTCCGTGCCGGTTTGCGCGTAGAACTGCTGAGCGGGCTTGGCCTTGGTGGCGTTGACCAGCAATTCGTTCAGGCGCTTGACCACGTCGGGCGGTGTGCCGGCCGGCGCATAGGCGGCAAACCAGTAGCCCATCTCGTAGCCGGGCACGCCAGCCTCGGAAATGGTCGGCACTTCGGGCGCTAGCGGCGAGCGCGCCTGGCCCGTGACGCCCAGCGCGCGCAGCTTGCCGGACTTGACCTGCGGCAAGCCCGTGGCGGTGTCGGTGATCATCATGTCGATCTGGCCGCCCAGCAGGTCGGTGACGGCGAGCGGATTGCTCTTGTAGGGCACGTGCAGCAGTTGCACGTTGGCCATCTGCTGCAGCAGTTCACCAGCGATGCGGCTGCTGGAGCTGCCGCTGCCAAAGCTCAGCTTGCCCGGCGACTGCTTGGCCTGGGCCAGGAAGTCGCCCACCGTCTTGGCGGGCGAACTGGGATTGACGACCATGATCTGTCCGCCCTTGCCCAGCAGCGTGAGGGGCGCGAAATCCTTGACGGGATCGTAGGTCAACGATTTGTACAGGTGCTCGTTGGCGGCATGCGTGGTGTTGGTGGTGATCAGGACCGTGTAGCCGTCGGGCGTTGCGCGCGCGCCGGCTGCCGCGCCGATCATCGCGCTTGCGCCGGGCTTGTTCTCGATGACGACGGCTTGGCCCGTCTGTTCGGTGACGCCCTGGCCAATGGCGCGGCCGATCTGATCGGTGGCGCTGCCGGCAGCGAACGGGACGATGAAAGTGATGGGCTTGGTCGGGAATTGCGCCATGGCCGAAAGGGGCAGGGCGGCGGCCAACAGCAGGGCCAGCCGGCCCTTGGTAGCGATGCGCATGTGTGTCTCCTGTGGTGTTTTTTTATCGGAACTGCAAATCAGGCGGCCGCGGGACGGTCGCCGGGTATGTCTGGCAGACGGCTCGCCAGCGCTGCGCTGACCTCCACCGTCATGTCCAGCAATCTGAAAGACAGGCTCTTGCCGTGCGTGTCGAGGTTCAGCGCGTCATTGACGCCGCCGTCCAGCACGCCCTCCAACACGAAATTCATTGCGTTGAGCATCGGCAGCGCATAGCGTGTCACACGTTTCGGATGGCGGTACGCGAACCACTGTGCGACGCGCGCTTCGGTCACTTGCGCGGCCAGCACGTCATAGCATTCGGGATCCCAGGCGATGAGGCTCAGGTTGGAGATATCTCCCTTGTCCCCGGATCGGCTGTGGGCCAGCCGGTACAGCGGCACGGCGAGCAAAGTCTGGTTCATGGCGCGATCTCCTCCAGGAAGTTCCAGCCGCTCTTTACGGCTTCGCGGGGAATGGTGCAGGACATCATGTTCAAGCGCGGGCGCAGTGCAGTGCGCACGCCGCCGCCGCCGGCCGGGCCGCAGGTATAGAGCGCGGTCACTTCGCGCAATACCTGTTCGGCCTGCGCGCGATCGGCGTTTTCGGTGGCCAGACGCAGCCGCACGTCGCGGGCATGGCTGTCGGGCAGCGCGCGGCGCATCTCGCCCGCATCGTCGCCCAGGATGCTGATCGCGCCGATCAGGTCCGCGCGCAGCTTGTAGCCGGCGCCCAGGCGCTTCTGGACGATATCTGCCGCGAGCCGCGCTCGGGCTTCGGCCTGCACGCCCGCATATGAAATCTCCGCTTCAGCCAGCCAGCCGCCGCGATAGCAGACGTTCACCTTCAGTTCGTCGGGCCGGGCGTGACCCGTAATGCCATGGACCGCAACCCGGTTGCCGCCCAGTTCGACGACACGCGCCTGGCTCAGGTCCGCCACCACGTCGGGGGTCAGATACCGAGCCGGATCGTGGACTTCGTACAGCAATTGTTCTTTCACCGTGCGCGCGTCTACGGCGCCGCCGGTGCCGTCTGCCTTGCCGATCACGAATTCGCCGTCGGCCTGGATCTCGGCGATGGGGAAACCGGCCGCATGGACGTCCGGCACTTCCTTCAGCCCCGGCACGCAGAAATAGCCGCCGGTCACCTGCAGCCCGCATTCGAGCATGTGGCCGGCCATGGTGGCACGTCCCAGGCGCGGCCAGTCGGCGGGATCCCAGCCGAAGTGCGCCAGCGCGGGCCCCAGCGTCAACGACGGGTCGGCCACGCGGCCGGCCACGACGATCTGCGCGCCGGCGGCCAGCGCCTCGGCGATTTCGGTGGCGCCCAGATAGGCAGTGGCGCTCACGATGTCCAGGCCGTCCAGTGCGGCGCCCAGTCGATGCGCCAGCAGGTCGCGATGCTCGGCGCCATTCAGCGCGTCGCCATGCACGACAGCGATGCGCGGAACCGGCAAGCCTTGGTCACGCGCCAGTTCAGCAATACGGCGCGCGGCGGCGGGCGGATTGGCCGCGCCGAAATTGCTGACGATGTTGATGCCGTGGCGCAGGCAGTCGCCCAGGACCGGACCCACCAGTTCGTCCAGCAGGGGTTCATAGCCGCGGTTCGGATCGTCGTTGCGCGCAAGCTGCGCCAGCGCCAGCGTCCGCTCAGCCAGCGTCTCGAAGATCAGCGTGCCGCCGCCTTGGGCGGCCATGGTGCGGACCACGGCCGCGGCGCCATCGGTGCGATCGCCGGAGAATCCGGAGGCGCAGCCGATGAGCAAGGGAGATTGAGACATGAGCAGTCCAGGCGCGTTCAAGGGGTTGGGACGACTATAGGCAAGGCACGATCATCCGTAAAATAGAAAAATCGGATTGATTAATACAAGAAAGCCATGAATCTATCGTCCCGCCAACTGCGTGCCTTCGTGGCGCTTGCCGATGAAAGGCACTTCACGCGCGCCGCGCAGCGCTGCCACCTGACGCAGCCGGCCTTCAGCGCGTTGATCCGTTCGCTGGAAGACAGTGCCGGCGTCCGGCTCTTTGATCGCAGCACGCGGCACGTCGAGCTGACTGCCGAAGGCCGCGTGCTGGACGCGACCGCGCGGCGCCTGCTGGCGGACATGGACCTTGCAATGGGCGATTTGCGGGATATGGCGGACCGCCGGCGGGGCAGGGTGACGCTGGCCGCGCTGCCGTCGCTTGCGGCGGGCTGGCTGCCGGATCTGCTGGCGCGCTTCCGGCAAGATCATCCTGGCATCGTGCTGGACCTGCGGGACGCCTTGCTCGATCCTTGCCTGGACATGGTGCAGAGCGGGGTGGCCGATTTTGCCGTAGCCTCGAGGCGGCCTGACATGACCGATCTGGATAGCGAATTCCTGCATGCCGATCGCTACTTTCTGGTGTGCCGCGTGGACCATCCTTTGGCGGACCAGCCTCGCGTGCGGCTGCGCGACGTGCTGCGGCATCCGATCATCCAGCTTGCGCGTGGCAGCAGTGTGCGCAAACATCTGGACGAAGCGCTGGGCGCCGAGGCGCCCCTGCCGGTTTTCGAGGTCGAGCATCTGGCGACCGTCACGGGTCTTGTGCGTGCGGGGCTGGGTGTGTCGGTCGTACCCGCAATGACGCTTTTTCATTTCCGCAGCGCCGACCTGCGTGTCGTACCTTTGGCGGGCCGCGCCTTGACGCGGCCGCTGTATCTGGTGCGCCGTAAAGGACGCAGCCTGTCAGTGGCCGCGCAGGCGTTGGCGGAACTGCTGATTGCGCATCGTGGCGATATCGGCGGGGCAGGGCATCCGCCGGCTGCGCAGGGTCAGTCCTAAACCCTCTTTACGGCGAACCGCTACTTTCGCAAAAGTCTATTGCTGGATAAACTCCGATAGTTGTAGCTTCTATCCGTCACCAGAAGGATTCCGCCCATGAGCAAGCAAATCATTCATACCGACACCGCGCCCGCCGCCGTCGGCCCTTACTCGCAAGCGGTTGCCGTCAGCGGCACCAAGACTGTCTATCTCTCGGGCCAGATCGGCCTGGAGCCCGGCACCGGCGACCTGGTCTCTGAAAACTTCGACGCGCAGGTGCGTCAGGCGTTTGCCAACATGCAGGAAGTCATCAAGGCTGCAGGCGGCACGCTGGAAAACGTGGTCAAGCTCACGCTGTTCCTGACCGACCTGGGCAAGTTCACGGCGGCCAACGCCATCATGGCCGAGATCATCCCCCAGCCGTTCCCGGCGCGCTCCACGATCGGCGTGGCCAGCCTGCCGAAGGGCGCGCAGTTCGAAGTCGAAGCCATCATGGTCCTGTAAGGCGCGCCCGGACGTTTCATTCCAGGGGTTCGTTCCTACATGACGGCCGCAGCCGTGGCCTCCAAGCGAACCGGCGCCGACAAGAACGGCGCCGGCAAACCGATGACGGATACGGAGCGCAAGCTTCGTAACCTGGGCTTGGTGCTGCCCGAGGACTTCGTGCTGCACCTGCCGCTGCGCTACGAAGACGAAACACGCGTCATCCCGATCAGCTCGCTGCGCCCCGGCTTTGCCGGCCAGGTCGAAGGCGAGATCACCAAATCCGAAGTCCTGTACCGGCCGCGCCGCCAGCTTACCGCCACGTTGGCGGACGACAGCGGCGAACTGCAATTGCGCTGGCTGAACTTCTACCCCAGCCAGCAGAAACAAGTGACCGTGGGCAAGCGCCTGCGCGCCCGCGGCGAAGTGCGTGGCGGGCTGTTCGGCCGCGAGATGGTGCATCCGCGGCTGACTAACGCGGATTCGCCGCTGCCGACTGCTCTTACCCCCGTTTATCCCACTACCGAAGGGCTGCCTCAGCCGGCCTTGCGGCGCGCCATTGCACAGGCGCTGAACACTGCTGACCTGTCCGACACGCTGCCCGAGGAGGCTCGCGCGCGCTACGACCTGCCGCCGTTCGAGCCCGCCATTCGCGCGCTGCACACGCCCGCGCAGGGCGAATCCGAACAGGCCTTGATGGATCGCGTGCACCCGGCATGGCGGCGCATCAAGTTCGACGAGCTGCTTGCGCAGCAGCTCTCGCTCGCCGCCGCGCGTGCGGCACGCCGCATCAAGGAAGCCGAATCGCTGCCGGTGCAGAACGGCGCAGGCGGGCTGGTCGCACGGCTGTACGAAACACTGCCGTTCAAGCTGACTGTGGCGCAGCAGCGCGTCGTGGAGGAAATCTCGGCGGATCTGGCCAAGCCGTATCCCATGCACCGGCTGTTGCAGGGCGACGTGGGCAGCGGCAAGACCGTCGTGGCGGCCATCGCGGCGGCGCAGGCCATCGCGGGCGGGGCGCAGGTGGCGCTGATGGCGCCCACGGAAATCCTGGCCGAGCAGCACTTTCGTAAGCTGGTGTCCTGGCTTTCCCCACTGGGCGTGAACGTCGCGTGGTTGAGCGGCAGCCTGACCGCGAAGGCCCGGCGCGAAGCCGCTGCCGCCGCTGCCGACGGCAGCGTGCAGCTTGTGGTCGGCACGCAGGCGCTGATCCAGGATCATGTCGAGTTCCACCGGCTGGGCCTGTCCATCGTCGACGAACAGCATCGCTTTGGCGTCGGCCAGCGTCTTGCACTGACGCGCAAGGGCGAAACCGTGCGCGGCCGCATCGTGCCGCATCAGCTCAACATGAGCGCCACGCCCATTCCGCGCACGCTCGCCATGACTTTTTTCGCCGATCTGGACGTGTCCGTGATCGACGAGTTGCCACCCGGCCGCAGCCCCGTCGTGACCAAGCTGGTCTCGGACGCTCGGCGCGAAGAGGTTATCGCCCATATCGCGCAGGCCGCGCGCGGTGGCCAGCAGGCTTATTGGGTCTGTCCGCTGGTCGAGGAAAGCGAAGCCCTCGAATTGCAAACCGCCGTCGACACCTACGAAGGCATGCGGACCGATCTGCCGGATCTGCGGATCGGACTGGTGCACGGCCGCCTGCCGCAGGCCGAGAAGGCCGCCGTGATGCAGGCATTCCGCGACGGCGACATCGACCTGCTCGTCGCCACGACCGTCATTGAAGTCGGCGTGGACGTGCCGAACGCGTCGCTGATGGTGATTGAACACGCCGAGCGCTTCGGGCTTGCCCAGCTTCACCAGTTGCGCGGGCGCGTGGGGCGGGGCACGGCCGAGTCCGTGTGCGTGCTGCTCTACCAGACGCCGCTCTCGCAGGTTGCGCGCGAACGGCTGCGTGCCATGTTCGAAACGTCCGACGGCTTTGAGATCGCCCGGCGCGACCTGGAACAGCGCGGCCCCGGTGAATTCCTGGGCACACGTCAGTCGGGGATGGCGCTCCTGCGCTTTGCCGACCTGGAGACCGACGCCGCGATCGCCGAAGACGCGCGCGACGCCGCCGTGTGGTTGCGCGCCGAACATCCCGCCGTCGTCGAGGCCCATCTGGCCCGCTGGATGCGTGGCCGCGAAGACTTCCTGCGCACCTGACATGCGGCTCATCCATTCTCTTGAATCCTCAAGCGCCGGCCACGGGGCCGGTGCGTAACCCCGGGGGCGTAGTCCACCATGACTCTCACCGAACTCAAGTACATCGTCGCCGTCGCCCGCGAGCGGCACTTTGGCCGCGCGGCCGAGGCCTGTTTCGTCAGCCAGCCGACGCTGTCCGTGGCCATCCGCAAGCTCGAGGACGAACTGGGCGTGACCCTGTTCGAACGCGGCGGCTCCGAAGTCGGCGTGACGCCCATCGGCCAGCGCATCGTCGCGCAAGCGCAGAAGGTGCTCGAGGAAAGCGCAAGTATCAAAGAGATCGCCCGGCAGGGCCACGACCCGCTGGCCGGCCCGCTACGCGTTGGCGTCATCCACACCATCGGACCCTACCTGCTGCCCAAGCTGGTGCCCGTGCAGATCGGCCGCACGCCGCAGATGCCGCTGCTGCTGCAGGAAAACTTCACCGTCCGTCTCGTCGAGCTGCTGCGCCAGGGCGAGATCGACTGCGCCATCATGGCCTTGCCGCTGCCCGAAGCCGGCCTGGTCATGCAGCCGCTCTACGACGAGCCCTTCGTCGTGGCCGTGCCCAATGACCATGAACTGGCCCAGCGCAAGTCCATCGACGCCCAGGACCTGAAACAGCAGACCATGCTGCTGCTGGGCAGTGGCCATTGCTTCCGCGATCAGGTGCTTGAAGTCTGTCCGGAACTGTCGCGCTTCTCGGCCGCTAGCGATGGCATCCAGCGCACCTTCGAAGGCTCCTCGCTCGAAACCATCCGCCACATGGTCGCGGCCGGCATCGGCGTCACCGTGCTTCCGGTCACCGCCGTCCCCGAACACCCGCCCTCCAACAGCTTGTTGCGCTATCTGCCGTTCGAAGGCCATGTGCCCGAGCGCCGCGTCGTCCTTGCATGGCGGCGCAGCTTCCCGCGCCTGGCGGCAATCGAAGCGCTGGCGCAGGCCGTCTATGAGTGCGAGCTGCCGGGCGTGAAGATGCTGGCCGGCGAAGCGGCGGCCGTGCAAGATTGAACGCTAAACGACGGCCAATGGCCGGCGCGGTTTTGCGTGGGCGTCATTGCGCAAGGCGCGCCCCTTGCACCGCGTCAATTGGTCGCAGCCCATCGTGAGAACGGCGCCTCCACAACGCCTGTTCTGTCGTGTTTGCAGTGGTATTCTTATTTCCGCCTTTTTCCATAGGAGCTAGCAATGGCCAAGTCCACCAAGAAGACCTCGAGCGTTCCACGCATCAACATCGGTATTTCGGACAAGGACCGCGCCGCGGTTACCGGCGAACTGTCCAAGTTGCTGGCCGATTCATACACGCTGTACCTGATGACGCACAACTTCCACTGGAACGTCACGGGGCCCATGTTCAACACGCTGCATCAGATGTTCATGACGCAGTACACCGAAGAATGGAACGCGCTGGACAGCATCGCCGAGCGTATCCGCGCGCTGGGCCACTACGCGCCGGGCACGTATCGCGAATACGCCAAGCTGTCGTCGATCTCTGAACCGGAAACCGTGCCGGACGCGCTGGAAATGGTGCGCCTGCTGGTGGACGGCAACGAATCGGTCGCCAAGACCGCCCGCGCAGCCTTCGAAAAGGCCGACGCCGCCAACGATCAGCCCACGGCCGACCTGCTGACGCAGCGTCTGGACGTGCATGAAAAGAACGCGTGGATGCTGCGCAGCCTGCTGCAGTAATCGGTACGGCCGGCTCCCTTCAGGGAAGGCGGCCGATTCCTCAGGCTCAAGTTGAAATGGCCGTCCGGATGGGCGGCCATTTTTTTTACGGCGGGAACGTCGCCTACAAGTCGTACACCGGAATCGGCGGAATGCGTTTGGCCGGCGGCGGAATTCGCCACGACGCTCTGCGGCGCAGCGCGCCCAGCAGTTTCAGCCCCTGCGGCCAGTCGTCCAGGCCGCTTTCCGCATTGATATGACCGGCGCCGGGCAGGACGACGACACGGCTTCCCCAGTCCGCCGCGAAGACGCGCGCGCGTTCCAGCGTGCAATAGGGATCGTTGTCGCTGGCAACCACCACGCTCTGGAAAGGCAGCGGCTGGCGCGAAATGGGCGCGAAGGCGCGCAGGCATTCGGGCATGTCGGCGCGTTCGACGTCGGCGGGTGCGACCAGCAGTGCGCCGGCGACCTTGGCGCGCAAGGGCACGGGCAGGGCGGCGCTGATCAGGCAGCCAAGGCTGTGCGCGACGAGCAGGACCGGGCTGCGGGCTTCGTCGACCTCGGCGGTCAGGCGGGATATCCAATCGGCCGCGCGGGGATTTTCCCAGTCGTGCTGCTCGATGCGCCGGGCGTTGGGCAACAGGGCCTGCCACCGGGACTGCCAGTGGTCGGGGCCGGAGTTTTTCCAGCCCGGGACGATTATCGGTTGGAGTCTCATGCGGCACATGATGCCGCCGCCGTTTAGTAACTCAAACGAATTAATGGTCTTTTGCATATACGGCGTTCGGAATAAGGCCGGCGGTGCGAATCATGCCGCGGTGCAATAAAAAAACCCCGGAAAACCCTGCGCCAACCGGCCCAAAAGCCGCGAAATTTCAGTGTATGCTTGCCGGGCAAATGCACCGCCAACGGGCATGACATCTACGTTTCCGGCCGTCAGCCCGTTGATGGATCAACGATTAAAAGTCATTCGAGGAGTCCACTCATGAAGCCAGTTTTCCGTCTGACCCCGGTCATCGCAGCGCTGGGCGTCGCCGCTGGTTTGACGTTTGGCGCGGCCGCGCACGCGCAGACCATCAAGATCGGCGTCGTCGGCCCCACCACCGGCGCGGTCACGCAGTATGGCGATATGGTCCGTGAAGGGGTCGATACCGCGGTCGAGCGCATCAACGCCGCCGGCGGCATCAATGGCAAGAAGCTGGAAACCGTGGTCATCGACGACGGCTGCGAACCCAAGCAGGGTCCCAACGCCGCCAACCGCGTCGTGAACAGCAAGATCGGTTTCGTCGTGGGCCACGTGTGCTCGGGCGCCACCATCGCCGCCGCCGACATCTACAACAACGAAGGCGTGGTCATGGTCACCCCGTCGGCCACGTCGCCGGCACTGACCGACGGCAAGAACTACGAGTTCATCTTCCGCACCATTGGCCGTGACGACCAGCAAGGTCCCGCCGCCGCCAAGTTCATCCTCGACAAGATCAAGCCCAAGAAGGTTGCCGTGCTGCACGACAAGCAGTCGTACGGCCAGGGCATCGCCACCGCGGTCAAGAACGACCTGGAAAAGGGCGGCGTGGCCGTCGCCGTGTTCGAAGGCATCAACGCGGGTGACAGCGACTACTCGGCGGTCATCACCAAGCTCAAGAGCCAGGGCGTGGACTTCGTCTACTACGGCGGCTACCACCCCGAAATGGGCCTGCTGCTGCGCCAGGCGGCCGAACAGGGCGTGAAGGCCAAGTGGATGGGTCCGGAAGGCACGGGCAACCCGGACATCAACGCCATCGCGGGCGACGCCGTCGAAGGCATGCTGCTGACGCTGCCGGCCGACTTCACGCAGAACGCCGCCAACGCCGACATCGTCAAGGCGTTCGAAGCCAAGAAGCGCAATCCCAGCGGCGCGTTCCAGATGACCGCCTACGCGGCCACGCAAGTCATCGCGGACGGCATCAAGGGCGCGGGCTCGGACGATCCCACCAAGGTGGCCAAGTACCTGCACGCCAATTCCTTCGACACGCCGATCGGCAAGGTGTCGTGGAACAAGCAGGGCGACCTGACGAACTTCCAGTTCGACGTGTTCACCTGGCACAAGGACGGCTCCAAGACCGTCTACAAGTAAATCACTGCGCGGCGGGCCGTTCCAGGCCCGCTTCACGCGAACGAACGGCGGCGCGTGTCGGATGTAGCGCATCCGGCCACACGCATCAGGCGCTGCAAAAGAGAACCGGGCCGCAAGCGATCAGCTTGCGGCCCAGTTTGTTTTTGCGGGGCGCGGGGCAGGGGGCTGACGCCCCGCCGACTTACAGGCCCTGGACGCGGCGGCCGGTGTCGGCCTCGAACCAGTGCAGGGGATGGCGGCCGTCCGGGCCCACGTTGACCTGCATGCCGACCTTGGCGGACGACTCGGAAAGCTGGCGCGTCGTGCAGCGCACGACCAGCGTGCTCTTGCCGCAGCGGGCGTGCACGAGTTGCTCGGAACCCAACGTCTCGACCATTTCGACTTCGGCGGGAATGCCCTGGGTGTTCAGCAGCATGTGCTCGGGGCGCATGCCCATGATGATCTTGCGGCCGCGGACCTGCGAGGGAACCTGCAGCGGCGAGATCTCGAGCTGGTTGCCGTCGGCGGTCTGCACCGTGCCGTCGCCAGCGACCTGGACTTCCATCAGGTTCATCGGGGGCGAGCCGATGAAGCCGGCGACGAATGTCGAGGCGGGCTTTTCAAACACTTCCATCGGGGTGCCGATCTGCTCGGGAACGCCCTGATACATGACGATCATGCGGTGCGCCAGCGTCATGGCCTCGACCTGATCGTGCGTCACGTACAGGCTGGTCGTGCCCAGGCGGCGATGCAGCTTCATGATTTCCAGACGCATCGCCACGCGCAGCTTGGCGTCCAGGTTGGACAGCGGCTCGTCGAACAGGAACACCTTTGGTTCACGCACGATGGCGCGGCCCATCGCGACGCGCTGGCGCTGGCCGCCCGAAAGCGCGCGCGGACGGCGGTCCAGCAGGTGACCCAGTTCCAGGATCTGCGCGGCGATGTCGACGCGCTTCTTGATCTCGTCCTTGGAGAATTTGCGGATCTTCAAGCCATAGGCCATGTTCTCGAACACGGTCATGTGCGGGTAGAGCGCGTAGTTCTGGAACACCATGGCGATGTCGCGCTCGGCGGGTTCCAGGTTGTTGACGACCTTGTCGTCAATGACGATGTCGCCGCTGGTCACAGTTTCCAGGCCGGCGACCATGCGCATCAGCGTGGATTTGCCGCAGCCCGACGGGCCGACGATGACGATGAATTCACCGTCCTTGACGTCCATGTCGATGCCATGGATGACCGGCACGTTGCCGGCATAGGTTTTCTTGACGTTGCGGAAGCTGAGAGTAGCCATGAGATATTCGTGTTCGAAGTCGTTTTCGGTAGGCGAGGGATGGGCGCGATCACTTCTCAGTGTCGACCAGACCCTTGACGAACCATTTCTGCATCAGGATGACGACCAGCGCCGGCGGGATCATCGCGAGCATGGCGGTGGCCATGGTGATGTTCCATTCGGTCACGCTGTCGCCGCCGCTGATCATCCGCTTGATGCCGATGACGACGGGGTACATGTCTTCCTGCGTGGTGACCAGCAGGGGCCACAGATATTGGTTCCAGCCGTAGATGAACTGAATCACGAACAGCGCGGCGATGCTGGTCTTGGACAAGGGCAGCAGCACGTCAAAGAAGAAGCGCACGGGACCGGCGCCGTCGATACGCGCAGCCTCGATCAGCTCGTCCGGCACCGTCAGGAAGAACTGGCGGAACAGGAACGTGGCCGTGGCGGACGCGATCAGCGGCAGGGTCAGGCCCGCATAGCTGTTGAGCAGGCCCAGATCGGCCACGACCTTGTAGGTGGGCGCGATGCGGACTTCGACCGGCAGCATGAGCGTGACGAAGATCATCCAGAAAAAGAACATGCGGCCCGGAAAGCGGAAGTACACGACCGCAAAAGCCGACAGCAGCGAGATCGCGATCTTGCCGATCGAGATCGCCAGCGCCATGATCAGGCTCACGTACATCATGCGGCCGACGGGCGCGCCCGACGAACCGCCTGACGAACCGCCAAAAAGCGCCTGCATGTAGTTGTCCACGAAATGCGGACCGGGAATCAGGGACATCGGCGCCTGAGCAACTTCCTGCGCGGTCTGGGTGGACGCGACGAAAGTGACGTAGAGCGGAAATGCCACCATCGCCACGCCGCAAAGCAGAATGACGTGGGCCAGAATATCCAGCCAGGGACGGCGTTCAACCATTGTTATCAGCCTCGGACAAAATCAATACTGCACTTTGCGGTCGACGTACCGGAACTGTACGACCGTCAAGGCAACCACAATGAACATCAGGACGACGGACTGGGCGGCGGACGAACCGAGGTCCAGGCCGCGGAAGCCGTCGCTGTACACCTTGTAGACCAGGATCGAGGTCGCCGTGCCCGGGCCGCCTTGCGTCGTCGTGTCGATCACGGCAAACGTGTCAAAGAAGGCGTAGATGATGTTGACCACCAGCAGGAAGAACGTGGTGGGCGACAGCAGCGGGAAGACGATGGTCCAGAAGCGGCGCGCGGGGCTGGCGCCGTCGATCGCGGCGGCTTCGATGAGCGAGCGCGGGATCGATTGCAGGCCGGCCAGGAAGAACAGGAAGTTGTACGACACCTGCTTCCAGACGGCCGCGATGATCACCAGGGTCATCGCCTGATTGCCGTCCAGGCGGGGATTCCAGTCCACGCCCGACTTGCGCAAGGCAACGGCCAGGATGCCGACCGACGGCGAGAACAGGAACAGCCACAGCACGCCGACGACGGCGGGCGCCACGGCATACGGCCAGATGAGCAGGGTCTTGTAGAGCCCGGCGCCGCGGATCACGCGGTCGGCCATCACGGCCAGCACCAGCGACACGCCAAGGCCAACACCGGCCACCAGCACCGAAAACACGGCGGTGACGCGGAAGGAATCCAGGTAGCTCTGTTGGGAGAACAGTTCCATGAAGTTGTCCAGGCCGACGAACTGCGAGGACAGACCGAAGGGATCTTCAAGGCGCATGGACTGCCACATGGCTTGTCCGGCGGGCAGGAAGAAGAACACCACGGTAATGATCAGCTGCGGCAGGAGCAGCAGATAGGGCAAGGTCTTGTGCCCGAATACAACGCGTTTTTCCATAGGGGGAACCCAAGGTACAGAAAAGCGGCGGTTGAAATAACCGCCGCCTGAAACCGCCAGCGCGCATGTCGCGCGTGGCGCCCGGAGCCCGAAAGCACCGGCACTCATAAAAAGCACGATAGGCTTAAAGCCCCTGAAAAACCAGGGCTTTAAGCCTCGTATGTCCTTGTCGCAACATGGAAAATGCTGATTGACAAGGCGGCGGTCAAGTCGCGCGAAAGGGCGTTACTTTACACTCTTCTCGAACTTTTCCAGCAGCTCGTTGCCGCGCTTGACGATGTTCTCGGCGCCGTCCTTGGGAGCAACCTTGCCCGAGACGATGCGTTCGATTTCAGCATCCTCGATTTCGCGGATCTGGGGCAGGAAGCCAAGACGCAGGCCGCGCGATTGGGCGGTGGTTTCGACGTTCAATTGCTTGACGCCAACTTCGGTGCCCGGGTTCTTGTCGTAGAAGCCTTCCTTCTTGGTCAGCTCGTAGGCGGCCTTGGTGACGGGCACGTAGCCGGTCTGCTGGTGCCAGCGGGCGGCGATTTCGGGGCTGGCCAGGAACTTGAAGAACGCAGTCACGCCCTTGTAGGTTTCGGGCTTCTTGTTGGCAAAGACCCACAGCGAGGCGCCGCCGATGATGGTGTTCTGCGGCGCGCCTTGCACGTCGGCGTAGTAGGGCAGCGTCGAGGTGCCGAATTCGAACTTGGCGTTCTTGGCGATGTTGGCGCGCAGGCCGGACGAACCGGTGATCATGGCGCACTTGCCGCTGATGAACAGCGAATTCGGCTCGTCGCCGCGGCCGCCGTACATGAAGATGCCTTCCTTGCCGAGCTTGGCCAGGTTTTCCAGGTGACGCACGTGCAGCGGGGTGTTGATGGCGATGCGCGCATCCAGGCCGCCGAAACCGTTGTCCTTGGTGGCGTACGGCACGTTGTGCCAAGCCGAGAAGGTCTCGAGCTGGGTCCACGACGGCCACGACGTGGTGTAGCCGCATTCCTGGCCAGCGGCCTTCAGCTTCTGGCCGGCGGCGGCCAGTTCTTCCCAGGTCTTGGGGGGATTGTCGGCGTCCAGGCCAGCCTTCTTGAAGGCGTCCTTGTTGTAGTAGAAGACGACGGTCGAGCTGTTGAACGGCATCGACACCAGCTTGCCGTCGGCCGACGAGTAGTAGCCGGCCACGGCGCCGATGAATTCCTTGGGATCGATCGGGTTGCCGGCTTCTTCGGACATCTGTTGCACCGGCTTGATGGCGCCCTTGGCGTACATCATGGTGGCGGTGCCGACTTCGAAGACCTGCAGGATGTCCGGCGCGTTGCCGGCGCGGAACGCGGCGATGCCGGCGTTCATGGATTCACCGTAGTTGCCCTTGTAGATGGCCTTGACCTGGTAGTCGGGGTTCTGCTTGTTGAATTCCTCGACCAGGCCGTTGACGCGGTCGCCCAGGGCGCCTTCCATCGAATGCCAGAACTGGATCTCGGTGGCTGCTTGCGCGGAAGCGCCGGCGAAAGCCGTCATGATGGCGGCAAAGGTCAGTGCAATACGATGGGATCGCATAAAGGGTTCTCCAGTTGGGCGTGTTGCGAACGGGTTGTCCGACCGCATGAAACACGACACCTTATGAATTGTTTGTGACAAAACCGTGACTTTCACATCACTCCCTGCGCCTGTCAAATTGCGCGTTTCAGGCGCGAACGAACATTTCGCCGCGCTATCCGCAGGGAGCCGACCGTTTACAATCGCCGCCTATGGAAAACGAACTTTCGATTGCGTTCACCGGCGCGGGCAGACGGCCGCCTGCGACGGCCTCGCGCGCGGCTGCCAAAGTATGCGCCGTGCGGGGCGTTCATGTCATTGACATAAACGAGCAAGCGCGCGGTGCCGGGCAGGGCCGTGACACGGCCGGTGTGCGGGTTTGTGGCGCCCCGCGCGCGTATGCTGGCGGGCTGTTCGCCGGCGCGACACGGAACATGCAAGGTGTTGCGGCTTGGAGACGTCATTCGTCGCGCATTGACGGGCCGATGACGCGCATGGCGAGCGCCGGACGGGCGCGCGGCGCGGCCGAGGCGGGTCGCAAATGAAACCGTCCGCCGTGCGCTTTCCCGCCATGACGCGCCTGCAGTTCGGCATTTCGGTGCTGTGCATGCTGGCCGTCGTGGTGGGTTCCAATATCCTGGTTCAGGTGCCGCTCAATGACTGGCTGACATGGGGCGGGCTGTCGTATCCGGTGGCTTTCCTGGTCACCGATGTTCTCAATCGGCGATTCGGCCCGGCCGCCGCCCGGCGCGTGGTGTGGTTTGGCTTTGCCGCCGCACTGGCGGTGTCGGTCTGGGTGGCGTCGCCGCGAATCGCGTTGGCGTCGGGGCTGGCTTATATATGTGCGCAGCTCGTCGACATCCAGGTGTTCGATCGCCTGCGCGACCAGCGCTGGTGGCGCGCGCCGCTGGCGTCGGGCGTGCTGGGCGCCATATTGGATACGGCGGTGTTCTTCAGCGTGGCATTCGCCGCCACCGGGGCGCCGTGGGTCACATGGATGGTGGGCGATCTGGCGATCAAGCTGGTCGTCAATATCAGCATGCTGGCGCCGTTCCGTGCGCTGATGTGGAATCTGGCAAAGCCTGCAAACGCCTAGCCGAACTTGAACCCGCCTTCGCGGCGTAATGAATGCGCGCGTCCGATGCTGATCTCAGCAGGGCGCGCGTTTTTCATTAATGCGCCGGACATTATTTCTGAGGCCTTTCCGCGGCATGTAGTAAGTCCCGCGTAAGCACTGTATTTAAATGCGAGTTTAAACACCGTATTAATCCACTCGGTATTAATCGCCCAACCATAAATCCCGGAAAAGCGCCAGCAGACAACGTAGCCGGAATTGCGATTTCTCCAACGAATTCACGGCACTACGCGGCCTATCCGTCACGAATAAAAGCCCCGCGTGAAATATTGGGGATTACACGCAGTGACAGTATGACGGCTTGCTTTCAGAATACCGCCCACACCGTGTTTTTGCCCAAGAAGCCGGCGACGGGCAATGCGGACGTAGGGGTACTCTCCCGATAAACCGTGTTGGACAGAGCCGCTCAAAACCTCGCTGGAGAACTCCGCATGAAGTTTCTGAATCGCCTTACCCCGGTAGCCATGGCGCTTGGGGCACTTGCCTTGGCTGGCGCCGCGCACGCCGCCGACACGATCAAGATCGGCATTCCCCAGCCCATGACCGGTCCCAACACCCAATACGGCGACCAGATCCAGGCCGGCGCGCTGACCGCCATCGAGACCATCAACGCCAAGGGCGGCGTCAAGGGCAAGAAGCTCGAGCCGATCCTGATCGACGACGGCTGCGAACCCAAGCAGGCCGTGCCCGCCGCCAACCGCGTGGTCAACTCCGGCGCCAAGTTCGCCGTGGCCCATGCGTGCTCGGGCGTCACGGTCGCCGCCGTGAAGGTCTACGAGGAAGAGGGCATCGTCGGCATCACCCCGGGCGCCACGTCGCCGCTGGTCACCGACACGATCAAGCCGCACTTCTTCTTCCGCACGATCGGCCGCGACGACCAGCAGGGTCCGTACGCCGCCGGCTACATCGCCAAGACCTTGAAGCCGCAGAAGGTTGCCGTGCTGCACGACAAGCAGACCTACGGCTCGGGCGTGGCCACGCAGGTCAAGGACGCGCTGGCCAAGGAAAAGGTCAACGTCGCGCTGTTTGAAGGCATCAACGTCGGCGACAGCGACTACTCGGCCATCATCACCAAGCTGAAGTCCTCGGGCGTGGACCTGGTCTACTTCGGCGGCTACCACCCCGAGCTGGGCCTGCTGCTGCGCCAGGCGCGTGAACAGGGCCTGAAGGTTCAGTTCATGGGTCCGGAAGGCACGGCCAACCAGGATCTGGTGGCCATCGCCGGTCCGGCCATCGACGGTCTGCTGGTCACGCTGCCGGCCGACTTCACCAAGCTGCCGGGCAACGAAAGCATCGTCAAGGCCTTCAAGGACGCCAAGCGCGATCCGGACGGCGCCTTCCAGATGCCGGCCTACGCCGCGGTCCAGATCCTGGCGGACAGCATCAACGCTGTCGGCGAAGATCCGGCCAAGGTTGCCGACTACATGCACAAGACCACGTTCAATACGGGCATCGGCAAGGTCGAATACGATGCCAAGGGCGATCTGAAGGACTTTGAGTTCGCCGTCTATAAGTGGGACAAGGACGGAAAGAAGACCCAGCTGTAAACTCGCGATCCCGCCGGCGTGTTGCCGGCGTGTAGGGCCTGCTGTCTCCGTCTTGCCGTAATCCGCGTAGCGATGCGCCAAAAGCGCTGTGCGGCCGGCAAGGCGGCGCCGGCAGGCCCTTATAAAATACGCCCAGGTTTCCGGCTCCGGGTCTCACTACCGGAGCCGGAACTATTTGGAGCAATGGAATCATGTCCGACCTCATACCCCAACTTACCCAGCAATTCTTCAACGGATTGTCCCTGGGAGCGATCTATGCGTTGATTGCCATTGGCTACACAATGGTCTACGGCATCATCGGTATGATCAATTTCGCCCACGGCGAAATCTATATGATCGGCGCCTATGTGGGCCTGGTCACCTTGACGGCGATCGGCACCAACAGCGGATTGCCGACCCCCTTCATCATCGCGGCCATGCTGCTCGTGGCCATTACGGTTACCGGCATCTACGGCTTTTCGGTCGAACGCGTGGCGTACCGGCCGGTGCGCGGCAGCCCCCGCCTGGTGGCGCTGATCTCCGCCATCGGGATGTCGATCTTCCTGCAGAACTGGGTGGCCCTCGGCCAGGGCGCGCGCGACATGGCCGTGCCCTCGCTGGTGTCCGGCGCCGTGCAGTTCCACATGGGTTCGGACTTCGATGTGACGGTGCCGTACTCGCGCCTCATGATCATCGTCGTGACGGTGGTGCTGATGATCGCGCTGACGCTGTTCATCAAGTATTCCCGCATGGGCCGCGCATCGCGCGCCTGCTCGCAGGACATGCACATGGCCAACCTGCTGGGCATCGACACCAACCGCGTGATCTCGTTCACGTTCGTGATGGGTGCGATCCTGGCGGCGGTCGGCGGTGTGCTGATCGCCATCACTATCGGCAAACTCAATCCCTTCATCGGCTTCCTGGCCGGCATCAAGGCCTTCACGGCGGCGGTGCTCGGCGGCATCGGCAGCATCCCCGGCGCCATGCTGGGCGGCGTGCTGCTGGGCCTGGCGGAAACCTTTGCGGCGGCCTACATATCGTCGCAGTACAAGGACATCGTGGCGTTCTCGCTGCTGGTCCTGATTCTGCTGTTCCGTCCCACCGGGCTGCTGGGCAAACCTGAGGTGGAAAAAGTCTGATGTCGACCAACAATCTCAAAAACGCCACGATGGCGGCCGTGCTGACGGCGGTCATCGTCACCCCGGTCTTCGGTCTGCAGCTCATCCGCCAGGGTGCGCGCACGTCGATGGAGTCGAACTGGTCGCTGGTGGCGCTGGCCGCGGCGGTGGTGTTCGTGTTCCAGCTGCTGCGTCCGTGGCTGGCCATTCCGTTCAAGAAGCTCAAGACCGGCCTGCCCACGCTGTCGTCGGCGCCTGCCCGCAACCACAAGCCGCTGATGGTGCTGCTGCTTGCCATTGCGGTGATCTGGCCGTTCTTCGCGGGCCGCAGTTCGGTGGACATCGCCACGCTGGTGCTGATCTACGTGATGCTGGGCCTGGGCCTGAACATCGTGGTGGGCTTTGCCGGGCTGCTGGATCTGGGCTTCGTGGGCTTTTACGCCGTCGGCGCCTATACCTACGCGTTGCTCTATCACTGGGGCGGCTGGAGCTTCTGGGAAGCGCTGCCGTTTGCCGGTGCGATGTCGGCGCTATTCGGCTTCGTGCTGGGCTTTCCGGTGCTGCGGCTGCGCGGCGACTACCTGGCCATCGTGACGCTGGGCTTCGGTGAAATCATCCGCCTGCTGCTGATCAACCTGAACCAGGTCACTGGCGGTCCGGACGGCATTTCCGGAATTCCGAAGCCTACGTTCTTCGGCCTGGAAATGACGCGCCGCCCCAGCACCGAGGGCGGCACCACGTTCCATGAGTTCTTCGGGCTGACGTTCCAGAACCAGGACATGGTGATCTACCTGTACATGATGGCGCTGCTGCTTGCGCTGGTGACGCTGTTCGTGTCCACGCGCCTGATTCGCATGCCGGTCGGCCGCGCCTGGGAGGCGCTGCGCGAGGACGAGATCGCCTGCCGTTCGCTGGGCCTGAATCCCACCCGCATCAAGCTGTCCGCGTTCACGCTGGGCGCCATGTTCGCCGGCTTTGGCGGCGCGTTCTTCGCGGCGCGCCAGGGCATGGTGAATCCGGAGTCCTTCACGTTCATCGAGTCCGCGCTGATCCTGGCCATCGTGGTGCTGGGCGGCATGGGTTCGCAAGTCGGTGTGATCCTCGCTGCCATCCTGCTGACCGTGCTGCCCGAACTGGCGCGCGAATTCGCCGAGTACCGGATGCTGATGTTCGGTCTGGTGATGGTATTGATGATGATGTGGCGTCCGCAGGGGTTGTTGCCCATGAAGCGTCCCCACGTGGAGCTGGCTAAATGAGCGAGGCATTGCTGAAAGTTTCCGGCCTGACCATGCGGTTCGGCGGCCTCCTGGCCGTCGACAGCGTGGGTTTCGAGGTCATGTCCGACGAGGTCTTTGCCATCATCGGCCCGAACGGGGCGGGCAAGACCACCGTGTTCAACTGCGTGGGCGGCTTCTATGCGCCGACCGCCGGTGAAATCATCATGGACGGCAAGCCCATCACGGGTCTTGCCAGCCACAAGGTGGCGCGCCATGGGCTGGTGCGCACGTTCCAGAACGTGCGCCTGTTCAAGCAACTGACGGTGCTGGAAAACCTGCTGGTCGCGCAGCATACGCAGGTGGAATCGCGCCTGCTGCCCGGCCTGCTCAAGACCCGCGGCTACCGCCAATCTGAATCCGAGGCGCTGTCGCGCGCGGCGCAGTGGCTGGATTTCATGGGCCTGCGCGAGTTCGCCAACCGTGAAGCCGGCAATCTGGCTTACGGCCACCAGCGGCGCCTGGAGATCGCGCGCTGCATGATCACCAAGCCGCGTCTGCTGATGCTGGACGAGCCGGCGGCCGGCCTGAATCCTCAGGAAAAGCGCGATCTGCAATCGCTCATCGACCAGCTTCGCCGCGAATTCGGCGTGGCCGTGCTGCTGATCGAGCACGACATGAGCCTGATCATGGGCATTTCGGACCGCATTCTTGTCATGGAACACGGCAAGCCCATCACGACCGGCACCCCCGAGCAGGTGCGCAACGACGAGCGCGTCATCAAGGCGTACCTGGGGGAGGAATGATGCTGAAGCTGGAAAACATACACACGTACTATGGCGCCATCCAGGCGTTGAACGGCGTGTCGGTGGACGTCAACCAGGGCGAGATCGTCACGCTGATCGGCGCCAACGGCGCGGGCAAGACGACGCTGCTGATGACCGTTTGCGGCAATCCCCGGGCGCGCGAAGGCAAGATCACGTTCGAAGGCGAGGACATCACGAACAAGGACACGCACCACATCATGCGCAGTGGCATCGCCATTTCGCCTGAAGGGCGTCGCGTGTTCAAGGACCTGACGGTTGCCGAGAACCTGATGATGGGCGGCTTCTTTTCGAAGCGCGACGAGATCGAGGCCGGCATCGACCACGTCTACGGGCTGTTCCCGCGCTTGAAGGAACGCGCCAGCCAGCGCGCCGGCCTGATGTCGGGCGGCGAACAGCAGATGCTGGCCATCGGCCGCGCGCTGATGACCCGGCCGCGCCTCTTGCTGCTGGACGAACCGACGCTGGGCCTGGCCCCGCTGGTGATCGCCCAGATCTTCGACATCATCCGCGAGATCCGGGAGCAGGGCGTGACCGTGTTCCTGGTCGAGCAGAATGCCAACAAGGCGCTGGGCGTGGCGGACCGCGGTTACGTGCTGGAAAACGGCCGCGTGGTCCTGCAGGACACCGGCGCCAACCTGCTGGTCAACGACAAGGTCCGCAAGGCGTACCTGGGCGGTTGACCTCTTCCCCGCGAAGGAAGTGGGCGCATCGAAAGATGCGCCCTTTTTTTTACGCGGCGATGCGTTCGGCCGGCTGGTCGGCTTGGTAGTGCGCGATGGCGGCGCGGGCGAGGGCGTCGATGGAGTCGGTGAGGGTCACGCCGAGGCTGGGGCGCAGGGCGTGCGGCACGGCCAGGGGCAGTTCCGTGCAGCCCAGCACCACGGCGTCGGCGCCGCGGGCCTTCAGGCGGGCGATGCATTCGGCGGCGGGCGCAAAGGCGTCTTCGAGCTGGTTGCCCTTGACCGCGCGGATCGAGCCCATGCAGAAGCGTTCGACTTCGTCGTCGTCAGGCACGATGCACTCGTAGCCCTGGGCTTCGAGGTGACGCTGGTAGAGGCCGAGCTTGAGCGTGGCGGCGGTGCCCATCAGGCCGATGCGGCCGCTGGGCAGGCCAAGGCGGCGCAGGTCTTCGATGACCGCTTCGATGATGTGCAGCACCGGCAGACGCGTGGACGCGGCGATGTCGTCGAACCACAGGTGGGCGGTGTTGCACGGGATGGCGATGAGCTGGGCGCCGGCCTGTTCCAGGAAGCGCACGCCATCGACCATGTGGGGCAGGGGATTCTCGCCGCCGGCCATGTAGGCGCTGGAGCGGTCGGGAATACGGGGATCGTTGCGCAGCAGGGTGGGGATGTGTTGCTGGTCAACCGTGGCGGGCGTCAGCGCCGCCAGGCGGAGGGCAAAGGCCGCGCCGGCCATGGGGCCCATTCCGCCCAATACACCCAGGTAGCAGCCCTGGGAAAACGTCTTCACTTTATGTACTCCGTGCTCATGCATCACCGGGCGTCAGGACCTGGCCCGGGCGTTCGGTGCCCGTCCGTTCCCCGTCCCAGACCTGCCTGCCGTTGACCCACACGGCGTGGATGCCCCGGCTTGCCTGAATGGGCGCTGAAAAAGTGGCCACGTCGGTGACGGTGGCGGGATCGAACAGCACCAGGTCAGCATGATACCCCTCCCGGAGCAGGCCGCGCCGGGCGACGCCGTACTGGGCGGCGGCCAACCCGGTCATTTTGTGGATGGCGGCTTCGAGCGTCAGCAGGTTCTGCTCGCGCACCATGGTGCGCAACACGTTGGTGAACGTGCCCCATTGGCGGGGGTGCGGATGCGGGTCGAAGGGCAGGCCGTCCGAGCCGACCATGGTCAGCGGGTGGGCGAAGATGCGTTTGACGTCCGCCGGGTCCATCAGGAAATAGATGGCGCCGGCCGGGGCCAGCCGGGCGACCGCGGCTTCGTCGTCCAGGCCCAGTTCGGCCATGACGTCACTGAAGTCACGGCCCGTGGCCTCGGGGTAGCCCGTGGACCACGTGATCATCGTGCGGCTGGCCAGCCGCGCGCGGTCCAGCCGCAGCATGGTCGAGGTGGCCGGATAGGGATGGCAGTCCAGGCAGACCGGCTGCGCCGCCGCGGCGCGACTGATGAGGTCCAGCGTTTCGCGGGTGCGGCCGTGATTGCGTTCGCCCGCCAGCTTGTGATGCGAGAACACCACGCGGGAGTCGGTTTCGCGTCCGATGAGCAGGGCCTCTTCCATGGCGGGCACGATGTGGTCGGCCTCGTCGCGCAGGTGCGTGGCATAAATGCCGGCGCGGCCGCGCAGCGGTTGGCACACGTCGATGATCTCGTCCGTGGGGGCGGCGCTGGCCGGCGGATAGAAGGTGCCGGTCGACACGCCGAACGCGCCGGCATCCAGCGCTTCCTGCATCAGGTCGCGCATGGCGGCCCGTTCCGCGTCGTTGGCCGCGCGCGAGGTGTCGTCCATGACGGCGACGCGCAAGGTGGTGTGGCCCACCAACGGAATCACGTTGACCGCGGCCGGCGCGTCGCGCAGAGCGTCCATCCAGGCGCGGAAGGTGCCAAAGCGGAACAGCGCCGGCGGACCCAGCAGGTCGAGCGGCTGCGGGATCTGCGTGTGCGCCAGCGGCGCCAGGCTGATCCCGCAGTTGCCGGTGACGACCGTGGTGATGCCTTGCGACACCTTGGGCAGCATGTCGGGATGCGCCAGGAGGTAGCCGTCGTCGTGGGTGTGCGAGTCGATGAAGCCCGGCGCCAGGACCTGGCCCCGGCCGTCGATGACCGGCACGCCGGCGGGATGGGCAAAGCTGCCCACCGCCGCGATGCGTCCGCCGCGCACGGCCAGGTCGCCCTGGGTGGCGGGCCCGCCCGAGCCGTCGATGAGCGAGGCGCCCGCGACGATGAAGTCAGCCTGCAAGGTGTCTGCCGTCATGAAGCGTGCTCAGTCGAGTTTTTCGATGCCGGCGTTGTCGATGATCTGCTGCCACTTGGCGGTTTCGCGATCGATCAGCTGCTTGAAGTCGGCGGGAGAGCCGGTGGCCGGTTCGGCGCCCAGCGTTGCCAGGCCCTGGCGCACTTCCGGCGCTTGCAGCGCCTTCTGGATGGCGGCGTTCAGCGTGGCCACCACGTCGTCGGGCGTGCCCTTGGGCGCCACCACGCCGCCCCAGGCGACTGTCTCGTAACCCTTCAGGCCGGACTCGTCCAGCGTGGGCACGTCGGGCATCAGCGCCAGGCGCTTCAGGCTGCTGACGCCGATGGCGCGGACCTTGCCGCTCTTGACCAGCGGCGCGGCCTCGGAGGTATTGACGAACAGGTAGTCCAGGCGGCCGCCCAGCAGATCCTGGATGGCGGCGGGGCCGCCGTTGTAAGGGATGAACATCACGTCGAGCTTGGCCATGCTCTTGAAGAGTTCGCCGCCCATGTGGCCGGTGGTGCCCACGCCCGACGCGCCATACGACAAGCGGCCCGGCTCCTTGCGGGCTCGGTCGATCAGGTCCTGCACGCTGGTGACGGGCGAGTCGGCCGGGACGATCAGGGCGTTGTACAGGTCGAACATGTGCGCGACGGGCGTCAGGTCCTTGTCCACGTCGTACGGCAGGCGCTTGAACAGCGAGCGGTTCACCGCCAGCGTGTTGATGTTGCCGTAGCCGACCGTGTAGCCATCCGGCGCTGCGCGCTTGATGAGCGCGATGCCGATGTTGCCGGCGGCGCCCGGGCGGTTTTCGACGACCATCGTGGCGCCGGTGTCGCGGGCAATCTGCGTGGTGATCAGGCGCGACAGCACGTCAGGCGAGCCGCCGGCGGCAGACGGGACCACGAAAGTGATGGGCTTGTCGGGATAGCCGGCGGCCGAGGCGGCGCCGGCGAAGACGACGCTGAGCGCCGCCATGGAAAGACTGCGAAGGAGCGTGCTGCGCATGTTGGATTTCCCCTGGTTTTGTTTTGTGGAGCGGGCAGATTACACCCGGCCATGCGGCACTGCGTCATCGAAAAATGTCTCAAACCTATAATCCCTCGTTATTGGAAAAGGGGAAGAAATGGAAGCCGATGCGTATGCCGACGAGGCCGGGCCGAGCGCCGGGCGGCCGCTGAACCTGCGCCAGATCGAGGTCTTTCGCGCCATCATGATGGCCGGCTCGATCAGCGGGGCGGGGCGCATGCTGCACGTGTCGCAGCCGGCTGTAAGCCGGGTGCTTGCCCTGACGGAAAGCCGTCTGGGCTATCGGCTGTTCGAGCGCGTCAAGAGCCGGCTGTCCCCCACGGCGGAGGCGCGGCGTCTGTATGCCGAGGTCGAGCAGGTGTACGGCGGCATCCAGCGCGTGAACGACCTGGCCGCCAGCCTGGGGCAGTCCGGCGCGGGCATGCTGAAGATCGTGGCAAGCGCCAGTTTCGGTCAGCGGCTGATCCCCATGGCGCTGGAGCGGTTTCGCGGTCGCAATGCGGGCGCGCGCGTCGACTACCGCAGCGTGACGTTCGACGAACTGGCGGCGTACTTTCTGTCGGGACAGGCGGACATCGGCATTTCCATGCAGCCGCCGGATCATCCGAACCTGACGTCGGTCCGGCTGGCGCGGGTGCCGGTGGTGTGCGTGCTGCCGCCCGGGCATCCGCTTGCCAGCCACGACGCGGTGCGGCCGGAGGACTTTTCGTCGGCGGCGTGGATCGGCTATCCCCGCGATACGCCGTTGGGACGCGCGCTGCAGCCGTTCTTCGGTGAAGGCCCGCACTGCGCGGCGGCGATCGAGGTGCATTCGCCCGTGACCGCCTGTTCCTTCGTGCAGCAGGGCTTGGGCCCGGCGCTGGTGGATGCCTGGTGCGTCACGCCGGACCAGGCCGCGCACATGGTGCTGCGTCCGATTACGCCCGAGGCCAGCGTTGAGATCTGGGCGACGCATTCCAACCTGAGTGCGCCACCCCTGCTGGCGCGGCGCTTTCTGGCCGCCGTCAAGAGGATCCTTGAGAGTGAGGCGCTGCCCGGGGTGACGCCGGAATAGGACGCCCGGGCGTCAGCGGGGCAGCGCAGACCCTTACAGTCCTTCGGCCTGCAGCGCGGCCTTGACGCCGGCGTTGGCCTGCATGCGCTCGAAGAACGCGGACAGGTTGGAAAGGCCGGTCAGGTCCACTTCCTTGGCGTGCGCCCAGCGCAGCACGACGTACAGGTAGGCATCGGCAACCGAAGGCGCGGCGCCCGCCAGGTACTGCTTGCCGGCCAGTTGCGTGTCCAGTTGCGCGAACAGCTTGGTCAGCAGCGCCGAGGCCGATGAGGCCAGTTCCTTCTGCGCGCCTTCGTCCTTCAAATAACGCTGCGCGCCGAACAGCAGCGAGAACGTCTTGTGGACGTCGGAATTGATGAAGCCGACCCAGCGGCGCACTTCGGCGCGCGAACGTGCGGAGCCGTCGCCCAGCAGCGTGCTTTCGGGCGCCTGTTCGGCCAGATACTCCAGAATGGATACGTTCTGCGTCAGGGTCCAGTCGCCATCGGTCAGCGCCGGCACGGCGCCCATCGGATTGATCCGCAGAAACTCGGGCTCCTTGAGCGCCTCGCGGCTGAGCTTGTGCGTTTCATACGGCTTGCCGATCCATTCGAGCACGATATGGGAAGCGAGCGAGCACGCGCCGGGCATGTAGTACAGTTTCATCTGTCGGAGACTCCTGGAAGGAAGAACGGGAGAGCTCCCGTCCGTGGGCGCTATGGTACGCCAACCGGGTATGCCATTCGCGAGTGGTCCCGCGTCTCTCTGTCATGCCTTCCGCGCCCGCTTTTCAATCTGTCGCCGCCGGAGATGTCCATGCAGTCACGCACCGCCGCGAGCACGCGCGCGATCCCCTTTCTCTTGTCCTTGACCCTGGCCTGCGCCGCTGCGCCCGCCATCGCGCAAACCTCGCAGGAACCGCCCTCGGCGCCTGCGCGCGTGATGCCGGTTGTCGGCGGCCTGGATCATCCCTGGTCCATGGCGTTCCTGCCGGACGGCGGCATCCTGATCACCGAGCGTCCCGGGAATCTGCGGCTGTTGCGTACGCCCGGCGGGTTGTCCAAGCCGCTGACCGGCGTGCCCAAGGTGGCCGCGCGCGGCCAGGGCGGTCTGCTGGACGTGGCGCTGTCGCCAAACTTTGCGACCGACCGCTACGTGTATCTGTCGTATGCGGAGTCGGACGGGGACAAGAGCGGCACGGCCGTCGGACGCGGCCGGCTGGCCGACGATGCCAGCGGACTTGAAGATTTCAAGGTCATCTTCCGCCAGGAACCCAAGCTGTCGTCCGGGCTGCATTTCGGCTCGCGCCTGGTGTTTGACGGCAAGGGTTACCTCTACATTGCGCTGGGCGAGAACAACCAGCGGCCAACCGCGCAGGACCTGGACAAGCTGCAGGGCAAGGTCGTGCGGCTCAAGGCCGACGGCGCGCTGCCTGACGACAACCCCTTCGTGGGCAAGCAGGGCGCCCGGCCCGAGATCTGGTCGTACGGCCATCGCAATCCGCAAGGCATGGCGCTCAATCCCTGGACCGGCGAGCTCTGGGAAAACGAACACGGGCCGCGCGGCGGCGACGAGATCAACGTGGTGCAGCCGGGCAAGAACTATGGCTGGCCGCTGGCGACCTACGGCATCAACTATTCGGGTCTGAAGATTCCGGAAGCCAAGGGCGAGACGCTGCCGGGCATGGAGCCGCCGGTCTACTGGTGGCCGAAATCGCCCGCCATCAGCGGCATGGCGTTCTATGACGCCGACCGCTTTCCGGCCTGGCGCAATTCCCTCTTCATCGGCGCGCTGGGTAACCAGAACCTGATCCGCCTGACCGTCGACGGCAAAAACGTGGTTGAGAAGGAAAGGCTGCTGGTCGACCGCAAGCGCCGGATCCGCGACGTGCGGCAGGGGCCGGACGGTTATGTGTATGTGCTGACGGACGCTTCACCGGGCGAACTGCTGCGGGTGGCGCCGGCCGAAACAGGAGGGTGACCGTCATGAAGACCTATGAGCTCATCGGGTCCGCGGGGTGCGGCTCCGCCATCGTCGAGATGGCGCTGGTGCTGGCCAATGTGCCGCACGTCCTGACGGACGTGCCGTACCTGAAGCCCGGTCCCGAGCGGGAGCGGCTGCTGCATCTGAATCCGCTGGGGCAGGTGCCCACGCTGATCCTGCCCGACGGCGAGGTCATGACCGAGAGCGCGGCGATGATCCTGCATCTGAACGACCTGGCGCCGCAGGCCGGTCTTGCCCCCGCGCCGGACAAACCGGAACGGGCGCGCTTTCTGAACCTGCTGGTGCGGGTCGTGGCGGCGGTCTACCCGACGTTCACGTACGGCGACGATCCCGCGCAGTGGACGACGCCGGGCGATGCGGTGGACCTGCTGCGCGAACGGGTCCACACGCGCCGCGCCGAGCTGTGGCAGGAGCTGGAACGCCAGGCCGGCGCGCCGCACATGCTGGGGCGGCGTTTTTCAGCGCTGGACCTGTATGTGACGGTCATGACGCATTGGCGTCCCGGCCCGTCGTGGTTCAGCGCGATGTGTCCGGCATTGACCGCGGTCGCCCGCGAAGCAGCATTGGAACCGAACGTGGCCCGGGTGTTGCGGCGGCACTTTCCGCCGCCCACCGAATAACGCGGGCAGCTTCAGGTGTTGGCACGCCGGCGCGATTTGCCGCGCGCTTCGCGCACGGCGATGTACACGCCGCTGCCGGCAATGAAAACGGCGCCCAGGTACGCATACGCGTCGGGCGCCTCGCGCCAGAAGATCCATCCCAGGATCGTGGCCCAGACCAGACCCGTGTAGTCGAAAGGCGCCACGACAGACGCGGGTCCGATGCGGAATCCCTGCGTGATGAGCGCCAGGCCCAACGTGCTGAACAGCGCCACGCCGCCAAAATAGGGCAGGTCCTCCATGGCCGGCGCGCGCCACACCCACGGTAATCCGATCGCGCTGCACACCAGTTGTCCCAACACGATGTAGAAAGTGGTGGTCAGCATGCCTTCTGCGCGGTTGATGCCGCGCGCGGTGATCATCATGACCGCGTAGAGCAGGGCGGTGGTCAGCGGCAGCAGGGTGGCGGCCTGGAAGGCCTGCGTGCCAGGGCGAACCACGATCAGCACGCCGGCAAAGCCCGCCAGCACCGCCAGCCAGCGCTTGCCGTCCACGCGTTCCTTCAGGATCAGCACCGACAGCGCCGTGACGAACAGCGGCGCGGCGAACGCGATGGCGGTGGCCTCGGCCAGCGGCAGCGCCTGCAATCCCAGATAGAAGCAACAGGCCGAGACCACGTTGATGGCGCCGCGCGTCAGGTGCAGGCCGGGATGCGTCGTGCGCAACACGCGGCGTCCGCCCAGCCACAAGGCCAGCGCGGTCACGAAGGGCAGCGCGATCAGCGCGCGCAGAAAGAGGATCTGCAGCGGGTTGTAGCTGGCGCCCAACCATTTGGCATTGGCGTCGCTGAGCGTCAGAAAGAAGATGCCGCCCGCCACGCAGGCGATGCCTGCGGCGGCGGAATGTTCACGGACGGCGGGTAATGCGGTGCTTGGGGACATCTGAAACCTGCAAGGGCGGCGGTTCCTGCCGCCGGAGGGTGAAGAACGGATAGGTGAAGATCGGGAAGGGCTTTCAGCTCTGCGCGCGGTAGGCGGCAATGGCGACCATCGCCCAGGCGGCCAGGAAGGCCGTTCCGCCAAACGGCGTCACCGCGCCGAGCCAACGGGTGCCGGTCAGCGTCAGCAGGTACAGGCTGCCCGAAAACAGCACGATGCCGACGAACATGACAACGCCAGCGGCCGACAGCAGCGGCGACCCGAAGCGGACGCCCAGCAACGCGATGATGAAGATGCCCAGGGCGTGGACCAGGTGGTACATGACGCCCGTCTGCCAGACGGCCAGCAGTTCTGGCGTCAGGATGCGCTTGAGGCCATGCGCGCCGAATGCCCCGGCGCCCACCGCCACCATGAGGTTGATCGCCGCGAGTATGGTGAGCTGCCGGTCCGTCATTGCGTGTCCTTGAGAGAAATGCGAGGGGCGAATTTGCCGCCGCCTATGATAGGCCCAAATATGGTGCATGACGGGGCCGCGGACGAGGGCAAAGCGCGGCCCGCGGCCGGCTCGGCATCCGCCGTCTTGCAAGCCGATTTCCAAATGGGATATTATAAATTCAATTTGGTAATTCAGCCGCTGAGCAAGTCTGGCCGGTTTCTCCGGCTTTCGCTTCGTCCACGCGGCGCCCGGAGCAGATCATGACCATCGCGCTGACTGACAAATCGCCCGCCAAGCGCGGCGCCTCCACCAAGCGCCCGCCGCGCCCCAGGCAGCTTTTTCGCGGCCTGATCGACAGTCCGCTGACTGACATTGCCCGGGATGTGCACCGCGGACTGCCCGCGCAGATGGTCGACGATGCCGCCGATTACCTGCAGGTGCCCAAGTCGGAAATCATGGCGATCACCGAGGTCAAGGCGGCGTCGCTGTCGCGTTGGACGCGCGAAGGCCAGGCGCTGCCGCTGGGTGAATCCGACCGGCTTGCCCGCGTCGCTCGCGTGGTGCGTGTCGCCCGTCAGGTGCTGGGCAGCGACGAAGAAGCGGTGCTGTGGCTGAACACGCCCGTGCCGGCGCTGGGCAACGTCAAGCCGCTGTCGCTGCTGACGTCGGACGCCAGCAGCCGCATCGTCGAAGACACGCTGGCCCGCGCCGCCGCGGGCGTCTACGCATGACCGATTACGTTTCGCTCTGGCGCATTGGCACCACGGCGGGTAAGTACCGGGCGGACGACCTTTCCGGCGCCGGGGCGGCCGCGGTGGGCGGACGCTACAACAGCCCGGGTACGCCGGTGGTGTATGCCTCGGCCAGCGTGGCGCTCGCCGTGCTGGAAACGGTGGTGCATTTTGCGGCGCGCGCGTCCGAGCACGCCAACCGCTACCTGATTGAACTGGCCGTGCCCACTAGCATCTTCGAAGCGCGCCAGTCGCTGTCGCTGGCGCAACTGCAGGACGATTATCCGTTCTGGGACGCGGTGCCCTTTGCCGAAGCGTCGCAGGCCGTGGGCGACAACTGGGTGGCGTCGGGGGTGTCGGCGCTGCTGGAACTGCCCAGCGCGATCGTGCCGTATCGCGGCGTGCCGGACTGCAATTTCCTGATCAATCCGGCGCATCCGGAGGCCGAGGATATCGTGGTGGTGCGGCGCGAACGCTTCATCTACGATCCGCGGTTGCGGCCGGCGTAGGCGTCCAAATTCAAGCGTCCAAATTCAAGCGTCAAAAAAAACGCGCCCGCTGCCGGGCGCGTTCAGTCGCATTCGCCGCAAAAGCCTCAATCAACCGTCAACACCGCCCGGCCCACGACCTTGCCTTCGCGCAGCGAGGCCAGCACGCTGTCCGCCTCGGCCAATGCGTGGCGGTGGACGGGCATCGGCGGCACCTTGCCCGCCCGCACCAGTTCCATCAGTTCCTTCAGTTCGGCCAGGTTGCCCACGTAGCTGCCGATGATGGACAGGGCCTTCATCGGAATCAAGGCGATGGGCCAGGTGGAGCCGCCGCCGAACAGGCCAACGATGATGAGCTTGCCGCCCTTGGTCAGGAAGTCGAACGCCAGCGAGGTGGTGGCCGGTGCGCCGACCAGATCGATCGCGGCCCGCACCGGCTTGCCACCCGCCGCCTGCATGATCTGCTGCGCGGCGTCGGGGGCAGCGCCGTCGATGGCCGCCAGCGCGCCCGCATCCAGCGCCGCCTTGCGCTTGGCGGGGTCGATGTCCACCACGATGGCGCCCGCGCCACCCAGCGCCTTGATCAGCGTCAGACTCATCAGGCCCAGGCCTCCCGCGCCGAAGATCACGACGGGATGCTCGCGGTAGATGTCTGCGCCGATCTTCTGCAAGGCGGAGTACGTGGTGAGCCCTGAGCACGCGTAAGGCGCGATCTGCGCGGGGTCCAGGTCGCCGATGTCGATGAGGTAGCGCGGATGCGGCACGACGATGTGGTCCGCGTAGCCGCCAGCGCGGTGGACGCCCAGGCAGGCCGGCGCGGTGCAGTGGTTTTCCATGCCGGCCATGCACGACGGGCACTTGCCGCAGCCGATCCACGGATAGACGAGGTAATTGCGGTCGGTGGCCAGGCCCTGCGCGTCGGGGCCGGCCGCCACGACGGCGCCCACCGTTTCATGGCCCATGGTCAGCGGCAGCGACACGCCCCGGTCCTTGAGCGACAGGGTCCGGCCCTGGCCCAGGTCGTAGCCGCCTTCCCACAAGTGAATATCGCTGTGGCACACGCCGGCCGCGCGGACCTTGAGCAGCACCTGCGTCCCTTGCGGCGTGGGGGTGGGCTGGTCCATTTCCTGCAGCGGTTCGCGGAAATTGACGACGCAATAGCACTTCATGGTTGTCTCCTTTATGTAATTGCCTGCACCCTGCGGCCGGACCGGAATCCGGCGCGCCGGGCGTGACCTATTTCTTGACCAGCGGGCATTCGCTGTCGGCGAGCGACACGAAGACCTTTTCGCCGGGCACCGTGGACAGGATGCGGTAGTAATCGTTCGGATGCTTGGACTCGGCGGGCTTTTTCACCTCGACCAGGTACAGGTCCATGATGACGCGGCCATCTTCGGGGCGCACCCGGGCATTCTTGATCAGTTTGGTGGTGATGGGCAATTCGCGCATCTTCTGGTTGACCACCGCGGCATCAAAGGTGCCGGCGGCCTGCGCGGCCTGCAGATAATGTGTGGTGGCCACGTAGCTCAGGGCCTGGACGATGGAGGGGGCGCGCGTGACGCCCATCTTCTTTTGCCAGCGCTGGGTCCAGGCGCGGGTATCCTCGTCGGCATCCCAATAGAAGCCGGTGGGGAAGGTCAGCCCCTGCGCAACGGGCAGCCCCATTGCATGGACGTCGTTGATGAAGGTCAGGAACGTCAGCATCCGCTGCTTGCCGCCCGCCAGGCCGAACTCCTGCGCCTGCTTGATGAGGTTGACCAGATCGCCGCCGGCGCTGGCCAGGCCCACGACGTCGGACTTGGATGACTGCGCCTGGATGAGGAACGACGCAAAGTCCATCGCGCCCAGCGGATGGCGCGTGCTGCCCACGACCTTGCCGCCCGCGGCCTCGACGAAGCGTGACGCGTTGCTTTCCAGCGATTTGCCGAAGACGTAATCGGTGGTGATGAAGTACCAGCTCTTGCCGCCGCTCTCGACGACGCTCTTGACCACGGCGTTGGCCAGCGCATAGGTATCCGGCGCCCATTGCGTGCTGAGGTTGCTGCATTGTTTGCCGCTGAAGTCCCCGGCAAAACCGCCGCTGATCAGCGCGGTGCCGCCTTTTTCTCGCGCCACGCCCTGGGCGGCCAGCCCGGCCGAACTGGCGCCGCCGTCCACCACCGCGACCAGATTCTGCGTGTCGAACCAGCGGCGCACCAGCGCGGATGCCACGTCGGCCTTGTTCTGGTTGTCCGCGCCGACCACCTCAACGGTCTTGCCGGTCACCTTGCCGCCGAAATCCTCCACGGCCATGCGCACGGCGGTCTCGGACCCGAGGCCGCCCAGGTCGGAATAAATGCCGGAACGGTCGTTGGACACGCCCAACCGCACGACGTCGGACTGGGCTTGGGCCGCGCAGGCGGCCAGGGCGGCGGCAAGCGCCGCCAACACGGGTTTGATACGCATTTTTCTGTCTCCCAGGCCTGAAGCGGACCGTTTTATTGAACGTTATGGATGACGCGGCAACTCGGGAAGGCGGGTGCCGGTGCTCCAGCCGGCTGAAATGTATTTCACATTGGTGAATGGAAATTCCTGTGCAAGAATTTAGGTACCTGCACATGAAAAGTCAACACGGTGGAACACCCTGATATGGTCGCTGT
>NZ_DCYD01000009.1:0-928576 GCF_002331005.1 Achromobacter sp. UBA2119 | reverse complement strand
CGTCGGCCTGGGGCGCGCGGGGCTACGATTGCGGTCCGGAGCCTTCGCTCCGGACTGCCCCATCCTCATCCTCGTTGCCGCCTGCGGCGGCTGCCTTCGGATTCCGTCGGGCGCATCTACACGCCCCGCGCGCCCCAGGCCGACGCCACGCCGGGCTCGGGTGGTTCAAACTTGTCGGTCGCTGGGCCGGGCTGAGTTCTTGAGGTTCTTGCCTGCATCTGCGCGGGTTTGCCGCGTCTTGCGAGGCCCGCGCCCGGTTGGCCGCGCGGGCGGCCTCCGGGCGCTTACGCGGTTTCTTGCGTCGGAGGATGACGCTTCGCGCTTGCGAGGTGCGCCGGCGCCTCCGGTATGACGACAGTCTCCGCAGGGTGTCAGACACCTCGTCCCGCTCACGCCATTACGTTGCGACGATCACGTCCGGAGTGCCGGAAGTAATGGTGAGCAAAGTCTGCGATGCCACCACCGGGGCAACTGGCGCTTGCGTGCCGTTCAGGGGCTTCAGCTTGTTGAAGACGCAGCGCAGTTCGGTTTCTGTCAGCGTTACCACCGCGTAGCCTTGCGCGTCCGTGTCGATGTGGCGCATCCAGTCTGAATTGAATTGCATCAGCGTGCTGTTGAACGCGTTCTGGATCTTGCCTGCGTTTTCGCCGTAGATCAGCGGCTTGGCGGCGGCGAAGGCGGGGTCGGTGTCGACGACGTTTTTGAAGTAGCTGAAGAACGAGTTGCTGGAGATGCCGGCGGTGACCAGGTCGACCATGACGGGTTTGGGGCTGGCGGCGTCGTAGTCGTCCATGACCGGGCCGGCGAAGAAGGCGTGGATGTCGCCGGTGAGGGCGACCAGGTTGCGGATGCCGGTGTCGCGCACGTAGGCCATGAGGTGCTTGCGTTCGGCGTTGTAGCCGTCCCATTGATCCGCGTTCAGCAGGTAGTCGTTGAGTAGCAGCGAGGGCGGCAGTTGGGCGTCGAGCAGGGGTTTGATCTGGACGGCGAAGGCGGTGGGCGGAATGCCGGCTTGGGCGTCTAGCAGCGTTGAGAGCGCGGGGTAGGCGGTGACGGGTTTGCCGCTGGTGTGGTCGGCGGTGGTGAGATCCTGGGCCAGCGCGGCGGCCATGAGGGCGGTCAGGGGCGCCAGCGCGGATTGTGCGGCGGCCAGGCCTTGGGCGAGCAGGCCGGAGACGGCCTGGGTGCCGTTGAATTGCATGCGCAGCAGGGAGACTTCGTTGCCCCAGAGATTCCAGGACGTGGTGCTGGCGGCGAGTTGGGCTTTCCACCAATCGCGTTGGGTGTCGCCGAGGATGGAGACGGGCGTGAGTTGGCCGCCGGCGTTGGTCATCTTCAGGGTTTCGACTTGCGTTAGCAGACTCTTGGGGACGAAGTAGCGGCTGCCGATTTCGCTGCCGACCTGTTGCTCGGGAATGATGTGGTCAGCGCGGTAGAGGCGCTCGTCGGTCATGAGCAGGGTGGCAAGGCTGCCGAAGCGGAAGGCGCGGTAGATCTGGATGTTCTGGAAGGAGGGGTTGGCCAGATCCAGTGAGACGTCGGCGGGCATGAATTCGAACCATGCTTGACTGGCGCCGCGGCGGCGCGAGGTGAGCGGGGTTTCGTCGTCGGCTACGCCGTAGGTCTGGTGGTCCTGCCAGCAGTCGTCGGAGAATTCGTGGTCATCCCAGATGGCGATGACGGGAAAGCGGGCGTGCAGGGCCTGCAGGCGCGGGTCGGAGCGGTAGCTGCGGTAGAGACTGCGGTAGTCGGCAAGGGTGGTGGCGAAGATGGCGCCGTCGGCGCGGGCGGTGCCGTCGGGTAGCGTGAGGGGGGCGTGGGCGCTTTCGACGTTGCCGGTCTGGAAGCCTGCCTTGACGGTTTCGTAGATGTAGTCGCCCAGGTGTACGACGAAGTCGAGGTCTTGCGTGGCGAGGTCGTCGAAGGCGGCCCAGTGGTTGACGCTCCAGTCTTGGCAGGAGATGAAGGCGAACTTGAGCTGCGCGACGGCGGCGTTTTCGGCGGGGGCGGTGCGGGTGCGGCCGGTGGGGCTGGTGCTGGCGCCTGCTAGGAAGCGGTAGTAGTAGGTGGTTGCTGCGTCTAGGCCGGTGACTTTGTGGCGGACGGTGTGGTCCCAGTCGGGTTCGGCGGTGATGGGGGCGTCGACCAGGAGTTGCGTGAAGGATTCGTCGCGGGCCATCTGGACGCGGACGGGGACGGCGGCGTCGGTGTCGCCGATTACACGGGTCCACAGGATGATGCTGTCGGGGCGCGGATCGCCGGAGGCGATGCCTTGCGGGAACTGGAAGCGTGCGGCTGGGGTGCCGCCGCCGTTGTTGCCGTCATCGCCACCGCCGCTGCCGCCGTTGTCGTCGTCATCGTCGTTGCTGCCATTACAGCCGGCCAGTCCGGCGGTGGCGGCGGAGACGGTCAGGAAGCTACCCCATTTCAGGAATTTTCTGCGGTCCATGGTAAGCGTTACGCCCTGTCAGACGATGCCGGCGCGCGGCATCTGATTGTGTGAATGGGGCGTGAAACAGCTGGCGCCGTTGCCCGCCCGCGGCGGCGTATTACCCCACTCGAGCGTTACGGGGGAGTGACAGGGCGCTGTGCGATGCGGGGCGTCTGACATCCTTGGGCATTTGATGGGTGGGTTCTTAAGATGGCTCCCTACTTGCCAGGTGGGGTTGGCCCGTTTGCAGGAGGGTTCTTAAGACGCCCGGCGTGGCGTCGGCCTGGGGCGCGCGGGGCTACGATTGCGGTCCGGAGCCTTCGCTCCGGACTTGCCTAGGCGGCCCCCCCCTTCGTCATCGTCGTTGTCGCCTCCGGCGACTGCCTTCCGATTCCCTCGGGCGCATCTACACGCCCCGCGCACCCCAGGCCGACGCCACGCCGGGCTCGGGTGGTTTGAACTTGCCGATCGCTGGGGCGGGCTGAGTTTTTAAGATTCTTGCCTGCATCTGCGCGGGTTTGCCGCGTCTTGCGGGGCCCGCGCCCGGTTGGCCGCGCGGGCGGCCTCCGGGCGCTTACGCGGTGTCTTGCGGCGGCGGATGACGCTTCGCGCTTGCGGTGGACGGCGGTGTCGGCGGTGTCAGACACCTTGTCCGCGTGACTTGGGCGGGTAGGCTGGCGGCCGCTGCCATAAAATGCGCTCCATGAACTCGCCCGAACTCATTTCCGAACCCGCCGATCTCGACCGTCGTTTCGGCGCGCTGTCGCGTCTCTATGGTCCTGACGCGCCCTCCCGCATCCGCAATGCCCACGTTGCCGTCGCAGGCCTGGGCGGCGTGGGATCGTGGACCGTCGAGGCGCTGGCGCGGTGCGGGGTGGGGGCGTTGACGTTGATCGATCTGGATCACATTGCCGAGTCCAACGTGAACCGGCAGATCCATGCGTTGAGTTCGACGCTGGGGCAGTCGAAGGTGGATGCGATGGCTGAGCGGGTGTTGGCGATCAATCCGGAATGCCGGATCACGCGGGTGGATGACTTTGTGTCGCCGGAGAACGTGGGCGAGGTGTTGCCGGGGCCTTATACGGTCATCATCGACTGCACCGATCAGGCGGCCGCGAAGATCGCGATGATTTTGCATGCGCGTGCGCTTGGGGTGCCGATGCTGCTGTGTGGCGGCGCGGGCGGGAAGACGGATCCGTTGGCGTTGCGGGCGGGGGATCTGTCGGGGGCGGTCAATGATGCGTTGCTGTCCAAGCTGCGCAACAAGTTGCGGCGCGAGCATGGGTTTCCGCGGGCGTCGGACAAGAACGGCAAGGCGCTCAAGCGGGTGCCGAAGATGGGCGTGCATGCGTTGTGGTTCGACCAGCCTGCGATCTTGCCGGATGCGTGGACCAAGCCGCTTGAAGGTGAAGATGATATGGGCGCGTCGGGTCTGAACCTGGCGCCGCAGGGCTTGTCGTGCGCGGGCTATGGGTCGGTGGTTACCGTGACCGCCGCCATGGGCATGGCGGCGGCGAACGAGGCGTTGCGGCTGGCGGTTTGAGGGCCGCCGGGGCGGCGGCGCCTCAATTTCTGAGCGCTGCGGTGTGTCAACGGACAGGCGTCTTGTGGTCGCTGCGCCCGGCGTCAGTAAATCAAAGCGCCACGAACACGACGCCATCCTCAATACGCACGGGATAGGTCGCGATGTTCTCCCGCAGTGGCGAGCACAGGGCGCGGCCGTCGCGCACGTCGAAGCGGCCCTGGTGCAGCGGGCATTCGATTTCGTGGCCGGTCAGGAAGCCGTCGCACAGCCTGGCATTGCCGTGCGTACAGAGGTTGTCGGTGGCGTAGACCTGGCCATCGACGCCGTATAGCGCGATTTCTTTTCCGCCTGCCTCTACGGCGATGACGTCTTCTTCGGGGACTTCATCGCGTTCAATCGCCTTTGTCCATTGCACAGTCATTGTTCGTCTCCGGGTCAGATGGGATAGATCAGCGAGTTGGGGATCAGCTCGCTGTCGAAGATGCACAGCCGCGATTCGAATTTGAGGCCGTCGGGGGTCTGGCGGATCACGTCGAGGTAGCGGCCTACGTTGAAGACGGTGGTGAGCTGGCTGGGCTTGGTGCGGAAGATGGCGTAGTTGGCTTCGGACTCTATGCGGTCGTCCTGCGCCAGCAGTACGCGCGGGGCGCCGACGACGTGGCGCTGGTAGTAGGGGTCGTGGAAGATGGTTTCGGTGGCGCCGTAGATGCGGTCCTTGAGCATGCCGCGGCTCTCGAACGCCATGGTCGCCAGCGGAAATCCGCGTTCGTAGTTTTCGCGCGGCAGCACTTTGTAGATGCAGTCTTCCGTGAAGAAGTCGGGCCACTTTTCCCATTCGCCGGCGTCCAGGGCGGCGGCGTAGTCGGTGTACAGGCGGGTGAGCTGGTAGTAGCGCGGAAAGTCCAGCATGTCACGCCTCCATCACGCGGCGCCAGTACGCGTACATGCCGCGTATCAGCGTTTCGGTGACCATGTGGTCGGTGTTTTCGGCAGTCTTGCCGCCGAGTTCGGCGACGCTGCGGTGCCAGGGCTTTTGTTCGAAGCCGGATTGCGAGAATTCGATGACTTCGCCGTCGTCGGCCGACACGAAGCCGGCGGGGCCGAAGAGGTTGGCCTGACGCAGGCGGCGCTGGGTCATTTCGGGGGTGTCGTCGGCAAAGCCGAAATGGGTCCAGACGAAGTCGAAGGCGTCGTGGCCGACGGGCTGGATGTGGCGGGTGGACAGCGAGTTCACCTGCTGCTGGATGATGACACTGGGGAACAGGGTCATGAGCACGGCGGTGGGGCCGTTCCACCAGGGTTCCTGCACGATGTCCAGGAAGCGGTCGTCGTTCAGCGACATCTGTTCCTTGAAGCTGGACACGCCGCTGGTGACGGTGCTTTTGCCACCCTGGCCGCGTGTGGAGATCATGGCGGCGTGGCGGAAATGGCGGTCCATCTTCAGTTCGGACCGGTTGTCCGCGCGCCATAGGCCGAAGGTGACGAACCAGGTGTGCAGGAGGCCGGGGTGATAGGGGTCTTTGATGTTCTCCTGCATCAGCTTCCAGTTGCCGGGAATGCGCTGGCGGCTGTAGCCGTGGATCACCAGTTCGCGGCCGTCGAAGACGCGATCGAAGTAACGCGCGATGTCGGGGCCCAGGTAGTCTTCGAGCGGCTCGACGTCGTGGTCGAAGGACGCAAAGACGACGCCGTTGCGGCAGGCGACCGCCAGTTTTGTCAGGCCGTGGTCCTCGGGCTTGAAGTCGGGCGGCATGCCGCCGTTGACCTTGCCGTCCTGCTTGACGCCGCGGCGGAAGGGCACGCCGATCAGGTTGCCCTGCAGGTCGTAGTTCCACTGATGGTAGGGACAGACGAACTCGGTGCGGTTGCCGGCGCGTTCGCGGCAGAACTGCACGCCGCGATGGGCGCAGACGTTTTCCACGACGCGCACTTCGCCATCGTTGTCGCGCAGCAGGATGACGGACCGCTCGCCCACGACCGTGCGTTTGAAGTCGCCGGGATTCGGGATTTCGGCCTCGAGGCCGACGTAGCTCCAGTGGCCTTGGTAGAAGAAGCGCTCCAGTTCCCGCTGGTGCAGCGCGGCGTCGGTGTAGACGCCGAACGGAATGCGATGGGAACCGTCGCCTTGCCAGGGCGGGACGAATTGGATGGGATGTTCGGGGGCGTTCATGGACGGCCCCTGCGACAGGACGTGGCGATGCGATGCGTGCGGACGCGCATGATTTGTCTCCATTTTTCAGCTGGCCGCGCGGCGGCCGGGCAGCGCCTTGCGCGGCATGGGCGCAGGCGGTTTTTCCGCATCTTCGGGCAGGGCGCCAAATTAATAAATAGAATCTGGCTTATTACATAAATCACCAGAATCAATATTGGTGGAGACAGCCGCATGAACCTGAAAGACGTGGATCTGAATCTGCTCGTCGTCTTCAATGAATTGCACAAGCATGGCCGGGTGTCGGCGGCGGCGGAAAGCCTGGGGATTTCGCAGCCGGGCGTGAGCAATGCGCTGAGCCGGCTGCGCAAGCTGCTGGGCGACGAATTGTTCCTGCGGACCTCGCGCGGCATGGTGCCGACCCCGTATGCCGAGAGCCTGGCTCAGCCGATCGCCGATGCGCTTGCCGCGCTGCAAGGCACGCTCAACGCGCGGGTGGCGTTCGATCCGGCGCGCAGCGAGCGATCGTTTGTGATCGGGGTGAACGACGTGGGCGAAACCTACTTTCTGCCACGCCTGATGCGGGCGCTGGATCAGGTGGCGCCGGGCGTGACCATCCGCACGGTGCGCACGACGTCGATCGACGTGCGCGACGAAATGGAGCGGGGCCGCATGGATCTGGCCATGGGCTTTCTGCCCGGGTTGAAAGGCGGGTTCTTTCAGCGCCGGCTGTTTCGCCAGCCCTATGTGTGCATCTTCCGGCAGGACCATCCGCTGGCGCGCTCGGGCGTGTCGGCCAGGCAGTTTCGCGCGGCCGAGCACGTGGCGATCGTGTCCGAGGGCACGGGCCACGGCGTGGTGGACGAGGTGATCGCACGCGCGGGCATCCGCCGCCGGCTGCGGCTGACGGTGCCGCACTTCATGGCGGTGGGGCCGGTGCTGCAGGCCACCGACATGATCGCGGTGGTGCCGCAGCGCTTTGCCGACTGCGCGTGCGGCCCGTTCGGCCTGGCGGCCGCGCCCTGTCCGGTGAAGATCCCGGAGTCGGTCATCAACGTGTTCTGGCACGCCCGCAACCACCGCGAGGCCGCCAACCAGTGGCTCCGGCAGGTGGTGGTGGACGTGTTTGCGGATTGAGCGTCAGCGACCAGGACCGGCTGTCAGGCGTCGCGGAACGTCACGGTGAACCATCCGCGCAGCGCATTCGACAACCGGATTTCGTCGGCGGCATGCAGGTCCGCCAGCGTCAGGACGCGTTCCTTCGCCTTGCCGTCGTCGAGCAGTTGCGCGCGCTGCACGCCCGGCAGGCAGCCGCTGTCCACGGGCGGGGTGTACCAGACGTCGCCCAGGCGCAGATAGACGTTGCTGCGGCTGCCTTCGCAGAGTTCGCCGCGTTCGTTCAGGTAGACCAGATCGAAGATGTGCGGATGCGAAGGCAGCCATTCGATCGTCTTGGTGTACCAAGGGCGGTGCGTGGTCTTGTAGCGCAGCAGCGGTTCGGAGGAGCGCAGCGCCTCGGGCGCCAGCATGACTTCCTGGTGTGCGGGCAGGGGCGGCAGGACGGCGGTCTGGATGTGGCGGCTCCCGTCGCGCGCGACCAGGAGGCGCAGGCGGTGGGGGCCGGCGGAGCCCAGGGACATGACGGCGACGAGGATGTCGCCTTCGACATCGCGGCCGCCCCAGACATAGCCCAGCGCCTTGCATGACGCTTCGAGGCGGTGGAGGTGGCGCGCCAGCAGCGGCACGTTGCCGGTCGCTTCAACCAGGATGGTCTCGATCAATTCAGGTTGCATGGGACTCTCCTGGAATAAGGCGCGGGGCCGGCTGAGTGGGGCCGCGCCAGGCCGGGCTGCGCGGGCCGCGCTCTATGCTACTACCGGCCGTGGGGTTTGCGCCGTCAGGCGCGCAGGATGCGGGCCTTCCAGTGGCATTCCTGCCATTCGCTGGCGGGGTCCGAATCGTGGACGATGCCGCCGCCCACGCTGTAGACGCCGTGGCCCTGCTGGTTCAGGACCAGCGTGCGGATCGCGACGTTGAGCGAGAAGTCGCCATCCGGGGCCAGCCAGCCGATGCTGCCGCAATACAGACCGCGCGGGGCGGTTTCCATTTGCCGGATGCGGCGCATGGCCGCGACTTTCGGCGCGCCGGTGATCGACCCGCAGGGAAAGAGGGCGTGCAGCACGTCCGACAGTGTGGCGTGCGGCGCCGTGGCCGACACGGTGGACGTCATGGTCCAGACCGTGGGGTATCGCTCCAACGAAAACAGCGCGTCGACCTTCACCGAACCCGGCTCGGCCAGCCGTCCGAGGTCGTTGCGCAGCAGGTCCACGATCATCAGGTTCTCGGCGCGGTTCTTGTCGCTGGCCAGCAATTCCTGGCCCAGGCGTTCGTCCTCGGCCGGGTCGGCATGGCGCGGTGCGGTGCCTTTCATGGGCCGGGTCGTCAGCCGGGCGCCCTCGCGCCGCACGAACAGTTCGGGCGAAAACGACAGCACCGTGCGATCGCCGTCCCGGATGTAGGCTGCGTGCGCGACCGGATTGCGCGCCGCGATGCGGCGGTACAGCGTGGCCGGATCGCCCTGGAAGCCGACGTCGAGCGGCTGCGTGAAATTGACCTGATACAGCTCGCCGTCCCGGATCAGGCCGCGAATGGCGTCGATCTGGCGCACGTAGGCGGGCTCGGTCATGCGCGGTACGGGCAGGCTGCTGATGGACGCCGTGGGCGCGTCGGCGTCCGGCGCGTCCCATGGCGCTTCGTCGATCTTGCGGTCGAACACCAGCGCGGTCAGACGGGGGCGCCCGTCGTCGCGCGGCGGCGTCCACGGCCCGGCCGGCGCGGGCCGGGTGGCCTCGGGCAGCAGCCATTCGCCCAGCTCGTAATCCAGCAGCAGGGCAATCCAGCGGCCTTCGCGCTGCGCGGCGTCGATGGCGGCCAGCGCCGGGGCGACCTCGGCCGCGGCGCGCGCCTCGATCCGGTCACAAAACCCGTCGAGGCGCAGCGCGCGACCGGCAAGCCGGTCTTCAAAACGGCAATCCATGGTGCGTTACCGCTGTTGTTGCGCAAGGAACTCCGTCAGGACCCGGCCGGTGTGGGAATGATCGGCCAGCGTCATCACGTGCTCGGGCGAGCCTTCGCCCACCAGCTGCCCGCCGCCCGTGCCGCCTTCGGGGCCCAGGTCCAGCAGCCAGTCGGCTTCGGCGATGACGTCCAGGTTGTGTTCGATCACCACCACCGTGTTGCCCGCTTCGACCAGGCGGTGCAGCACGTGGATCAGCTTTTCGACGTCGGCCATCGACAGACCGACCGTGGGCTCGTCCAGCACGTACAGCGTGTGCGGGATGCGCGAGGCGCGGCCGGTCTTGATCAGGCCGTCGGTCAGGCGGGCCTTGGACAGCTCGGTCACCAGCTTGATGCGCTGCGCCTCGCCGCCCGACAGCGTGGGCGACGGCTGGCCCAGCGTCAGGTAGCCCAGCCCCACGTCCTGCATCAGTTGCAGCGGACGATGGATTTTGGGATGAGCGGCGAAGTAGCCGATGGCGTCGTCCACTTCCATGGACAGCAGCTCGCCGGCGTTCTTGCCGCGCATCTGCACGCTGAGCGTGTCGTTGTTGAAGCGCGCGCCGTTGCAGGCGTCGCACGGCACCTTCACGTCGGGCAGGAAGTTCATTTCGATGGTGCGCATGCCCTGGCCTTCGCAGATCGGGCAGCGGCCGTCGCCGGTATTGAACGAGAAGCGCGCCGCCGTCCAGCCGCGCATGCGGGCTTCGCGGGTGTCGGCGAACTGCTTGCGCACGTCGTCCCAGAAGCCCACGTAGGTGGCCGGGCACGAGCGCGGCGTCTTGCCGATGGGTGTCTGGTCCACTTCCAGCACGCGGTCGATGGCTTCCCAGCCCTTGATGCTTTCGCAGCCGGCCCAGCCCGGCGCCTTGCCTTGCGAGACCGCCTGCGTCAGGTTGTCCAGCAGCACTTCGCGCGCCAAGGTCGACTTGCCGGAACCGGACACCCCGGTCACCACGCTCAGGCGGCCCACCGGAATGCGCGCGTCGACGCTGCGCAGGTTGTGCAGGCGTGCGCCGCGGATCTCGATCATAGGCGTGTCGGCCTCGACCGGACGGCGGCCCTGCAGCGGATGCGCCAACGGCGTCTTCAGGTAGCGGCCGGTCACGGACTCGGGCGCGTCGATCACGTCCTGCACCGTGCCTTGCGCCACCACGCGGCCGCCGCGGATGCCCGCGCCCGGGCCGATGTCGATGACGTGCGAGGCGCGGCGGATGGTGTCGTCATCGTGCTCGACCACCACCAGCGTGTTGCCGTTGCCTTCCAGCCGCGCCAGCGCGTCCAGCAGGATGCGGTTGTCGCGCGGGTGCAGGCCGATGGTGGGTTCGTCCAGCACGTAGCAGACGCCCTGCAGGTTGGAGCCCAGTTGCGCGGCCAGCCGGATGCGCTGCGCCTCGCCGCCGGACAGCGTGGGCGCGGCGCGGTCCAGCGCCAGATAGTTCAGGCCCACTTCCTGCATGAAGTTCAGGCGGCCGCGGATCTCGGCCAGGATGTCGCGGGCAATTTCGCCTTCGCGGCCGCGCGCCACCAGTCCGGTAAAGAAGGTGTGCGCGTCCGACACCGGCAGCGAGGCCAGTTCGGCAATCGACTTGTCGCGCCAGCGCACGGCGCGCGCCACGCGGTTCAGCCGCTGGCCATCGCATTGCGTGCAGGTCTTGGCCTCGCCTTCGTACCACGCGTTCCAGGCGGTTTCCTCGCCAGTCTGCTCTTCGTCAAAGCCCTGCAATTGCAGGCCCGTGCCGTAGCAGCCGGTGCACCAGCCGTGCTTGGAGTTGTACGAGAACAGGCGCGGATCGGGTTCGGGGAAGCTGGTGCCGCAGGACGGGCACGCGCGCTTGACCGAGAAATGCTGCTGCTGCAGTTCGCTGTTCAGCGCCTCGTGCAGCTTGTTGACGGGCCACACGACCGACATCACGCCCTGGCCGTTCTCCAGCGCGCTCTTGACGGCGGCGCGCAGGTCGGCCTCGTTGGCCGGGTCCACCACCACGTCCGCCACCGGCAGTTCGATGGTGTGTTCCTTGTAGCGGTCCAGGCGCGGCCACGGCGCCACGGGAATGAATTCGCCGTCAACGCGCAGATGGGAATGGCCCTTGGAGCCCGCCCACTTGGCCAGATCCGTGTAATAGCCCTTGCGCGCGGTGACCAGCGGCGCCAGCAGGCCGATGTGCTCGCCCTTGTGTTCGCGCAACAGGCGCGCCACGATCTGGTCGGTGTTCTGGGGTTCAACCGCGACATTGCAGTCCGGGCAGTATTGCGTGCCCAGTTTCACGTACAGCAACCGCAGGAAGTGATGGATTTCCGTCATCGTGGCCACGGTGGACTTGCGGCCGCCGCGGCTGGTGCGCTGTTCGATCGCCACGGTGGGCGGGATGCCGAAGATGGCGTCCACGTCCGGCTTGCCGGCCGGCTGCACGATGGCGCGCGCATAGGCGTTCAGCGATTCCAGATAACGGCGCTGGCCCTCGTTGAATAGGATGTCGAAGGCCAGCGTGGACTTGCCCGACCCCGACACGCCCGTGATGACGGTGAACTTGTCGTGGGGGATTTCGACGCTGATGTTCTTCAGGTTGTGTTCGCGCGCGTTGCGGATCTCGATGGCCATGCTGCCCTGGCGGCGTTCGCGCACCAGGGATTGCAGCGGCGTGCCCACGCCCGCGCCGTACTCGGCCTGCGGCTCGGCGATGCGCGCGGTCAGGCCGGCCTGCTCGGCCTCCTGGGCGTCGGCATCGCTGCTGACGATGACGTCGGCCTTGCCGCCTGCGACGGTATCGATGGGCAGGATGCTGACTTCATAGTCGCGCAGGGCTGCGCCCGTATGCGACTTGGGGTTGTCCATCAGGTCCTGCGGCGTGCCCGTGCCGAGCACCAGGCCGCCGGCGTCGCCGCCTTCGGGACCCAGGTCGATCAGCCAATCCGCGGCGCGAATCACGTCCAAGTTGTGTTCGATGACCAGCAGCGTGTGGCCGGCGGCCAGCAGCTTGCGGAACGCGCGCATCAGGCGCGCGACGTCGTCGAAGTGCAGGCCGGTGGTGGGTTCGTCGAACAGGAACAGGCTGCCCTTCTTGGCGACCTTGGCGGTGGAGATGCCGCTGCGCGCGGCCTCGGCCAGGTGGCCGGCCAGCTTCAGGCGCTGCGCCTCGCCGCCCGACAGCGTCGGCACGGGTTGCCCCAGCCGCACGTATTCCAGGCCCACGTCGGCCAGCGGCGCAAGACCGGTCTGCACGTCACGCAGGCCCTTGAAGAAGTCCAATGCCTCGCTGACGGTCATTTCCAGCACCTCGTCGATCGAGGCGCTCTTGCCCAGGTGCTCGACGCGCACTTCCAGCACTTCGGGGCGGAAGCGCTTGCCGTCGCAATCGGGGCAGCGCAGATACACGTCGGACAGGAACTGCATTTCGACGTGTTCAAAGCCGGTGCCGCCGCAGGTCGGGCAGCGGCCGTCGCCGCCGTTGAAGCTGAACGTGCCCGCCGTGTAGGCGCGTTCACGCGCCAGCGGGGCCTGGGCAAACAGCTTGCGGATCGCGTCGAACGCGCCGACGTAGCTGGCCGGATTGGAGCGTGCCGTCTTGCCGATGGGGGTCTGGTCCACCATGACGACGTCGGCGATCTGCTCGGCGCCGAGCAGGCGGTCGAAGGCGCCCGGCGCTTCCGACGGCTTACCCTTCTGCTTGAGCAGCGCTGGGTACAGCACGTCCTGCACCAGCGTGGATTTGCCGGAACCGGACACGCCGGTCACGCAGACCAGGCGGCCCAGCGGCAGCTCGACCGAGACGTTCTTCAGGTTGTGCGCATTGACGCCTTCCAGCAGCAGGCGCGGCGTGTTGGCCGCCACCGGCATCGGACGCGGCGCTTCCACACGCAGTCGGCCGCCGAGATAATCGCCGGTCAGCGAGGGCGCGGCGCGCAGTTGATCAGGCGTGCCGTCGAAGACGATGCGGCCGCCCCGTTCGCCGGGACCGGGGCCAATGTCGATGATGCGGTCCGCGGCCACCATGACCTGCGGATCGTGCTCCACGACCACCAGCGTGTTGCCGGCGTTGCGCAGGCGGTGCATGACTTCGACGACGCGGTGCATGTCGCGCGGGTGCAGGCCGATGGAGGGCTCGTCCAGCACGAACAGCGTGTTCACCAGCGAGGTGCCCAGCGCGGTGGTCAGGTTGATCCGCTGGACCTCGCCGCCCGACAGGGTGCGGCTCTGGCGGTCCAGCGTCAGGTAGCCCAGGCCGACGTCGCACAGGAATTTCAGGCGCGCGCGCACTTCGGTCATCAGCAGGTCGGTGGCGGCGTCCAGCGCGCCCGAGAACGACAGCGTGTCGAAGAATTTACGCACCCGCTCGATCGGCAGCAGCATCACGTCGTGCAGCGACAGGCCGTCCAGACCGTTGAGCTGCTCGCGGCTCCAGGTGGTGCCGACCGGCATGAAGCGCTTGTAGCGGCCGTCTTCGGGCGGCAGCACGGCGTCGGCTTCATCCTTGTTGCCCAGGCGCCAGAGCAGGGCGTCGGGCTTCAGTCGCGCGCCGTTGCAGCTGGGGCAGGGCGTGTAGCTGCGGTACTTGGACAGCAGCACGCGCACGTGCATCTTGTACGACTTGGTTTCCAGCCAGTCGAAAAAGCGCTGCACGCCGTACCACTGGTGCTTCCAGGCGTCGTTGCCGCCCTTCCAGTCGGGCGTGCCGTACAGCACCCAGCGCTTGTGCTCGTCGCTCATGTCCTTCCAAGGCACGCCCAGCGGCACGCCCGCGCGCGGGGCGTACTTTTGCAGGTCGTCCTGGCATTCCTTGTAGGACGGCGTGGTCCACGGCTTGATGGCGCCTTCGAGCAAGGTCTTTTTCTCGTCGGGGATGACCAGGCCGAAGTCGATGCCGATCACGCGGCCGAAGCCGCGGCAGGCCTCGCAGGCGCCCAGCGGCGAATTGAACGAGAAGCTGCTGGGCAGCGGGTCGGTGTATTCGATGTCGCAATCGGCGCAGTGCAGTCGGTCGCTGTACTTCCAGATATGCGCGTTGCCGCCGTCGGCGTCCATGACGTAGACGGCGATGTGGCCGGCGCCCATGCGCAGCGCCGTGTCCAGCGCTTCCATGATGCGTTCGCGCTCGGTGCCGGCGAAGCGGAAGCGATCCTGGATGACGTGCAGGATGCGGCGTTCTTCGGTGGCGGCCTTGGCGGTCTTCGTGGCCTTGGCCTTCTTGGCGCCCTTGGCTGGCGCGGCGGCGCGGGGCACGGCGGTTTCCTCGGCGTGCACGCGGGTGTAGCCCTGCTGCTCAAGGAAGCCGCGCACTTCGTCTTCGGTGAAGTTGGCCGGCACGGCGATCGGGAAGGTCACGACCAGGCGCGGGTCGCCCGCGGTCGCAGCGCGCTCGGCCAGCGAGTGATAGACGGATTCCGGCGTGTCGCGCCGCACCAGCTTGCCGCAGCCGCGGCAATAGAGCTTGGCGCCGCGCGCGAACAGCAGTTTCAGGTGATCGTTCAGTTCGGTCATCGTGCCGACCGTGCTGCGCGAGCTGCGCACCGGATTGGTCTGGTCGATGGCGATGGCGGGCAGAATGCCCTCGATGCGGTCCACCTGTGGCTTGTCCATGCGGTCCAGGAACTGGCGCGCATAGGGCGAGAACGTTTCCACGTAGCGCCGTTGGCCCTCGGCGTAAAGGGTGTCGAAGGCCAGCGAACTTTTACCGGACCCCGACACCCCGGTGACGACGACCAGTTCGCCGGTGGCGATGGTCAGATCCAGGTTCTTGAGATTGTTCTGGCGGGCGCCAACGATGCGGATATGGGAGCTCATGGACGGTATCGTAGCCTGACGAAGGGAGCATGCCGGCGCGGCGATCCATCGCTGGTTCCGGGCGCGTCGATATGGAATAATTGACTATATTGTGAGGCGCATGTCCATATTGTGGACAATCGGCGCCTCGGTAACTGTACAAATAAACAGTATCGCAGATTCGTCTGATGTTCGCGCTTGCCGCGTTGCGGATCTGGCCTGGGCTATCGCATGTATTTGGGGACATGAGTGCAGGAATCCAAGGTCGCGGGCGCGGCAGCGTTCGGAAAATTCATGGTGGTGCTGCAGGCGGTGGCCGATGCGCCGCAGCCGCCGACGGCCGCCATGCTTGCCCGTGATTGCGGCTATCCCCGTCCTACCGTCTACCGCATCCTGGCGGCACTGGCCGAACAGGGGATGGTCACAGAATCCAGCGGCGCGTATCGCCTGGGCCCTCGCCTGATGTCGCTCGCCAGCAAGGCATGGTCCCAGTTCGATCTGCGCGCCGCGCTGGCGCCCGAACTGCAGGCGCTGCGCGACCAGACTGGCGAAACCGTCCATCTGGCCGTGCCCGCGGGCCACGAAATGATCTACATCGACAAACTGGAAAGCCCCGGCCCCGTGCGCATGGTGTCGCGCGTGGGGGCGTCCGTCGCGCTGCATTCCAGCGCCGTCGGCAAGGCCTATCTGGCCGCGCTGGACGAGCCCGCGCGCGAGCGCCTGCTGCACGCGCTGCCGATGCCGGCCCGGCTGCCCGCCACGCTGACCAGTCTGCCCGCGCTGCGCGAGGCGCTGGGCGTGGCGGCTCAGCAAGGCTACGCTGTCGACAACGAGGAAAACGAACCCGGCATCGTCTGCTACGGCGTCGCGCTGTGCGACGGGGCAGGGCGTCCCGTCGCGGGCGTCAGCGTCAGCACGCTGCTGTTCCGCCGCCGCGGCGATCCGCAGTCCGCCTATATCGAACCCTTGCTGCGGCTGCGCGACGCCGCCGCGGCCAAACTCGCCGTCCTGCCGGTAACGTCCGGCGGCGCCTGATCGTCAGCCCCAGAGGAAATCCATGACCGCAACCGCTGCTCCCACCGCCTCCAAGCTTGCCGCCCTGTTGGCCGCCCGCGTCGTGCCCGTCCTGCGCTACACCGACGCGGCCGCCGCGGCCTATGCCGCCGAAGTCGCGGTGTCGGCCGGCTGCACCACGCTGGAACTCACCTGGACGATCCCGAACGTCACCGACCTGGTGCGCGCGCTGCGCGACAAACACGGCGCCAGCCTGCTGCTGGGCGTGGGTACCGTGCTGGACGAGTCGCAGGCGCGCGACGCGCTGGTGGCGGGCGCGGACTTCCTGGTGTCGCCCGCGCTGGCGCACGAGATCGTGGACATGGCCCACGCCGCCGACGCGCTGTGCATGCTGGGCGCGTTCACCCCGAGCGAAGTCCTGGCCGCGCGCCGCGCCGGCGTGGACGTGGTGAAGGTGTTCCCGGCGGACACCGGCGGCCCCAAGCACCTGGCCGCGCTGAAGTCGGTGTATCCGGACACGATCTTCTGCCCCACGGGCGGCATCACGCAGGAAAACATGGGTACGTATTTCGCGGCCGGCGCCGGCCTGGTCGGCATCGGCAGCAACCTCTACGACAAGGCCGCCTTCGCGTCGCGCGACACCGCCGCGCTGGTGGCGCAGATCACCCGGACCCGCGAGGCCGCTCATGGCTGACTTCGACATCGTCGCGCTGGGCGAGCCGCTGGTCGAGCTGAACCAGACGCATGGAGGCCAACGGCAATACCTGCAGGGTTTCGGCGGCGACACCTCCAATGCGGTGATCGCAGCCGCCCGCCAGGGCGCGCGCTGCGCGTATCTGACCCGGGTCGGCAATGACGCCTTCGGCAAGCAGTTCCTGGACCTGTGGCAGAACGAGGGCGTCGACACGTCCGGCGTAGAGGTCGACGATGATGCGCACACCGGCCTGTACTTCGTGCAGCACGGACCTGACGGCCATGCTTTCAGCTATCTGCGGCGCGGCTCGGCTGCCAGCCTGATGACGCCGGCCAGCCTGGACGCGGGGCTGATCGAACGCACGCGTTTCCTGCACGTGTCGGGCATCAGCATGGCGATCAGCACCACCGCCTGCGACACGGTCTTCGCTGCCATCGAGCGCGCGCATGCCGCTGGCGCGCAGGTCAGCCTGGATTCCAATCTGCGGTTGCGCCTGTGGCCCGTGGACCGCGCCCGCGCCATCCTGCGCGAAGCCATGCGCACGGCGGACGTGTTTCTGCCCAGCATGGACGACATGCAGCACCTGACCGGCAACGACGACCCGGAGCGCACGCTGGACTGGATTCGCGACGGCGGCGCGCCGGGCGTGGTGGTTCTGAAGCTTGGCAAGGACGGTTCCATCATCGACGACGGCCGCAGCCGCACGGCGATGCCGGCGCTGCGGGTGCAGGCCGTGGACGCGACCGGCGCGGGCGACTGCTTTGCCGGCAGCCTGCTGGCGCGGCGTTGCCAGGGCGATGCCTGGGAAGACGCCGTGCGCTATGCCAATGCCGCGGCGGCGCTGTCCACGCTGGGCTACGGCGCGGTCGATCCGCTGCCGCGGGCGGAGCAGGTGTGGGAACGGCTGAAGGAAACGTCGGGCTGAGCGCGGCAGGGCGGCGGTGCAGCGGGCTGAGACGGACCGCGATCCAGCCATATTGCGCCGCGCCTTGGCGCCTTGGCGTATCCGCCGCCGATTTGTCCCTGGTTGTTTCAGGCGGTGCGGAAGCCCCGGTTGGCACCCTTGAAATCCGCCCATTGGCGTCCGATTCGGATTTCAGGCTAAAATGCCAAGTTATCCGAATTTTTTCCGCCAGTCCGGTTTCCGGTTGTGCGGGCCACTTTCCGCAAATTCAACAGGAGAATCAACATGGCTGAACGCAAACGCGTGCGTCGTAACACCCTGGAACGCCGTTGCCTGGGCAAGGCTTTCAAGCGCTTGTTCGTCAAGTCGCCCAAGGGCGTGTTCAAGATGCTGGAAAAGATCAAGCGCGTCTAAATGATGCGTTCGGCCGGCAGGTCTTCGGACCCGCTTGGCCTGATCAAAGAAAAACCGCAAGGCGCGAGCCCTGCGGTTTTTTTTCGTCAGGCCTGCGGGGCCCCGAGCTTGGGCCGGATGAAATCCATGAACGCGCGGGTCTTGGCCGGCTGGATGCTGGAAGGGAAAACCACATAGATCGAGATCGGATCCACCGACCAGCCCGGCAACACGCGCCGCAGCGAGTTGCGCTGGATGATCGGTTCCAGCGCCAGGCAATGCGGCATGCGCGTGATGGCCAGGTCCAGGCCGGCCAGCGTTCCCGCGATGCTCATGTTGTTGGCGGCCAGATGTCCGTGCACGGCCACGCGCTGCGAAATCGCGCCGTTATTCAGCGTCCAGTACGAATGCGCTTCGTCGATGGTCGTGCGCAGGCACTGGTGCTGCGACAGCTCGGCCGGCGTCTGCGGCGCGCCATGACGCGCGATATAGCTGTCGGACGCGTACAGATGCGTTTCCAGCGAGACCAGCTCATGCACCACGGCGCCCTCGATGGCGCGATGCGGCGTGCCGTTGCCATTGCCGTTGTCGGTGGAGGCGCCCGGATAGTCGGCTTCGCGGCCGAACCGCAGCACGATGTCGAACGGCGTGCCCTGTGCGTCGGAGGCCGTCATCATGCTCAGGTCGAACTCGCATTCCACTTCGGGATAGCGATCGGTGAAATCGCTGATGGTCTCGGGCAGCAGCCAGATGGCCAGGCTGTACGGCATGGAGACGCGCAGATTGCCCGACGGGCCGCCTGACAATGACAGCAGTTGCTCGTGAGCCAGGCGGGCTTCGTCGATGAGGCCCTGGCACCGGCGCATGTAGGCCGCGCCCGCGTCGGTCAGATCCAGCCGGCGCGTGTTGCGGTTGATGAGCCGCAGCCCGATCGCGCGTTCCAGTTCGTTGATCCGCCGCGACAGCGTCGACGTCGGCATGTCCAGCGCGCGCGCGGCCTGGCTGAAGCTCTTGCGCTTGGCAACCTCCACGAACAAGGCGATGTCATTGAGCTGGACGGTCGAGGCTTCCATAGGCGTTCCGAATTGGGCCGCCCGAGTTTACGCCACGATGCCCTGCGGCCAACGTCCGGCGCGGCGCACGGCATCAAAAAAAACCGCACGGTTTGTCAGATTTGATTGCAAATTCCAAAGCCGTGGAATCGGTTCCCCGAGGCATATCCCCTACACTTCAGGCGAAATCATAAGAACCAAGACCGCAGCGGTTTCTGGAAGATCGCAAGGGGCACAGCAGGCATGACCGATACACCGATTTTTTTCACCGTTCTGACGCCGACCTACAACCGGGCAGGAACTCTGCACCGCGTCTACGAATCGCTCTGCCAGCAGACTTTCCGGGATTTTGAATGGGTGGTGGTGGACGACGGCTCCACCGACAACACGCACGAGTCCATCCTGCATTGGCAATCGCTGGCGGATTTTCCGATCCGTTATGTCTGGCAGAACAATCAGCACAAGAAGACCGCCTTCAATCGTGGCGTGCGCGAGGCGCGCGGCCAGATGATCGTGGGCCTGGATAGCGACGACGAAATGCCGCCGGACGCGCTGGCCATTTTCCATGAGGCCTGGAACGCGATTCCGCCCGCACGCCGTGACTCGTATTTCGCCATTACCGGGCTGTGCGCGCGGCCCGACGGCACCATCGTCGGCGACCGTTATCCGCAGGACGTGTTCGACAGCACCGCCGTCGACGTGTATTTCCGCTACCGCATCAAGGGCGAGAAATTCGGCTGTATGCGCACGGACATCCTGCGCAAGTACCCGTTTCCCGAGGACGTGGCAGGCTTCGTGCCCGAAAGCCTGGTGTGGTGGGCGGTCGCGCGTGCGGGCTATCTCAGCCGCTTCATCAACCGCGTGGTGCGCACCTATCACGACACGCCCGGTGGCCTGAGCCAGGGCGCGGTGTCCGTCAGCAACAACGCCCAGGGCCTGTACCTGCTGGCCTGGGACATGTTGCAGCATCACCTGGAATTCTTCCGCTACCGCCCGCGCGAATTCATGATGGCGGCGGCACGCTACACGCGTTTTCGCCTGCACCTGAAGCATTCGGGCGTGCCGACGGCCGTGCAGGCCTACCGGCTGACCCATCCGGTCGCGACGTTTCTTGTGGCCGTCATGTACCCGCTGGGGTATGCGCTGTACCGCCGCGATCGGCGTCGTGGCGTGGCCTGACCCAGCCGGCCGACCCGGCAGCCTGCGTCACGCAGGCGCGCCGTGCCCCAGTCCCAGATAGACCTCCACGACGCGCGGATCCTGCGCCACCTCGGCCGCCGGACCTTCCAGCGTCACCGTTCCGGTTTCCAGCACATAGGCGTAATCGGCCACCTGCAGCGCGGCGCGCGCGTTCTGTTCGATCAAGAGGATGGACACGCCCATCTCGCGCAGCCGCGCGACGATGCGGAACACTTCGCGCACGATGCGCGGCGCGAGCCCCAGGCTGGGTTCGTCCAGCATCAGCAGGCGGGGTTTGGCCATCAGTGCGCGGCCCACGGCCAGCATCTGGCGCTCGCCGCCGGATAGCGTGCCGGCCAATTGCGCGCGCCGTTCCTGCAGCCGGGGAAACAGTTCAAAGACCTCGGCCAGCGTCTGATCCTGGTCGCGCAGGCCACGGCGATAGCGGTCGAAGGCGCCCAGCATGAGGTTGTCCTCGACCGTCATTTCCGCGAAAAGCTCGCGCTTTTCGGGCACCAGGTTCATGCCCGCGGCGACCATTTCCTCGATTTCGGCGTGCTCCTGCGCCTTGCCGCCGAAGGTGATGCCGCCCTGTGACGGCAGCACGCCCATGATGGCCGACAGCAGCGTGGTCTTGCCCGCGCCGTTGGGACCGATCACGGTCACGATCTGGCCTTCGCCCACTTCCAGGCTGACGCCGGAGACCGCCTCGACCTTGTCGTAGGCCACGCGCAGGTCGCGCACTTGCAGCAGTTTCGCGCTCATTCTTCCACTCCGCCCAGATACGCTTCAAGCACCGCGGGATTCTGCTGGATCTCTGCCGGCAGGCCTTCGGCGATCTTTTCGCCGAAGTCCATGACCACCACGCGATCCACCAGCCCCATCACGAAATCCATGTCGTGTTCGACAAGCAGGATGGCCATGCCTTCGGCGCGCAGGCGCTTGAGCAGCTCGGCCAGCTCGCATTTCTCTTGATAGCGCAGGCCGGCCGCGGGTTCGTCCAGCAGCAGGATGCACGGGTCGGACGCCAGCGCGCGCGCGATCTCCAGGATGCGCTGCTGGCCCAGCGCCAGCGAGCCCGCCTCGTCATGCAGATGCTTGCCCAGCCCCACGCGCTCGACCTGACGCGCGGCTTCGGCCAGCAGGCGCGCCTCTTCGGGCCGGTCCAGCCGCCAGGCGGCCGGCAGCACGCCGCGATGCCCGCGCAGGTGCGCGCCGATGGCCACGTTTTCCAGCACGCTCATGCGGCCCAGCAGCCGCACGTGCTGGAACGTGCGCGACAGGCCCAGGCGAGCAATCTTGCGCGCACCCACGCCGGCCACCGGCTGGCCCAGCAGCGTCACCTGTCCCGAGGTCGGCGTGTCCACGCCCGAGATCTGGTTGAACATCGTGCTCTTGCCCGCGCCATTCGGGCCGATCAGCGCCAGCACTTCGCCCGCGCGGATCTCCAGGTTCATGGCGTTGTTGGCCACCAGGCCGCCGAACTTGCGCGTCACGTCCACGGCTTTCAGCACCACCTCGCCGCGCGGCGGCATGGTGCGCCGGGGCAGCGGTTCGGCCGTCATGTCGACATGGCGCGGCTTGCGCTTGACTGGCACCCAGCGCGTCAGCACCGGCCATAGGCCGCTGCGGGCGCGGTGCAGCAGCAGCACCATGCCGAAGCCGAAGACGATCACTTCGAAGTTGCCAGTCTGGCCCAGCACCTTGGGCAGAAGGTCCTGCAGCCATTGCTTGAGCACCGTGAAGACGCCCGCGCCGACCAGCGCGCCCCACACCTGTCCGGCGCCGCCGATGACGGTCATGAACAGGTATTCGATGCCCATCTGCAGGCCGAAGGGGTTGGGGTTCACGAAGCGCTGCATGTGGGCGTACAGCCACCCTGACGCGCAGGCCTGCAGCGCCGCGATGACGAAGATCACCATGCGCGAGCGCGCCGTGTCCACGCCCATGGATTCGGCCATTACGCGCCCGCCCTTGAGCGCGCGGATGGCGCGGCCTTCGCGCGAGTCCAGCAGGTTCTGCGTAGACCACACGGCGACCAGCAGGAAAGACCAGATCAGGTAGTAGATGTTGCCGCCCTGGTTGAGCGTCCAGCCGAACAGGCTGATGGCCGGAATGTCCGGGATGCCGGTGTGGCCGCCCAGCCCTTCGACCGAGCCGAAGACGAAGTACAGCGACAGCCCCCAGGCGATGGTGCCCAGCGGCAGGAAGTGGCCGGACAGCTTCAGCGTGATCGCGCCCAGCAGGTAGGCCAGCGCCAGCGTCAGCGCCAGGCCGGCCAGCAGCGTGAGCCAGGGCGATGCGCCCAGCCAGCCGAGCCACGACGGCAGCGTGTCCGCGCGGGTGGTGAGCAGCGCCGTCGTGTAGGCGCCCACGCCCACGAAGGCGGCCTGGCCGAAGCTGGTCAGGCCGCCGACGCCGGTCAGCAGCACCAGGCCCAGCGCCACCAGCGCATACAGGCCGATGTAGTTCAGCAAGGTCACGTAAAACGGCGGCAGCACCAGGGGGCCGAGCGCCAGCAGGGCCAGGAAGGCGAGGAGGATGTGGCGCGGCGTCATTCGTCTTCTTCCTCGACGTGATGGCTGTTGAGTGAACGCCAGAGCAGCACGGGGATGATCAGCGTGAACACGATGATTTCTTTGTAGGCGCTGGCCCAGAACGACGAGAAGGCTTCGATCAGGCCGACCAGCACGGCGCCCGCCGCGGCCAGCGGATAGCTCACCAGCCCGCCGATGATGGCGCCGACGAACCCCTTCAGGCTGACCATGAAGCCCGAATCGAAATACATGGTGGTGATGGGCGCGATCAGGATTCCCGACACGGTGCCGATCAGTGCGGCCAGAAAGAACGTGGCCTTGCCCGCGAATACCGGCGAGATGCCCATCAGGCGTGCGCCGATGCGGTTGAACGCTGCGGCGCGCAGCGCCTTGCCGTACATCGAGCGTTCAAAGAACTGGTACAGCACGACGATCAGCACCACCGACACCGCCACCACCCACAGCGCCTGGCTGTTCACGTTGACCGGGCCGAGCGTCATGCTGGCGTCGCTGAACGGCGCGGTGCGCGCGCCTTCCGCGCCGAACGCCAGCAGGCCCAGGCCGACCAGCGCCAGGTGGACCGCGATCGAGACGATCAGCAGCACCAGGGTCGAGGCCGACGCGATCGGCTGATAGAACAGGCGATAAAGCTGCGGACCCATCGGCACCAGCAACAGCAGCGTCAGCAGCGCCTGCACCGCCATTGGCAGTTGTGCGAGCGGGAGGCGATACAGCAGCAGCGCCAGCGCCAGCGGATAGATCACCTTGGCGGCCATGCGCCAGTGGGTGCGGCCGCGCGCGGGGCGCTTGCGCCGCGCCATCAGATCGGCGATGACCTCGGCCAGCGCGAACGCAAGCAGCAGCCACACCAGCAGGATGGGCTTGCCGGCCTGCATGGCGGCCATGGTGAGCGCGCCAAAGGCGACGAACTCGCCCTGCGGGATGAACAGGACGCGGGTGACGGTGAAGACGAGCAGGATGGACAACGCCAAGAGCGCGTAGATGGCGCCATTGGTGATGCCGTCCTGCCCGAGTATCAGAGCAATCTGAGCATTCATGCGAAATTCCGAAAAGCTGATTTCCCCCCCGAAGCGCTGCGCGCTTTCCCCCAGGGGCATGCCTGCGGACCGGCGGAGCCGGATCCGCGGCATCCCGATGGGACGCGCGGAGCCTGCTTCCTGGCGACGCCCCGCAGCGCATGTGACCGTGGGGGGGAAATCTTTTTACTTGACCAGGGTCCAGTTGCCGTCCTTGACCGTGATGAGCTCGCGGCCGCGTTCGTCAAAGCCGCTGTGGTCGGCGGCGCTCATGTTGTAGACGCCTTGCGTGCCCACCAGCTCCTTGGTCTGTTCCAGCGCGTCGCGCAGGGCGCTGCGGAACTCCTTGGTGCCCGGCTTGCCGGCCTTCTCGGCGATCGGCACGGCCTTTTCCAGCAGCAGGCCGGCGTCATAGACGTTGGCTCCGAAGGTGGCGGGCTTGGAGCCGTTGAGCTTTTCGTAGGCGGCGATGTACTCGGTGGCCACCTTCTTGGACGGGTTGCTGTCCGGCATTTCCGGCAGCACCAGCATCAGGCTGGCGGCCAGCACCGTGCCTTCCACCTTCTTGCCGCCCAGCTTCAGGAAGTCGGGCAGCGCGGCGCCGTGGGTCTGGTAGAACTTGCCCTTGTAGCCCTGATCGAACAGCGTCGTCTGCGGCAGCACGCTGGCAGCGCCGGGGGCGGCGACCAGCACGGCGTCGGGCTTGGCGGCCAGGATCTTCAGCGCCTGGCCGGTGACCGAGCTGTCAAAGCGCAGGTAGCGTTCGTTGGCGGCGATCTTGATGCCCTTTTCCGCGGCCAGGCCCGAGAACACCTTGTACCAATTCTCGCCATACGGATCGTTCAGACCGATGAAGCCGACGGTCTTGATGCCGGTCTTGGCCATGTGGTCCACCAGCGCGCGCGCGATGATGTCGTCGTTCTGCGTGGTCTTGAACACCCACTTCTTCTGGTCGTTCATCGGCAGCACCACCGCGGCGGTGCCCACCGGCGCCAGCATCGGCACGCCGGCCTCGGCCGCGAACTGGATCACGCCCATGGCGTTGGGCGAGCCCGACGGCCCGATCAGCGCATCCACGTTCTGCTCCGAGATCAGCTTCTTGAAGGCCGTGACCGAGTTCGTGGAATCGCTGGCGTCGTCCAGCGAGATGTATTCCACGGTCAGGTCGCCGATCTTCTTGGGCAGCAGCGGCACCGTGTTCTTCTGCGGAATCCCGACCAGCGCGGTGGGGCCGGTGGACGAGGTGACCACGCCGACCTTGACTTGGGCCAGGGCGGGCAGGGCGAACAGGGTGGCGATGGCGGCGGCAGCGGCCAGGGGGAGTTTCTTCGACAGCATGGCAAAACCTCCGGGGTAGGGAGCAGAGTGGGAGTGCGGCTGGAAAGCGGAGAAAACGGGAACTGCGGGAATACTTGTTGCTTAAACTTTCTTACGTTCAAGGATCAGCACTGTAGACCCGGGTCCCGGTGCTTACCTATCCGTCAAAACCCGAAGCGCGGGGCGGTCAGATGGTGATGGAGCTGACGCTGGCGCCGCCGCAGACGAACAGCGTCTGGCCGGTGACGAAGCTGTTGGCGGGATCCGCGAAGAACATGACGGCGCGCGCCACGTCGTCCGAACGGCCCAGGCGCTTGACCGGAATGCCCTCGGCAAGCTGGCGTTCGCGTTCGCTGCCGGCCTCGATCACCTCGTAGAACATGCCGGTCTGGATCGGGCCGGGCGCCACCACGTTGACGGTGATGCCGTATGGCGCCAGTTCCAGCGACCAGGTGCGGGCCATGCCCACCATGCCGGCCTTGGTGGCCGAATAGGCGGTGCGCGTGGGCAGGCCGAGCGCGCCGCGCGACGACATCATCACGATGCGGCCGAACTTGCGTTCCTGCATGCCCGGCAGGGCGGCCTGCACCAGGCTGATGGCGGCGCCCAGATGGATCTGCGTCAGACCATGCAATTCTTCCTGCGTGACCTGCGGCAGCAGATTCGGCCAGATCACGCCGGCGTTGTGGATAACGTGGCTGATCGGAAATTGGGCGGCGGCTTCGGCGCCCGCCTGCGCGGTCGCGGTGGCGTCCAGCAGGTCGACCTGCACGTTGTGCAGGCGCGGATGCGAGAAGTCAGCGGCGCGGCGCGCCATCGAGATCACCTCGTAGCCCGCATCCAGCATGCTGCGGCAGATTTCCGCCCCGATGCCGGCGCTGCCGCCGGTCACGATGGCCACATGGGTTTGCGTCATGGTTCCCCCTTGATTTATTGGTATGGTCCGGCCGCGATCAGGCCGTGGGCGCCAGCGCCAGCACGCGCAGCGGACTGCCCGAGCCGCTGCGAATCTTGAGCGGCGCCGAGAAGATCACCGCGCCGGTGGCCGGCAGCTGGTCCAGGTTGGTCAGGCACTGCAGGCCGTAGCGGTTGTTGCCGTGCATGTAGTAGTGGCAGGGGTAGGGCGGATCCAGGTGCTGGGCTTGTCCCGCATCCGTGCCCACCGACTCGGTGCCGAACCCGTGCACGTCGCGCTCCTTGATGAGCCAGGGCACGACCTCGGCATCCGGCCCGGGAGAATGCGCGCCGTCAGCCTGCATGTTCAGGTAGTCGGCGGGCTTGGCGCGCTTGGACCAGTCGGTGCGCATCAGCACCCACGACCTTGCGGGGATGCGGCCGTGCTGTTCTTCCCATTTCTTGACGAAGTCGATGGTCAGCAAAAAGTCCGGATTGCCGGCCGCTTCGGCGGAACAGTCGATCACGCAGGCGCTGGCGATGAAGGCTTCGATGGGAATCGTGTCCACCGTGTTGTCCGGCTGGTCCTTGCCCGTGACCCAGTGCGCGGGGGCGTCGAAGTGCGTGCCGGTGTGTTCCGAGCACGAGAAGTTGTTCCAGTACCAGGCCGGCCCGCGCTCGTCATAGCGCGAAATCTCCTCGATCCGGAACGGCCACGCCTGGCCGAATTCGGGCGGCAACACGATGGTGGGAAACTCCGGCGTCAGCGTCTCGGTCAGGTCCACCAGGCGGATGCGGCCGGAGACCAGCTCGGTCATGAATTGGGCAAGAATGGGTTGACTCACGGTGCTCTCCTGTAGGTGCTTGTTGGGGGACGACGCGCGGGGCAGGCGGTCAGCCGCCCGCGCCCAGCTCCCGTTCCAGTCCCTTCGGGTTCTCGGCCAGCCGCGCGCGGAATTCCTGCGCAACGTCGCCCACGTACACATCTTCGATACCGTCCTTCAGCGCGCGCACAATCGCGGCGGCGATCGCAGCCGGCGCCACGCGCGGCGGCGGCGTGCGCTGTTCCCATTCGTGATCGACCGGGCCGGGAAACACGTTCACCACCCGCACGCCCGCGCCACGCATTTCGGCACGCAGGCATTGCGCCAGCGATAGCGCGGCGGCCTTGGACGCGGACCACATGCCGCGCGATGGCAAGTTCATGTGCGCGTAGATCGACAGTACGTTGACCCACGCGGCGGCGTTGTTCACGCCGTCGGCGGCGCGGCCGCACAGCGCGGGGCCGAAGCTCTGCGCCAGCCGCATCAGGCCCAGCACGTTGACATCCATCGCGTCGCGCGCGGTGTTCACGTCCTTGCGGCTAAGCAGTCCGCCTTCGCGCTCCAGGTCCGCCGTGTTCACCAGGATCTCGACCTTGCCGCCGATGGAAGCCGCCACGCGTTCGACGGAATCGGTGTCGGTCACGTCCAGCGTCACCGCCTGCACGCGCGGATCGGCCGCCAGCGCGTCAAACGCGGCGTCGCGCTTCCAGGCCTGCGGATCGCCCAGAAAGATCATCGGGCTGCCCGCGTCCAGCAGCGCGCGCGCCACGGCCTGACCGACGGCCGACTTGCCGTCGGTGACCAGCACGCGGCGGAATTTCGGATCGCACGAGGTCTCGCGCAGTGTCTTGTCGTCTTCCATGTTCGGCGTATTCCTTTCGGGCAGGGCGATCATCACGGCTTGGCCGCTGCGGTCCAGTTTCAACGCGAGGCGCACGCGGCCGCCGTCGGCGCAGTCCTGGTGGACGTGCGCCACGACGGACGGACCGGCGTCCATCCGCACCGTGCCCACGCGCCAGGGCAGGCGTTCGCGGAAATACAGGTCGTTGCTGTGATGCAGCGTGGTGCTGACCAGCAGCACGCCGTTCGGATCGGCGGGCCGCCACGGCAGGTGTTCCGACAGGCAATGGCCGCAGACCTCGCGCGGCGGGTACTGCACGGTGCCGCACTCGGCGCAGGTCTGCAGATCGAAACGCCCTTCGGCGGCGGCAGCGGTCAGCCCCAGCGCGCTGCGGCTGCGCGAGCCCGGCGGCAGCGTGGGCTGCCGGGTGCGTGCGACAGGATTCTTGCGAGGCGGCTTGGCCAGCGGCTCGGTCATGCGTCGCTCCTTGCCAGGATGGCCGCGGCCGTGCACAGCCCGCGGTCGTAATTGATCATGCCGAAGCCGCTCACCATGCCCAGCTTCGCATCGCTGACCTGCGTGCCGCCGGCCGTGCCGGTCAACTGGCGCAGCGCCTCGACCATGCCCAGATAGCCGCCGGCCGCGCCGGCCTGGCCGACCGACAACTGGCCGCCATTGGTGTTGAACGGAAAGCTGCCGTCCACGGTAAAGCTGTTGTCCCGCACGAATTGCGGCGCGGCGCCTTTTTCGCAGAAGCCCAGATCTTCCATCTGCATCAGGTTGATGACGGGATAGTCGTCGTAGGCCTGCAGGAAGTCCATGTCGGCCGGCGCGGCATTGGCTTGCCCGTACAGCTCGTCCACGTCCATGGTCCAGCCTCCCCGCGTCTGGATCGGATCGTCGATCCAGGCGTTGTGGCGCTCGATGGTCGACAGGATGCGCGCGTAAGGCAGCTTCAGCGCGCGGGCGCGGTCCTCGCTCATGACCAGGAATGCGTCGGCCCCGGCGCACGGCATGACGCAATCGAACAGGTGGATCGGCTCGGTAATGACGCGCGCGTCCAGATACTGCGCCAGCGTCAGCGGCTTTTTCATCAGCGCGTGCGGATAGCGCAGGGCGTTGTCGCGCTGGGCCACGCAGAGCTTGCCGAAGTCTTCGCGCGTGGCGCCCGTCTCGCGCATGTAGTTGGCGGTCAGCAGGGCAAAGCTGGCGTTCGGGCCGCCCGCGCCGTATGGGTAGACGGCGTCCTGCGCAAAGCGCGAGAACTGGCTGACCGTGTTGCGGAACGAGTCCACGTGGTTCGTGTCGCCGGCCAGGCAGGCCACGACGTTGGCATCGCCCGCCTGCACGGCGCGCGCCGCACGGCGCAGCGCGGCCACGCCGCTCGCGCCGCCCATCGGAATGTGATCGAGCCAGCGCGGCGTCATGCCCAGATGCTGGACCAGACCGACCGCGGTGTCGGGCGCAAGCGTGAAGCTGGACACGCACAGGCCATCGACGTCGGCCTTGGCCAACCCGGACTGCCGGATCAGCGCGCCCAGCGCGCGGCCCAGCCACCAGTGCGCGGCGTGTGTGGAATAGCGTTCGTACGGAATCGTGACGGGCAGGGCCGCCACCACGCCGTCGTAGCCCAGGCGGCTCATCGGTGGGCCCCTTCGGCCGGACGCTTCTTCAGATGGCAGGTGTCCACGCAGCGCGCCGTGCCCGGCAGGCCGGGCGCCAGCGCCTTCATCTCGCCGCGCTGGATCTTGTTGGTGGTGGTGAGCGGCAGGCTGTCCACGAACGCGACATAGCCGGGCGCCTTGTAGTAGGCCAGCTGCGACAGCGACCATTGCACGATGCTGCGCGCGGCCTCGGCCATCGCATCCGCGTCGGCGGGTGCGGCCTCGGGCACCACGCACGCCAGCACTTCGTCGCCGCGCACCGGATCCGGCACGGCGGCCACCGCCACGGCCTTGACCAGCGGATGCTGCATCAGCACGCTCTCCACTTCCACGGCCGAGATGTTCTCACCGCTGCGGCGGATCACGTTCTTCTTGCGGTCCACGAAGCGCAGCGCGCCGTCGGCCTCGCGGCGCACGATGTCGCCGGTGTGGAACCAGCCGCCTTCCCAGGCTTCGTTGGTGGCGGCCTCGTCCTTCAGGTAGCCGGCAAAAAAGCCATAGCGCGGATCTTCCCCGGCATGGCGCACCAGCAGTTCGCCCGGCTCGCCAATGGCGGCCGGTTCGCCCGCGTCGGTCACGATGCGCACCTCGACGTCGGATTCCTCGCTGCCGAAGCTGCTGGTGCCGACGTGGCGCGGTTCCTGATTGGCGATGATGACGGCGCCCGCGCCGGTCTCGGTCATGGCCCAGGCTTCCAGCAGCGGAAAGCCGAAGCGCGCCTCGAAGGGCGCATGCAGCTTGCGGTCCACGCCCGCGCCGAAGCCGAAGCGGATGGCCGGCTGCAGATCCTGCGGGGTGGGCTCGGCCTTCATCAGAATGGCGGGCATGACGCCCAGATAGTGCAGCACGGTGGCGCGCGATTCGCGCACGCTGTCCCACCACGAGCGCGGGTGGAAGCGGTCCAGCGGAATCAGGCAGCCGCCCGTCAGCACCATCGCCATCGCCGAATACGCCATGGCGTTCATGTGCACCAGCGGCAGCGGCGTCAGCATGCGTTCCTGTCCCGGCCGCAACGCGGCAAGCCCGCCAATGCGTGCGTACCAGCCGCCCGCGTGCAGGAAGTAGCGGTTGGGCAGGATGCAGCCTTTCGGCCGGCCGGTCGTGCCGGACGTGTAGAGCAGCGCACACTCGGTCAGTTCCGACAGCGCCGTGCCTTGCAGCGGCGCCGGGAAGGGCGCGGCGGGCGGCGCATCGTCCGGGCCCATCACGCGCAACTCGCGGCCCGCGCGTTGCGCGGCGGCCAGCAGGTCCGCGTGGCGGCCGGGCAGGGCGACCGCCAACGCGATCTCGGAGTGGCCAGCCAGGTATTCCAGTTCGGCGGCGCGCAGGTCCGGGTTGATCGGCACAACCGATACCCCCAGCGCGTTCAGCGCGAACCAGTGCAGGAAGAAGGCGGGCCGGTTCTCCAGCAGCAGCCCCGCGCGGTGGCCATGGCCGTAGCCGGCGGCGGCATACGCGGCGCGCAGCGTCTCGATGGCGTCGGCCGCTGCGGCGTAGGTCAGTTCCCCCGCAGCGATGCCATAGGCCTCGGCGGTTTCGGGCAGGATGCACAGGAACGGCTGGCCGCCGTGGCGGGACGCGGTGTCGGCAAATGCCTGGTGGACGGTGGCGGTCACGGTCCGCTCCTACATGAACAGTTGGATGTTGCCGAACGCAGCGTCGCAGTTGACGAGGTCCACGCGTTTCAAGCGAATGCGCAGCGCGCCGTCCTGCTCCACCAGGTGATGCGTCGCCCAGCCCGCATACAGCGTCTGCGCGTCCTGCCGCGTCTCGACGTAGTGGAAGGCGGTGCGCACGACGTGACGTCCCTCGGCGGGCGCGGACTCGGGATGGCCATGCTCGACCGTGGGCGCCTGCAGCAGATGATGGCAGCGGCTCTTGGGCTGCTGCGAAAACGTGCGCTGGCCCGCCAGCCGCTCCACACGCACGCGCAGCAGTAGCTTGTCTTCATACATCAGCGACGCATGCAGCTTCGCATCGGTCTGGCCGTGCGCAAGCGGCATCCAGTAGTAGCCGTCCTCGGTGTACAGGTCCAGCCAGTCCTCGAAGCGCAGCTCGTCCAGCAGGCGCGCCTCGGCGTAGACAAAATCGATCAACTCGCGGTCGCTTGCGCTCATACCGACTCCGGTCCGGTCATGTAGCGGCCCCATGCGCGGTATTGGTTGCGCATCTGCCATTCGTTGGTGCCATTGGTGACGACGTTCTTCTGGTCCGCTTCGCCGGGCGCGTAGAGCCGTCCCACGTTCACCCAGTCCCGCGCACGCGAATGCAGGCCGTCCTGCGCGCGTTCGTACATTTCGAGGTCGTCGTGGCCGACCACGGACGTCGGCGCGTTGATGAGCCGGTTGTACATGAGGGTGCGTTCCAGCAGCAGGTCCGGCGCGCCCACCAGGCGGAACGTCCAGGACTCCACCAGCGTGCGGTCCGCGGCAATCGGCTTGAAGATCCGCAGCGTCTGGATCGGGCCCTTGACCATGATGTTGGGGAAGTAGACGGTGTTGTGGCGGACGTCGCCCAGGATCTGCTTGGCGCGGTCCTCGCCGTAAGCCTCGACCATCGACTCCCAGTAGCCGGGAATGCCGGAGTACGACGCGTGGATCGAGTCCGACACGCCTGTATGTCCGTGGCCGTTTTCCCAGACGCGGATCCCCATGTTCTCGAAGAACTCGTACGGCGAGATGAACGGCGCGAACAGTTCCACCGCCATCGGCTTGGGCGTACCCTCGGGCGCCTGTTCCCAGACCTTGACGGCCGTGCCCGCCGACGATTCGTGCGCGACCATCGGATGGCAGGTGTCGGTCTGGTTGTCGACCAGCATCTTCCAATTGCAGCGGTGCATGTAGCGCAGCACGCCGCCCGCGACTTCCAGGCGGCCTTCGGGCGACCGATCCACCATGTTGTCCAGCGTGGAAAGCGAGTCGCCGAAGAATTCCTCGAACGACTGGCCTTCCGGATTCAACCGGCAGAACACGAAGCCGCGATGATTGCGCACGTCTTTGACGGCGGCCATCCCCTGACTGGCTTCGCAGTTTTCCAGGCCGGTGTTTTCGTAGCCCTTTTTCAGCGGGATCGACAGCAGGCTGCCGTCGGTCTTGAAGGTCCAGGCGTGATACGGGCAGCGAAAGAACTTGCCCGTGTTGCCGCAGGCCTCGCCCGCGACCATGGTGCCCTTGTGCGGGCAGCGGTTGTGCAGCACGCGCACCGTCTTGTCGCTGTGGCGCACCATCACCACGGGCTGGTTGCCGACGGTGGTGGTGATGTAGTCGCCGGCGTTGGGCACCTGGCTGTCGTGGCCGACGAAGACCCAGGTGTTGGCGTACAGGCGCTCCATTTCCAGGTCGAAGAGTTCCTGGTCAATGAAAAGGTCCTTGTGCACCTCGGTGTCGCGGAGCAGCGCGCGGATGGCGTCGGGATTGTCGCGGTATTTGGCCATGATGGCTTCCTCGTCGGGCTTACAGGTCCAGCACCAGGCGCGCGGACTTGGCGCGCGAGATGCAGATCTGGATGATCTTGCCGCTGGCCTTCTCGGTATCGGACAGGTAGTAGTCGCGGTGATCGGGCTCGCCTTCCAGCACGGTGGCCTGGCAGACGCCGCATTCGCCGCGCTTGCAGTCGTACATCGGGTCGCAGCCTTCGTCTTCCATGACCTCGACGATGGTCTTGTCGGCGGGTATCGTCAGCACGCGGCCGGACTGGCGCAGTTCGACCTCGAAGGCCTGGTCGCCGGCCTGCGCGGCGGCCGTGGTGAAGAGTTCGAAATGGATGTGGGCATCGGGCCAGTGGCGTGCGTGCGCGCCCTGGATGACGGCGTCGATCAGGCCCTTCGGGCCACAGACATACAGGTGCTGGCGCGGGTTGGACGCGGCAAGCAGCGCCTGCAGATCGAACCGGCAGGACGGATCGTCGTCGGCGTGCAGCGTCAGGTCGCCGCCCGCCAGCGCCTGCAGTTCAGCCAGGAAGGCAAGCTGGTCCTTGCTGCGGCCGCAGTAGTGCAGATGGAAGGCGCGGCCGGCGGACTTGAGCGCGGCGGCCATGGACGCGATGGGCGTGATGCCGATGCCGCCTGCGATCAGCACGACCGGCTCATCGCCCGCGGGGGATTCATGCAGCGGAAAGTCGTTCTTGGGGCCTTCCACGGTCAGGACGTCGCCCTCGGCCAGCGCGTGCATGTGGCGCGATCCGCCCTGACTGGGGTCTTCCAGCCGCACGCCCAGGCGATATTCCGCCGGCTCGGCAAAGCAGCCGGCTTCGGGCGCCAACTGCACCAGCGAATAGCAGCGCGGATCGCGCAGGCCCGGCACCGTCACCTTCAGGTGCGCACCGGGGCCAAACGCGGGCAACATGCCGCCGTCTTCGCGCGCCAGCCGGAACGAGCGGATCAGCGGTGATTCCTGCCGGACTTCCCGGACGATCAGTTTGAGTGTCTGCACGATGTCTGTCTCTTTCTGGTGTCGGCCTCAGGCGGCCAGTTTTTCCGCGATCTGGCGTTCCATGGGCTCGCACTTCACGTTGGCGAGCGCGGTGTCGCGCAGCGCGCGCAGCGCGTCGGCGGCATCGGGGCGGCCAACCAGCTGGTCGGCGGCCGCGATGAGCTGCCGGTATTTGCCGCCGCCGCGCACATGGGTGTCGCTGTAGCCCTTGACCAGGCGGCGGCAGTTGACGGTTTCGACGGCCAATGCGTAGTCGCGCGGGGCCAGCCGCGCCACCAGCGCCAGCCACGATTCCAGCGATTCGGTTTCGATCCGATGGCGCAGCGTGCTGCGGCGGAAGCGCCGCATGCCGGCCAGTGTGTACAGCATCAGGAATCCGCCCAGCGTGCCGCTGCGCAGGCGGCGGCCCTTGCCGAGCCGGCGTTCGACGAAGCCGCCGAAGGCCTTGGAGTTTTCCAGCCAGCGGCCCAGCCGCACCGGCAACGTGCCGCAGATTTCTTCCAGCCGGGGATGCATGAATTCGGTCGTGTCGACGAGCTGGCCGGCGCGCGCGCCGACTTCCGTGCGCACGCGGTCAAAGCGCGTGCCGCGGGTCTTCAGGTCCGCCACGCGGATCACGTCGTCGTAGGCCATGGCGGTGGCCACGTAACGCGCCGCGGCGCAGGTCAGCGCCCATTGGTGCGCGTCGCCGCCGTGCTGCGCATCCAGGTCGCGGATGGCCTTCATGCGGCGCAAGTAGTCTTCGGCGTAGGGCAGATCCTGGAATTCGATCTGGCGGCGCACGCCGGCGGTCAGCATGGGCTGGGCACAGGCGGGGAAATCGCGCCGGATGGCGTCCAGCAACGCCTGCGCGCGCGGGCTGGCGGCGCGCTCGGGTACGTCCGGAACGGGGCGCGTCAGGTCGATGGCGGCAGGCTGCCCGGGCGCCGAGTTGGCCGACTCGAAACCCAGCGCAAAGGCGCGCAGGCTGGCGTCCACGCCCAGGCCCGCGCGGCGCACGGTGGCCTCGAAGTCGTCACGGGTGAAGGGCAGGGCGCCGCTGCCGGCCACCGCGCCAAACAGGCTGGCGCTGATGACGCTGCCGGCGCGGTCGGCCAGGTCCTGCAGATCAAAGCACAGGAAACGCCGGGCCGCCGCGCGGCCCGCTTCCAGCACCTTGTTGGGATCGGCGATGCCGTTGCCGGGCGCGGACTTTTCGCTGACCGCAAAACTGCGGTGCGACGACGCGATCAACACCGTGCGGTCGGGCGTCACGAGGCCACGCTGGATGGCCCGGCCGCCTTCCATCAGTTCGGCCGCCACCACCAGGTCCACGTCGCCCGGCGTGGGCATCAGCGCCAGCGCGGGTTGGCGGCCGGCGCGCTGCACATCGGCCTCGGGCAGCAGCTCCAGGTAGTAGATCGTGGCGCCGGTGCGCTGCGCCACGCCGGGCACCGAGGTGGTCTGCGCCCACCAGCCGGCGTGCTCGGCCATGTCGACGATCCAGTCGGCCAGCACGCCGCCGCCCTGGCCGCCCATGGCCAGGATCGCGATCTTGATGGGGTTGCCTTGCTGCATCACCGCCGCGTTCATGTTGCTGGGTTCCTCAAAGCGCGCTTTGCGCCAGACGCGCCGCGCGGCGCCGTTGCAGGAAGCCGATCACCGCGCCGCGCATGCGCGCCAGGAAACGGTCGGCGCCGGTCGGGTTGTGGATGATGTCGGCACGGTAGAACGACGGACACAGCACGGCCGCGTGCGCGACCTCGCCACAGTTCCCGCAGCCCACGCAGCTGCTTTCCACGTGCGCAACCGGGTCTTCCTTGAGCGGATCGCCGCTGTCCTTGACCGTCAATGACGGACACCCGGACAGCCGGATACAGGCGTGGTCGCCGGTACAGACGTCGGGATCCACGCCAAAGCGTTCCTTCACGACCCGCTTGCCTTCCTTGATCGCCTTGTTGAACAGGGGTTTGACGCGCCGCTGCTTGTTCAACATGCATTCGGACTGCGCGATGATGACCTTCGGACCCTTGATGTCGGTGGTCAGCGCCTCTTCGATGGTGGCGCGCACCTTGGCCACGTCGTAGGTGCGGTCCAGCGTGCGCACCCACTTCACGCCCACGCCGCGCACGGCCTGGTCGATCGGGTTGTTGGTCGAGCGATCGGGGTTGTCGGCGCGCGAGGACAGGATGTCCTGTCCGCCGGTAGCCGACGCGTAGAAGTTGTCCACGATGACGATGACGCCGTCGTACTTGTTGAACACCGCGTTGCCGATGCCCGACGCCAGCCCGTTATGCCAGAAGCCGCCGTCGCCCATGATCGAGATGGGCCGCTTGGCGGCCGGCACGTTGAAGGCGGCCGCGCTGGAAGCGCCCAGGCCGTAGCCCATCGTCGTCGCGCCCAGGTTGAAGGGCGGCAGGATGGAAAAGAGATGGCAGCCGATGTCGCACGAAATGTGGTGCTGGCCCAGCGTTTCCTGCGCCAGCGTCAGCGCGGAAAAGATGGGCCGCTCCGGACAGCCCGTACAGAAGCCCGCGGGCCGCGGCGGCACAACGGCCGCCAGGCCTTCGACGTGCTTGTGGAAGGTGATGGGTTGCTCGGCGGGGCGCGGCGGCTTGGGCCGCGAGACCTCGGTGATGGTGAGCTGGGGCTCGGGCTGCACTTCTGCCTGCGCATCCACCGCTACCGCCGGATGCGTCTGCAGCGATTCTGGCCGGTTGCGCTTGAGGAATTCGCGCAGACCGTCGCGCATGACCTGGGTCGTGTATTCGCCCGCCATCGGCAGGACGTCCTTGCCGGACAACTGCGTGCTCACACCGGCGCGGCGCAGCACCGCGTGCAGGTTCTGCTCGATGTAGTCCGGCTGGCCTTCTTCCAGCAGCAGCACGGCGCGCTTGCCGCGGCAGAAGTCGATGACCTCGTCCTCGATGACGGGGTAGGTCACGTTCATCACGTACAGCGGGATGCGGCTGTTGCCGAAGTTGTCGGCCAGGCCCAGCAACTGCAGCGCGCGGATCACGCCGTTGTACAGGCCGCCCTGCAGGATCAGGCCGATGTCGTCCTGGTCGCCGTCAAAGTGCTCGTTGAGCTGGTTTTCCTTGATGTAGCGGATGGCGGCCGGCCAGCGCTCCTTGATCTTTTCCTGCTCGTGCAGGAACGAGGCCGGGGGCAGCACGATGCGGCTGGTGTCGCGCGCCGGGCTTTCCAGCGCCTCGGCCAGGCTGAACGCCGGGCGCTTGTTTTCCTTGGCGATGAAGCGGCCATGCACATGACAGCCGCGGATGCGCAGTTGCAGCATCACGGGCGTCTTGCTGGCTTCCGACAGCGCAAAGCCGTCTTCCACCGCCTTGACCATGCTTTCCAGGTTAGGGCGCGGGTCCAGCAGCCAGATCTGCGACTTCATGGCGAACGCGTGCGAGCGTTCCTGCATGATCGACGAGCCTTCGCCGTAGTCTTCGCCCACGATGACGAGCGCACCGCCGGTGACGCCGCCCGAGGCCAGGTTGGCCAGCGCGTCGGAGGCGACGTTGGTGCCCACCGTGGATTTCCATGTCACGGCGCCACGGATCGGGTACATGACGGAGGCGGCCAGCGTGGCTGCGGCGGTGGCTTCCGAGGCGCTTGCCTCGAAGTGCACGCCCAGTTCCTGCAGGATGTCGTTGGCGTCGGCCAGCACGTCCATCAGATGCGAGATCGGCGAGCCCTGATAGCCGGCCACGTAACCCACGCCGGATTGCAGCAGTGCCTTCGTGACGGCAAGAATCCCTTCGCCGCGAAATTCCTCGCCCGCGCCGATGCGCAGTTGCTGGACTTCTTTCTTGAAAGACCTTTCCGCCATCTTGGATCCCTTTCGCGGACCCCGTCGGGATCCTTAATTCGTGCTGCCGTGCAGCATCGTCTTGCCACGAAAACATCGCCTGAAAAATACTTTAGGAGTCAACGTTTTAGCTGTCAATAAAAAAGATGAAATTTCATGGAAATTAAAAAATATCACGCAAAAACAAGGGTGTATATACTGGTTGTTCTCTAGGTTTTTGACGGATTGAGGGCGCTGCAATGGTGCAAAAACGGGTTGCGATTTGGGGTATACCCTGTGCTGCGCAACAGCATTGCGGTACATCATGGCGCACGGCTGCGCCGTCGTGGTGCAATGCGCTTTTCGGCATCGGGGCAGGCCTTCGAAATGGGTGCGTGGGAGCAAACCAACATGCAGGCAGATAAGCCACGCGGCACGCGCGCCGCCGCAACGGGCCCGCGGTTCGTCGACGGCTACCTGGCCTATCTGCTTGCGCAGGCCAGTCAGCGCATCTCGGCGGAATTCCATCAACAGGTCAAAGCCGCCGGCCTGTCCGTGACCGAATGGCGCGTGCTCGCCAGCTTGCAAGGCAGCGCCGGCGAAACCATCGGCAGCCTGGCCGTGCTGGCCATCACCAAGCAGCCCACGCTCAGCAAGGTCGTGCAGCGCATGGAGGCCGACGGTCTGGTGGCCCGCACGGGCGTGCGAGCCGACCGACGCCAGACGCGGGTTTGCATCACAGCCAAGGGCTCCAACCTCATCGGCGGCCTGTGTGATCAGGCTTTGCAGCACCAGAAGGCCGTGCTGGCGCCCTTCGGCGAAGAAAAGGCCGCGCTGCTGATCGACATGCTGGACGTGCTGATGACCGAACACGTTCCCCTGGAACTGCCCATCGACCCGGACGAATAACTCCGTCCGTTGCAAGTGCGCACTCGAACGTCGTTTGGTCCGATTGTTTTGTTACATGCTTATGCGTCCCCGGTTGTCGTTCCCCAGTGAAAACAATCGCCGGTACGCGCAAACCCTGAATTGACGCGGGTCTCGTGGGTAGGCACACTCGCGCCGGTATTCAGACTACTGTCAGGAGTTGACACTTATGCGCCGCACTTTGATTGCTATCGCGATCGCCGCCGCCGTGGCAGTGCCCTCGATCGGGCAAGCCAAGACCTTCCGCTGGGCCGCCCAGGGCGACATCCTCACGTTCGATCCGCACTCGCAGAACGAAGGCATGACGATCGCCGCCAACAGCTACATCTACGAGCCGCTGGTCGACTACGACAAGTCCTTCAAGGTGTCGCCGCGCCTGGCCACCGAATGGGAGCAGGTGTCGCCCACGCTGTATCGCTTCAAGCTGCGCCCCAACGTCAAGTTCCATGACGGCGCCGCGTTCACGGCTGACGACGTGGTGTTCTCGATCCATCGCGCCATGGCGCCCACGTCGAACTACAAGGCCTACACCACCGGCATCAAGGAAGCGCGCAAGATCGACGACCTGACCGTCGAGATCGAAACTTCGGCGCCCAACCCCGTGCTGCTGCGCCAGCTGACCAACGTGTTCATCATGAACAAGGCCTGGTCCGAAAAGAACAACATCGCCAAGCCGCAGGACTTCGTCAACAAGGAAGAAACCTACGGCGCGCGCAACACCAACGGCACCGGTCCCTACAAGCTCAAGAGCCGCGAAGTCGACGTGCGCACGGTCTTCGAGGAAAACAAGGACTGGTGGAACAAGGCCGGCAAGGTCGGCAACGTGACCGAAGTCGTCTTCACGCCGATCAAGCAGAACGCCACGCGCACCGCCGCGCTGTTGTCCGGCGAGATCGACTTCGTGCTGGATCCGGCCGCGCAAGACCTGGACCGCCTGCGCCAGTCGCAGAAGGTCGTCGAGGGCAACGAATACCGCACCATCTACCTGGGCCTGGACCAGAAGCGTCCGGAGCTGCAGTACTCCAACATCAAGGGCAAGAACCCGTTCCAGGACGTGCGCGTGCGCGAGGCGCTGTACCGCGCCATCGACGTCGACGCCATCAAGCGCGCCGTGATGCGCGGCCTGTCGGCGCCCACCGGCACGATGATCGCGCCGCAGGTGCATGGCTGGGCCGAGTCCGTGCACAAGCGCGTGCCTTACGACCCCGAAAAGGCCCGCGCCCTGCTCAAGGAAGCCGGCTACGACGGCACGCTGAACTTCACGCTGGACTGCCCGAACAACCGCTACATCAACGACGAAGCCATCTGTCAGGCCGTCGTCGGCATGTGGGCCAAGGTCGGCGTCAAGGCCACCATGAACGCCATGCCGCGCTCCACGTACTTCCCGAAGGTGCAGTCGTTCGACACCAGCGCCTATCTGTTCGGCTGGGGCGTGCCCACGTTCGACGCCATGTACACGCTGCAGAACCTGATCCGCACCAAGGGTGAGGGCGCCGACGGCATGTACAACCTGGGCAACTACAGCAACAAGGAACTCGACGTCATCATCGATCGGATCAAGACCGAGACCGATGAGAAGAAGCGCGACGCCGACATCATCACCGTGCTGGAAGGGCACGCCAAGGACTTCGGGCATATCCCGCTGCACGACCAGGTCATCCCCTGGGCCATGCGCAAGAACGTCACGGTCATCCACCGTGCCGACAACCGCCTCGTTGCCGATTGGGTCAAAGTTGACTGATCCAGGCTAACCAGACGGCGGGACCTACCCGGTTCCGCCGTCTTGCTTTTTTCCGCCTATGTTCGCTTTCATACTGCGTCGCCTGTTGCAGGCCGTAGCGGTGATGCTCACCGTCGCGCTACTGGCCTTTGTGCTTTTCCAATACGTCGGCGACCCCGTCACCATCATGCTGGGGCAGGACGCCACCGATGCCGAACGCATCGAACTGCGTGAACGCCTGGGCCTGAACGAGCCCGCCATCGTTCAATTCGGCCATTTCGTGGCCAACGCCGTGCAGGGCAATTTCGGCATCTCCCTGCGCCAGAGCGAACCCGTTTCCACCCTGCTGAAGTCCCGTTTGCCCGCCACCCTTGAGCTGTCCATGGTGGCCGCGTTGCTGGCGCTCGTCGTGGGCGTGCCGCTGGGCGTGTACACGGCGCTCAAGCGCAACAGCCTGGTTTCCCAGATGCTGCTGGCCGGCTCGCTGCTGGGCGTGTCGCTGCCGACCTTCCTGATCGGCATCCTGCTGATCCTGGTGTTCTCGGTGCAACTGGGCTGGCTGCCCAGCTACGGGCGCGGCGATACCGTCAGCCTGGGCTGGTGGACGTCGGGCCTTTTCACCGCCACGGGCTGGAAGCACCTCATCCTGCCGTCCATCACGCTGTCGCTCTTCCAGATGACGCTGGTGCTGCGGCTGGTGCGCTCCGAAATGCTGGAGGTCCTGCGCTCGGACTACATCAAGTTCGCGCGCGCCCGGGGCCTGAAGCGCCGCGCCATCCATTTTGGCCACGCGCTCAAGAACACGATGGTGCCCGTCATCACCATCACCGGCCTGCAGCTGGGCGGCATCATCGCCTTTGCCATCGTGACCGAGACCGTGTTCCAGTGGCCGGGCATGGGCCTGCTCTTCATCCAGGCGGTCCAATTCGCCGACGTGCCGGTGATGGCCGCGTACCTGTGCCTGATCGCGCTGGTGTTCGTGGTCATCAACCTGATCGTCGATCTTCTGTATTTCGTCGTGGACCCGCGGCTGCGTTCCGGGCTGACTCGCGGGGGGGCTCACTGATGCGCGCCGTACTCAAACGCTGGTGGGACAGCGACATTGCCTGGGCCTGGCGCCGGGCGCCCGTGGCCATCGTCGCCACGCTGCTGCTTGCAGCCCTGTTGATCGGTTCCTTCGGGGCCGGCTGGGTCGCGCCGCACAACCCGTTCGACCTGACCAAGGTCGAACTGCTGGACGCGCTGCTGCCGCCGGCCTGGGAACCCAACGGGCAGGCCACGTACCTGCTGGGCACCGACAGTCAGGGCCGCGATCTGTATTCGGCCATCCTGTACGGCACGCGCGTGTCGCTGCTGATCGGCCTGGCCTCGGTGCTGCTGTCGATGGTGATCGGCATCGTGCTGGGCTTGATCTCCGGTTATGCCGGCGGCCGCATCGACGCGTTCATCATGCGCGTCGCCGACGTGCAGCTCTCGTTTCCCGCCATCCTGATCGCGCTCCTGATCGACGGCGTGGCGCGGGCGGCAGTGCCGCGCGAGCTGCACGAGATCATCGCTTTTCCGGTGCTGATCGGCGCCATCGCGCTGGCCGGCTGGCCGCAGTACGCGCGCACGGTGCGCGGCTCGACGCTGGTGGAAAAGAACCGTGAATACGTGCAGGCCGCCCGCGTGATCGGCGTGGCCTCGCCCGTCATCATGTTCCGCCACGTGCTGCCCAACGTGCTGGGTCCGGTGCTGGTGCTGGCCACGGTTCATCTTGCCACCGCCATCATCACCGAGGCGACGCTGTCGTTCCTGGGGGTGGGGGTGCCGCCGACCGCGCCGTCGCTGGGCACGCTGATCCGGATCGGCAACGATTTCCTGTTTTCCGGAGAGTGGTGGATCACCATTTTCCCGGGCGCGGCGCTGGTGCTGCTTGTGCTGTCGGTCAACCTGCTGGGTGACTGGCTGCGCGACGCACTGAACCCGCGGCTGAACTGAGGTAAACCATGAGCGCATTACTCGAAGTCCGCAACCTGCGCGTGGAATTTCCCACGCGCCGCGGCACGCTACGCGCCCTGGACGACGTGTCCTTTTCCATCCAGGCTGGCGAAGTCCTGGGCGTGGTGGGCGAATCCGGCGCCGGCAAGTCGCTGACCGGCGCCTCCATCATCGGCCTGCTCGAGCCTCCGGGCCGCATCGCGGCCGGCGAGATCCTGCTGGCCGGCCGTCGCATCGACAACCTGCCCGACGAACAGATGCGCCGCGTGCGCGGCCGCGAGATCGGCGCGGTGTTCCAGGACCCGCTGACGTCGCTGAACCCGCTGTACACGGTGGGCCGGCAACTGGCTGAAACCATCGTCACCCACCTGGACATGACCTGGTCGCAGGCGCGCAACCGCGCGGTGGAGCTGCTGGCGTCCACCGGCATTCCCGCCGCGCGCGAGCGCATCGACCACTACCCGCACCAGTTCTCCGGCGGCATGCGCCAGCGCGTCGTGATTGCGCTGGCCCTGGCCGCCGAGCCGAAACTGGTGGTGGCCGACGAGCCCACGACCGCGCTGGACGTATCGATCCAGGCGCAGATCATCGAACTGCTCAAGCGCCTGTGCCGCGAAAACGGCACGGCGGTCATGTTGATCACGCACGACATGGGCGTCATCGCCGAGACCGCCGACCGCGTGGCGGTGATGTACGCCGGCCGCGTGGCCGAAATCGGGCCGGTGGCCGACGTGATCCACAAACCGCGCCATCCCTATACGTCGGGACTGATGGGGTCCATTCCCACGCTGGAAGGCCACACCGAGCGGCTGGTGCAGATCGACGGCAGCATGCCGCGCCTGAACGCCATTCCGCCGGGCTGTGCGTTCAATCCCCGCTGCGGCCAGCGCCTGCCGCGCTGCGCGCACGACCGCCCGGAGCTGATGCCCGCGGGCACGTCGCGCGCGGCCTGTTGGCTGCATGACAAAGGCAATACGTTGGAGGTGGCCGCATGAGCACGCCCTTGGTTCAAGTAAAGGACGCGGCGCGCTGGTTCGACGTATCGCCGCCCTGGCTGGAGCGCACGCTGGCGCGCAAGCCCAAAGTGATGCTGCGCGCGGTGGACGGCGTGTCGTTCGACATTGCGCGCGGTGAAACGCTGGCGCTGGTGGGTGAATCCGGCTGTGGAAAATCCACGGTCGCGCGCATGCTGGTCGGGCTGTATGGCCTGACGCGCGGCGACATCCACTTCGACGGCCAGCCGCTGTCGCGCATGTCCGAGCCCGGCGGGCGCGCCTTGCGCAAACGCCTGCAGATGATCTTCCAGGATCCCTATGCCAGCCTGAATCCGCGCTGGCGCGTGGGCCGCATCATCGCCGAGCCGATGCTGACGCACACGCAGATGTCGCCCGCGGACCGCGTGGCGCGCGTGGGCGAACTGCTGCGGCAAGTGGGCCTGGATCCCGCGGACCAGAGCCGCTATCCGCACCAGTTCTCGGGCGGGCAGCGTCAGCGCATCTCGATCGCGCGCGCGCTGGCGGTCAATCCGGAGTTCCTGGTGTGCGACGAGCCCACCTCGGCGCTGGATGTGTCCGTGCAGGCGCAGGTGCTGAACCTGATGAAGGACCTGCAGCGCAAGCTGGGGCTGACGTATCTGTTCATCTCGCACAACCTGGCCGTCGTGCACCATGTGGCGGATCGCGTGGGCGTGATGTACCTGGGCCGCATGGTGGAAGTGGCGCCGCGCGACGAACTCTTCGCGCGGCCGCGGCATCCTTACACGCGGATGCTGCTCGAGGCGATTCCGGACATCAACGGCGCGGGCAAGCCGCGCACGGCGGTGGCGGGCGAGGTGCCCAATCCCCTGAATCCCCCGTCCGGCTGCACCTTCCATCCGCGCTGCCCGCACGCCAACGACCGCTGCAAGGCGGAGGCGCCGGTGGCGATGCTGGCGGGGGTGTCGATCGTGGCCTGCCACGCGGTAGAGGAAGGCCGGATCACCGTGTGATCGGGCAAACGCCATGGGCCGGGCGCCCGCCCGGACCGCGGCGCGCTGCTTAATGGCGGTGGTTGTGGACGTCGTCGTACGGCGTGTCGTCGTCTTCGTCGTCCGCGTCGTCTTCCTCTTGCTCTCCCTCGTCGGGGTCGGGCTGCGGTTCCTCGGTCAGGGCAAAGGGCAGCACGTCTTCCAGGTTGTCGGACCAGGCGGATTCTTCACCGTCGTGGTCCAGCTTGATGAAGCGCTCGCCGTCGTTCAGCGAGATCTGGATTGCCCACAGGTACAGACAGTCGTAGGTGTCGTCGTCGGACTGCGGCAGGCCGCCGCGGTTGCCGAGCAGGCGCGCGCCCGGCCCGCCCATCTGCACGTGCGTCTGTTCCTCGTCCGTCTCGGCCTTCTCGTCCATTGGGACGCCGTAGGTCACCCATTCGGTGCCTTCATCGCCCAGCACCACTTCCGCCAGCACGGGTTTGCCCAGATAGGCGCTGAGTGCATCCGCGGTCTTGGCCAGCATGTCCAGTTCGGGTGCGCTGAAATGGGTCAAGGAAGCGGGAGGAGTGGCAGAGGCGGACATGAAGGTTCCTGGGCGCGATGAAGCCGCGACGGCACGGCAGATACGTCAGGCGCTATTGTCGCGCGAACCGCGCTGCGGTGCATCGGGCGCTTGGATTACGAAGAAACGCGGGCGGTCTTCGGATGGCGCGCCGGGGCGCCAACATATCAGTGACGTATACAGCGGGTCGGACGGCGCCTACACTAGCCTGCTTTTCGTCTTTCTGCCTTCCCGTTTCATCCATGCGCCCCGACGCCCCGCAGCTTCCCCTCCGATTTTTCCTGTTTCCGCTTCTGGCCGCCTTGATCTGGTCGGTCAACATGATCGTCACCAAGATGGCCGCGGGCGTCATCGCGCCGGCGGCCATCGGCTTTTATCGCTGGGCGCTGGCGGGCATCGTCCTGACCCCGTTTGCGCTGCCCGGTGTCTGGGCGCAACGCCGCCAGGTGCTGGCGCACCTGCCGAAATTCGCCGTGCTGGGCGGACTGGGCATGGCGCTGTATCAGGGGCTGGCGTATGTGGCGGCCGCGTCCACCACCGCCACCAACATGGGCTTCATCACCGCGATGATCCCGCTCATGACCATCGCCGTCATGGCGGTCATCATGCGCGAGCGCCCCACGGCCATGGCGGTGTTGGGCAGCCTGGTGTCGCTGGCCGGACTGGCGCTGCTGATCGGCGAGGGCGACCCGGCCCGGCTGCTGTCCGTAGGCGCCAACCACGGCGACGTGCTGATGGGGCTGGGCGCGCTGGCCTATGCGCTCTACGGCGTGCTGCTGCGCCGGTGGGCGCTGCCCGTGGGGCCGTGGCAGTCGCTGTACGTGCAGGTCGCGTTCGGCATCCTGTTCCAGCTTCCCGCCTTTCTGATGGCGGCGCCGTCGCCGCTCAATGCCGCCAACGTGCCGCTGGTGCTGTATGCGGCGGTGTTTCCGTCGCTGTTTGCGCCGTATCTGTGGATGCAGGGCGTGCGCCACCTGGGCCCCAACCGCGCCAGCATCTTCCTGAACGTCATGCCGGTCTTCACCGTGGCCATCGCGGCGCTGTTCCTTGATGAAAAGCCGCATCTGTTTCATATCGCGGGCGGTGCGCTGGCGCTGGCCGGCGTGATGCTGGCGCAAATGCGTACGCCGGGTCTGCCGGGCCGGGCCGAGAAGGCCAACTGAAGGCGGGCAAAGGCCCGGACCAAGGCGAGATGGGGCCGGATCACTGCTGCCGCACGCCGGTCAGGGATCCGGCCTACAATCAACGGTTTCTCAGCTATATCTCACCTACGAGCCCATGGCCCAATACGTCTACACCATGAACCGCGTCGGCAAGATCGTGCCGCCCAAGCGGCAGATCCTGCGCGATATCTCCCTTTCGTTTTTTCCTGGCGCCAAGATCGGCGTGCTGGGCCTGAACGGCTCGGGCAAGTCGACGCTGCTGAAGATCATGGCGGGCGTCGACCGCGAGATCGAAGGCGAAGCCGTGCCCATGCCGGGCCTGAACATCGGCTACCTGCCGCAGGAACCGCAGCTCAACCCCGAGCACACGGTCCGCCAGGCGGTTGAAGAAGGCCTGGGCGCCGTCGTCACCGCCAAGAAGCGCCTGGACGAGGTCTACGCCGCGTACGCCGAACCCGACGCCGACTTCGACGCGCTGGCCGCTGAGCAGGCCGAACTCGAAGCCATCATCGCCGCCGCCGCTTCCAGCGGCGCGGACGACATCGAACACCAGATGGAAATCGCCGCCGACGCGCTGCGCCTGCCGCCCTGGGATGCCACCGTCGGCAACCTGTCCGGTGGTGAAAAGCGCCGCGTGGCCCTGTGCCGCCTGCTGCTGTCCAAGCCCGACATGCTGCTGCTGGACGAACCCACCAACCACCTGGACGCCGAAAGCGTGGAGTGGCTGGAGCAGTTCCTGCACAAGTTCCCCGGCACCGTCGTCGGCGTGACCCACGATCGCTACTTCCTGGACAACGCGGCCGAATGGATCCTGGAACTGGACCGCGGCTACGGCATTCCCTGGAAGGGCAACTACAGCTCGTGGCTGGAACAGAAGGAAGACCGCCTCAAGCAGGAAGAGTCCTCCGAATCGGCGCGCCAGAAGACCATCAAGAAAGAACTGGAGTGGGTGCGCCAGAACCCGAAGGGCCGCCAGGCCAAGGCCAAGGCGCGTCTGGCGCGTTTCGAGGAACTGTCCTCGTACGAATATCAGAAGCGCAACGAAACCCAGGAGATCTTCATTCCGGTGGGCGAGCGCCTGGGCAACGAGGTCATCGAATTCAACAACGTCAGCAAAGCCTACGGCGACCGTCTGCTGATCGACAACCTCAGCTTCAAGGTGCCGCCGGGCGCCATCGTCGGCATCATCGGCGCGAACGGCGCCGGTAAGTCCACGCTGTTCCGTATGATCGCCGGCCGCGAGCAGCCGGATTCGGGCGAAGTCAAGATCGGCCAGACCGTGAAGCTCGCCTTCGTCGACCAGTCGCGCGACGCGCTGGAAGACAAGAAGACGGTGTTCGACGCCGTCTCTGATGGCGCCGACATCCTGACCGTCGGCAAGTTCGAGATGTCGTCGCGCGCCTACCTGGGCCGCTTCAACTTCAAGGGCGGCGACCAGAACAAGGTCGTGGGCCAGCTCTCGGGCGGCGAACGCGGCCGCCTGCACATGGCCAAGACGCTGATCGCCGGCGGCAACGTCCTGCTGCTTGACGAACCGTCCAACGACCTCGACGTCGAAACGCTCCGTGCGCTTGAAGATGCGCTGCTCGAGTTCCCCGGCAGCGTCATGGTCATCAGCCACGATCGCTGGTTCCTTGACCGTATCGCCACGCACATCATGGCCTTCGAAGGCGATTCGCAGGTCGTGTTCTTCGACGGCAACTATCAGGAATACGAAGCCGACAAGAAGCGCCGCCTGGGCGAAGAGGGCGCCAAGCCCAAGCGCCTGCGGTACAAGGCTTTGAAGTAAAAACGACAGGCTCCACCGCCAAGAATCCCGGCCACGCGCCGGGATTTTTTTTCTGGTGTCAGACACCCGAATCGGTCCTACATTTGCAGGGGTGTCAGACACCGCCCCACAGCGTTATGCTGACCCCTTGCCCCCAGGAGTCCTCACCATGCTGCTGTCCGCCTCCGATTCCACCCTGTTGATTGTCGACATGCAGGGCCGCCTGATGCCTGTCATCCACGAAGGCGACGCCGTGCTGAACGCCGCGCACAAGCTGGCGCAGGCGGCGCGGTTGCTCGATGTGCCGGTCGTCGCCACCGAGCACCACAGCAAGATGCTGGGCGTCACCGTGGACCCGCTGCGCGAGCTGGTGCAGGCCACGTTCCAGAAGATGCACTTTTCGTCAGCGCGTGAACCGGGTTTCGACGGCTGGCTGCCCGCCTCGCGCAAGACGGTGCTGGTGGCCGGCTGCGAGGCGCATATCTGCGTGCTGCAAACCGTGATCGGTCTGGTGGACCTTGGCTACAAGACGGTGCTTGTCGCGGATGCGGCCGGATCGCGCAAGCCGTCGGACCATCATGCCGCGCTGCGCCGCGCGCGCGCTCACGGCGCGGAGATCGTCACGACAGAGATGGCGATTTTCGAGTGGATGGAGACGTGCGAGCACCCGCGCTTCCGCGACGTGTTACGTCTGGTCAAATAGCCGCCGGCCCTTGCAACATCGTTCCCAGGGGAGTGCAAAAGTTCGCTCTCCCTTTGACACAATTCCTGGGTAAACCTAACACCGTGTCCCCGGATAATTTGCGATCCTGAAAGCTCTAAACCCCTAAAGGTCCGCTCGCTCGCATTTTGATTCTCCGGTGCGGCCCCGGGTAAAAGAATAGGAGCTACATCATGAAAATCGCATCGCTTTCCAAGATCTGTGCCGCTGTGGCGCTGGCTGCCACCATGGCGGGTTGTTCATCGTGGGATGGCATGAGCCATCGCCAGAAGAGCACCGTGGGGGGCGCCGCACTCGGCGGCGTCGCGGGTGCGGTGATCACTAACGGCGGCGTGCTCGGCACGGTCGGCGGCGCGGCGATCGGCGGTGTGATCGGCGACCAGGTCGGCAAGCGTTAAGCCTTCCTCGTCCCAAAAAGCAACGCCCGGCAATGCCGGGCGTTTTTTATGCGCAACGCGCGCCGGCAAGGCCGGCGCACAGCAGAGACGTCACGTCTCGTTTTGCGGCATTTCGATCTTCACTTCCAACACTTCCAATGTGTCCTGGCGTTCCAGGTGCACCTTGATGTCTTCAGGATTGATCTTCACGTACTTGGAGATGACCGCGATCAGTTCCTGCTGAAGCTGCGGCAGGTAATCGGGCGAATCCCCGCGGCCACGCTCGTGGGCAAGGATGATCTGCAACCGTTCTTTGGCGACGGACGCGGAGGTCTTCTTTTGACCGAGCAGAAACGACAGGAAGGACATCGCTTACTTGCCTCCGAACAGGCGTTTCAGGAAACCCGGCTTTTCGTAGTCGGTAAAGCGCAGGGCCTTGTCTTCGCCAAGGTAACGGCTGACGACGTCCTTGTAGGCTTCCGAGACGTCGGTGTCTTTCAGGTGGATGGCCGGCAGACCCTGGTTCGACGCCTGCAGCACGGCTTCCGATTCGGGAATCACGCCGATGAGCTTGATGCGCAGGATGTCTTCGATGTCGGTCAGCGACAGCATCTCGCCGTCGGACACGCGCTTGGGGTTGTAGCGGGTCAGCAGCAGGTATTCCTTGACCGGCTCGTCGCCCTCGACCGCGCGCTTGGACTTGGCGGCCAGGATGCCCAGGATGCGGTCCGAGTCACGCACGGACGAGACTTCCGGGTTGGTCACCACCAGCGCGTCATCCGCAAAATACGCGGCCATCAGCGCGCCGGTTTCGATGCCGGCGGGCGAATCGCAGACGATGTAGTCGAAACCCATTTCCTTCAGGTCATTGATGACCTTTTCCACGCCTTCCTGCGTCAGCGCATCCTTGTCGCGCGTTTGCGAGGCGGGCAGGATGAAAAGGTTTTCAAGCTGCTTGTCCTTGATGAGCGCTTGCTTGAGGGTCGCTTCGCCCTGGATCACATTGACGAAGTCATACACCACGCGACGCTCGCAACCCATGATGAGGTCGAGGTTGCGCAGGCCGACGTCGAAGTCGATGACAGCGGTCTTGTGGCCCCGCATCGCGAGGCCCGCGGAAAAACTGGCGCTCGTCGTGGTTTTGCCCACGCCGCCTTTGCCGGAAGTCACCACAACAATGCGTGTCATGACGATCAAACCCTTATGTTCGAATAAATCGCGTTATCGTAAAGCAAAAAGCCCGTGTAAGGCTTCTTACAGGATGTGTTGAGATTTGAGCGGGCCGCGGCCGCGCCGCCGTCTCGCAGGATGCCGCGCCCGGAGCGCGGCATCAGGCCTTCAGCGCTTCGATGCGCAGCGTGTCACCATCCAGGCGGACCAGCGCAGGCTGATTCTGCAGCGTGCCATCGAGCTTGTCTTCGACCACGCGGTAGACGCCCGCCACGGCCAGCAATTCCGCATCCAGATGCGTCGTGAAGATGCGTGCCGACGTGTCGCCGCGCGCGCCGGCCATGGCCTTGCCGCGCAACGGACCGTAAACGTGCACGTTGCCGTCGGCGATGACTTCGGCGCCCTGGCTGACCATGCCGATCACCACCAGATCCGTATGCCGTGCGTAAACGCGCTGGCCCGAGCGCAGCGGCCGCGTGACCACCAGCGCCGACGACGAGTGCGGGGCGGCGGCCGTCGGGCTTGGCGCGGACGTGGTGCTGCTGGCCGCGCGGGCGGGCAGGGGATCGGCGTCGGCCGCGGGCTTATCGGTCTGCGTATCGGCCTGCGCTTCGGCCTTTGCATCGGCAACGTCAGCGGCCGCCGTCTTGTCCTGCGCCGGGGTGTCGGCGGCAGACGTCTGCGCGGCAAGCGCCGACGTGTCGGTGGGTGCGGGCGCGATCTCGACGGCGGCGGCCGGCACGGACGGCACGGGCGTCGCGACGTCGTTCGGCGGCGCGGTGTCCACCACAGGGGCGGGTCGCGCGGCAGGCGTGGACAGTTCGACCGGGGTCAGGCCGGCATCGCGCGCGGCTTGCAGATTGGCGCCTTCGGCTACCACGCCGATCGGAGGCAGGTTGTGGCCGCGCAGCGACGCGACCAGCGCCGGCCAGTCGATCGTTTCCTCGACCCGGCTGGCGTCGATGACGACGGGCTCGTTTTCAAAGAAGCTGCCGGCATCCGCCATACGCTTGGCCAGCGCTGCGTTCAGGCGTTCGGGATCGGCGCTATGCAATACCACCCGGATGGCATACAGGGTGGCGCTCTTGAAGTCCAGGGCTAGGGATTCAGTGTTCATCTTGATTGTGGCTGGCGGTCCGGGCGGCGGAAAACGGTGCGCGCAACCGGCTGCGGGATGTCGGGGATGATAACCCGCCGGGGGCGGCCTGCGCGGGGCGCAGGGCGAAAGAAAAAGGCGCCACAAGGCGCCTTTTCCCGGTATTGCGCACGCGGGCGCGTCAGCCTTGCACCCACGAATCGCGCAGGGTCACGATGCGGTTCAGCACCGGCGCGTCGGGCGTCGAGTCCTTCAGGTCCGCCGTGAAGTAGCCCAGGCGCTCGAACTGCCAGGTCGCGCCCGGCGTGGCCACCGTGCCCGGTTCCAGCCAGGCCGTGACGGTCTGCTTGGAGTTGGGGTTCAGGCAGGCCAGGAAGTCCTTGTCGCCGCCGTCCGGACGCGGATCCGCGAACAGGCGGTCGTACAGGTGGATCTGCGCGGGCACCGCGTGCGCCGCGCTGACCCAGGTGATGTTGCCCTTGACCTTGACGCTGTCCGCGCCCGGGGTGCCGCTCTTGGTGTCCGGCAGGTATTCGGCCTGCACTTCGACGACCTCGCCGGCCTCGTTCTTGGTGAAGCCGGTGCAGCGCACGACATAGCCGTACTTCAGACGCACCGTGTTGCCCGGGAACAGGCGGAAATACTTCTTGGGCGCTTCCTCGCGGAAGTCGTCGCGTTCGATCCACAGCTCGCGCGACAGCGGGAACTCGCGCACGCCGGCTTCGGGGTCGTGCGGATTGCGCGGCGCGGTGCAGGTCTCGGTCTGGCCTTCCGGGTAGTTGGTGATGACCAGCTTGATCGGGTCCAGCACTGCCACCGAGCGCGGGGCGATCGGATCCAGGTCGTCGCGCACGGCCTGCTCGAGCAGGCTGTAGTCGATGCGCGAATCGGACTTGGAGACGGCGGTGCGGTCGCAGAACAGGCGGATCGACGCGGGCGTGTAGCCGCGGCGGCGCAGGCCGAAAATGGTGGGCATGCGCGGGTCGTCCCAGCCGTCCACATGGCCTTCCTTCACCAGCTGCAGCAGCTTGCGCTTGCTGGTGACGACGTAGCTCAGGTTCAGGCGGGCAAATTCGTACTGATGCGGCAGCGGCTGGGCCAGCTTGCCCAGTTCGGCCAGGCGCGTCAGGATCCAGTCGTAGAACGGGCGCTGGTCTTCAAATTCAAGCGTGCAGACGCTGTGCGTGATGCCTTCCAGCGCGTCTTCCACCGGGTGCGCCCAGCTGTACATCGGGTAGATGCACCACTGGTCGCCGGTGCGATGGTGCGTGGCGTGGCGGACGCGATACATGACCGGGTCGCGCAGGTTGATGTTGGGCGACGCCATGTTGATCTTGGCGCGCAGCACCAGGCTGCCGTCCGGATGCTTGCCGTCGCGCATTTCGCGCAGCAGCGCGATGGACTCGGCGGCCGGGCGGTTGCGCCAGGGCGAATCCGTTCCGGGTTCGGTCAGCGTGCCGCGGTTGGCGCGGATTTCTTCCGCGCTCTGTTCGTCGACGTAGGCGTGGCCGGCTTCGACCAGGGCTTCGGCAAACTCATACATATAACCGAAGTAGTCGCTGGCGAAGTACAGGTTCTCGCGGCCGTCGGCCTTCCAGTCAAAGCCCAGCCAGTGGACGGCCTCGATGATGGCGTCGACGTATTCCTGGTCTTCTTTCTCGGGGTTGGTGTCGTCGAAACGCAGGTGACAGACGCCGCCGAAGTCGCGCGCCAGGCCGAAGTTCACGCAGATGCTCTTGGCGTGACCGATGTGCAGGTAGCCGTTGGGCTCGGGCGGAAAACGCGTGCGGATGCGCGCCGGGTCCGCGTCTCCCTGCTGCTGCATGGCCGCCGGGCCAGGCTTGCCCGCCCAGCGCTTGCCCTGGAAGCGGTTGGCTTCGAGGTCGTCTTGGACGATGTTGAGCAGGAAGTTTGATGCGGCGGGGGTCGGCGTCGGGGCGGTGGTCATTCTTGAAAGAATAGGAAAAAGCAGCGACAAAGCGTCAATTTTGCCACGTTCCGCAGCGCGGCCATTTTTGCCACGCCTTCAACCGGTTTCGATCGGCCCCCATAGTCATGTAACTGGCTCTACACTACGGGCCATTATGGATATCTCGACCCTATCCCTGGCCCGGGCGCAGTTTGTGGCCAGCCTTAGCTTCCTGGCGCTTTTCCTAGCCGTCTCTCTGGCGCTGGCCTGGGTGCTGCTGTTCTTCAAGATCCGGGCCCGGTGGTCCAGCCACGGTGGCTGGACGGCGGCCTACCGCTTCTGGGTCCGCATCTTTGCGCTGTCCTTCGTGTTGACGCTGGCTGCCAGCGTGCCCGTCCTGATCCAGATCGGCAGCCTGTGGGCGGGCCTGATGGACAAGATCGGCAACGTGGCCGGTCCGCTGCTGGGCTACGGCATCCTGTCCGTCTTCATCCTCAAGTCCTGTTTCCTGGGCGTCATGCTGTTCGGCCAGCGCCGCGTGTCCGATGGCGCACACACCCTGGCCGTCCTGATGGTGGCGGCCGGGCAGCTCGTCGCCGTGTTCTGGGTGCTTGCCCTGCAATCGTGGATGCAGACGCCGGACGGCGCGCTGCTGGTCGACGGCCGCTACCAGGTCTATGACTGGCACAAGGTCGTGCTCAATCCCTCGGTTGGCTGGCGAATGGCCGTGGTGATGGTCGGCGCGGCGCTGGCCGCCTCGTTCCTCATGATGGGCGTGACCGCGCTGCAGGCGTTGCGGCGGCCGCTGGGCGAGGGCGAGCGCAGCGCGTTCAAGACGGCGCTGGTGGTGGCCGTGGTGGCCGCGTTCCTGCAGGTGCCCGTGGCGACCGGCTCGGGTCAGATGATGGCCAAGCTGCAACCGGCCAAAGCCGCGGCCGCGGCGGGCTTCTGGGAAAGCGGCCCCGTGCCGCAACTGGTGCTGTTCGGCTGGCCCGCCGCGCGCGGGCACGTCAACGAAGGCGACCTCACGATCAATAACGCCGGCGGCATGTGGCTGCATCGCAATGCGGACGGCACCTACCAGGGCCTGGACAAGTATTCGGGCATGCTGCCGCCGGTGGCGCTGACCTTCTGGTCGCTGCGCGTGGCCGTCGGCCTGGGGCTGCTGATGCTGGCCGTGGCGTGCGTGACCTTCCTGTGGACGTTCCGGCGCGGCCTGGACCCGTCGGTCCTGCCGCCGTGGTGGCAGCGGGTCCTGTGCGGCATGATGTTCTCCGGCGGCATTGCCGTGGTGGCCGGCTGGTGGGTCTCCATCATCGGGCTGCAGCCTTTTGTCGTGAACGGCACCGTCACGCAATCCGAGGTCCTGGGCTCGGTGCCCTCCCGCACCGTGCTGTACGGGCTGGCCGGCTACGGACTGCTGTACGCGCTGCTGCTGGCCGCGTTCGCCGGCATGCTGTTCCATGCGGCGCGCTACGGCGTCGTGCCTGTGCGCAAGCTGAGCGGAGGTGCGCCATGATCGCCATGCTGGCTGCGTCGCAAGGCCTGAGCCCCGACGATCCTTCGTTCTGGATGCCGCTCGCCTTCATGGCGCTGCTGTTTGTCGTGATTGCCGCTGGCATGGTCCTGGACGGCTTCGACCTCGGCGTGGGCATCCTGCTGCAGATCGCGCCGGAACACGAGCGCGGCCGCATGATGAGCCTGCTCAGCCCGTGGCGCGACGCGAACGAGTTCTGGCTGCTGCTGGGCATGGGGCTGTTTGCGGCGGCGTTCCCGTTCGCTTGGGGCGCCGTGCTGGGCAAACTTTATGGGCCGCTGACGTTCATGGTGCTGGGCGTGGTGCTGCGCAGCGTCGCCTTCGAATTCCGCATCCGCGCCCGCAACGAAATGAAGCCGCGCTGGATCTTCGCATTCTGGATCGGCTCGGTCATCACCGCGTTCGGCCAGGGCACGCTGCTTGGCCGCATCGCCACGGGCTACCAGTCCGACGCGGGTTATGGCTGGTTTGCGATGTTCGTGGGCCTGTGCGCGGTGGCCGCGTACGTGTTGCTGGGCGCGTCGTGGCTGGTCATGCGCGTCGAGGGCGACCTGCAGCGCCGCGCGGCCAACTGGGCGCGCCACGCCATCCGCTGGACGGCCGTGGGCATGGTGTCGATCGCGGTCACGCTGGGCCTGGCCAACGCCGGCATCTTCTACAAGTGGAGCAACATTGCCCACCTGAGCCTTGCGGCGTCGGTGTGGGTGCTGATGCTGGCCGGCTTCGTGGCCGCGGAAATGCTGCTGGCGCGGCTGCCGGGCCGCGCCGACCGCTTCAGCTGGCTGCCTTTTGTGCTGACGGTGGCGCTGTTCCTGCTGATGCTGAGCGGGCTGGCGTACAGCCTGTTCCCGTACCTGATCCTGGACGACATGACGCTGTGGGACGGCGCGGGCGCGCTGGGTTCGATGCGGCTCGTGATGGCGGGCGCCGTCGTGGGGATTCCGGTGGTGCTGGTGTTCAACATCCTGGCGTACCGGTCGGTCTTCGGCAAGGAGCGCCGCCCCGTGCCGCTGCTGCCGCCGCCCTCGTACTAAGCGATTCAAGGCGGGGCGGATTGCCGGGCCGGCATTCCGCCCGGGCTTCTGGCGCTGTCCGTGCGCTACAGCACCGGCCGCGCCACCCGCTGCAGGATTTCTTCGCCGTAGGCTTCCAGCTTGCGGGCCCCCACGCCGTTGATGTGGCTCAGTTCGTCCATGGACTCGGGCTGCGCCAGCGCGATCTCGCGCAGCGTGGCGTCGTGGAAGATCACGTAGGCAGGCACGCCGTGGCTCTTGGCGACTTCGCCGCGCCAGGCGCGCAGTGCCTCGAACACCGGCTGCAGTTCGGCCGGCAGGTCGATCGCCGCCGCCTTGGGCCGTCCGCTGCCCGTCTTGCCGGAACGCGGCTTCTTTTCGGATTCGCGCCGCAGCATGAGCTGGTGCTCGCCCTTGAGCACCGCGCGGCTGCCTTCGGTCAGGGCCAGCGTGCCGAAGCCTTCGTTGTCCACGGTCAGCAGGCCCTGCGCCAACAGCTGGCGCAGCACACCACGCCACGCGGTGTCGGAGAGGTCGGCGCCCACGCCGAACACGCTGAGCGACTCGTGGCCATGCTGCTTGGTGCGGTCGGTGACCTTGCCGCGCAGGATGTCGATAATGTGGCCGGCGCCGTAGCGCTGGCCGCGTTCTTTCCAGAGCCGGTACACGGCTGACAGCACCTTCTGCGCCGCCACCGTGCCGTCCCACGCCTGCGGCGGGTCCAGACAGACGTCGCAATTGCCGCAGGCGGTGATCTGCTGCCCAAAGTAAGCCAGCAGCCGCACGCGCCGGCATTCCACCGTTTCGCACAGGCCCAGCATGGCGTCGAGCTGCTGGCCCAGGCGCCGGCGATAGGATTCGTCGCCGGGCGATTCGTCGATCATGCGGCGTTGCTGCACCACGTCTTGCAGGCCATAGGCCAGCCACGCCGTTGCGGGCAGGCCGTCGCGGCCGGCGCGGCCGGTTTCCTGGTAGTAGCCTTCGACGGACTTGGGCAGGTCTATGTGGGCCACGAAGCGCACGTCGGGCTTGTCGATGCCCATGCCGAACGCAATGGTGGCAACCATGACCACGCCGTCCTCGCGCAGGAAGCGCGATTGGTTGGCTGCCCGGATCTGGGGGCTGAGGCCCGCGTGGTACGGCATCGCGTCGATGCCCTGATTGCACAGGAATTCGGCCGTTTCTTCGACCCGGGCGCGCGACAGGCAGTACACCACGCCGGATTCGCCTTCGTGCTCGGTGCGGATCATGTCCAGCAACTGCTTGCGCACCTCGTTTTTTTCGACGATGCGGTAGCGGATGTTGGGACGGTCGAAGCTCGAGACGAAATGGCGCGCTTCATCCAGCGACAGGCGCTGCGCGATCTCGGTGCGGGTGACGGCGGTGGCGGTGGCCGTGAGCGCGATGCGCGGCACGTCGGGCCAGCGCTCGTGGAGCATGGACAGGCCCAGGTATTCGGGCCGGAAGTCATGACCCCACTGCGATACGCAGTGCGCTTCGTCGATGGCGAACAGCGCGATGCGGCCGCGGTCGAGCAGTTGCAGGCAGCGGTCGGTCAGCAGGCGTTCGGGGGCAACGTAGAGCAGGTCAAGCTCGCCATCCAGAAAGGCCTGCTCCACCTCGCGGGCCACCCGCCATTCCTGCGTGGAATTCAGGAACGCCGCGCGCACGCCCAGTTCGGTCAGCGCGTCGACCTGGTCCTGCATCAGCGCGATCAGGGGCGACACGACGATGCCGGTGCCTTCACGCACCAGCGAGGGGATCTGGTAGCAGAGCGACTTGCCGCCGCCCGTAGGCATGAGAACGAGCGCGTCGCCGCCGCCGATCACCTGTTCGACAATGGCTTGCTGGTCGCCGCGGAAGGATTCGTAACCGAAAACGCGCTGCAACACGCCGAGGGCGCGCGCGTCAGACATGGGGGTAGGCCGGAAGCATCATGGCAGCGATTTTAAGCCCCAAATCCCGGCCGCCCGTTCCGGAGGGAGATTTTGGCCACGCAATCCGGCACTTACCAGCTGAGCCAAGTGCCGCGCATGAAGGTGTCGACGGGCATGCTCAGGTTGGCGCGCCAGCCGTAGTCGCCCGTCACGATGTCGCGGTCGGCGCCGACGGCCAGCTTGACCTTCGGAGCCACGAACATGCTGTGGGACAGGCCCACGCGCTGCTCGGCCAGCACGGAGCCTTCGCGCAGCCCGGAATACGTGCCGCTCAGCGTGCCCCAGCCGGACAACGGGACGCCCGCCGACACGGTATTGCGCGTCTGGGCCGTGGAGGCGACGCCGTCGGAATAGGTGGACAGGTCGCCGTAGCCCGCGCCGATCTGCTCGTTGGTGTAGCCCAGCGTCACGGTGTCGGCTACATCGATGCTGTAGCCGAAGCGGTAGCGATAGCCGCTGGCCGCATCAAACGTGCTTTGCGTGGCGCCGGCCCGGAAGGTGCCGAACTCGCCGGCGTTGTACGTGGTGCCCACGCCGCGGGTGGTCAGGGATGGGGCGCTCTGCATCTGGCCTTCGACCGTCACCACGGGCGTCAGCCCGTAGCGCACGCTGCCGCTGCCGACGGACGCGCCGTAGTCCACGGCCCCGGACTTGGCGGCCGGGTCCATCAGGTTCAGTTTGCCCACCGATGACGAGTAGCCGAAGCTGCCCTCGGGCAACGTGGCGCCGCTGCCGCCCCATTTGGCGATCTGCAGTCCGCCCACCGGCGCGCCGCTACCCCACGCGGGCGCATTCGGATTGACGTTGCCCACGGTGAGGGAAGGGCCGACGGTGTTGTTGTAGACCCAGTTGCGGCTGCCGCCATAGCGCAGGCCATCCAGTCCGCCGACGGACGAAAACCAGGGGCGCGAGGGGCGCGAAACCCCGGAAATCACCACCACGGGTATTTTCGGGAGATCGCCGTCTTCCAGTGCAAACGAGTAGTCCGGAGGGATGTCGATGGCGGAAGCCGGCGTTGCCAGGGGATCGCAGGACAGCGGGACCGTCGGCGCGTTGCCCGTCAGGCCCATGCCGGTGCCGGGGATGAAGCCTTCGGCAGGGTCGTCAGCGCCATCGCGCACCGTGGTGTCCATGCCGGGTTCCGTCGCGTGCAGGTCGCACGGCGTCGGGTCCAGCGGCACGGCCCGATCTTCCAGGGACGGGGCGGGGCGCACCGGCAGCGATTGAACCGGCGAGAGCACGCCGATGCCGCGCGCCACGCGCGTGACGTCGCCCGCCGGGGGCGGCGTCCAAGTAAAAGGGGACACGTCGGGCTCGTCACCAAAAGCGGGCGCCAGCGGCCAGGCCAGGCCCGCCGTCAGCGCCGCGTGCAACAGCCCTCTGCGCCAGGGGTTAGCTGTGGCGGCCATGGGGACAGTGTAGGGAGCACCCTGCCGGGCATCTGTAATCGATCTTTAGGAAAGTCCACGAAGGGCGGCAGGCGAAGCGACATTCTAGGGCCAGTTCGGGGGCGAGGGGACCCCCGTTGCAAAAAGCCCGACACATCATCCGTACATCGTGCAACGGGTATATTTCAGATGATTTCCCGCCCCTTGCGGGCGACGGCGACGCGCCGCACTATGACGCCCATGGACAATTCCCACACCAAGCTGCTGGTCGTCGACGACGATCCGGCGCTGCGCCAATTGCTGGCCGACTACCTGAACCGGCATGGCTACGACACTTTGCTTGCCCCGGACGCGACCGACCTTTCCTCGCGCATTACCCGTTACGCGCCCGATCTGCTGGTGCTCGACCGCATGCTGCCCGGCGGCGACGGCGCCGATGCCTGCCGCCGCCTGCGCGAGCAGGGCGAGGACATTCCCGTCATCCTGCTGACCGCGCGCGACGAAGCCGTGGACCGCATCATCGGCCTGGAGGCCGGCGCCGACGACTACGTCGGCAAGCCCTTCGATCCCCGCGAACTGCTGGCCCGCATCGAGGCCGTGCTGCGCCGCAAGCGCGGCCCGTCCGCGCTCACCAAGGACGCGCCGGTCTCGTTCGGCCCATTTGTGTTCGATCCGTCCACGCGTCAGCTGTCCCGCGACGGCACCGTCGTCAAGCTGACGGGCGGCGAGATCAACCTGCTTGAAGCCCTGGTGCGTAACGCCGGCAAGCCGCTGTCGCGCGAACGCCTGCTGGCGCTGGCCCGCGACGACGACGCCGGCGAGCGCAACGACCGCGCGATCGACATCGCGATCCTGCGCCTGCGCCGCGTCATCGAAGACGATCCCAAGCAGCCGCGCTGGATCCAGACCGTCTGGGGCATCGGCTACCGGTTCTCGCCCTGATGCGCTTTTCCCCCGGCATTCTGGTGCCCCGCTCGCTGCGGGCGCGGCTGATCCTGCTGATCCTGGGATCCGTCCTGCTGACGCAGGCCGCCACGTTGGTGACCGTGTCGTACTTCCGGCACAAGTTCATGGAAGACGTGGCCATCGGCTATATCGTCACCACCATCCGCACGCTACGGGCCGCCGTGTCCCAGGTGCCGGCCGAAGACCGCGCCGATTTCGTGCGGGCCGCGTCGCAGAACCAGTGGCGGTTGTGGTCGCGTGTGCTGCCCGCCGAAGCCAAGCTGCAGCGCTTCAACGGCCGCCGTCCGCCACCGCCACGCGCCGCGCCGCGCCCGCCGCCTCCTCCGCCGTCCTCCCAGGATTCCCAATTTCACGGACCGCCGCCGCCCCCGCCGCCCGAAGTCCGCGACGACGAGCGCGACACGCACGCCGCCCAGGCCGACGGGCGCGGCGACGCGCAGCGCACCGGCGACGGCGCCCGCGACCGCGAGGAGTCCAACCGCCGCTACAAGCCCGAGCCCGACGACATCCGCCGCGATCTGCGCGTGCTGGTCCAACAGCTCAACGAACGCCTGAACGACGGCACGCGCGTGGCGTTGTCGCGCGGCCCTACGCCTGAAATCTTCATTTCGCTGGCGCCCAACCCGGCCACCGAAGACGCGCCGCGGCTGCGCGAGTGGCTGGTCATTCCGCTGGAACGGCTGGACCCGCCCGTCGCTACGCCTTTCATCGCCGCCTGGCTTGGCGGTCTGGGCCTCCTGCTGCTCCTGGCCGTGGGCTTTTCGTGGCACATCACGCGGCCGATCACGCGCCTTGCCGATGCCGCGGACCAGTTGGCCGCCGGCCAGCCGCAACGCGTGGAGCCCTCGGGGCCGCATGAAACCCGCGTGCTGGGCGAACGCTTCAACGCCATGCTGGACGCGCTGTCCGAGTCCGACTCGGTGCGGCGCACGCTGCTTTCCGGCCTGCCGCATGACTTGAAGGGGCCGCTGTCGCGCATGTGGCTGCGCGTTGAAATGGCCGACGATTCCACGCTGAAGGAAGGCCTGCGCACCGACCTGCGCGACATGCAGCACATGGTGGATCAGTTCATCGGCTTCGTGCGCGGCACCGATCCGGCGGCCTACCGCTATGCGCCCATCGTGCTGGCCGAATGGCTGACCGAGCGCGTGGGCGCCTGGCAGGGCGCCGGCACCGCCATCGGCCTGGACACCGCCCAGGATGCCAGCGGGGCGGTGGTGCAGGCCGACGCCGTGGCGTTGGGCCGTCTGCTGGACAACCTGATCGGCAACGCGCTGAACCACGGCGCGCCGCCGGTGGACATCGCGCTGCGCCGCGAAGAAGGGCACGCGGTGCTGGACGTGGCCGACCATGGACCGGGCATCGTGCCCGAACGCCGCCTGGAGGCCTTGCGGCCGTTCAGCCGTCTGGACGACGCGCGCACTCGCACGGGCAGCGTGGGCCTGGGCCTGGCACTGGCCGAGGCCATCGCGCGGGCGCACGGCGGATCGCTCGAACTGCGCGAGGCCGAATCCGGCGGCCTGTGCGTGCGCGTACGTCTGCCGCTATCGCAGGCTGCCTGACCGCAGGCCGCCTGCCCGGCGTGTCCTCGGGGCAGCCCCGGGGCGGGCCGCGCTACGGTACGATTCATCCTGCTTCGTCCTTTGCCCGTACCCCGCACCATGGCCATCCAGTCCGATTCGCTTTCCTCCCGTCCCGACGCCCCTCGCATCGTGGCGCCGCAGCCGGTGTCGCCCAACGAGGAGTCGATCGAACGCGCGTTGCGGCCCAAGGCGTTACAGGAGTACGTCGGGCAGCAGCGCGCCCGCGAACAGCTCGAGATCTTCATCGCCGCGGCCAAAAAGCGCGGCGAGGCCCTGGATCACGTCCTGCTCTTCGGCCCGCCGGGCCTGGGCAAGACCACTCTCGCGCACATCATCGCCCACGAAATGGGCGTGCAGTTGCGCCAGACCTCGGGCCCGGTCCTCGAACGCCCGGGCGATCTGGCCGCGCTGCTGACCAACCTGGAAAAGAACGACGTCCTCTTCATCGACGAAATCCATCGCCTGTCGCCCGTCGTCGAGGAAATCCTCTACCCGGCGCTGGAAGACTTCCAGATCGACATCCTGATCGGCGAAGGCCCGGCCGCGCGCAGCGTGAAGCTGGATCTGCAGCCCTTCACGCTGGTAGGCGCCACGACGCGCGCCGGCATGCTGACCAATCCGCTGCGCGACCGCTTCGGCATCGTCTCGCGGCTCGAGTTCTACAACGCTGCCGATCTGGGCCACATCGTGACGCGCAGCGCGGGCTTGTTGAACGCCGTCATCACGCCGGACGGCGCAGCCGAGGTGGCGCGGCGCGCGCGCGGCACCCCGCGTATCGCCAACCGTCTGCTGCGCCGGGTGCGCGACTACGCCGAGGTCAAGGCGGGCGGCACGATCGACGCCGACGTCGCGGGCCGCGCGCTTGCCATGCTGGAAGTCGATCCGCAAGGGCTGGACCTGATGGACAGGAAGCTGCTCGAAGCCATCGTCCACAAGTTCGATGGCGGCCCGGTCGGTGTGGACAGCCTGGCCGCTGCCATCGGCGAAGAGCGCGACACGATCGAGGACGTCATCGAGCCGTATCTCATCCAGCACGGCTACCTGCAGCGCACGCCGCGCGGGCGCACCGCCACGCTGACCACCTGGCGCCACCTTGGCCTGGCGCCGCCTGCGGGCACCGCCACCGGCGGCAGCGGCGACCTCTTCGGCAAATGATCCGCGCCACGCGCCGTCATGCCAACGGGCGGCGCGCAAACCGCGCGACGGGTTTATGATCCGAGGGTTTCGTTTCCCCCTCGCGATCTAAGGACCTTATTCCATGCAGCCCGAATTGCCCTCCTATGATGACGTCGTGCGCGCCAGCGAGCGCCTGGCCGGCAACGCACACCGCACGCCCGTCCTGACCTCGGCCACCGCCGATGCCATCGCCGGCGCGTCGCTGTTCTTCAAGTGCGAGAACTTCCAGCGCATGGGCGCGTTCAAGTTCCGGGGCGGCTACAACGCCATCGCGCGCCTCACGCCCGAGCAGCGTGCCGCCGGCGTGGTGACGTTCTCGTCGGGCAATCACGCGCAGGCCATCGCGCTGGCCTCGAAGCTGCAAGGCGTTCAGGCCACGATCATCATGCCGCTGGACGCGCCCGCGGCCAAGCGCGCGGCCACGGAAGGCTACGGCGGCAAGATCGTCACGTACGACCGCTATACCGAAGACCGCGAGACCATCGCCCGCCGCATCCAGGCCGAAACCGGCGCCACGCTGATCCCGCCGTACGACCACGAGGACGTGATCGCGGGGCAGGGCACCGCCGCCAAGGAGCTGTTCGAGGAAGTCGGCGAACTGGACTACCTGTTCGTGTGCCTGGGCGGCGGCGGCCTGCTGTCGGGCTCGGCCCTGTCCGCCTTCGCGCTCAGCCCGCGCTGCCTGGTGTACGGCGTGGAGCCCGAAGCCGGCAACGACGGGCAGCAGTCCTTGCGCAAGGGTGAAATTGTCCGAATCCCCGCGCCCAAGACGCTGGCCGATGGCGCCGCCACCACGCACCTGGGCAACATCACGTTCCCCCTCATCCAGAAGTACGTGCGCGACATCGTCACGGTGACGGATGAACAGCTCGTCACGACGATGAAGTTCTTTGCCGAGCGCATGAAGATGGTCGTGGAACCCACGGGCTGCCTGGCCGCGGCGGCCGTCATGCAGAACGTGGTGCCGGTGCGCGGGGCCCGGGTCGGCGTCATCATCAGCGGCGGCAACGTCGACCTTCCGGCCTACGCCCGGCTGCTGGCGGGCTGACGCGCATCAAGCGGCGCGCGCGGCGTGCGCCCTGCGCGCGCTTGCGCCTGCCGACCTGGCAAGGCAGAATCGAACCTCGATCCTGACGAACCGGAGGCTACGCCATGCGTATCCTTGTCATTGGCGGCACGGGCTTCATCGGCCGCCACTTGGTAACACGGCTTTGCGCGGACCCGCATCAGATCGTCGTGCCCACGCGGCTCATTGCACGCGGACGCGACCTGCAATTACTTCCCACCGTCACGCTGCTTCAGGCGGACATCCATGATGACGCCGCGCTCGACGGCATGGTCCGGGGCTGCGATGCCGTCGTGAATCTGGTGGGCATCCTGCATGGCAATCTGGGCCGGCCATATGGGTCGGACTTCGCGCGGGCCCACGTGCATCTGCCGCAGCGCATTGCGCAGGCCTGCGTGCGCCACGGCGTGCGTCGCCTGCTGCACGTCAGCGCGCTGGGCGCCGATTCCAGCGGCGACAGCATGTACCAGCGTTCCAAGGGCGACGGCGAGGCCGCCATCAAGGCGGCCTACCAAGACCGCGGCGATATCGGCTGGACCATCTTCCGCCCGTCGGTGCTTTTCGGCCCCGACGACAACTTCACCAATATGTTCGCGTCGCTGGCGCGCTGGCTGCCGGTATTGCCGCTGGCTGGCGCCAACGCGCGCATGCAGCCCATCTATGTGGGCGACGTGGTGACCGCCATGACCACGGCGCTGGCCGACTCGCATACCTGCGGCAAGACCTACGAACTGGGTGGACCGCAGGTCTACACGCTGGGCGAGATCGCGCGGCTGTGCGCCGCCTGGAGCGGCCATCCGCGTCCCGTCATCAGCATCCCGATGGGGGTGGGTCGCATGCAGGCCCGGCTGTTCGAATGCATGCCGGGCACGCCGCTGATGTCGCGCGACAATCTGGATTCCCTGCGCCGCGACAACGTCTGCGGCGGGCCGATCGCCCCCGAGCTGCATGTGGTGCCCACGGGGCTGGAAGCCGTGGCGCCGCGCTACCTGCAGCACGGCAAGACGGCCTAGCGCGATTACTCAGCGCACCAGCGCCTTCAGCGCCTGCTTGATGCCGTCGGACACGCCCACGCCCTCGGGCAGCGTCTTCAGCGCCGACAGCGATTCCTTCTCGGAGTAGCCCAGCGCCAGCAGGGCATTCAGGATGTCGGACTGGTTGTCGTGCGTGACGTGCGCCGCGGCGCCGATGTCCGCGCCCAGCTTGCCGCGCATCTCCAGCAGCAGGCGTTCCGCGGTCTTCTTGCCGATACCCGGCACGCGGGTCAGGCGGCCCGACTCCTGCAGCGTGATGGCCTGCGCCAGATCCGCGACCGACAAACCCGACAGCACCGACAGCGCGGTTCGCGCCCCGATCCCGCTGACCTTGATGAGCTCGCGGAACGCGCTGCGTTCGCCGGCCGACGCAAAGCCATACAGGATGTGCGCATCTTCGCGAACCGTCAGATGCGTGTAGAGCGTGACGCGCGCGCCCGTGTCGGGCAGCGAATACAGCGTGCTCATGGGCACGTCGATGTCATACCCGATCCCGCCTACGTCCACGCAGATCGTGGGGGGCAGTTTTTCGATCAGGGTTCCGGTGATTCTTCCGATCATGGTGAGAGGCCTGGCAATGGTGGAGCCGCGCAATGCGCGGCAGATGCGGGGATTCTATACGTGCGGGCGCGCGAGCGGGCTGGGCCGCATAGGCGTGACGTGACGCAGGGGAAAAGGGAAAGCGGCGATCAGCCGATCAGCCGCCCGTTGCGGATGCGGGTCTTGCCGCCCATGCGCAGCGCGCTGCCCAGGCGTTCCAGCTTGTCCTGCAGCGGACCCACATGCGCGTGGCAGATCGCGCAGGCCAGCGCGTCGGCCGAGTCGGGGGCGGGCACGCCGTCCAGCGCCAAGAGATGCTGCACCATCATCTGCACCTGCTCTTTCGCCGCGCGGCCGGTGCCGACCACGGCTTTCTTGATCTGCAGGGCGGTGTATTCGTGCACGTCGAGCGAACTGTCGGCCAGCGCGCACAGCGCTGCGCCGCGCGCCTGCCCGAGCAGCAGGGTGGAAGCGGGATTGGTGTTCAGGAAGACGATTTCCAGCGCGGCCACGTCGGGTTGCGTGTCGCGGGCCACCTGGCGCAGATTGTCCAGGATGACCTTCAGGCGTTCGGACAGCGTCAGCGCCGGCGGGACCACGATGGTCCCGCTGGCCACGTAACGTAGCCGCGAGCCTTCGGCATCGATCACGCCGAAGCCGGTGCGGCGCAGGCCGGGATCGATGCCGAGGACGCGCATCAGTGGCGGAAGTGGCGGGTGCCGGTCAGCACCATGGCGATGCCGTGCTCGTCGGCGGCGGCGATGACTTCGTCATCGCGCACGCTGCCGCCGGGCTGGATCACGCAGGTCGCGCCAGCCGCCACCACGACGTCCAGGCCGTCGCGGAACGGGAAGAACGCGTCGGACGCCACGGCCGAGCCCTTCAAGGTCAGGCCGGCGTTTTCCGCCTTGATGGAGGCGATGCGGGCCGAGTCGATGCGGCTCATCTGGCCGGCGCCCACGCCCAGCGTCATGCCGCCGCCCACGAACACGATGGCGTTGGACTTGACGTACTTGGCGACCTTCCAGGCGAACGACAGGTCGTTCATTTCCTGTTCGGTGGGCTGGCGCTTGGTGACGACCTTCAGGGCGTCGCGCGGCACGTTGTAGGCGTCCGGCGTCTGCACCAGCCAGCCGCCGCCCACGCGCTTGATGTCGAAGGCGTTCTGGCCCGTGCCCATCGGCACTTCCAGCACGCGCACGTTCTTCTTGGCGGCCAGGATGGCCAGCGCGGCGCCGTCGTAGGCCGGGGCCAGCAGCACTTCCAGGAATTGCGCGCTGACGGCTTCGGCGGTCGCGGCGTCAACCGGGCGGTTGAAGGCGATGATGCCGCCAAAGGCCGACGTCGGGTCGGTTTTGAAGGCTTGCTGGTACGCGCCCAGCGTGTCGGTGGCAACGGCCACGCCGCACGGATTGGCGTGCTTGACGATGACGCAGGCGGGCGCCTCGAAGCTGCGCGCGCATTCCCACGCCGCGTCGGCGTCGGCGATGTTGTTGTAGGACAGTTCCTTGCCCTGCAGCTGGCGGTAGTTGCCCAGCAGGCCCGCCGGACGCTGCGCGTCGACGTAGAAAGCGGCGCTTTGATGCGGGTTTTCGCCGTAACGCAGGGCTTGTTCCTGCTTGACCTGCAGCGTCAGCGTGCCGGGCCATTCGTTGCGGGCGGGCACGGCTTCCTGCACGGGTTCGGCTTCGGTCAGGCTGGTCAGGTAGGCGGCGATGGCGCCGTCATACGAGGCCGTGTGGGCGTAGACCTTGGCGGCCAGCGCCAGGCGCAGGCCGTAGGAGGTCGAGCCGCCCTTGTCCATTTCGGCCAGGACGCGCGAGTAGTCGACCGGGTCGATCACGACCGTCACGCCGCCGGCTTCGGTGCCGTGGTTCTTGGCGGCAGCGCGCAGCATGGCGGGGCCGCCGATGTCGATGTTCTCGACGGCGTCGGCAAACGTGCAGTCGGGCTTGGCGACCGTCTCACGGAACGGGTACAGGTTGACCACCAGCATGTCGATGCGATCGATGCCAGCCGCCTTGATCGTGTCCATGTGCTCGGCGCTGTCGCGGCGGGCCAGCAGGCCGCCGTGGATCTTCGGGTGCAGCGTCTTCACGCGGCCGTCCAGGATCTCGGGCGAGCCGGTGTGGGCGGCCACTTCGGTGACGGTCAGGCCGGAATCGGCAAGCAGCTTGGCGGTGCCGCCGGTCGACAGCAGGCGCACGCCGCGCGCGGCCAGGGCGCGGGCAAATTCAACGATGCCGGTCTTGTCGGACACCGAAAGCAGGGCGGTTTCGATTTTCATGATGGGACGGAGTGGGGCGGGGACGCCTTTCTCGTTCTGGTCGGATGGGAAATCTGGAGGGGGCGGCGGCGCCAAGCATGCGCCGCCCGCGCGAGGGAAAGCTAAACCTGGATATTGTGCGCCAGCAACTTCTTGCGCAGGGTGTTGCGGGTGATCCCCAGCATCTCGGACGCCCGGGACTGGTTGCCGCCCGACCGCTCCAACGCTACTTCAAGCACCGGGCGCTCCACGCAGCGCATGACCATGTCCCACATATCGTGGGGCTCGGACTCGCCCAAGTCTTCGAAATAGCGCTCCAGGCTGGCGCGCACGCATTCTTCCAGGACATCTTTCTTGCTCATTTGAGTACAGATATTTTTATGTTGGTGTTTAGGCGGTCATGCCGCCAATAGGGCTTCTGCGGCCGGCGCCGGGGTAGGGGCGCCGTCGCGTGAGAGCGTGTCGAACCAGTCCGCCACCGCCCGCCATTGGTCGCGGGTGTTGTCGATCAGGTTCATGCCGGCGCAGAACGAATCCGCGCCCGGCAGGCCGTCCACATACCAGCCTATGTGCTTGCGCGCGGTGCGTACGCCGGTGTGCTCGCCATAGAAACGGTAGTGGTCGTCGAGATGTTCGAGCAGCAGCTCGCGCATTTCCCTATAAGAGGGAGGGGCCAGTGTTTCGCCCGTGCGCAGGTAGTGGTCGATTTCGCGGAAGATCCACGGACGGCCCTGAGCCGCCCGGCCAATCATGACCGCGTCGGCGCCAGTGTAATCCAGGACATGCCGGGCTTTGGCGGGCGAGTCGATATCTCCGTTCGCAATCACGGGGATGCCGATTTCGGCCTTGACGGCGCGGATGGTGTCATATTCCGCCTCGCCCGTATAGAGGTCGGCCCGCGTGCGGCCGTGCAGCGTGAGGGCGGCAATGCCGGCGTTTTCGGCCAGCTTCGCGACGCGCAATGCATTGCGGCTGTTGCGATCCCACCCGGTGCGGGTCTTCAGGGTGACGGGCACGCCAAGTGGCGCGCAGGCGGCGACCACCGCGTCCAGGATGCGGACGATCAGGTCTTCATGGCGCAACAGCGCCGATCCCGACGCCACATTGCACACCTTCTTGACCGGACATCCCATGTTGATGTCGATGATCCGGGCGCCCTTGTTGGCGTTGAAGACGGCCGCCTCGGCCATCATGGCGGGGTCCGCCCCGGCGATCTGCACCGAAATGGGGGCGATCTCGCCGTCGTGGTTCAGGCGGCGCGAGGTCTTGACGCTGTCCCAGAGTTTCGGGTTGCTGGCGGCCATCTCGGACACCGCGTAACCCGCCCCCAGCTTCTTGCAAAGCTGGCGGAAAGGACGGTCCGTCACGCCCGCCATGGGCGCGACAAGAACGTTGTTGGGGAGGGTCCACTGGCCTATGCGCATGCTCACATTTTAACCGGCTCGATCGAACCCCCATTTTTGGGGCGCGAGGGCCTGGTAACAAACAGGGAATAAAAGAGGGCGATCCCGGCCCTATGCGGGGCCGGATCGAAGGGAGGTCAGGCGCGGAATCCCTGCAGCAGGTGCTGCGCGAGCGGGGCGCGCAGCGGGGAGGCAAGGTCCATCCCCAATAGCGCGGCGCCGCAGGCGTGTTCGACGGGCGCGAGGCCGGTGGCGAAGATCCGCGGCATGAAATCGGTGAGCCCGGCGGTGATGAAACGATCCAGATGGCGCGCGCTGGCGAATTCGGCGAGCGCGGAGCCGGGGTTTGAGCCGGCGTTGGCAGCGCGACTCGCCAGCCAGCCTGCCAGGGTCTGCGCCAGCCGCGCCGCGTCGCGCAGGCCCAGGTTCAGACCCTGCCCCGCCACGGGGTGCAAGGTCTGGGCCGCGTTGCCGATGGCCGCCACGCGGCCGTGCACCTGTGCGCGGCGGGCGGACAGCGCCAGCGGGAAAACGTGGCGGGGCGCATGGCTGGACAGGCGGCCCAGGCGATCGCCGAAGGCCTGCGTCAGTGCGTGGGAAAACGCGGCGTTGTCCAGCGCCGCCAATTCGGCCGCGCGGTCCGGCGCGCTGCACCAGACGACCGAATACGCGTCCGGCGTCTGCGGGTGCGGCAGCAGCGCCAGCGGGCCCTCGGACGTGAACCGTTCCCATGCCCAGCCGCGCCGGGGCAGGGTGGCCTGCGCGGTGGTCAGCACGGCGTGCTGGTCGTAGTCGCGCCGCACGTCCGTGGCGCCGGCGCCGTCGGATTGCACCGCAACGCCGCAAAGGATTTGTGTTTCGCCCTGCTGGATGCGCACGCCGTCGGCATCCTGCAGGCCGATCTGCGCCGGCGGACCGGCCAGCACGGTGACGCCGGACGCCGCGACGCATTCGTCCAGCTTGGCGTACAGCCCGGAATAGGCCACCACGCTGCCCAGTTGGGGCACGTTGAAATCGGTGTGCTGGATCAGCGTGCGGCCCAACCGGCCGCGCTGCGACACATGGATGTTGCGGATGTCGGCCGAACGCTCGGGCCAGGCATGCAGCGACTCCAGTAGCACCCGGCTGCCGTGGTTCATGGCGAGCACGCGCGGATCTGCGGCCGGGATGGCCGCGGCCGGTGTGACGGGGACCGGCGCGCTGCCCGCGAGCAGGGCGATGCGCGCCGGGTCCGGCGCCACGCGCGCCAGCATCAGGGCCAATACGCGGCCCACGGGGCCGGCGCCAAGAATCGCAATGTCGTAGGCGGAGGAAGTCATGCCCGGATTTTACTCGTCCACTACAATCGCGGCAGCCGCCGCAGCCCGGCGCCACGGCTCCCTTACCGGTTGATTGACATGACGCAGGCTCAGGCTTCCTCTTCGCTTTCCGCCGTTTCCGCCCGCCGCCCCCGCAGCAAGGTTGTGGTGGGGCTGCTGGCCTGCCTGCTTGGCGCCTTCGGGGCGCACTGGTGGTATCTGGGCCGGCGCCACGCGTGGCTGGTCACCGCGTTCGCCGCCGTGTGCCTGTTCTGCGCATTCCGCTTCTACCCGGTCTGGTACGACAACCCCGCGTTCTTCCTGCTCTTCATCCCGATGATCGACGGCTTCATCGAAAGCGCGGTCTACTCGCTGATGCCGGACGAGAAATTCGATCGGCTCTGCAATCCGGGCTTGGGCAAGGTGTCGTCGACAGGGTGGGGCCCGGTGCTGGTGGCGATTCTGGCCTGCCTGGTCGGCGCCATCGTCACCATGTTCGCCATCGCCATGGTCGTGGTCTACGTGTGGGTGGCCATGGGCTGGCTCGACGGCTACGTGCTGTAAGTCTTTTGCTCCGCCGCGCTATTCGCGCATCAGCGCCTCGATCTCGGTGGCCTGCACCGGGACCCCTCGGGTAATCAGTTCGCAGCCCTCGTCCGTGACCAGCGCGTCGTCCTCGGTGCGAATGCCGATATTCCAGTAGGCCTCGGGCACGTCGTCCGCCGGGCGCACATAGATGCCCGGCTCGATGGTCAGCATCATTCCGGTTTCCAGCGTGCGCCACGGCCGCTCCGCGCCGGTTGCCGTGCCCGGCTGGCGGTAGTCGCCCACGTCGTGGACGTCCAGCCCCAGCCAGTGGCCGGTCCGGTGCATGTAGAAGCGGCTGTAGTCGCCTGATTCCAGCACGCCGTCCAGCGACCCCTTCAACAGTTTCAGATCGAGCATGCCTTGCGCCAGGACGCGCAAGGCGGCCTCGTGCGCGTCGTTGAAGGTGCGGCCCGGCGCGGTGGCCTGGGCCGCAGCATCCTGCGCCGCCACCGTCAGGTCGTACAGCGCGCGTTGCGGGCCGCTGTAGCGGCCGTTCGCTGGAAACGTGCGTGTGATGTCGCTGGCGTAGCTGTCGACCTCGCAGCCCGCATCGACCAGCACCAGATCGCCGTCGCGCAGCACCGCCTCGCCGGCCGGATAGTGCAGCACACAGGCGTTGGCCCCGGTGGCGACGATGCTGTTGTACGCCACCGACTGCGCGCCATGCCGGCGGAATTCATAGAGCAGCTCGGCTTCGATTTCGTATTCGCGCATGCCCGGCCGCGCAACGCGCATGGCCCGCGCATGCGCGCCCGCCGATATCTTGGCCGCGCGCCGCATCGCCGCGATCTCCGAGGCGTCCTTGATCAGCCGCATGTCGGCCAACAGCGGACGCACGTCCTGCTGCCGCGTCGGTGGCGTGTGCCCGCCGCGGCTCTTTTCCTGTGCCGCGGCCAGCCAGCGGCGCAGGCGGCCATCCGTGCGCTTGTCGCCGGCCAGCGGCGCGTACAGCGTGGGGTGGTCCAGCATCAGCGCGGGCACCAGCTCGTCCAGCGCGTCGATGGGGTGGGCGTCGTCAAAGCCGAAGTAGGCCGCGGCAGCCTCGGGGCCGAAGCGCTTGCCTTCCCAGAGTTCATGCTCGACATGGCGCGGCCGGCAGAACAGCACGGCCCGGTCCGTGGCGCCGGCAACCAGGACCAGCCACGCGTCCGGTTCGGTAAAGCCGGTCAGGTAAAAAAAGTCGCTGTCGTGCCGGTAGGGGTACTCCGCGTCACGGTTGCGAATGGCTTCCTGCGCCGTCGCCAGGATCGCGATGCCGCCACCGTCTGCGCGCATGCGCTCCATCAGGCGCTGGCGCCGCGCGGCGAAAGGGGCGATGTCGTCGGGAGGCAGGCTCATGGCGGGCGGGTCGGGGCGGGCACCCCGGCAAGGGCGAAAGATGGGGCCTACTTTACCCGCCATCCCGCGAATGCAACACCCCGGCCGCGAATCCGCGAGGACGGCGCGGTGATGACTGGACGGCGCGCGAACCGCTGCTACAATCGCCGCTCTGTCATTGGGGAGTAGCCATCCTTTTCCCCTAAAGGAGTCAGCGTCAACAGACTTGGTGGTTCAGTGCTGCGGAGCAGCCGCTAGAACCCCATGGCGCTGACGGCACCCACGTCCGGCTTGCCGCCGCGTGGATCAGCCAGGCGAGACCTTTGGCCGCGTAGCGTTCACCCTTGGCCGGGCGAGCCGCTGCGTCGCGCCAATGGTATCTGCTCGTCCGGCCGCGTTCCCATGTTGCTCACCCTGTTTCTGTTCTTCCTGTCCGCGGCAGTGATCTACGTCGCGTGCGAGTTCTTCGTCAACGGCGTCGAATGGGTCGGTCATCGCTTCCAGTTGGGCGCGACCGCCACCGGCACCGTGCTGGCGGCCTTCGGCACCGCGCTGCCGGAAAGCGCCGTCACCTTCATGGCCGTTGTCTTCGGCGATACCCCAGAACAAAAGGACATCGGCGTCGGCGCCGCAATGGGCGGTCCCCTCGTGCTGGCCACGCTGGCCTACGCCGTGGTCGGCCTGGCCCTGTGGCGCGCGCGCCGCGGCCAACCTGCGCAGGCAGACTGTATCAACGCGGACCAGCGCCGGCTGGCCCGCGACCAGGCCTGGTTCATGGGCATCTTCATCTTCAAGGTGGGCCTGGGGCTGCTGGCCTTCGCCTGGAAGCCGTGGCTGGGCTTCGTGTTTCTGGCCACCTACGCGCTCTACATCAAGCGCGAGCTGAGCAACGACGAGGAATGCCTGGACTGCGAGGACCTCGAGCCGCTCAAGCTGCGTCCGCGCGACGAGAACCCGACCATGTTCTGGGCCGCCACGCAGACCATCATGGCGCTGGTGGTGATCGCCGGCGCGTCGCACGTCTTCGTGAATCAGATCGAACTGCTCGGCATTGCGATGGGCGCGTCGCCGCACGTGGCCGCGCTGCTGCTGGCGCCGGTGGCTACCGAATTGCCGGAAATCATGAACGCGCTGATCTGGGTGCGCCAGGGCAAGGAGCGTCTGGCGCTCGCCAACATCTCGGGCGCCATGATGATCCAGGCCACCATCCCCAGCGCGCTCGGCATCTTCATGACGCCGTGGGTGCTGGATGCGCCCCTGCTGGCCGCAGGTCTCTTCACCATGGTGTCCATCGGCCTGTTGTGGATGCGCTTCCGCCGCGCCGCCATGAGCGTGCCGGCGCTGTCGGCGGTGGGCGGACTGTATGCGCTGTTCGCCGGCTATCTGGGCTGGCACTTCTACGCGTGAGTGCAGCTGCCGGGCAGGCCACTCGTGCCTGTTCGGCTCTGCTTCATTTGTGTGTCAAAAGTGCGTCAGACCCTTGTCCATCAGTACAAACCCGCGTAAACTCGCCGTGTTTTCCATCCCAGGAGTTGTCTTCGTGAATACCGATTCCGGCGAAAGTTGTCGATCTTGCATCGACGTCGCTGTCTGACAGGATCCACGCAGAACTCCGTCTGCCGCATCCTGTCATTCAGGTTGCGGTGTATCCCAAGCGCCAGGCATCAGCCCGGCCCATAGTGCAGGCCTACGGTCTGCCGGGACCCCCCCCGACATAAACCGCCAGAACCGCCGCTAGTCGCAGCGCCAGCGTTCGTGCACGTTCGTCGTGCCCGCCGCAAGGGCGTTGTCCGGCTGCGCTCGTGTTCGCGATCACGCTCCGCCTTCTTGTCATGGAGGTCGTTATGCGTTTCTTCGACTTGTTCCTGCGCCGCGCTGGCGTGGACCGTGCCACCGCCCTGGGCCGCCGTCGCGGCACGTCCCGGCTGACGGTGATCTGTCCTCGCGGTGAGCTCGGCGCCCTGCGCAAGCAGATCTGCCTGGACTTCAGCGCCGCCGGCCTGGATGTCGCGCAAGTGCAGATCGATCAAGGCCAGGAGCCGGATCTCGCATCGGCTTGCATCACCGTCAATTGCCCCCCGGAGCTGCGGGCGGAACTGATGACGCAAGCGCGCCGTCTGAGCGCCAACCCTGCTGTCCGTCACGTGCATTTCGGCGCGCAGGCCGCATTGGCCTGATCGCGCCTTTTCTTTCAACCCAGGAGAAATCATGCCTAGCGCCTTAGACCCAGAGCCTCGATTGCGCCCTGTGCGCGGCTTCGGCATGCCTATCTGACCCGTCATCTCCCTGCGAGCCGACTGGCCGGATAGACATCCCGGTCCGTACGGAACCCGCAGCCTGGAATCCCCGGCCCAGCACGCGCCCTGCGCGCCCCGGCGCCCGGTCCTGATTCCACCGCCCGCTCCCTTTCCGTTTTCCGCACCCGGCGCGCCATAGACGCGATCCGGACACCGGCAACATTGCTCCGGCGCCTGCGCACGCCCGTCAGTGGCGGTCTCACGGCATTTCCTCGGAAACGCCGCGGCCCGCTGCTGCCCGCGCGCGGCCGCCGCCGGCAGGGTAGTCCGTGTCTCCCGCAACAACTTTAATAAATGCGGAGCACTCCCATGTTTGCTTTCCTGAAGTCCTTTTTTTCTTCCGCTGCGCGTCTGCGCCGCACCGGCCGGCACTTTCGCCGCGCCCCCATTCTCGAGCAAGGCGGGGATCAGGCCGCGGCTTCGTCCGAAGCCGCCCGCCGCGCCAGCCAGCGTATGGTCGAGACGTCCCGGCTCGGTTTCGATTCGCTGTTCGAACGGTTCGGCAGCGGCTGGGGCGGCCTGTCCGACGCCCAGGCCCTGGCCGCGCGCGAACGCCACGGCGCCAACGAGGTCGACCACGAAAAGCCGCTGTCCTGGCCAGCGCACCTGTGGCTGTCGTACCGCAATCCGTTCAATCTGCTGCTGAGCGCGCTGGCCGTGCTGTCGTGGCTGACTGACGTGCGCATGGCCGCGCCCGAGGAACAGTCCTGGACAGCGGTTGCGATCATCGGCTCGATGGTGGTGATCTCGACGGTGCTGCGCTTCGTGCAGGAGCAGCGCTCGAACCGCGCCGCCGAGGCCCTGAAGGCGATGGTGCGCAACACCGCGACGGTGCTGCGCAGCGATGCCGGAGCGCCGGCCGCCGGAGCGCCGGCCGCCGGAGCGCCGGCCGCCGGAGCGCCAGCCTCGGGAGCGCCAGCCGCGGGCAATGGCCGGCGTTTCTTCGGCGCCGCCCTGCATGCCTCCGGCTCGCAACAGCGCGAAGTGCCGCTGGCCGACCTGGTGCCCGGCGACGTGGTGCTGCTGTCCGCGGGCGACATGGTCCCCGCCGATTGCCGCATCCTCAACGCAAAGGACCTTTTCGTTGCGCAGGCCGCGCTGACGGGCGAATCGCTGCCCGTCGAAAAGCACATGTCCCCGCGTGAGCAATCGGCCAATGCCCTCGAGCTCGAAAACATCGCCTTCATGGGCACCAACGTGGTCAGCGGAGCGGGCAGCGCGCTGGTGGTGGCCACCGCCTCGGACACGTACTTCGGCCAGTTGGCAGGCCGCGTCACGCAGACCTCGCGCGCGCCCACGCAGTTCCAGCAGGGCATCAACCGCGTGAGCTGGATCCTGATCCGCTTCATGCTCGTCATGGCGCCGGTGGTGATGATGATCAACGGCTTCACCAAGGGTGACTGGCTCGAAGCGCTGCTGTTCGCGCTGGCCATCGCGGTGGGACTGACGCCCGAAATGCTCCCCATGATCGTCACCGCGACGCTCGCCAAGGGCGCCGTGCGCATGTCGCGCCGCAAGGTCGTGGTCAAGCGCCTGGATGCGATTCAGAACCTGGGCGCCATGAACGTGCTGTGCACCGACAAGACCGGCACGCTGACGCAGGATCGCATCGTGCTCGAGCGCCATACCGACGTGTATGGGGCGGCCAGCGACGACGTGCTGGCGTACGCGTATCTGAACAGCTACTACCAGACGGGCCTGAAGAACCTGCTGGACGTGGCGGTGCTGGAGCATGCCGAGGTGGCGCGCAGCCTGGATCTGGCGGGCCGTTACCGCAAGATCGACGAGATCCCGTTCGACTTCTCGCGCCGCCGCATGTCCGTCGTGGTGAATGAGACCGAGAACGGGCGCGACCACCACGAACTGATCTGCAAGGGGGCGCTCGAGGAAATGCTCTCGGCCTGCACGCGGCTGCGCGTGGGCAACGAGGTGCATCCGCTGACCGAGGCCCGCCGCGCCGATATCCGCCGCGTGACCGCCGGTCTGAACCGCGACGGCCTGCGCGTCATCGCGGTGGGCGTCAAAGAGTTGCCACCCACGCAGCAGGCCTATGGCATCGCAGACGAATCCGATCTGGTGCTGGTGGGGTACATCGCCTTCCTGGATCCGCCCAAGGAGTCGACGGGGCCCGCGCTGGCTGCGCTGAAGGACTCGGGCATCGAGGTCAAGGTGCTGACCGGCGACGTTGAACTGGTCACGCGCAAGGTCTGCCGCGAAGTGGGACTGGACGTGCGCAAGGTGTACCTGGGCGCCGAAATCGAGGCGATGGACGACGAGGAGCTTGCCGCCGCCGTGCGCGAGGCCAACGTGTTCGCCCGCCTGTCGCCCATCCACAAGGATCGCATCGTGCGCAGCCTGCGCGCGCAGGGCAACACGGTGGGGTTCATGGGGGATGGCATCAATGACGCGCCGGCGCTGCGGGCAGCCGACGTGGGCATTTCGGTGGATTCGGCGGTGGATATCTCGAAAGAGGCTGCCGACATCATCCTGCTGGAAAAGAGCCTGATGGTGCTGGAGGACGGCGTGATCGAAGGCCGCAAGACCTTCTGCAACATGCTCAAGTACCTGAAGATGACGGCCAGCTCGAACTTCGGCAACGTGTTTTCAGTGCTGGTTGCAAGCGCCTTCCTGCCGTTTCTGCCGATGCTGCCGATCCACCTGCTGCTGCAGAACCTGATGTACGACATTTCGCAGACGGCGATCCCGTTCGACAACGTCGACGAGGAACTGCTGAAGCAGCCGCAGCGCTGGGACCCGGACGGCCTGGGCCGCTTCATGGTGTTCTTCGGCCCGATCAGCTCGATCTTCGATATCGCCACCTATGCCGTCATGTGGTACGTGTTCCAGGCCAATGCGCCCGAGCACCAGACGCTCTTTCAGTCCGGCTGGTTTGTCGAAGGCCTGTTGTCGCAGACGCTAATCGTGCATATGATCCGCACGCGCCGGATTCCCTTCCTGCAAAGCCGCGCCTCCTGGCCGCTGATGGGTATGACGCTGATGGTGATCGCGCTGGGCCTTGTGCTGCCGTTCTCGCCGTTGGCGGAATACTTCCAGCTGCAGGCGCTGCCCTGGAGCTATTTCCCCTGGCTCGTCGGCATCCTGCTCGGGTATTGCGTGCTGACGCAGGCGCTGAAGGGTTTCTGGGTGCGCCGCTACGGCTGGCAGTAGGCTGATGCAACCGGCGGCGGGCTCAACCCGCCGCCAACGCAAGGAAAGATCATGAGAATTGCATTGTGCGCCGCCTTGTCGGCGGCCGGCCTGATTCCGCCCTGTACCGCGCTGGCCGCGGATGCCGGGGCCGGACTGCAGCTATATGGCGTGGTGGACGCGGGCGTTGCCGTGACCCGGGTGTCGGGGCATGGCAGTCACAGCGGCCTGCTGAACGGCGGGCTGACCGACTCGCTCTGGGGGCTGCAGGGGACGGAAGACCTTGGCGGCGGTTGGGCCGCCAACTTCCAACTGGAAAGCGGCTTTGACCCGTCCAGCGGCACCGCGGCCGACGGCAGCCGCCTCTTCGACTATGGCGCCTGGGTCGGCCTGGCCCATGCGGACTATGGCGACTTGCGGTTCGGCCGCCAGTACACCGTCGGCCAGACCTACGGCAACGCGCTGGAGATCGCCTCCTGGAAAGACATGGGCATGGGCGCCACCTTCAAGGCGTCCGACAACTACCAGTTCAGCAACATGGTGAACTGGTATTCGCCGCAGTGGCGCGGGTTCCAGGCCGGGGTCGGATACGCCTTCGACGCGGATGGGCAGGACAACTTCCGCACCAACCAGAACACTCGGGCAATCAGTGTGGGCCTGAAGTATGAGGACGGCCCGCTGCTGGCCGTGGCGACTTGGGAACAACTGCGCCTGGCCGACCCTCCCGCGGCGGCCGAGGGGCGTCCGCAGGCGATGCAGCTGGGCGCCTCGTACGACTTTGAGGTGGCCAAGGTGTCGGTGGCCTGGTCGCGCCAGCGCAACGGTTACGTGGGACTGGACGGCGGCGACCCGGATGGCTTGGGCGTCGGGCTGGGTCCGGCGGCCTTCGTGCAGGGCGGCACGGTCGATGCCTGGCTGGTCGGGGTCAGCGTGCCCGCCGGGCCGGGCGCGGTGCTGGTGCAATGGTCCCTGGCCAAACCCGACTGGCGTTGGGCCAATGGCATGACGGCGCGCAATGCGCAGGTCGCGACGCTGGGCTATACCTACGACCTGTCCCCACGCACGACTCTCTACGCCTTCGCCGGCTACGCGTCGAACTACACGCTGGACAACCAGTTCGACCCCGGTAATTCCCACACCACGCGCATCGGCACCGGCGTGTCGCACCGTTTCTGACGCGTTCCTCCCCCGGCGGCGCCCGGCAGCGGACAACGGCGGGGTCTACTACAATCGCCTGAGATCGGCGCCCGGCGCGCCGGTTCTTGTCTTCGCGTCGTTTCTCGGATGGCCCGCATGGATAGTCTCGAATGGCTCGTACCCTGGGAGTTCTCTCCCACGCTGGTGGCTTCCTTCCTGGTGGCCATCGTGCTGTTCATACGCGGCCAGCGGGTCCACCACGTCACGCGTGCGCGCAGCATTCTGTTCTGGACAGGGATGGTCCTGCTGTACCTGTCGCTGCACACCCGCCTCGACTATTACGCCGAGCGCATGTTCTTCATCCATCGCATCCAGCATCTGGTCCTGCATCATCTGGGACCGCTGCTCGTCATGGCGGCCTTCCCCGGACAGGTGATGCGGGCGGGCCTGCCGATGCGGTGGCGCGTGCGGCTGCGCGACTTCCTGCGCACGGGCACGGGCCGCGCCACGGTGGCCGTGCTGACCAACAAGATTTTCGTGCCGGCCCTCTTCGTGTTCCTCGTGCTGGTCTGGCTGATCCCGTCGGTGCAGTTTTATTCGATGCTGGATTGGCGCCTGTACCGGCTCATGAACTGGTCGGTGGTGATCAGCGGCTTCATGTACTGGAACCTGATTCTGGACCGTCGTCCAGCGCCCCCGGCGGCCATGTCGCCCGGCGGTCGGGTGATCTCGCCCGTGGCGACCATGCTGCCGCAGATGGTCGCGGGCGCGGTCATCGCCTTCACGGAAAGCGACATCTACCCGCTCTTCGAGCTGTGCGGCCGTGCCATCGCCATGTCGGCGCAGACCGATCAGACGATCGGCGGGCTGACGATGTGGATCCCCGCCGCGCTGGTGGAAGTGATCGGCCTGATGGTGGCATTGGGAACGCTGATGCGTCTTTCCGCCAAGGGGCGGCTGCGCAAGGCGGATCGCGATGCGCGCGCGCGCGCCAAGTCCGGCGCGGCGCTATCGTCGTAAGCCCGGCCGGGAATGCCGCGCTGATTGGCGCATTCCCGTCAGGCCGTGCGGGTCATTCCGGCAGCAGGCCGTGATACTTCTTGCCCAGCGCCACGGTGGCCTGGAACATGCCCGCCTTGTTGCCGCAGTCGTAGCGCACGCCGTCGAAGCGATGCGCATAGACCTCGCGCTCGCGCATCAGCGAGGCGATGCCGTCGGTCAACTGGATCTCGTTGCCCGCGCCCATCTTGGTCGAGCGCAGATGGTCGAAGATCGCGGCTTCCAGCACATAGCGGCCCACAACAGCCAGCGTCGACGGTGCGGCCTCCGGGTCCGGCTTTTCGACGATGTGCGTGACGCGCTCGGTGCGGCTGTCCGCCGGCGTCTCGCCGGTATGGGTGGCCACGATGCCGTACTTGCGCGTGTCGGCGCGCGGCACGTCCTGCACGCCCAGCACGCTGGCGTTGCGCGCCACGGCCACATCCACCAGTTGCTTCATGGCAGGCGTATTGGCGTCGATCAGGTCGTCGGCCAGCAGAACGGCAAAGGGTTCGTCACCCACGGCGGGCGCGGCCGACAGCACGGCGTGGCCCAGGCCCAAGGGGGCCGACTGGCGGATATAGAGGCAATTGACGTGCGCGGGTAGAATGCCCCGCACCATTGCCAGGAGTTCATGCTTGCCCTTGCTTTCCAGGTCGGCTTCCAGCTCGGGTGCAGAATCGAAATGGTCCTCGATGGCGCGCTTGTTGCGGCCGGTCACGAATATGAGATCAGTGATGCCGGCGGCGACGGCCTCTTCCACCGCGTATTGAATCAGGGGCTTGTCGACCACGGGCAGCATTTCCTTGGGCATCGCCTTGGTGGCGGGCAGGAAGCGTGTACCCATGCCGGCGACAGGGAAAACGGCTTTACGGACGGGACGCATTGATACCTCGTTGAGGATTCGATGAAACATTTTAAGCTCATCGCTATCATAGGCTTATGAACCGCAGGAACATGCCATCCATTTGCTCGATTGCGAAACGGGGCGCGATCGCTAGCCTTTGCGCGGCGCTCGCCATTCCCGTTGCTCCCATCGCCGCGTGGGCGCAGCCGGTCGGGTTGCCTTCCATGGGCGCCGCCTCGTCGTCCGACCTGTCGCCCATGCTGGAGCGCACGCTGGGCGAAGCCATCATGTCGCAGGGGCGCCGCGACCCCACTTACATCGACGACTCCGAACTCAGCCAATACCTCACGACGATGGGGCGCAAGCTGGCGCAGTTTGCGCCGGGCGGCGTGCCCGAGGTCGAGATGTTCGGCGTGCGCGATCCCGAAATCAACGCATTCGCGATGCCGGGCGGCTTCATTGGAATCAACACGGGTCTGATCGTGTCGTCGGCCAGCGAGTCCGAACTTGCGGCCGTGGTCGCCCACGAAATCGGCCACGTCGTGCAGCGCCACATTGCGCGCGGCATGACCCAGCAGAATCAGAACGGCATGCTCATGCTGGCCAGCCTGGCGGGCGCGTTGCTTGCGGCGCTGGCGGGCGGCGGCGGCAATCTTTCCATGGGCGTGGCCGCCTTCGGCCAGGCGGCGGCCATCAACCGGCAGTTGGGCTTTTCCCGCGACGCCGAACGCGAGGCCGATCGCGCCGGCCTGCAGATGCTCACCAAGGCCGGCTACGATGCCGCCGGCATGTCGCAGATGTTTGCGCGGCTGATGAACGCTTCGCGCCTGAACGAAGGCGCGGGCGGCGGCTCGTGGGCCAGTACCCACCCGCTGTCGATCGAGCGCATGTCCGACGTGCAGAACCGCACCCGCGCGCTGCCGGCAACGCGCCATCTGGACAGCGACGACTTCTGGTACATCCGCGCCAAGATGCGCGTGGTGCAGGGCCGCGATACCGTGGGCTTGCGCACCGCCGGACAGCAATTGCAGGACGAGGCCCAGGCGCTCTCGGGCGTGCGGCAGTCTGCCGCTTATTACGGACTGTCCCTGCAGAACTATCAGCGCAACAATCTTGCGGAAGCGGAACGCTATTGGAATCTGGCGTCTGCCGATGGGCGCAGTTCGCCCCAGTTGGCGAAGCTGGGCGTGGACATCGCGCTGGCGCGCAAGGATTTCCCGCAGGCGCTGTCACTGGCCCAGGCGGGCACCAAGCGCTATCCGGACCACCGGGCGCTGGGCATCGCGTACGCGCAGGCGCTGCAGGGCAATGGCCGGCACGCCGAGGCGCAGGACTACCTGCGCGCCAAGATCAAGCAATGGGGTAGCGACGAGCCCAGCCTTTACCAGATGCTGGCGCAAAGCGAAGAGCGCAATGGCAAGCCCGTACAGGCGCGCCGCGACCTCGCGCGTTATTACGTCATGACGGGCGCGTACGCCGCCGCCGAGTCGCAACTGCAACAGGCGCGCGGCCTGTCCAAGGACTTCTACGAGCAGTCTCAGATCGACGTGCAGATCAAGGAAGTGAAGGACAAGCTGGCTGAAGAGCGCCAGCTGCTCGAGCGCTTCAAGTCGGGCTGACGGGCGCTTAGAGTCCTGTTTCGAAGAACCGCCCCAGCCGCTGCGGCAGCCAGTTCAGATGCCCCGGAAAGCTGCCTGTCGGAAAGCCCGCGTGCCCGCCGTCGGAAGGCTGGTGCAGCAGGATGCCCGGCGCACACTCGTCAGGTTTCGGCAGCGAAGCGGCAGGAATGAAGGGGTCGTTGCGCGCGTTCAGCACCAGCGTCGGCACGGCGATCTTGGGCAACCACGGCTTGCTGGAGGCGCGCGTCCAGTAGTCCAGCGCATTGCGAAAACCGTGCATCGGCGCGGTATAGGTGTCGTCGAACTCGCGCAGGTCGTGCGCGTGCGCGATTCGCATGACGTCGATGGAACCCGGGAACCGGTGCGCTTTTTCCAGGACCTTGTGCTTGAGCGTCTTCAGAAAATGCGCCGTATACACGCGCCGGTTGAAGATGCCGGTGGATAGCGTCTTGCCGCAGGCGACCAGATCCAGCGGCGCCGACACGCCGGCGCAGGCGGTCAGCCACGTGGTGTCTTCCTGGTGTTCCCCCAGATACTTCAGCAGCGCGTTGCCGCCCAGCGATACGCCGACGGCATGCCAGCGCGCGTGGGGAATGCGCTGGCGCACGGTGTTCAGCAGAAATCCGACCTCGGCCGAGTCACCCGAGTAATACGCGCGGGCCAGCCGGTTGGGCACGCCCGAGCAACCCCGGAAATGCGCGATGACCACGATCCACCCGCGCGCCCGGAAATAATGCGCGACGGACTGCGCATAGCGGCTGTTGCTGCCGCCTTCCAGGCCGTGGAACAGGATCAGGGCAGGGGTGTCGGGCGTTTGCGGCAGCGACTTCCAGTCTGCGTCCGTCATCCAGCGCGCCGCGGCGGTCTTGCCGTTGCCGACCGGACGTTGGCCGCTCACCGGCGCGCCATCGGCGGCCTTGTGCGGAAACAGACCAGGGCCTGTCCAGTCGAAGTCGACGAAGTCCGTATCGGGCGTGTCGACGCGATCGCGCACGAACGCGATGCGGTGATACTGCGCGAACAGGGCGGCGTAGACCGTCTGGCTGTCGCCCCCGGGGAGCCAGGGGGGTACAGGGCAGGGCGTTGTATCAAGACGAGCAGCGGCCAACTGGGAATCCACCGCGTTCAATGAAGCATGTCGGGCACGTCGTGCAGGTCGAGCACCCCGGCTTCGGAGGGCGCCTGCGAGGCATGGTGCATGACCATGCGCCAGCCCGTGGGGCCCTTGTGGTAGATGTTGGTGGCGTAGCAGTTGGCGAACTGCGTGCCCTCACGCGTGCGCACCGCGACCTGTTCCACCAGGACATGCACCGCGCACATCATGCTGAGCATGACAAGCGGGCGCAGTGGACGCACATGCAACGGACCGTTGGCCAGCACCTGTTGCCAGGACTCGTGCACCGCGGAATGGCCGACGACGCGCAGCCCTCCCGGATGGATGCATACGACTTCCTCGTCGTCGGCCCAGACCTGCATCAGGCGGACGGCGTCCGCCTGCTCAAGGGCTTCGTAGAACGCGTGTTCTGCTTCTTCGGGCGTGGCGAACATGGCTGCTGAAACGGTTAAGCGTGTTATGGGGCGGTGCCGCTCAATGGTGGCCGTGCAACACCGTGCCGGCCTTCAGGCGGTACTCGGCGCCACAGTAGGCGCAGCTTGCGGAACCGGTGCGGGCCACGTCCAGGAAGACGCGGGGGTGCATGCTCCAGAGCGGAGCCTTGGGGCCGGGACAGAACACGGGAAGGTCTTCGGCGCCGACCTCGATGACTTCGTTAGCGCGGGAGCCGGCGGCCGGGGCAGCAGCGGTCATGGATATTCCTGAAAAAAAACCGATAGACGGCAGGTTGAAACAATGATGCGGTCTTGCTGGGCAAAAGCGCGCCAATCAGAATTGAGAATCAGACTTTACTTAGCCAGTGATGGTACTTCGGGTTGCGGCCATTCACCACGTCAAAAAACGCGTTCTGCAATAGTTCGGTGACTGGACCACGCCGGCCCGAGCCGATCTGGCGGTTGTCGACTTCGCGGATGGGCGTGACTTCAGCGGCCGTGCCGGTGAAGAACGCCTCGTCCGCGATGTAGACGTCGTCGCGGGTGAGCCGCTTGGTGACCACACGCAGGCCGAGGTCGGCCGCCAGGGCGTGAATGGTCGAGCGGGTGATGCCGGTCAGGGCGGAAGCGATCTCGGGTTCGCAGAGCACCCCGTCCTTGACCAGAAAAAGATTTTCGCCGGAGCCTTCGGCCACGAAGCCGTCGGTGTCCAGCAGCAGGGCCTCGTCGTAGCCGTCCTGCAGGGCTTCGGTATTGGCCAGGATGGAATTGGCGTAGGTGGTGGCGACCTTGGCGCGCGGCATCGTGACATTCACGTGCTGGCGCGCAAACGACGAGACCTTCACGCGGATGCCGCCGGACAGCGCCTCTTCGCCCAGATACGCGCCCCAGGGCCATGCCGCGATGGCCACGTGCACCCGGGCGCCCTTGGGCGACACACCCATTTTTTCGGGGCCGTAGAACACGAGGGGGCGCAGGTAGCCGGATTCAAGCTGGTTTTCGCGCACGACCGTCCGCTGTGCCTCGTTGATCGTGTCGCGATCGAACGGCATGGGGATCTGATAGATGTGCGCCGAATTGAAGAGCCGGTTGGTGTGGTCTTCGAGGCGGAAGATAGCCGTGCCGAGGGTGGAGTTGTAAGCGCGCACGCCTTCGAAGACGGACAGCCCGTAGTGCAGCGAATGCGTCAGGACATGCGTCGTCGCGTCTCGCCATGGGACGAGCTTGCCGTCATACCAGATGAAACCGTCGCGGTCAGCCATCGACATGGTCTTCTCCACACAGTGCGCACCAAACCTGCCGCCGTGCGCCAGGCCATGGGGGCCAAGAATCTCGAGGGCGCTATTGTATCAAGCAGCGAGGTTACAATACGGGCCTATTCGCGCAGTTCATTCCCATCGAGTATCCATGTCGTCCTGCCTGAATCGCCAGGGGCCAGCCGTTGTCCTCTGAAACCGCGCTTCCTGAATCCGAAGACCCAGCCCTGGTCCGCCAGGAACGCGTGACCGCCTTCCGTGCCGGCGTCCATGCCATCGTGCCCGCCCTGATCGCCACCGCGACCTGGGGATTGGTCACCGGTGTGGCGATGGTCAAGTCCGGCCTGACGGAATCCATGGCGCTCGCCATGACGCTGCTGCTGTACGCCGGCTCGGCCCAGCTCACCTCATTGCCGCTCATCGCCGCGGGCGCGCCGCTGTGGCTGATCTTCGCGGCCGGCTGCGTCGTGAATCTGCGTTTCATCATCTTCGGCGCCGCCCTGCAGCCCTATTTCCGCCACCTGTCGTGGCCCAAGCGCCTGGGACTCGGCTATTTCACAACGGACATGGGCTTCGTGCTGTTCATGCCCCGTTTTGGCGACTCGGTCGAACGCGGGACCCGCGAGCAACTCTGGTTCTTCCTGGGTTCCATCGTGCCGGGCTGGCTGGTCTGGCAGTCGTCGTCGATCATCGGCATCTATCTGGGCGCGCAGGTTCCCACCGATTGGTCCCTGGATTTTGCCGCCGTGCTGGCGCTGCTGGCCATCACGGTGCCGCTGGCCAGTTCCAAACCGATGCTGGTGTCGATGCTGGCCGCCGGCGTCGTCGCCTGGGTGGGGCAGGCAATGCCCCTGCGCCTCGGGCTGGCCGCGGCGGTGATCTCCGGCGTCATCGCCGGCATGTGGGCCGAACGCTTCTTCAAGGCGCGTCCATGACAAATTGGTCCTGGGAACTCTACGTCTATTCCGCCATCCTGCTGCTTGCCCTGTGCAGCGTATTGACGCGCGCCGGGTTCATGCTGTTTGGCGATTACATTCCGCTGTCCGACAATGTGCGCCGCGCCTTGCGCTACGCACCCGCCGCGGCGCTCACTGCCATCGTGGTCCCCGATCTGCTGCCCTGGAAGGCCGGGCTGGGCCCTGTGTTCGACTACAAACTGGTCGCCGGGCTGGTCGCCATCCTCGTGTTCCTGCGCACCCGCAGCGCGGTGCTCGTGATCGTGGTCGGCATGCTGGTGCTCTGGGGTTTGCGCTGGTTGGCCAGCTGACGGCCATAAATCCAGGATCACATCGTCCGTCTGATGGACACTCGAGGCACTTTTTTTGTCTCGGTGGGCCGTTGGATCGTGCTGCCGACCGGCCCTCAAACAGACCGTTTGACCGTGTGGTAAGGCGGCTGCGCTAAAATTCATCAATCCACAGCAATCCGGGCCTGGTACTGCCCTCATAAGTATCGAATCCAGCATGGATGCCCCGATGCCTTATGTAGCAGTGCATGCAGCACTCTCGTTTTGTTCTTTTTCACTGGTCCCGGTATTTGCCTAACCCCTGATGACTGAATCCACTCAAACCGCAGCACCCACCGCTGACGCGCCCGCGCCCGCGCCGACGTTCGACGATTTCGGATTGCACCCCCTGTTGTTGCAGTCCATCGCCGAAACCGGCTACACCACCCCCACGCCCATCCAGGCGCAGGCCATTCCCGTCGTGGTGTCGGGTCGTGACGTCATGGGCGCCGCGCAGACCGGCACCGGCAAGACGGCGGCCTTCACGGTGCCGATCCTGCACCGTCTCATGCCGCTGGCCAACACCAGTGCTTCGCCCGCCCGGCATCCGGTGCGCGCGCTGATCCTGGCGCCCACGCGTGAACTGGCGGACCAGGTCTTCGAGAGCGTCAAGCGCTACAGCAAGAAGACGCCGCTGCGCTCGGCCGTCGTGTTCGGTGGCGTGGATATCGGTCCGCAGAAAGAAGCGCTGCGCCGCGGCTGCGAGGTGCTGGTCGCCACGCCGGGCCGCCTGCTCGACCACGTTGAACAAAAGAACGTGAACCTCAGCCAGGTCGGCATCCTGGTGCTGGACGAAGCAGACCGCATGCTCGACATGGGTTTTCTGCCCGATCTCGAACGCATCATCCGGCTGCTGCCCGCGCAGCGCCAGGGCCTCTTGTTCTCGGCCACGTTCAGCAACGAAATCCGCAAGCTGGGCCGTTCGTACCTGAACCAGCCTGTGGAAATCGAAGTGGCGGCGCGCAACGCCACCGCGACGACCATCACCCAGATCGCCTACAAGATGACCAGCGACGCCAAGCGCGCCGCCGTCGTGCATCTGGTGAAGTCCCGCGGCCTGAATCAGGTCATCGTTTTCTCGAACACCAAGATCGGCACGGCGCGCCTGGCGCGCGACCTCGAACGCGACGGCGTCAAGGCTGAATCGATTCACGGCGACAAAACCCAGGCCGACCGCATGAAAGCGCTGGAAGCCTTCAAGGCGGGCGAGCTCGAAGTGCTGGTCGCAACCGACGTGGCCGCGCGCGGCCTGGATGTGGCGGGCGTGCCTTGCGTCATCAACTACGACTTGCCGTACAACGCCGAAGACTACGTGCACCGCATCGGCCGCACGGGCCGCGCGGGTGCGTCGGGCGAAGCCATTGCCCTGTTCACCGCCGATGAAGAGCGTTTCCTGCTCGACATCGAAAAGCTCATCAAGCGCGAAGTGCCTCGTGGCACGCTCGACGTGCCGGCCGATCTGATCGCCCGCAGCCATCGCCGCAGCGACGGTGGTTCGCATTCGCGCGAAGGGCGCGAGAGCAGCCGCGAAAGCCGCGGCGACCGTGGCGATCGCGGCCGTTCTTCGGACCGCCGCTCCAGCCATCATGGCGGCGGCTCGCGCCAACCGGTGGACGACTTCTTCCTGAAGCCTTACGAGCCTTCGACGACTGCCGCGCCGGCCGAAGAACAGGATTCGCGCAGCAATGCCGCACCGTCGTCGGCGCCCAAGCGCCAGCTTGCCGTCCTGCTCGGCGGCAGCCGCAAGCCCTGATCGCACGCGATACCGGTCGCCGGTCCTCGGACCGCAAAAAAACCCGCAAGGCCTTCAGGCGTTGCGGGTTTTTTGTTGGACGCGCCGCGATGTCAGGCGGCCAGCAATCGCGGCAGATCGGGCAGGGCGGTAGTCACGGCCGCGCTGTCTTCGTCAAGGCTTTCCAGCAGGCGCTCCAGGTGGCCGATATGCGGCAGCATGGGGCCGTAGAACACGACACGATCGCCGATCTGCACCAGCAGCGTGGGGAAGTTTTCGACGTCCACGTCGCCCAGCAATTCAGCGTGATCCTCGATGTCGACCCATGCAAAGACGTGTTGCGGCAAGGCGCCGGCCAGGGCCTGCAATTTGGGCTTGTATTCTTCGCAGGTGTCGCACCAGGCGGCGCAGAAACAGGCGATGAGCCAGGTGTTGGGCGTGGCGCTCAGCCGCGCGCGCAGCGGGGCGAGATCGGTACCAGGAGTAAGCAGAGACATGTGAGCGGATCGGGGCGGGTTTGACTATCATACCCGGGTTGTTCACCCCTCAATTTGATTGCCATGACCGTCCTGCGTACTGATCCGCCCACCCCCGGAAACGGCCGCCTGTCCGGCGCCGGCGCGGGGGCCGTAAGCGTGGGACAGGCTTTCAAGCGCGCGCTCGTGTCGCAGTGCCACCCGACCATGCTGTTCGCGGTGCTGCTGCCTTTCCTGATCGCCCTTGTTGGCGCCATCCTGCTGCTCTGGTTTTTCTGGACGCCCCTGACCGACTGGTTGCGCACCGAGGTGTCGCAATGGGACATCGTCAATCGCGTCGACCAATGGTTAGTCGCGGTCGGCCTGTTCTCGCTCAAGATCTGGCTGATTCCGGTCATCGCCGCGGCCATCCTGTTGCCGGTGTCCGGCATCCTGGGCCTGGCCATCGCCGCCGTCTTCGTCATGCCGCTGGTGCTGCGTCACGTCGGTCAGCGCGAATACGCCACGGTGGGCCGCCGCGGCAAGTTCTCTACCGCGGTCAGCGTGTGGAACGCCGTGTGGGTGTCCGCGGCGTTCGCCGCGGGGTGGGTGCTGACGCTGCCGCTCTGGCTCGTGCCGCCCATGGCCATCGTGCTGTCCATCTTCTGGTGGGCCTTCGCGTTCTCGCGGATGATGCGCGTCGACGCGATCGTCGAGCACGCCAGCCCGGATGAACGCAAACTGATCCTGGAACGGAACAACGGCGGCTTCTGGACCATCGGTCTGATTTGCTCGCTACTGAACCTGCTGCCGCCCGCGTGGATTATCCTGCCGGTGTTTTCCGCGCTGGTCTACGCGCACTACGGCCTGGAAGCCCTCAAGCGCCTGCGGCAGGACCGCGTCATCGACGTCTGATCGGCGTCTTTTCTTATCTATGGAATCGGACATGGCTGCAGAACCCACCGCCCGCCGTATCGGCCTCATCATCGTTGGCGATGAAATCCTGTCGGGGCGGCGCCAGGACAAGCATTTTTCCCAGATCGTCGAAATGCTGGGCGCGCGCGGCATGCACCTGAGCTGGGCCGAATTCCTGCCTGACGAGCGCGACCGTCTGGTCGACGCCTACAAGCGCAGCTTCGCCAGTGGCGACGTCGTGTTGTCGTGTGGCGGCATCGGCGGCACGCCCGACGACCACACCCGCCAGGCCGCGGCCGCTGCGCTTGGCCTGCCGCTGGCACTGCATCCCGAAGCCGAGGAGGCCATCGCATTGCGCACGCGCGAAATGGCGGAAAAGGGGCAGGGCACCGCCGACATGAGTGCGCCGGAAAACCAGCAGCGGCTGCAGATGGGCATGTTTCCCGAAGGCTGCGAGATCGTCCCCAATCCGTACAACCGGATCCCGGGATTCTTCATCAAGGATCACACCTTCGTGCCGGGCTTTCCCGTCATGGCGTGGCCAATGCTGGAATGGACGTTGGATACCCGCTATCGTGCGCTGCAGCATATTCGTGCCCACGTCGAGCATTCCTTCCTGGTTTTCAGCATGCCCGAATCGCGCATCACGCCGTCGATGGTTACTGTGGAAAATCGTTGGCCCGACGTCCGCGCGTTCAGTCTGCCCAGCGTCGGCGAGGCGGGCGGCACGCCCCACATCGAGCTGGGCGTGAAGGGCGAACCCGAGGCCGCCGCAGCGGCGCTGGAATTCCTGCGCGCCGAAGTCCTGCGCCTGGGCGGCAAGCTGGCGCCCCCGGCGGCGGCCTGATTTGCGCGACGGCGGGGCACCGCCGGTCGCGCCCGTTGCGCAAATACCATTTGCCAAACCGGCCGGTAAATTTCACAATACGGGATAAGAACTGTTTGCTGCATTGCCGCAACGCGTGTCTTGCGTGGCGGCGCCAGCCCAAAATTCCATGGCCCGTCTTCCCACCCCTCGCAATCCGCTGGACGCCGAAACCGAAGGCGCTTCCGCCCATCCGATCGCCATTCAGGTCATCGAACGCGCGATGCGTCTGCTCGACGCCCTGGCCGCGCAACCGGATCCGGTCACGCTCAAAGAGCTGTCGGCCACGACCGGTCTGCACGCCTCCACCGCCCACCGCATCCTGAACGACCTGGTCGTCGGCCGCTATGTCGAGCGGGTCGACAACGGGCTGTATCAGCTGGGCATGCGCCTGCTGGAGCTGGGATCGCTGGTCAAGGGCCGTCTGAACGTGCGCGAGGCGGCCATTCCCGCCATGCGGTCGCTGCACAAGCTGACGGGGCAGACCATCAATCTTTCCGTCCAGCAGGGCGACGAAATCGTCTACATCGACCGCGCCTGGAGCGAACGCTCCGGCATGCAGGTGGTGCGGGCCATCGGCGGCCGCGCGCCGCTGCACCTGACGTCCACCGGCAAACTGTTTCTGTCCACGGGCGACACGCGCCAAGTGCGCGCCTACGCGCTGCGCACGGGGCTGGCCGGCCATACGCGCAACAGCCTGACCGATCTGGACAAACTGGAACGCGAACTGGCCCTGGTGCGCCGCCACGGCTACGCCCGCGATAACGAAGAGCTGGAGTTGGGCGTACGCTGCATCGCCGCCGGCATCTTTGACGACACCGGCAAGCTGGTGGCGGGGCTGTCGATCTCGGCGCCGGCCGAACGGCTGCAGGACGACTGGATCAAGGCGCTGGTCGAAACTGCCGCCAGCATTTCCGAAGCGCTGGGCTACGAACCCTCCGTGTCCTCGGGTTTCAACGGATTGGGTCTGGCGGCCGAAGCCATGCGGCCGTAGCTGCGGCGCACGCCAAAACAGAAAGCCCCCATGAGGGGGCTTTTTTATGGGCCGTTGCCGCAAGAGGCGCCGCCGAAGCGGGCGGCCTCTGGAAGCGGGCTTATTGCTTTTCGATGCCGGCCTTCTTGAACAGCTCGGCCCATTGCGGGACTTGCTGCTTGACCTTCGCGGTCAGCGCATCGGGGTTGGCTTCCGACGTCAGCACGGTGGCGCCGAGTTGCTTCATGCGCTCCTGGAACTTGGGATCGGCCAGACCGGCCTGCAAGCTCTTGACCAACTTGTCCACGACAGGCTTGGGCGTGCCCTTCGGCACCCACATGCCATGCCAGATGCCCACTTCAAAGCCCTTGTAGCCGGACTCGTCCATGGTCGGCAGCTTGGGCAGCGTGGGAACGCGCTTCAGGCTGGTCACGGCGTAGGCCTTCACCTTGCCGCCTTCGATCTGCTGCGTGGTGTTGGTGGTCTGGTCGCACATCAGATCGACCTGCTTGCCCAGCAGGTCGTTCATGGCGGGCGCGGTGCCCTTGTACGGGATGGTCAGCAGTTGCACGCCCAGGGCTTCGACCAGCATCGTGCCGCACAGGTGGCTGGCGGCGCCGATGCCCGCGTTGGCGAGCGAGACCTTGTCCTTGTTCTTTTTGACGTAGTCGGCCAGTTCGGCGATGGTGTTGGGCGGGAAGTCCGAGCGGGCGACGATGGTCATGGGCACGTCGACCACCAAGCCGACCGGCTCAAAGCTCGTGAAGGGGTCATACCCCGGATTCTTGTAGAGCGACGGGGCGGTCGAGAAGCCGGCGTGCATCAACAGGATGGAATAGCCGTCCGGCTGGGCACGGGCGACCTGAGTGGTGCCGATGGTGCCGCCGGCGCCGCCCTTGTTTTCAACGACGACCGTCTGGCCCAGGCTGGGCCGCATGGCTTCCGCAAGGGAGCGGGCGACGTTGTCCGTCGGGCCGCCTGCCGCGAACGGCACCACCATGTTGATGGGGCGTTCCGGATATTCCGCGTGCGCGGCGCCGGCCGCGAACAGGGCACCGGCCGCGAGCAGGGCCGAAAGCGTGCGGGGAATGAAAGTCATGAGGTCTCCGATTGCAGGGTTTTGCTTGCTGCGATTAGTTATCTTTCGCTGACATATCATTGGTATTTGTCTGTCATCAGCGTGAAAACAGTGTAGAAAAGAATTGATACCGCGTCATGTCCGGTATTTCCCGAGTTCCAGGAATTCGTTGAGCAGAATCAAGCCCCGGCAGGCGGGCGCACCGTTAAAGTGCAAACACTTGTTGCGCCGCACAAAAACTGCTTGACAAGTTTTTTACCGAGTCTAGAATGGCAATTGTGCAGTGCATCAAACGGGCCGGCGGTAGCTTGTAGTACCAGTTTCCGCGCACGTTTCTTATTTCGTCGCAGACAACCATCCTTACTGCCGGACAGCCTCCGGCTACCCTGAGAGGAGCATCCTATGAGCGCAATTCCGCAACAAGTTCTGGACCGTCAAAAGGCCAGCATCAACACCATCGTGGCCGCCCAGACCGCCGTCTTCGCCGGCTTCGAAAAGCTGGTCGAACTGAACCTGAAGGTCGTGAAGGCCACCCTGGACGAAGTCGCCCAGAAGTCGCAGCAAGCCGCTGAAGTCAAGGATCCGCAGGAAGCCGCCGCGTTCGCGACGGGCCTGCTGCAACCGGGCGCCGAAAAGGCCCTCGCCTACACCAAGCACGTGTATGACATCGTTGCCGGCGTGCAAGGCAGCCTGGTCAAGCTGACCGAAGAACAGATCGCCGAAAGCCAGCAACAGCTGAGCGAAGCCGTCGACCAGTTCTCCAAGAACGCCCCGACCGGTTCCGAAAGCGCCGTCGCCCTGATCAAGTCCTCGCTGGCCACCGCGACCAGCGCCTACGATTCGATGACCAAGGCTGCCAAGCAGGCCGCTGAAGTCGCCGAGTCGAACCTGAACGCCGCCGCCAACGCGACCTTCAAGGCCGCCACGGACGCCGCCGACGCCGCGACCAAGGTTGCCGGCCGCAGCCGCCGCAGCGCCTAAGTATTTGGCGCACGGTGCTGCGCAAAGCGCAGTAATGTAGTACTGTTGAGTGACAGAGCAGAGCTGGAATTAGGGCCACCCACAGGGTGGCCCCTTTTTTTGCCTGCGTTTTTTGTCTTTATCAGCTGTCAGCGGGACGCGACGGCGCGCACGCATTCGCCGACCAACCCGGGGCCACGGTAGATGAGGCCCGTGTAAAGCTGCACCGCGTCGGCGCCGGCTTCCATCTTTTCGCGGGCTTCCCGTCCGGACAGCACGCCGCCCACGCCGATGATGGCCAGGCTATTGCCCAGCCGTTCCTTCAGGCGGCGGATCACCGCCAGCGACAGTTGATGCACGGGCGCGCCGGACAGGCCGCCAGCCTCCTCCGAGTGGGCCTGGCCCTTCACCGCGTCGCGCGACAGCGTGGTGTTGGTGGCGATGACGCCATCGATGCCGTGGCGCGGAAGGATTTCGGCGATGGCGTCGATTTCTTCCTGTGACAGGTCCGGCGCGATCTTCACTGCCATCGGGACCCGGCGCTGGTGCTGGTCTTCCAGGGCGCGGCGCTTGTCGGCCAACTGCGCGAGCAGCGCAGAAAGCTCGTCGCCGCTTTGCAGCGCACGCAGGTTCTTGGTGTTGGGCGACGAGATGTTCACGGTGACGTAGTCGGCATGCGGGTACACGCCGTCCAGGCCGATCAGGTAGTCGTCGGCGGCCCTTTCGATGGGCGTGTCCGCGTTCTTGCCGATGTTCAGCCCCAGGATCCCGCCTTGCTTGCGCCACGTGCTGCGCTGCACGTTGGCAAGAAAGGCGTCGAGCCCCTGATTGTTGAAGCCCAGCCGGTTGATCAGCGCATTGGCGCGCGGCAGGCGGAACATGCGCGGCTTGGGGTTGCCGGGTTGCGCGCGCGGCGTGACCGTGCCCACCTCGATGAAGCCGAAACCCAGGTTGCCCAGCGCGTCGATGTAGGCGCCGTTCTTGTCCAGGCCGGCGGCCAGCCCGATCGGGTTGGCCAGCTGCATCCCCATCAGCGTGCAGGGCGCCTTGGGCTGCGCGTGCATGAGCTTGCGCGTGGCGCCGCATTCATAGGCGCGCTGCAGGCCCGAGAGGGTGACTTCGTGGGCGGTTTCCGCATCCATGGCGAAGAGCGCCGGGCGGGCCAGGGGATAGGCGTGGAAGAGGATAGACATGGGCCGGGATTGTAGAGCGATTTGCTCCGTCCCCGTCGATTGCAAACGACGCCGCAACAGATTCAGGCGGGCGGGCGCTCGGGACTGTCGCGCCATTCCCCGTCGACCAGGAACTGCGCCGGACGGAAGGCCGATTTGTAGGACATCTTGCGGCTGTCCGCGATCCAGTAGCCCAGATAGAGCCACGGCAGGTTCAGCGCGCGGCACTGTTCTACCTGCCAGAGAATGCTGTACGTGCCCAGGCCATCGGCGATGTCCGGGTCATAGAACGTGTAGACCGAGGACAGGCCGTCGTCCAGCACGTCGATGATGGAGACCATCACCAGCACACCCTCGGCGTTGCGGAACTCGACCAGCCGGGTGTTGACGCGGCTGGTCAAGAGGAACTGCGCGTACTGCGTACGGCTGTCCTCGTCCATGCCGCCGCCCGGATGCCGGCCCTGCTGATACCGGGTATAGAGCCGGTAGTGTTCCGGCGACCATGCCAGCTCCGCGACGAACGACTGCAGATGCTGATGATCGCGCCACGCACGGCGCTGGCTGCGGTTGGGGGCGAATCCGGCCGTATCCACGCGCACGGGAATGCAGGCCTGGCAGTTGTCGCAATGGGGACGGTAGGTGAAGAGACCGCTGCGGCGAAAGCCTTGTTCCACCAATTGGGAATACGTGCCCGCGTTGATCAAATGCCCGGGCGCGGCAACCTGCGACCGGGCCTGGCGACCCGGCAGATAGCTGCAAGGGTAGGGGGCGGTTGCGTAAAACTGCAGCGTGGAGAAGGGAAGTTCTTTCAGCTGGCTCATTGGAGCTGGCTCATGGGAGCTGGCGTATCGGATATCCCGCGTATAGGCGGCAAACCCGGGACGGGAGTGGCTCCATATTAACGCTTAACTCGGGCTGCAATCCGTCCCCTCGGGTGTATCCGGATGCAGCTGCCCACGCGTGTCCAGCCGGCCGCGTGACCACGGAATGCCTGGCTGTTGAGTGGCTTGCCGAACATGCCGCAGAAAGTGTTCCCGAGGCACGGGAGCCGCGCCCATGCTGGCCAGATGGCGCGTCTGCTGCTGGCAGTCGATCCATTCGACGCCCTGCGCGTCCAGGTAGCGAACCAGATGCGCGAGCGCGATCTTCGAGGCGTTCGGGACGCGGGTGAACATGGATTCGCCGAAGAACATGCGTCCCAGGCTGATGCCGTACAGTCCGCCCGCCAATTCCCCGTCGATCCAGGTTTCGATGCTGTGTACGACGCCGGCGTCATGCCACTGCCGGTAGGCGTCCTGCATGGCAGCGGTGATCCACGTGCCCGGCTGGCCGTCGCGCGGCGCGGCGCAGGCCGCCATGACCTGGGGAAACACGGTGTCGACCCGCACCTGCACGCTGGGCGTGGCTTCGTATTCCCGGGCGGCGATCTGGCGGAGCAGCTTGCGCAGCGAGTGCGACGGCGCAAAGTCCTTCACGGGCAGCACCATGCGCGGATTCGGACTCCACCAAAGCACGGGCTCGCCTTCCGAGTACCACGGAAAGATGCCGTTGGAATACGCCTGGGTCAGACGTTCCGGCGACAGGTCCGCGCCCGCGGCCAGCAGGCCGTCCGGATCCGTCAGCGCGAATTCCGCAGGAGGAAACGGGGTGTCGGCGGCGAGCCAGGGCAGTTTCAACGGTGGGATTCTAGGGTGTAGTGATGCGGGCCGAAGGTGCCGCGTTTGCGGTCCTCGAAGAACAGGCGCAGGGTGCTGGCGACGGTGCGGAAGGCCAGGTCGTCCCAGGGAATTTCGGATTCGTCGTACCAGCGCGCTTCCAGGCTTTCCGGGCCCGGGTCCAGTTCCGGACCCACCGCCTGGGCGAGATAGAACACGTGCACCTGCTCGATCTGCGGGACGTCGATGATGGTGTAGATGTCGCCCAACTGGATTTTGGCGCCCGACTCTTCCAGCGTTTCCCGCGCCGCGCCTTGCGCCGTGCTCTCGCCGAGCTCCATGAAGCCGGCGGGCAGGGTCCACGTGTTGTAGCGGGGTTCGATCGCGCGGCGGCAGAGCAGGATGCGGTTTTCCCAGACGGGCACGGTCCCGACCACCAGCCGCGGATTCTGGTAATGGATCGCCCCGCAGTGATCACAGATGTCACGCTCGCGGTTATCGCCTTCCGGCACGCGGCGGTTTACCGGAGAGCCGCACTGGCTGCAAAAGTGGGAACGGCGCGGGGCGGGGAAGTATTCGAGGGGCGATTTGGCGGTCATGGGTACGATTCTACCGGCTGCGGCGGGTCGTGGCGCGCCGGGCCGGCGGCGTGGGCACGGGGCTGCCGAACCGCGCTTCCAGGTGTTCGACGAACGACCGGACCTTGGGCGACAGAAAGCGGCGGTGCGGGTAGACGGCGACCATGGAAATCGGCGTGTGGGCATAGCCGGTCAAGAGGGCGGTCAGACGTCCGGCGCGTATGTCATCCCCGACCAGGAATTCCGGCTGCAGGATGATGCCGTGGCCGGCCAGTGCAGCGGTGCGCAGCACGTCGCCGTTATTGGCCCGCAACGCCGCGTTCACGCGCACCAGATGCGTCACGCCGTCCTTCTCGAAATGCCATTCATTGCCCGTGCTGGCGTAGGCGTAGTGCAGGCAGCGATGCTGCTTCAGGTCTTCAGGCACGGCCGGCGCGCCGTGGCGCTCCAGGTACGACGGCGCTGCGCAGACCAGCAGTTGCTGCGGCGCCAGGGGTCTGGCCACCAGCGACGAATCCACCAGCGGGCCGATGCGCACCGCGACGTCGTAGCCGTCCTCGACCAGATCCACCACGCGGTCGTTCAGGTCCAGGTCGATCACCACGTCCGGATAGCGCTGCAGGTATTCGGCGATGGCTGGCCCCAGATGCAGGATGCCAAAGGACACGGGCGCGCTGACCCGCAATCGTCCGCTGGGCCGCTGGCCTTCCGCCTGCAGCGACAGCTCCAGGTCGGCAACCTCCGCCAGAATGGGCCGGACGCGGTCATAGAAGGCGCGTCCGGCGTCCGTCATGCTGAGCTTGCGCGTCGTGCGGTTCAGCAGGCGTACGCCGTACTTCTGCTCCAGATAGGCGATCTGCCGCGTCACCACAGATCGCGCCTGGCCCATCTTGTCGGCTGCCGCCGCGAATGAGCCCAGTTCGACGACCTTGGCATAGGTCTGCATGGCGGTATGGGTGTCCAAGATTGTTTCCTATCGAGGAACAATAATTTGCAATTCTGCATGTTTATCTTTGTTTTTGGAATCGCAAGAATACGGCCCAAGAAGGATCTGCCTGCTCCGGGCGATTCGCTTTTCTGCACAAGGATGATTGCAATGATTGATTCCCGTACCGCGCCGTATGCTGCGTTGCTCTTGCGCGTGGCGCTGGGCGTGATGTTCCTGGCTCATGGCCTGACCAAGCTGCTGGTGTTCACGCTGCCCGGCACCGCCCAGTTCTTTGCCAAGATCGGTTTTGCCAGCTGGTTGGCCTATCCCGTCACGTTTTTCGAAGTGGCCGGCGGCATCCTGCTGATCCTGGGCGTGGTGCCGCGCTGGGTCGCTGCGATTGCCGTGGTGCAGCTCTTCGCGGCGTCGACGGTCCATTTTGGCAATGGCTGGGGCTTCGGCAACCCGGGCGGCGGTTGGGAATATCCGATTTTCCTGACCGTGGCGGCTGCCGTCCTGGCGCTGTTGGGCGACGGCAAGTTCGCGCTGGTCAAAAGCGGCCGCCGCTGAGCCATAGCGGCGTCAAGCCACTGAGCGCTACGCGCATCAATCTGTTTACCGGGCCGGACGTGGCCCGCGCGAAGGCGGGGCCATAGAATGGCTTCGCCTTTTTTATCTGGAGTCGATATGTCCCGGCCTATGTTCATGCGCACGTTTGCCGCACTGCTGTTTTCCGTCCTGGCCTGCGCCGCGCAAGCCACGCCCGAACAGGAAGCCGCCAACAAGGCTGCCGTCCTGGCGTTCTATGAAAAAGGCTTGAACCAGAAAGACGCGGACGCCGCGCTCAAGTACGTGGGCGATCGTTATGTGCAGCACAATCCCAACGCGGCCGACGGCCCCGAGGGCTTCCGGCAATTCATCGCATTCCTGCGCGACAAGTATCCCGCCTCGCACAGCGAAATCAAGCGCGTGTTCACGGATGGCGATTACGTCATCCTGCATGTCCACGCCGTGCGCGAGCCGGGTACGCGCGGCAACGCCATCATCGACATCTTTCGCCTGGAAGGCGGCAAGATCGTCGAACATTGGGATGCCGTGCAACCGATTCCCGAGAAGGCCGCCAACAGCAACGGGATGTTCTGAGTTTGCGCTGGCCCGTCAGGCCGCGGGGGCGTGCGGGGCGGGGTCAAATCCCAGGCGCGCGGCGATGTCTGCCTGCGCGATTGCGTGCAGCGGCGCTGCCGCGTACACGTCAGGCCAGACGGCTGTCATCGAATGGCTAGCCGCCAGTTCGGCCAGCGCGTCCAGCAGCGGACCACCAGCTTGCGTCCGCATCATATCCAGCAGCGGCTGCAAATCACGGTCCAGCACGATGCCGGCGCCCATCGGCGTCGATGCGTAGAGCTGGCCTTCATCATCCAGCCACCACGCGCTGACTGCGTCGACGGACGCATCCGTGTGCGTGACGAGGCCGCGATTGTCATCGGCAAGCCGCAACACAAAGGGCGCCGCGTCCAGGCGCACGAACACCCGCTGCGGGCCGTTCTGGAAAAACCAGCGGCCGTCATCGTCGCGTTCGTAATTGCGGCTGATGAATTCCAGGATCTGCGTATTGGTAATCGGCTCGCCCGGCCCGCCGTCATTGGCCTGGCCTTGGGGATGAAGGCGCCAGCGGCCGCGCGCATCCAGCGACAGCCATCCGTAGACAGCCGGCACATTCGGCCAGCGGGCGAGGGCGTCCTTTACCGATTGATCCATGGTCTCAAGGGCGGATGACGATCGTGGGCGAGATGACGATGCCAGGTTGCACCGGCATCACGGGCACCGCCACGGGTTGCGGTGCGTAGCCATAAGCATAGTCGTCACGGCATTTGCGCTTTTCGCTGTAGTCGCCGTTGCGCTTCCACTTGCGCTCGACCTTGCAGGCGCCATCCCAATACTTTTCCTTGTACTCGCCGCCCTTGTGGCGGTGGTGATGGTGCTTGTCATGCGCCTCGGCAGCCAGCGGCGCTAGTGCGATCAGCGCGGCGGCGGACAGGCTCAGGAAAGCGGGGCGGGCAGTAAAGCGGCGCGATTGCGATACCGGGATGTTGTGCATGGACTCATCGTTCAAATGAAAACGGGGTCACCATAACAATCATCCGCCTGACCGGGCGTAGGGATGGGTAACGAGATGCTGGGGAGGGGGGGAAAGATGCTGGAGGCGCAAGCCGGAATCGAACCGACGTACACGGATTTGCAATCCGCTGCATAACCACTCTGCCATTGCGCCAGCACTTGCAAGAAAAAAGGAAGCGCGGTGTTGGCCGATGCTTCCTCTTTGTATTTGGAGCGGGAGACGAGACAGGCACTAGGGCGCTAAATCCTTGTTTCCCAATCACATTCTTCGCCGCCGTGAGCAGCGAAGGCCTGAATTATAGCCTTGTTCTTCGCCCTCGGCAACAAAACTCATCCAACAACTTCCATCAGCGTCCAAGGACTGCCATTTCATCCCCTGACAACCGACGCAGAATACACGGCTACCAGAGGCCCGCCCCTGCAACGCCGCTCGACACTCAGGTCTCCTTGCGTCAGGAATGGCATCAGCATCGAACGTTGAGACCGCGCTTGGTTTGATGCCGTGCGCACCACAGCCCAAGGCTGTTCGTGATGAAGGCCAAGCGGCGAGCAAGGAAAGATGGGGCGCATGTTCACATCACCTGGTCAGCTGGCGACCGTGTGGGAGCGGCGCGCAACAGCCTCAAACTGGCCACAGCCCAGGATCGCTGGATGCTATGTCGATATATCAGGATGCCAGAACAAGCATCACACGCGCGGTTTTCTCTGCGTCCCTCTGGACGTTGAGCAACGACTGCGCCCCAGCGCGACTTGTGAAACCGTAGGGATATCAGACCATAGCGAATCGGTCTTGATACGCCTGACGCACCCCATGACGCTGGCACCGTGAGCGCCATTGTCGAGCGTGCTTCTTCCTTGTTACTCGACGGGCCGGCAACTGGTCGATTCTTGCACATTGAGCAAGAGAGGGCCACCTGTGGCGGATGCCATGATCTCGTCCGCCCACGTTCCGGGGCATTCGTCCCTGGCATCCGCCACAGGCATAACGACACAACAGCCCTTGGCAGGGCGAGAAAGGAGCCGGTGATGTAGCGCTTCCGAAAGGAGACGAAAACATGCACAAGGAGCCACCATTATCAAAGGTGTTCTATCGTCCCATCGAAGCTGCCATACGGTGGGCTGGGTTGTTGCGGTACAAGGCGTCGATCCTCGCCTCGATCGCATCACCGCGGTGCCTGCCGCAGACATTGGACTGCCCGCGATGGAACGAGTGTCGGCTGTACTCGGAACGCATCTACGACGGCATCCTCAACTCGGAACTGCCCTTTGGCAAGAACGGGATCACGCTCAATGACCCAGAGTTGGTGAGTTCACCCGATCTGACCATCCGCCACGTCGATCTGAAACGCTGGATGCGCACTCACTATCCTGAGCATCGACCCGGATTCCTGTTCAGCCGCAGCGAGCGCATGGCGCATCCCTCCATCACCCTGGAAACAGGACAGGCAATCCTGCTGGAACGGCAGGCTCTGCAGGCCGCGCTGGACCATAGCCGGCGTGAGATGCGCAAACTTCAAGCGCAACACGAAGCCTTGCTCAAGCAGTCCGCGGTGCTGTTGGCATCCAAGCAGTGCGCGATCAGTGATCGAGCGGAGACCACGTACCTGAACATCATCGGTGGCATGCTGACGCTGATGCTGGGTCAATCCCCATCGGGTGTGCCGTACTCCAGCTTCAAGACGCAGGAGGCAATCGTCACCGCATTGCTCGCCCACTATGGCGGCACCATGGGCATCACGGAGCGAACCTTGAACGGCAAGTTCGCCAACGCCAGGAAGAATGTGCGTAGCGCAGCCGCGTGAATTCTTCCATCTTGTATGTGCAGTCTCGGAGATTGCATTTGCAATGTCTTTTTGCAGCCATGTCTATTGAATAGAGGTCACGCCAACAAACGCCACTGAGCGTTCAGGAGTGACCGCCATGTCGCAAGTACCTGTACTGCCACCGCACGAGCGCCGCATCCTGCGGCTCGATGAAGTTGAAGCGAAGTCCGGCTTCAAACGCGCCCACATCTACAACCTGATGAAGAAGCGCCAGTTTCCACAGGCGTTGCGCCTTGGCGTGCGCGCGGTGGGCTGGGATTCGGTCGAGATCGATCAGTGGATCGCCGAACGCCTTAACAACCGCACCTGACTCGCTCCCCCTCGGACTTCCCATCGCCAAACGGAGAGCGCCATGCAGGTCGTATCCATCATTTCAACGAAAGGTGGCGTCGGCAAGACGACCACGGCCGCCAACCTCGGCGGGCTCGCCGCGGACGCGGGGCTGCGCGTGCTGCTGCTCGATCTCGACGTGCAGCCCACCTTGTCCTCCTACTACGATCTGGCTCACCGCGCGCCCGGCGGCATCTATGAGCTGCTGGCGTTCAACGAGCGCGGTCTCGACCAGCTCGTGTCCCGCACCATCATCGCGGGCCTGGACCTGGTGCTCTCGAACGACCACCGGGGTGAACTGAACACCTTGCTGCTGCACGCGCCAGACGGGCGCCTGCGGTTGCGCCACCTGCTGCCGGCGCTGGCGCCGCTCTATGACCTGGTGCTAATCGACACCCAAGGCGCGCGCTCGGTGCTGTTGGAGATGGCGGTGCTCGCCTCCGGCCTGGCGCTGTCACCCGTGACCCCGGAAATCCTTGCGGCCCGCGAACTGCGGCGCGGCACCATGCAGTTGCTGGAGGACATCGCGCCGTATCGGCACCTTGGCATCGAACCGCCACCGCTGCACCTACTCATCAATCGTGTCCACCCCGTGTCCGCCAACGCACGCATGATCCAGCAGGCGCTGCACGACCTATTTCAGGATCACACGGGCATCCGCGTGCTGGGCACCGACGTGCCGGCCATCGAAGCCTATCCGCGCGCTGCAACCCGCGGCATGCCGGTGCATCGCGTCGAGTATCGACAGCCACCAGGCAGAGTTGCGCCCGCTGCGCTCGACACCATGCGCACGCTCGCCGGCGAACTGTTCCCGCAGTGGCAAGACAGATTCGCCCGCGTGTCCGGCCGTCCTCCACGTTCTATTGAAACCGGGAGGTCCCGTGGCGAGCGCACATGAACTGTCCCGTGGCCACAAGCGACTGCGCGCCCTGATCGAGTTTGCGGTGAGCGAAGGCTGGCACGTCAAACGTACTCGGGGTGGACACCTCAAATTCACCAAGACCGGCTGCGCCGCCATCTACACCAGCTCGACAGCGAGCGATTACCGGGCAGACCTCAATGCCCGTGCGCAGATCCGCCGAGCCGAGCGCGAGGCCCGCATGGCCCGGCCCGCCAACGCCGAGGGATGCGGCCATGGCTGAGATGACCTCCCAGGACATGGCCGGCAAGCTGCTTGCCGCCGGGTTCGAGCGCAGTGGGCCATCGGCCACGGCTTTGAGTGACCCCATCGCCGACACGCCGATGGTCGTGACGCTGGACCAGTTGCGGCCCTACGACCACGATCCCCGCAAAAAGCGCAACTCGGCCTACGATGAAATCAAGGCCTCCATCCGCGAGCGCGGCCTGGATGCGGCGCCAGCCATCACACGCCGTCCTGGCGAGGCGCACTACATCATCCGCAACGGCGGCAACACCAGGCTGGCGATCCTGCGCGAACTCTGGACAGAAACGAAGGACGAGCGCTTCTTCCGCATATCGTGCCTGTTCCGGCCGTGGCCTGCGCGCGGGGAGATCGTCGCGCTGACCGGGCACCTCGCCGAGAACGAACTGCGTGGCGGCTTGACGTTCATCGAGCGCGCCCTCGGCGTCGAGAAGGCGCGCGAGTTCTATGAAGCGGAAAGCAGCACGACCTTGAGCCAGTCCGAGCTGGCCCGTCGCTTGGGCGCCGACGGCTTCCCCGTGCAGCAGTCACACATCAGCCGCATGGCCGATGCGGTGCGCTACCTGCTGCCTGCGATCCCGACCGTGCTGTATGGTGGCCTCGGTCGCCACCAGGTCGAGCGGCTGTCGGTCATGCGCAAGGCCAGTGAGCGCACGTGGGAGCACTATGCCAAGGGCCGCTCCCTGCCGCTCGACTTCGACAGTTTCTTCCAAGAAGTGCTGTCGCAGTTCGATACCCAGGCCGACGAGTTCTCGCCGCAGCGTGTGCAGGACGAGTTGATCGGTCAGATGTCCGAGCTGCTGGGCATCGACTACGACGTGCTTGCCCTGGACCTGACCGAATCCGAGAGCCGCCACCGCGCCCTGGTCAGCGACCCAACCCCGCCATCGGCGCCGCCGGCATTGCCTGAGCCTGGGGCCATCGCACGGCCGCCGATTGAACCGGCACCGTCCCCCGCCACAGCAGCACATTCTGCAGGCCACTCTGCCGCCGCGCCGACAAGGCCCCAGGACGATGCGGCCCCGCGTGAGGCATCCGCAGCCACCCCTGCGGCAGCGGCTGGCGATCTACTTGACGAGCACATCGTCTCTCCGGCACCCACGACGCAGCGGCTCCAGTCCATCCAGCGCATGGTCGCCGACCAGTTGGGCGATGCGCTTCCGCCCGACTTCTCGGCCAACGTGCTGCAGTCGATTCCCGTGCAGGCCGGTGGCCTCTATCCCATCTCGGACATCTGGCATATCGACCCAGGTCTCGACGCACCCGGCCGCCTGCGCGTCCACATCGCGCAGTTCGCGCGCGAGATCGCGGGCGAGGTCGACCTGGACGCGTGTGTCGAGGATCGTTCAGATGGCATCGGGTTCGCGTGTCGTGCCCCGACCCAGGTTTCGTCGCCGCTCGCACGTGCCGTGCTCGCGCTGCTGGTTTCCCTGGCCGGTCAGCAGTCGGCCGACGTGGGCTTGGACGGCGGGCACTTCGTCACCGACCTGCCAGCGCTGTTGCACGGCCAAGGCCAACGTCATGCCGACGGGGCCCGGCGATTGAGCGACACCGCGCTGGTCAAGCTGTTTCGTCTGCTGCGGCTGGCCCGGCGCCTGCTGGATCTGGAAGCCGGCGCTCTCGGTCCTGGGACCTGAGCGAGGGAGGCCCGCATGTCCGCACCTAACCCACTCAACCAGGCCGTCATCGCGCAGGCGCTCTACGATCTGCGCAACGGGCAACTGCGCCGCTGCAAGGCGATGGGATTCGGTGAGGAAGAATTGGATGCGCTCAAGCATCCGGCGCTGATCAGCGTACTGGCCAATGCCAGCGTCTCGTGGTGCTCTGTCTCGGTGAACCGGGAAGTGCTCCGGCGATTGCTCAAACAGGCGCAGGACGTGGAGAAGGAGATCGCCACCGTCGATCGCATGTTGCGCCTGGGGGCCAGTACGGAAATGGCGAGCCGTTTTTATGGGCTGACGCACCAGGAAGTCGCGCTACGGCGTGAAGTTCTCGGCCTGCCCAAACGCAAGGGGCGCCATCCGGTTCTGGACGAGGAGCAGGACACCGAGCTGTGGCGACGCTGGAAGGCCGTGACCAGCAGCAGGAATGTCGAGCTGGAGGATGAGACCTCGGTTCTTGATGCGGCAATGGACCTCGCCGAAGGCATGGAACTGCCGCTGTCGGTGGTCTGGGCTGCGATCAAGAACTGGATCGATCAGGGATTGGGTTGAGTCATGGCCGTGGACGACGCTGCACCACGAGCACCACGCCAAGGCCCGGTCGCCCTCGCTGATCTGTTCGACAGCGCGCTGAAAGACCTTGCACCGAAACCTCGCCCGCCCGCGTCCGCGCCAGCTCCCGCATCCGCAACATCTCCTGTCTCCGCAACCGGCGACGGTTTTCTGTTCAGCGGCAATCGGCACGAGAGCGTGCCGCGACGGCTGTTCCTGGACCGACGCCTGACGCCGCTGGAACGCAATGCCTGGCAAGTCTTTCGGATGATGCTCAACGAGGATGGGGTCACGGCGTTTCCGACGTATGAGCAACTTCGCCCGTGGCTCGCGTCAATGCCCTGCGCCGGGAAGGCCTCTCACGAGACCGTGGCACGGGCGCTGACGCTGTTGCGCCTGACTCGCTGGTTGAGTCTCGTGCGCCGCAGGCGTGACCCCAAGACCGGGCGCATCCTCGGCAACCTCTACGTCCTGCACGATGAGCCCCTGACGCCTTTCGAGGCGATGCAGCTCGACCCGGACTACTTGGAGCTCGTCAGCCAAGCCCTGGGCCATTCGGCCAAGGCCGTCCAGGTCGTGGGCTTGCACACCCTCAAGGAAATCGCCGAAGACCCGTTGTTGTCTGGCCGCACGTTGCCCTCGCGGCTGCAGGTCCTTGCCGAACGCCTCGCGAGCCAGGGCATTGGGTCGCAGGAGAGTTATCCACAGAAGGATAGGGTTCACGATTCCGAAGAAGGGGCGCCGAGCCTTCTTCGGAATTCTGATGACCCCTCTTCGGATTCCGAAGCAGGGCCGAAACCCGCGTCAGACGGCGCTCTTCGGAATCCGAAGCAGGACCGTACTGTACGTAGTAGTCGTATGAATGAAGTACGTACTACCGCGCGTGAGCGTGGGCAGGCGCGTGCGATGCCAGGAGTTCGCCTGCCTGATCGCTTTCTCGGCTTGAAGGAAGAGCAGCAGGCCGCCGCCATCGTGGCATTGCAGCAGGTCGATGCTCCGCTACGCCAGGCCGTGCTGGACGAATGGGCGGATCGCTGTCGCGGCAGCACCATCCGCAACCCGGCAGGCTACCTGTTCGGCATCATCCAGCGCGCCATCCGTGGCGAGTTCAACGCCTGGGCCAAGCAAGCCGGGTCAGCACCGCCACCTGCCCCTGCACGAGATGCACCGCCTGAACCACCGCGCAATGTGGTTCCACCCGAGGTGGCCCGGCAGCACATTGACCGGCTGCGCGACCTTCTGCGCAGTAGCTGAGCGCGACGAGCGACAAGGGCGTGAAGCAGACGTCGATGGCCGTCAGTAGAGCTATCCCCAGGGGATAGATGTACTACAAGCTGTAACGCCGACAGGCACGGCATGGCACTTCGGTCCAGGGGGGCCGTAATGGCGTCGGTTGCATGAGCGCACGCACCATTTGCGCGAGCAGCGCTCCATGGCTTTCGATGGAGCTATCCCCTGGGGATAGCTCGTGTCACAGGCCACCGCTGCCACGACAACCGGGTCCCGGTTCATTTCGGTTTGTTGACTGACTGCCTTCCGTTGCGTGCCGATCCTGACCGCTCCTTTTCCCAAGCGAGCGGACGCCATGGCAACCAACGAACCTCTGCAACTCAATCTCGGCTCTTTGCGCAGCGCGATGTCGCTGACGCTTCACACCCACCACGCCTCGCGCATCTGGCATGGCCGCGCCGCCGCCGAGGGGCGACCCGGCATCGTCGGCCTGAACGGCTACATCGCCGTGATGAACAAGATGAAGCGCGGCTCGGAGCAGGACGACCCGTACAGCGACTGGTGGATGTTGCGCATCGAGGAAAAGCTCGACCAGACCAGGACCACGTTGCAATCGCTGCGCGACCAGGTGGACCAGGCCCTGGCCGGCGTGCCCGCCGCGTTGACCCTGGGCGAGAACCTCAACGTGCAGCCCGTCAAGCTTCCGCTGTTCGTCAATGCGCAGTTGGGCTTTGCCGCCGTCTATCTCCTGGCCGACTACGACGACATCGCGCGCAAGCTGATCCTCGCCCACCACACCGCGCTGATCGATCGCTCGACGTTGGAGCGCTGGCTCAACGAAGGTGCCCACGCGCTGCGCAGCCTGTTCAGCCTGGCCCAGCAATACCGCTACTCGGGCTGCACCCGCGACGACTTCGCGGCCAAGAACGCCGCAGCTCGGGCAGCATTGGAGAAGTTCGGCGAACTGCCGCAGGACGTGCTCGAAGGCATGCGCCGCTCGAAGTTTGCGCCGCCCGTCGTGCGCCGTGGTCTGCAACAGCGTGGTGATAGCGCTGCCGCAGCCGCATCTCCCACCGACGAAGGCGCTGCCGCCGATTCGGCCGAGGCCAAGTCCACAGCCGCCGGCGAGGACGAACCGGCATGAGCGACCCGAACCGCGAACCGCGCTACTTCCGTCGTCTGGAACAGCCAGCCTTCATGCGGCTGGAACACGCGGCCTCTCTAAAAGGCCTTTTAAAGCCTTTTAAAGGTAAAGGGGACTTCGAGGCCTGGGCCAGCCAGTGCTTCGCCATGCGCGACGAGTTGATTGCCCTGGCGCAGCGACAGGTGCTGCCACAGGCGTGCGGGCATCCCTTCCACCTGCTTCCCGTCGAGCTGGCCCAGCAGACCACTGGCGCAGGCACGACCTTTCTTCGCTGGCGCAAGCACGATCGATCGGCCATGGGCGTGGCGTTGTGGCAGGAGCTGATGGCGAGCCCCAGCACGCCGGTCAACCTGCTGCACGACCTGCACGAGATCGAACTGCAGCGCGTCATGCTGAACATGCAGATCAGCCTGCTGCACACCCTGGGCAGGCAAGCACAGGAATGCGCCAGCAAGGCCGCGCAGGCGGACAACACCTACCTGCGCCGGCTCGCGTCCGTTCCTGCCGCAGTGCGCGATCGGTGATTGCGCCTGCCATCCGAGCACGCGCCCGAGCCCAACGAGGCACGGGTATTTCAACCACCACGGAGATTCCAACATGAGCACACAATTCATCGGCGAGGGCAACATCGGATCGCCTCCCGAGTACCGCGAATTCCCCAATGGCAACGACGATCCTCGCCGGTTGCTCCGGCTGAACGTGTACTTCGACAACCCCGTCCCCACCAAGGGCGGCGAGTTCGAGGACCGCGGCGGCTTCTGGGCGCCGGTGGAACTCTGGCACCACGACGCCGACCGCTGGCAGCAGCTCTACCAGAAGGGCATGCGGGTGCTGGTCGTCGGCCGCATGGAGCGCGACCCCTGGACGGACAACGAAGATCAGCCGCGTGAGACTTGGCAGGTCAACGCGCGCAGTGTCGGCATCCTGCCGTACCGCATCGAGTCTGTGGCCCTCAGCCCGAAGCCACAGGAGGCAGAGCCGAAGCCCCAGGCCACCCAGGAATCGACGGCGCCGAAAGAGACCAAGCGCAGGAAGTGATCGGGCATGGAGGGCGGCTGCCGCAGTGCTTCGCCGCCCTCCATGCGCTGCGAATTATCCCCAGGGGATAGCTCCACCAACGTCCACCGAGTTCCACGCGCGCTCCCGGAAATCGCGGCTCTCGGCCCGCACACTTCCGGCCACGCACCTTCCCCGCACTCGCCATTTCATCGGCGTGAAAGCGGTCGCTGCCGCATGCGGCTTGTTTGCTGCTGCCAGGGGCTGCGCTCGGCATCCTCGATCCCAGCAACTCCATGAACAACAGGAATCGGGATGGACGGATATGCGGCTGTTCTTGTGCGAGAAACCCTCCCAGGGCAAAGACATTGGCCGGATTCTCGGCGCCACGCAGCGCGGTGAAGGCTGCCTCAACGGTTCCGGCGTCACGGTCACCTGGTGCATCGGCCATCTCGTGGAGGCGGCGCCGCCCGAGGCCTACGACGAGCAGCTCAAACGATGGTCCGTTGAGCAGTTGCCCATCATTCCCCAGCACTGGCGGGTCGAGGTCAAACCGAAGACCGCCACGCAATTCAAGGTCGTCAAGGCGCTCTTGGCGAAGGCGACTCACCTGGTTATCGCCACCGATGCCGACCGCGAGGGCGAATTGATCGCCCGCGAGATCGTGGAGCTTTGCGGCTACCGCGGCCCCATCGAACGCCTGTGGCTGTCGGCGCTCAACGATGCGTCCATTCGGGCGGCACTGGGCAAGCTGCGGCCTTCGGCCGAGACGCTTTCGATGTACCACTCGGCGCTGGCGCGCTCCCGTGCGGATTGGCTCGTGGGCATGAACCTGAGCCGGCTGTTCACGGTGCTGGGGCGACAGGCGGGTTACGACGGCGTGCTGTCGGTCGGCCGCGTACAGACCCCGACGCTCAAGCTCGTTGTGGACCGCGACCGCGAGATCGCGCGCTTCGTGTCCGTACCATACTGGGCCATCGCCGTGTCCCTGTTCGCAGGCGGTTCGACTTTCGCCGCGCAATGGGTTCCACCCGATGCGTGCACCGACGACGCAGGCCGCTGCCTGCGGCAGCCGGTCGCACAGCAGACCATGCAGCAGATCCGCGCTGCGGGCAGTGCCCACGTCGTGTCGGTGGAGACTGAGCGTGTCCGCGAAGGCCCGCCGCTGCCGTTCGACCTGGGCACCTTGCAGGAAGTGTGTTCCAAGCAGCTTGGGCTGGACGTGCAGGAAACCTTGGAGATTGCCCAAGCCCTGTACGAGACGCACAAGGCCACGACGTACCCCCGCTCGGACTCCGGCTACCTGCCCGAGAGCATGTTTGCCGAAGTGCCCACCGTTCTCGACAGCCTGCTCAAGACCGATCCCTCGCTGCGCTCGATCATGGGCCAGCTCGACCGCTCGCAGCGCTCGCGCGCCTGGAACGATGGCAAGGTCACGGCGCACCACGGCATCATCCCGACGCTCGAACCGGCGAAGCTCTCCGCCATGAGCGAGAAGGAACTGGCCGTGTACAGGCTCATCCGGTCGCATTACCTGGCGCAGTTCCTCCCTCACCACGAGTTCGACCGCACTGTGGCCAAGTTTTCGTGCGGGGGGCAGAACCTGGCGGCCACGGGCAAGCAGGTTGTCATCCCGGGTTGGCGCCAGGTGCTCGCCGAGCCGCAGGCCGAAGACGGTGATGGCGAGGGCGATACTGCGGTCCGCGCCCAGGTGCTGCCCGCGCTGCCGAAACTGTATGAGGGCCTGGCATGCCAGGTGGCCGACGTCGATCTCAAGGCACTCAAGACGCTGCCGCCCAAACCGTACACGCAAGGCGAGTTGGTCAAGTCCATGAAAGGCGTCGCCAAGCTGGTGTCCGATCCCCGCCTGAAGCAGAAGCTCAAGGATACGGTTGGCATCGGCACCGAAGCGACGCGGGCCAACATCATCGGCGGCCTGATCGCTCGCGGCTACCTCGTGAAGAAGGGGCGCGCCATCCGCGCCTCGGATGCGGCTTTCACTTTGATCGATGCCGTGCCTGCGGCGATTGCCGACCCTGGCACCACCGCCGTCTGGGAACAGGCGCTCGACATGATCGAGGCCGGACAGCTCACCCTGGACGTGTTCATCGGCAAGCAGGCCGCGTGGATTTCGCAGTTGATTGCGCAGTACGGCAGCGCCTCCCTGTCCATCAAGGTTCCCCAAGGGCCGGCATGCCCGCAGTGCGGCGCACCCACGCGCCAGCGCAGCGGCAAGAGCGGCCCGTTCTGGTCGTGCAGCCGCTACCCGGACTGCAAAGGCACGCTGCCAGTCGAATCCGGCAGCTCCAAGCGCGGCGCCTCGCGCCCGCGCCGTAGCGGCCGCAAAGGCTCCTGACCGCCCCCGTTCCCCGTGAGCCGTGCCCGCCTTCGGCGGCGTGGCCCCTGTCCCGCACTCCGCCGCATGCCCTGCGGGACGCCCAGCGCGCAACGCCTTCTTGATCCGTGTGCGCGTCCCGCCCAGCCGTCCCCGGCCGCGGGACCTGAAGGTAGCTTCTCTGCGAGCCGCACCACGCGCGTTCTGTTGATCTGCGTTTCTTCCGCCCTCTGCGAAGGGTCTCCCGGTGGCTTGCCAGGCTGCACGAGCCACCGGGAGACCCTTCGTGGTCAGCGGTAATCGGTGCCGGTGCCCGCCGGTGCAAAAACGGGCTCCCTTTGTGCGCGGATGTGCGCCAGACGATGCCGGCCCCAGCCACGACATGGGCCGGGTGTGATTGCTTGATGAGCAGACGGTTCTAGCGACGACCGGGCCTGCCAATCAGCCCACGGGTGGTTCCTCTTTTCTCCCGAGCCGAAGGCCGTTGGGCCTTCGGCGCCATTCTCCTGCCCATCAACGTCCCGGCCCGGCCATTGGCCTGGGCCACACGAACAGGAGAGACGACATGCACCCTCAACCTTGCGCACCGCTGCTGTACGGCAGACGGAGGTCGAGAACGGCATGCCCGCCTATCGCGCGGCCATCGCCAATGGTACGCTCGGCTGCAGCCGAGGCCGTAGCCCAAAGGCTGGACTACCTCTTTTGCAGAGGTAAACCTCGGGATGAACTGGGCGAAAACATGCCTTATGTGCCCGCCTTACGGCGAGCTGTTTCCGATGCTTCGCGCAGGATTTCCCGCCCCCCATTCGCTGCGATTGCGGCCACGATGACGCCCAGCACCAGATCCGGGATGTTCGACCCGAACCCCATCACCAGCACCCCGGACAGCACAATCGCACCATTGACGATGGAGTCGTTGCTGGTAAAGATCGCTGACGCCTTGAAGTTCACATCTTCCCCGCGATGGCGGCGCAGTAGTCTGAGGCACACTAGGTTCAAAGCCGCGTTCAGCGCGGCCATGGCCATCATGGCTGGGCCGACAGGCTCTTCCCCTCCAGCGAAGCGGCGTAGGACTTCCAACAGCAGCAGCGCGGCCAGGCCGATTAGCAAGAAACCCGACAAGCGGGCCGCGCCCACCTTGACCGTTGCCGCACGACCGACGGCATACAGGCTAACCGCATAGACCGACGCATCGGCGAGGTTGTCCAACCCGGCGCCCATCAGCGCCGTAGAGCCAGCCCAGATGCCAAGGGCAATGCCGGCGGCGGACTGCGTCAGGTTGATCAGCAACACAGTCAGAAGAATCTTTCGGTCCTTCGCATCGCTCGCATCTAGGCGGCCCAACTCGTCGTTTTCGTGATTTCTGTGGTTTTCAGCCATGCATTGTTCCTTCCAAATCGATGGATGCTGAAGCCTGTAGCGGCTGGAGAGTCAAGGCGCAGATGCAATGAACTTGCCACAGGGTCTTCCCGGACGCCCTTGACTCTACCGTAGCTAGAAGGTTTTCCAATCCAGTCAGAGCTTTAGGACAGAACAGATGAGCACCAATGCGCCCCCTTCATTGCGACTGTCATCCGGTATGGCTGCTATCCACTGATCCGTGGCGCCACTGCGGTTGTGCTCTTCGGCGAGCTCGCGACCGGCCGGCCGTCTTTTCCGACGGAGCTACTCACAGTGATCGTCGCGCTCGCTTGTGCCGCCTTGCTAGAGGGCGGGCGGCCTTTCCACTCCCCGTTGAGCCAGTAGCGGCGTTCCAAGCTGTGGTTGGCCGTCGGCGCATGGCTCGGCTTCTTGGTCGTGCATCTGGCCTTCCAGCACTCCAATCTGGGATACCGGGTCGGGCCGTTGGGATTGTTGATCGGGGTGGCTGAAGCCCATCGCTGGCATCACAAGCGTGAGCACGAAGACGCCCAAGTCAACTACGGCGATTTCTGGATGCCCGGGGGCCACTTGTTCAGCGCTTTCCGGTCGCAAAAGCACACGCTGGGCGCCAAAGAGTGACACTCAAGAAAGATGGACTTTCCAATGGACTACGGCCCGCAGCTTGTCTATCCCTTCCGGAGCCGGCCAGCAGCGGCAAACGCTTGCGCTGCTGGCTATACGATCTTGCCCACGTCGCATTCTTGCGCGAGTCGGGCCTTGCGGCTTCTTGCGAAGCGATCGCGAGTTGCGTGGCGTGCCCATGAGTCGGGCCGCGTCGTGGCGCACTGCTACCTTGGCCTGCACCTGCACCTGCGCAGCCACGCCGCGATGCTCGGTCTGGCCTGGAGAACCCGTAAGGTGGCGGAGATTGCGGCGCGCAGGTCGTCCGGCTCGCGCTGGCTCCTGTGGGCCACGCCCTCGGTCGCACGCCGTCTCAAAACGTCAGAACCGCGCGCTTTCGCATGATGGAGCGCGGCACGTGGCTCTCAGAACTGGACCCGATCACTTCCAGCACCGATGACACGCTCGAGCTTCAGGCGGGCTCGGCCAAGCTGTTGAGAATGCCGCACTCGCGCGAGGTTCGGGCGCTATCGCAGGAGCGTCGCAGATCCATTAACTCGCGCTCCAAGGCGCGCAATTCCTTCATCTTGGTCCGCACTTGCGCGATATGAGCGTCGACCAGCGCGTTCACCTCGCCGCAGCCCAACTCTGGCCGATCCCGTAAGTTCAGCAGTTGACGGATCTCATCCAGCGTCATGTCCTTCGCCCGGCAGCGGCGGATGAACAGCAAGCGCTGCAAATGGACTTCGTCATAGAGCCTGAAGTTGCCCTCGCTACGTGCAGGCTCGGGCAGCAAGCCTTCTGACTCGTAAAAGCGCACGGTCTGCACCAAGCAATCTGCCTTCTTGCCCAGTTCACCGATCCGCATCATGGTTGCTTCCTATAAAAAACTTGACTCTATATCTACTAGAGGTTTTGTAATGATGGCATCCGGGGAAAACCTTGTCAATGAAGAGCGATCTATGAACAAAGAACCTTCCAGCCCATGCGCCTGCTCCGGCGGCAATGGCCAACAGACGGCGTGCGCCAGTGAGCAGGCCAGCACTGAAACCACCGTTTTCCACGTGAGCAACATGGATTGCCGCAATGAGGAAGCACTGGTGCGGCGAACGCTGGAGGGCATGCCCGGTGTCGAGCGGCTCCTGTTCGATCTTCCGCAGCGTTTGTTGACCATTTCGCACCGCGAAGTCTCGGCCGATGCCTTGGAGCAAGCGCTGAATTCGGTGGGCATGAAGGCTCAGGCTGTCCGAGACGCCGCCGTGTCGACCACCTACCGCATCGAGAACATGGACTGCCCGAGCGAGGAGAAACTCATCCGCTCGCACCTCGGGGCAGTCGAGGGAATTCAGGACCTCGACTTCGACCTCGCTGAGCGCACCCTGTCGGTGAAACACCTCGCTCAGGCACGCGCGCAGATGGAGCAGGTCCTGGCCTCGATCGGCATGCGCGCCAAGGAGCAGACCTTCGGCCACACGGGGCCGATCGAAGCCGCGGCTGTGATCCCATCCTCGGCCCTGCAGCAGCAACCAACCGCTGCCGTTTCCGCGCCGCCGATCGGCGAGCGGGTGACGTACCGGATCGAGAACATGGATTGCCCGACGGAAGAAGCGCTGATCCGCGACCGGCTGGGCAAGCTGCCGGGTGTGACCGCGCTCGACTTCAATCTGATGCAGCGTGTGCTGGGAGTCCAGCACACGCTGGCGACCTCAGCGCCGATCGAGAAGGCGCTTGCTTCCATTGGAATGCAGGCTGCGCGGCAGGACATGCAGACAGCCACCACGGTACTTCGCATCGCGAAGATGGACTGTCCGACCGAGGAAAGTCTGATCCGCGGCAAGCTGCAAGGCATGCCGGGCGTGCAGGGAATGGATTTCAACCTGATGCAGCGCACGCTCACGGTTCGGCACACACCCGACGCGATCAAGCCGGCAGTCGAAGCCATCGAATCGCTGGGCATGGAAGCCGAGGTCCAGAGGACTGATGAGCCGCGCGATGCCCCGGTGGCCGCGCACAAGACCAATTGGTGGCCGATGGCGGTTTCGGGCGTTGCGGCGGTGGCCGCCGAAGGCGTGTACTGGGTCAACGACGGCAATCATTGGGCCGTGATCGTGCTGGCACTGGTTTCGATCTTCACCGGCGGCCTCAGCACCTACAAGAAGGGCTGGATCGCGCTGAAGAACCTCAACCTGAACATGAACGCCCTGATGGCCATCGCGGTCACCGGCGGCATGGCGATCGGCCACTGGCCGGAGGCCGCCATGGTCATGTTCCTGTTCGCGTTGGCGGAAGTGATCGAGGCGAAGTCGCTGGACCGCGCCCGCAACGCCATTCGGGGGCTGATGGACTTGGCGCCCGAGACCGCGACCGTGCGGCAGGCCGATGGCTCATGGACAGAGCTGCCGGCCAAGGAGGTCGCAAAGGGCGCGGTGGTCCGCGTGCGTCCTGGCGAGCGCATCGCACTGGACGGCCTGATCACCTCGGGTCGATCGGCCATCAACCAGGCGCCCATCACCGGCGAGAGCCTGCCCGTCGAGAAGGCCGAAGGTGACCAGGTCTTCGCCGGAACCATCAATGAGACCGGCTCTTTCGAATACAAGGTGACCGCAGGCGCCAGCGACTCGACGCTCGCGCGCATCATCCATGCCGTGGAGTCCGCGCAGGGCAGCCGTGCGCCCACGCAGCGCTTCGTCGACCAGTTCGCCCGCGTCTACACGCCGGCGGTGTTCGCGGTGTCCGTGCTGGTTGCCGTCGTGCCGCCGCTCGCCTTCGGCGGCGCATGGTTTGACTGGGTCTACAAGGCCCTGGTACTGCTGGTGATCGCCTGCCCCTGCGCTCTGGTCATCTCCACGCCGGTCACCATCGTCAGCGGCTTGGCCGCTGCCGCCCGACGCGGCATCCTGATCAAGGGTGGCGTCTACCTGGAGGGCGGGCGCAAGCTCAAGGCGTTGGCCCTGGACAAGACCGGCACACTCACACATGGCAAGCCCGAGCAGACCGACTTCGTGCCGCTGATCGGCGAGGCGCAGGAAGTTGCCGCCTGGGCCGCAAGCCTCGCGGCACGCTCGGACCATCCTGTGTCTCAGGCCATCGCCCGCAAGGCGAACCGTGACGGCATCGCGCTGCACGAGGTCGACGACTTCGCGGCGCTGCCTGGCCGCGGCGTGCGCGGCCGCGTCGCCGGGCGCATGTTGCACATGGGCAACCACAGGCTCGCCCAGGAGCTGGGCCTGAGCGAAGCGACGCTCCAGGCTCGGCTGGAGACCCTGGAGCGCCAAGGCAAGACAGCGATCCTGCTGATGGACGATGCGACCGTGCTCGGCATTTTTGCAGTGGCCGACACCGTGAAGGAAACCAGCCGTGAGGCGGTGGCCGACCTGCAGGCGCTGGGTGTGCGCACGCTGATGCTGACGGGGGACAACCAGCACACGGCCGCGGCCATCGCTGCCCAGGTCGGAATCTCTGAAGCCCGTGGTGACCAACTGCCCGAAGACAAGCTCAAGACCATCGAAAGCCTGGTCGGCGGCGAGGGCCAGGTGGGCATGGTGGGCGACGGCATCAACGATTCGCCCGCGCTCGCCCGTGCCGACATCGGCTTCGCCATGGGCGCGGCCGGCACCGACACCGCGATCGAAACAGCCGACGTCGCCCTGATGGACGACGACCTGCGCAAGATCCCCGCCTTCATCCGGCTGTCGCGTAGCACTGCGGCGATCCTCACGCAGAACATCGTTCTGGCCCTTGGCATCAAGGCGGTGTTCCTTGCGTTGACGTTCACAGGGCATGCCACCATGTGGATGGCTGTGTTCGCTGACATGGGGGCAAGTCTTTTGGTTGTCGTCAATGGGCTGCGCCTCCTGAAGTTCAAGGCGGCATGAACAATGGATGAACCATCTCTTCGCAAGACGCAGTGGTACTCACTCGCGATCGTTATATTCGCCGGCGATCAGGCAGCTAAGAGCTACATTGACGCGACAACTCCCTTGGGTTGGTCGCACGAGGTGGCGTCATTCTTCAACCTAGTTCACGCTCTCAATCCCGGCGCGGCGTTCAGCTTCCTTGCTGGCGCGGGCGGCTGGCAGCGGTGGTTTTTTCTGGCGATCGCGTTCGCAATATCGGCATGGCTCGCATGGCTGCTCTCCCGGCCGCTGCGCAAAACGGAAGGCCTTTCGTACAGCCTCATTCTGGGCGGCGCATTGGGCAACGCGTTCGACCGCGCCACGCGCGGGCACGTTATCGACTACATCGACTTTCACCTGCACGGCTGGCACTGGCCCGCCTTCAACATCGCTGACATGACCATCGTGGGCGGGGCGATCGCGCTGGTGGCCCAGTCGTTCATGAGCGTGGAGAACCCGGCCGCCACAAAGGAGTCCCAGTGACATTGGGACGATCCGGAAATTCGCAATGCACACGGTGCAGGACACCAATCTGAAGAGAACGGCCCCCAGCATGAGCGGCCGCGGCTTGGCCCTCATGCTAGCGCCCACCGCCGCTTTTGCTGCAACGCCCTGTTGCGATGGCGGCGATTGCTGCAACGACGTCGCAATGCCTTGCTGTGAATAAACAGCACGCAAGCCAGTTGACCTGGCAATTATGAAAGTCCATCACGGCGATGCTGGCCTTTTTCGTTCCAATGAGCCGTCACGGAGAGGTGATGATGAAGCTATGCCGGGATCCTGCAAGCTTTAGGACGGTCTTCTTTACCGCATAGCGATATGCTGATGTCACCCGTTCGCCTCGCCTGGCAAGTACAAGTAGTTCGTCGCGGTTTTCTGGCCGTGTCCGCCCGCTTCGCTGGCCCTTTTGCCCCAAACAAGCGCAATCATGCCTGCGTTACCACCAAAGTTCGCCCCCGCCAGTTGCTGTTCCTAAAGGGCATCAAGCTCAACGCCATCGCCGACCGGCCAGCGTATTTCGCATCGCTGCGTGCCCGTCGGGGCCAGCCCATCGTCATCCTCGCAGAGCTGGGACCGGACGAGGCATTCGCCCTGTGGAAGCAGCATGTACTGGGCGACAGGCCTCGCTGACCCAGTTTCGCCTCATCCTCCTGACAGCCCCGCACTTATTGCGGGGCTTTCTTTTTTCCGCGTTCGCCAATCGGGGCTGTTGCAAATGCCGATTTCCGGCTGACGCGGCTCGCCTCGCGCATGAAGCTGCCCGCATGTGTCGCTGATTCGTCAGCACCATGCCAGCAGCCAGAGTTTCCAGGCTGCCGCGGATTCTTTCCGCGCTACCCGCCAGTCCGCCATCGCATCGAGTCTGCGGACGCGCGTCACCCGTGACGCCGATGCTTTTTTCTCAACCGCGTGCGGGAGCTGCCATCCCGTGAGGGACGAGGCCCCGCTTTTTCCAAGGAGCCCGTCCATGTCCCAGCAAGCCTCTTTCGGCCAGTTGGCCTTGATCCATTGCGGCAAGTTCCTGCCGCTCGAAATCCTGCATAGCGCCGCCGGCCACTACATCGGCACGCGCGATACAGAAGGTCCCGTTTCGCGGGAATCCTGCCAGTACTTCCGCAGCTATGCCGCGGCTCAACGTGCCCTCGAAAGAGGCGGCTGGTCCCAGCTCGCCACACCCTGATCCAACTGGAGGAACCACGTCATGAACCAGCTTTTGCCCCAGGAAGTCGTCGATCAGATCATGCGGGAAGAGCAGCATTTCGCCGCCGCGCCCCAAGCCTTCTTCGAGGTCTGGAAGCGCGGCGTCGAGATCGCAGGCCCGCAATGGTTTGGCGACGGCACGCGCGAAGGCCTGAACCAGGCAAAGAGCAAGTGGGATCTGCGTCCCGACATGCTGCGTGCCAACGACGCACTCGGCGTCCTGAGCAGCGGGGAACGCATGTTCCTGTCCGCCATGTTCAGCTTCTACAACGCGCGCGAGGGCGGTGCCATGCTCAAGCGCTGCCACTTCCAAGGACTGTCGGACTTCGATGGTCTCGATCTGCAACGTCGCCAGGTGATCGCCGACCTGCTGCTGAACTACAGCGGTTGGTGAGCCGGTCCCTGGCACACCTTCATCACTGCGTTCACGGGACCCCATGAGGGACATGCGCCTCGTTCGAGGCCATGTCCCTCGCGTTTTCTCCCCGCCCAGCGCCATCCGGCATCAGGCGGTTTCCCCTGCGGATGCCATCGTCCGCAAGGGCTGGCTCCGTTCATTCATCGAAAGGAGCCTTCATGGCCAACAACTACTACGAAGCCACCGGCGTTCTCGTGCTCGACCGTGTGACGCCCGTCATCCAGGCGCTGTTCGGCGCCTTCGCGCTGGACGAGAGCCACCCCGGCAACGGGCAGGCCTACATCGCCCAGATCGCCGAGACCACCAATCCGCAATGGCCGGACGTGCTCGATGGCCTGGAAGACCTGGCCACGCAACTCGGTATTCCGATGCCGGACGACGAAGGGCTGTCGATCCCGCCGCTGCTCGAACTGCTCGCCGTGCACTTCCGTGCCGATGAGGACGAAGAGCTGGGGAACTTGATCGACCGTCATTCGTTCGAGGACACCGCCGATCTCGACGCATTGTTTCTGATCGCCACCCGGTTCGATGACGGGCACCACCTGACCGCCATCCAGTTCGAGGGCTGCTGGTACTGCAGCAAGCCGCGGCTGTTCGAGTTCGGCGGCAACGGCTGCTACCTGAGCCGCGAGGTCCGCTTCATCAGCTCCTCCTCCCAGGCCCTCCAGCTCGGCGACCAATTGCGCAAGACCATTGTGGCCGCCGACATCGAAGAGGCTTCGGCCCTGATCGCGCTGGAGACCATCAATCTGCTGGCGGGCGTCAGCGACGAGCCATTCCGCATGAATTTGCGCCGGCGCGTCGCCGAGCGATTGGCCCAAACGCCAACGATCAGCGTCACCTGACGCTGTTTCCTTTCTTTCCACCCACCGGGGTCAATTCCCGGTGGCGGGGATTTGCTCCATCATTATTCTGTTGGAGAAATCCCATGTCCCAGAATCCCAATCCCTTTCTACGCGGCTACTGGAATCTGAAAATCGTCCGCACGCTGTCCATCAGCTACGAGGACGGAAGCCCGCATGTTTGGCGAAACATCCACCCGAGCCAGCAGCACCTCTGCGACGCGGCGCTGGTTTCTTCTCCTTGCATCATCACCAGCGACTTCGCGGTGGTCAGGACTGGCACCGAACCTGTCGGCGCCGCACTGATCGCCGAATGCGACGCGGCTGAAGGGGGCAGCGGCGAAGGCATGGTGGGTGCCGTGGTGTACGCGATCCACGGCGACGACTTCGACGGCCGCCCCGTCCACATTGGCGACACCTATTCGGCCGAGGCCGCACGGGAAGTCGTGCAGCGGTTGAGCTTCGAGACCGGCTACTACAGCCGGTGCTGGGAAATCAGCAGCGCGCACATCAGCCGCGAAACCGGCCAGTACCTGGCCAACCTGGCTGACCTCGCGACGCCGGAGGCCTTTTTGTTCATCGCGTTCCGGATTCCCTACAGCCCGGCGATCGGCGTCAAGCTGATCTCCACGCCCTGGACGGACCAGCACCTGCAGGACGTCGAGGGGATCGCCGCCGAGCAGCTTCGGCAGGAGCACCGCAGCAAGGGCATGCCGGACGAGCTGGCACAGATCCTTGAACTGGCCGGCCAGGCCGACGTGCGCATCCTCATCCTCGATGCCGACGCACCCGTGTTGCCGGGCCTATCGCTGGCCGGCGAATAGCTGCCACACACATCCCCGGCCTTCCTTGTCCTCACCGCATGCCGGCCCGGTCTCCCGCCAGAGAGCCGGGCCGGCGCACTTTCACAGGAGCGATCCCATGTTCCCCGACCTCATCACACCCGCATCCGACTTCGAGCACCAACTCGGAGCCTGCGTCAACGCCATGAGCCAGGAAGATGCCATCGGCCAGATCCTGGTATTCGAGCGCATGAGCGGCACGCTGCACATGCGCCATATCGCCAGCGCCGACCTGGTGGACACCGACGTGGACGACTACGAAATGGTCGTCTTCGACGGTGGCAACACAAGCGGCGACACGTGGAAACACGTGTTCTTTCCGCGTCAGCGCGAGCACTACTTCGTGTACCAAGCCTGATTCCTCCAGCCCCTTTCGAGGGGCTTTTTCTTGCCCGCAGCACAGGAAAACGGTTGTGGTGCGGTGCCGTTTCCTGCGGGCAGGCAGACCGCCCCAGGGCCATGCTTGCCCCATGTTCGTCGGCGTTGCCGGCACATGCCCAGGCAGTCGAGACCTTCGAGGCTGCAAGCGCGGGAAACCGTGCTGGTCGTTTCTTCCTACGGACCTACCGCGTCCATCCACGCCACCCACAAGGGACCTCTCCCTTGCGGGCGGGGAATCCCTTGTTTTTCCTCAAGGAGTTTCCCCATGGATCGTTCCCTCATCAAATCCATGATGCCTTCGCTGGTCGCAGGCCATGTGCCCCGCAACGTGCGGTCGTTCAAGTACCGCGTGTTCGATGATCAGCCGCTGTCCTCAACGCTGGGCTTCGCCATCGACCCCCAACCCTTCGACGGCAAGGTGGTCGCCGCGACCGACGATGCCATCGTCGTCAAGCTCAAGCCTTCCGAGTTCGCGGTGCTCGATCCCAGCCTGGTGACCACGGTTCCTGCCGAAGGCGCCAAGGTGCATGTCCAACCCTATGCCCGTCGTCGCTTCGACGGACTGCGCGCGGACACGCCGGAGGTCATCACCGAGGAGACTTCGGACGGCACGCCGTACACCATCACGAGGCACATCCTCGGCTCGGCGCCGGCCAAGCTGCCCATTCCCACGCCGCAGTGCATGGAGTTGGGCCAGCTCATCGAGCAGTTGGAGGAGATGCCGGCCCCCGATCGCTTCCGGCGCATCACCCACATGCTGGTGGATGCCGGTGCCCGCGACTTCACCTGGGTCGATCCCACGCCCTCCAAGATCATCGAGACCCCGCCGGCGATCAGCTTCACGGTCTCGACCGCGAAGTTCGAGGGCCGGGTGACGATCCTCTACGACCGCGGCGGAGACACCTACGTGGTGGAACTGCACCGTCAGAACGGTGAATCGGTCGAACTGGTCGATCGGCACGACGAGGTGTATTTCGACATGCTCGGCGAAGTGCTGGAGAGGCTCATCGACGACGGGCGCTGGCGCCAGATCGACGTGAGCATCCTCGACGCGAAAGCGGCCCGCAAGCGCCAGGCCGTCCCGGCATGACGCCCCGCAGCGAAACCGGGCGGTCCTGCGGCTGACCCGAGGCATCCGCCACGGCGTTCCAGCCGTTCCGGCCGCGTGCACTACAGGCCCTTCATCCCATCGGATGGAGGCCTTTCTCATTCTTCCACACAGGAGATTTCATCCATGTCACTGCGATTCAAAGGCGCTGACCTGCGCCCCGTGCTGACCGAAGCCATCGCCAATCAGGGGTCGTCTCAGAAAACGGAAAAAAATCGTACGCTAAGAGCCGAAGTGGGCCCTTTAGCAGCAATGCAAAGCTGCGATCAACGGGCAGGAAACATTGCCATGGTGCGCGTTGCACTCTCTCACTAGCGTCGACAGGGCCTCTTCCATCCGCGTGAGGTCCGCCATGCGTGCGCGCACATCGGCCAGCCGGTGAGCAGCCAGTTCGGCCGCCTCGCTGCAATGGGTGCCGTCCTCCAGTTTCAGGAGCTGGCCGACTTCATCCAGGCTGAATCCCAGGCGCTGGGCTGACTTCACGAACTTCACCCGCGCCACGTCCGCCTGCCCGTAGCGGCGGATGCGACCGTAGGGCCGCTCCGGCTGGGGTAGCAAGCCCTTGAGCTGATAGAAGCGGATCGTCTCCACGTTGACCCGGGCTGCCTTGGCGAAGGCCCCGATGGTCAGATTCTCTTGAGCGTTCTCCATGGCGCTTGACTCCGTAGTTGACTACGGAAGTAACGTTACAGCATCAAGCGAAGTCCCGGAAGGAGAACCTTATGTCGGAACCCAAGAACGGCTGCGGCGCACTGGCGACCGGCGGCGTCGCGGCCGTCCTCGCCTCGGCCTGCTGCCTCGGCCCCCTTGTCCTGGTCGCGCTCGGCTTCTCTGGCGCGTGGATCGGCAACCTGACCGTGCTGGAGCCGTATCGGCCGATCTTCATCGGCGCAGCGCTCATCGCGCTGTTCTTCGCCTGGCGCAGCATCTTCCGACCAGCCCATGCCTGCAAGCCCGGCGACGTTTGCGCCGTGCCCCAAGTGCGGACTGCCTACAAGGTGATCTTCTGGATCGTGGCCGCCCTGGTCCTGGTTGCCCTCGCGTTTCCCTACGTCCTGCCGCTGTTCTACTGAAAGGAGATCACCATGAAGAAACTCACCACCCTCACCACCCTCATCGCCCTGGCCGCCGCTCTAAGCGCGCCCGCCTGGGCTGCCACCAAGACCGTCACCCTGTCGGTGCCCGGCATGACCTGCGCCGCGTGCCCGATCACGGTCAAGACGGCTCTGTCCAAGGTCGCCGGCGTCGAGAAGGCCGAAGTCAGCTTCGAGAAGCGGGAGGCCGTCGTCACCTTCGACGAGGCCAAGACCAATGCCGACGCCTTGACCAAGGCCACCGCAAACGCGGGTTACCCGTCCAGCGTCAAGCAGTGAGGGCGTAATCATGGCCGAGGCGATCACCCTCCACATCGAAGGCATGACCTGCACGTCGTGCGCCGAGCACGTCCAGCAGGCTTTGACGAACGTGCCCGGCGTGCGCGCGGCCTCGGTGTCCTATCCGCAGCGGCAGGCCGAAATCGAGGCGGATGCAGGCGTGAGCGTGGCCCCGCTGGTTGCCGCAGTGGCCACGCTCGGCTATCGCGCACGGCTTACCGACACGCCGAACAAGCCTGCCGGCCTGCTAGACAAGGCGCTGGGCTGGCTCGGTGGCGAAACGAAGCATGTTGGCGGTGAACAAGCGCTGCACGTGGCTGTGATAGGCAGCGGCGGCGCGGCGATGGCGGCTGCCTTGAAGGCCGTGGAGCAAGGCGCCCGCGTCACGCTGATCGAGCGCGGCACCATCGGCGGCACCTGCGTCAATGTCGGCTGCGTGCCGTCCAAGATCATGATCCGCGCCGCGCACATCGTCCACCTGCGCCGCGAAAGCCCGTTCGATGCTGGCCTGCCGGCCGCAGCGCCCGCTGTACTGCGCGAGCGGCTGCTGGCCCAGCAACAAGGCCGCGTCGAGGAGCTGCGCCATGCCAAGTACGAAGGCATCCTGGCAAGCACTCCGGCCATCACCGTGCTGCGCGGCGAGGCCCGGTTCAGGGACACGCGCACGCTGACCGTGGCGACCGCTGACGGCGGCACGCACGAGGTGAACTTCGACCGCTGCCTGATTGCCACCGGCGCGAGCCCGGCGCTTCCGCCAATCCCGGGCCTTGCGGACACACCCCACTGGACCTCCACCGAGGCGCTGGAAAGCAGCTCGCTCCCCGAGCGGCTGGCCGTGATTGGTTCCTCCGTGGTGGCGGTCGAGTTGGCGCAAGCCTTCGCCCGGCTGGGCAGCCAGGTCACGATCCTGGCGCGCAGCACGCTGTTCTTCCGAGAAGACCCGGCCATCGGGGAAGCCGTAACAGACGCCTTCCGCGCCGAGGGCATCGAGGTGCTGGACCACACCCAGGCGAGCCACGTTGCCTATGCGGGCGGGGAATTCGTGCTCACCACCGGGCAGGGGGAAGTGCGCGCCGACAAGCTGCTGGTCGCCACCGGTCGCGCGCCGAACACGCGCAGCCTGAACCTTGAAGCGGCAGGCGTCGAAGTCAATGCGCAGGGAGCCATCGTCATCGACCGCGCCATGCGCACGAGCGCACCGCACATCTTTGCTGCCGGCGACTGCACCGACCAGCCGCAGTTCGTCTATGTGGCGGCGGCGGCCGGCACGCGCGCCGCGATCAACATGACCGGCGGCGACGCGGCGCTGGACCTGACGGCGATGCCGGCGGTGGTGTTCACCGATCCGCAGGTGGCGACCGTGGGCTACAGCGAGGCGGAAGCGCACCACGACGGCATCGAGACCGACAGCCGGCTGCTGACGCTCGACAACGTGCCGAGGGCGCTCGCCAACTTCGACACGCGCGGCTTCATCAAGCTGGTGGCGGAAGCTGGCTCAGGGCGGCTGATCGGCGTACAGGCGGTCGCGCCGGAAGCGGGCGAACTGATCCAGACGGCCGCGCTGGCGATCCGCCACCGGATGACCGTGCAGGAGCTGGCCGACCAGTTGTTCCCCTACCTGACCATGGTCGAGGGACTGAAGCTCGCGGCGCAGACCTTCAACAAGGACGTGAAGCAACTGTCCTGTTGCGCCGGATGAGGAAAAGGGAGGTGTTCGATGAACGCCTACAGCCGCGCCAACCGCCGCATCTACGCGGCCTTGTCCGATCCACTGTCGGCCACCCACCGGCACCGCCTCGACGATCTGCTCAAGCGCCACGACAACGGCAAGACGACCTGGCTGGCCTGGCTGCGCCAGTCGCCCGTCAAGCCGAACTCGCGCCACATACTCGAACACATCGAGCGCCTCAAAGCCTGGCAGGCGCTCGACCTGCCTTCCGGCATCGAGCGGTCGGTGCACCAGAACCGCCTGCTCAAGATCGCCCGCGAAGGCGGCCAGATGACGCCCGCCGATCTGGCCAAGTTCGAGGCACAGCGCCGCTACGCGACCCTGGTGCGCTCGCCATCGAGGGCATGGCCACCGTCACCGACGAAATCATCGACCTGCACGACCGCATCCTGGGCAAGCTGTTCAACGCTGCCAAGCACAAGCATCAGCAGCAGTTCCAGGCGTCCGGCAAGGCGATCAACGCCAAGGTGCGGCTGGCCACCTCGATCAAGCAGGGCACGGTGACGGCCTCGCTGATGCTCAGGAAACTCGGCAGCTACCCGCGCCAGAACGGCCTGGCCGTGGCGCTGCGCGAGCTGGGCCGCATCGAGCGAACGCTGTTCATCCTGGACTGGCTGCAAAGCGTCGAGCTGCGCCGCCGCGTGCATGCCGGACTGAACAAGGGCGAAGCCCGCAACGCGCTAGCCCGCGCCGTGTTCTTCAACCGGCTGGGCGAAATCCGCGACCGCAGTTTCGAGCAGCAGCGCTACCGGGCCAGCGGCCTCAACCTGGTGACGGCGGCCATAGTGTTGTGGAACACGGTCTATCTGGAACGGGCCTCAAACGCCTTACGCGGTCACGGCCAGACTGTCGATGACGCCCTGTTGCAGTACCTGTCGCCGCTGGGCTGGGAGCACATCAACCTGACCGGCGATTACCTCTGGCGCAGCAGCGCCAAGATCGGCGCGGGCAAGTTCAGGCCGCTACGACCGCTGCAACCGGCTTAGCGTACGATTTTTTCCGTTTTCTGAGACGTCCCCAATCAGTGCCGCATTGTCCTGGTCAAGGATCAGGGCGTGTACTTCCTCGCCGAGCGTGGGGAGCGTCGCCCGGATGGGCGCCAGGCACTGCTCGCCTACGCCGTCGGATGCAACCCGGACACCGACCCGTTCGATGACTGGTGGCACCTCGCCGGCCGCGAGCTGGGCGGCGATGACTTCGCGGAGTATTTCGACCCGAAGGACGGCCTGTTCACGCGCCTCCAGCACTCGGCGGACGATCTCGTGCTTTCCGCCACCGCCACGCACCTGTCCTTAGCAGTGGTGCCTCCCGCCTGACGCGGCAACCGCCTCGCAGCCCCCGCATCGGGGGCCTTCTTTTGTTCGCACCGCCGCCATCGCCGCGCGTGCGCGTTTGTCTCCAGCCGCCGAGGCACGCCCCGCCGGCCACAACGCCGGCATGCCACCGGAGACAACCGCATGAACACGCCATCGACCTCGCCGAGGCTGCACCTCCTACCGGTGTCGCTGCGCACGGCCAATGCATTCGTTCTGTCGCACCATCGCCACCACCGCCCGGTCCAGGGCGCGAAGTTCGCCCTGGCCGTCACGCTGAGCGACAGCGACCTGATCCACGGCGTGGCCATTGTCGGCCGCCCGGTCGCGCGGCACCTGGACGCTGGAAGTCACGCGGCTGTGCACCGACGGCACACCCAGCGCCTGCAGCAAGCTCTACGGCGCGGCCTGGCAGGCGGCAAGGGCGCTGGGCTACATACGCCTGCTCACCTACACCATGCCCGACGAAGGTGGCGCCAGCCTGCGCGCCGCCGGCTGGCGGCTGATCGGCGCGCGCGGTGGCGGCGCCTGGAGCCGTCCCGGCCGTCCGCGCGCCGATACCCCCGAGCACCTGCGCGGCGCCAAGTGCCTGTGACAGGCGCCGGGTGGCGCGGACAAAGGGAAGCGCCCGGGTGCCGATTGATTGCTGCCGCGCGCGCGAGGCCCCGCCATGCTGGCCCCATGCCTGCTGACGTCGTCAGCGACATGCCAGGCAACCATCGGTCTTCGAGGTTGCGGCGCAGTTCCCACTGCGTGACCGAGCCAGCTCGCACCGCATCCTTCCGCGAGCGGCCACCAGCCTCTGGTGGCGGATGCTTTCGCCTTATCAACCCACCGCGGGGTCACGCACCTTCCCCGCATGCGTGGGCCGGTGTGTCTCCGCTTCATCCCAATGGAGATTCACCATGAACACCACGTCCAACGAGAAATCGTATTTCGACCTCCACACCTCGGGCATCGGCTACATCCAGCGTGTCCGTGAAGTGCCCGTCCGGGGCGGCCGCCGTGCGCAGCCTTTCCTGGCATGCACCATCGCCGCGCTGGTCGGCCCCGCCCGGGACCCCAGCTACCGCTACTTCGACGTCAAGGTCTCGGGTGCCGAGGCCAAGAAGCTCGTTCAGCGCTACATCGGCGTTGACGATCCCAAGCAGCGCCCGCTGGTGCGCTTTCGCCTCGGTGACCTGTGGGGCGATGTGTACATCCGCGACAAGGGTGAGCAGAAGGGTCAGGCCGCCGCGTCCCTCAAGGCGCGACTGCTCAAGGCCGAACTGATCGACCGGGCCGAACTGGCTTCGATCGAGCAGCACGAGTTGATCACCCGCGGCATCGGCTATCTCAATCGTGTGAAGGACGTCACCCCAAAAGCTGGCGACTCGTTCCTCTCTTGCACCGTCGCGGCACTGGCCGGGCCTGTCGATGAACCGGAGTATCGGTACTTCGACACCATCGTCGCCACCCCGGAAGCCGAGCACCTGGTTCGCCGGTGCGTTCAGGCCGTCGAGGGTGACCGCAAGGTGCTGATCGCCTTCCGTCTGAACGACATGAAGATCGATCCGTACATCCGCACCAAGGGTGAGCACGCCGGGGAACCGGCCGCCAGCCTGGAATCGACGCTGGTCCACATCGGTCTCATCAAGATCGACGGCACCCAGGTCTATCCGACGAGCCAGGCGCAAGCCGAGGCGCCGCCGGCCGAAGACGCATCCGCGTCCGAAGCCGACGATGCCATCGACACGGCCACCGAGCCCGCCGAGCGCGAGCCCGAGGCGCAAGTCCAGGAGCAGGAGCCGGCATTGGCTGCTTCGTTCTGATCCGGCACGGCCTCTCACGGGGCCTTGTCGCTTTTCCTCCCCACGTACGCCGCGTCCCCAGGACGCGTGCTTGCGCATTTCATCCCCCGAGTTCCGCGTGGTCTCACGGCCACGCGGTTGTCGAATTTCTCAAAGGAGATCAGCCATGTCTCTGGTATCCCGCTTTGCTCCGCAATCCCCGATCCTGCGCTCTGATCGCCCACTCTCGGACGACCGCATTCGTGCCGTCGTTCCGTCGATCTTCGCCGACGCTCCACATGGGAGCCGGTCCGATCGGTATGCCTACATACCGACCTCGACCGTGCTGACCAAGCTGCGCCAGGAGGGCTTCGAGCCCTTCATGGTGTGTCAGACGCGCGTGCGCAACGAAGACCGGCGCGAGTACACGAAGCACCTCATCCGACTTCGCCATGCAAGCCAGATCAACGGCGACGAGGCGAACGAGATCATCCTGCTCAACAGCCATGACGGCACGAGCAGCTATCAGATGCTCGCCGGCATGTTCCGGTTCGTCTGCCACAACGGCCTGGTTTGCGGTGACACCACCGCAGACATCCGCGTTCCCCACAAGGGCGACGTGGCCAGCCAGGTGATCGAAGGTGCCTACGGAGTCCTCGAAGGTTTCGAGCGCGTGCAGAACGCGCGCGATGCGATGCGCACCATCACCCTCGATGAGGGCGAAGCGGAGGTCTTTGCGAACTCTGCGCTCGCACTCAAGTACGACGATCCGGCCAAGTCCACGCCTGTCACCGAGAGCCAACTGCTGGCCCCTCGGCGATGGGACGACCGCAAGAACGACCTGTGGGCCGTCTTCAACCGCGTCCAGGAGAACCTAGTCAAAGGGGGCCTGAACGGACGCACGGCCAACGGCCGCAATCAGCGCACCCGTCCGGTGCAAGGCATCGACCAGAACCTGCGCCTGAACCGGGCGTTGTGGCTGCTGGCCGAAGGCATGCGCCAGCTCAAGGCGTGATGCCACGCGGACCTCGCCCACCTCGGGCGAGGCCATTTCCTCTCATCCACCGGGTGCCGTCGGCGGCCCGTCATTCATCATCAGGAGAACCATCATGGCAACCCCATCGGCTTCCGAGAAATCTGTTGCGCCCATCGTCGTCCCCGGCCAGCTCACGCTGCGTACCATCCGCGGCAAGAACGGCCCGTTCACGGTTGGCCGCCTCGCGACGCACCTCGGTACTTTCGAGGTCAAAGACCCGGAGCTGGAGCAGTACCCCGAAGGCAAGTACGACGGGGAATTCATCATCAGGTACATCTTCCCGAAGTCCTATCCGGTCGGCGGCGGCATGCGGTTCGAGATCCGTGCCAGCCTCGACGGCATGACGCTCAACGGCATCGACAAACTCAGCCGCGACGAAGCCCGCAGCTTCGCCACCCAGGACGTCGATCCGCTCGATGAAGAGCAAGGGGCGCAGCCTGCGGCAACGCCGGCCAAGCCCACCAAAGCGTCCAGGCCCGCCAAGCCCGCACCCGTGCAGGCGTCCGCGGACCCGCTGGTCGATACCACGCCCTTCGGCGTGGATGCGCCACCGCCTGCTACGGCCGCTGCCCCCGGCAGCACCGAAGACGGTGACGCCGCGCTCTTCGGCCTGCTGTGGCCGCTGGGCGAGTCCGTGAAACTGGATTCGACCATCGACCGCCGCACCCTGCGCGCGCAGATCGCCCGCCTGGGCGAGCTGGGCTACGCGCTGGACTTCAAGACGCAGGAGTGGAGCCGCCAGGCCGAACCAAAACCTGCGTGATCGCAGACGCCGCATGCGCGGTGTTCTTCATCCACCCGCCGGGGTTCCTTTCCCATGCGGGGGAGGCCCTGGCCATTTTCTGGAGGTCTCCATCATGTCCACCATCGCTTGCGATACCCCGCGTTCAACGCTGGATGAACCCGCGTGGCGGGACCTTTGCAAAGCGGCCGCCGCACACGCCCAGCGCGGTTGCGGCTTGTCCTACGACCACTACGTGACGCTCTTCAGTTCGGCGATCGACGCACAGGCCAATCGTTTGCCGGATGAGCAACGTGCTCAGGCTCTCGAAATCGCGGCCCAGGAATGGGACTACGCAACACCTGCCGAACGGCAGGAAACCCAGGACTGGAATGCGGAGCATGGCTATTGCTCGCACGGGATCGAGTTCGGCTACTGCCCGGCCGGTTGTGATCGAGACGATGACGACTGGGATTGAGGGCGACGCATAGGTTCCTTCGCCGCAGATGCGGCATTCCATCACCCGCTGGGGGTTCTTCCCCACGGGGAGGCCTTCAGCTCAACTTTTCGAGGAGGCCTCTCATGGGCTGGTATTTCTCAAACCAATCGCGGTCCGAACTGATCGCGGAACTGATCGCACCGCAAGAGACCGAGCGCGCCAGCGTCAAGGTCATCGCTCACACCCTGCGCGGCAACGTGCTGTGGTCCGTCGCCGAAGTGACCGCCAAGGTCGAAGGCGTGCATCGTGATCTCGCACCGGGCCAGTCCCTGCGCTACATCCGCTGCGATCTGCTTGAACGAAGCGGCGGCCAGTGGGGCTACAAGTCCTTGGACGAGTCCATGCACCCGTACTACTACACGTGCCCGCTGTCCTATCTGGACCTCGCACCGGAGCAGTCCGCCGACTGGCGTGCAGGCGTTCGCGCCTACCACGCCCGGCGGCGCACACCCACGGCATCCGCGGCATCCGCCGCGGCGTCGATGGCCTGAGCCAGGAGGAACCGACATGGACCCGATCCTGGCAACGCTTCCGCCCTCGTTGCTGGCACTCGTTGAAGGGAGTTTGTCCAACGACGAAGTGTCCTCCGACGAGGAAATGCTGGCGTACTTCATCGACAACGGCCTCACCGAGGACCAGGCACGGCAGGCACTGACCTACCGCGACCAGTACCTCAACAACATCTACCTGGAAGGCTTCACGCCGATCACTTCGGCGGACGAGCCGCTTCACTTCAACCCGCACACCCGGCAGTTCGAGCCGGACTGAGCGGTTTTCTTCCACCCCCTGGGGCAGTACTTGCCCCAGCGGGCGGTGCTGTTCCCGTTCATCCGAGGACACCACCATGCCCGCAAACACTTCTTCCACGCTGTACCGCATCGACGAATGCCCGGACGTGATGGCCGACGCCTGCGTCGGCGATGACCAGGGCAACCTGATCTTCCTGTCCATCTGGGCGCGGGACACCGCCGTCCAGCAGTTCCTCGCTCGCCTGACCCTCGGGCGCGACGAGCAGGGACTGGACCAGTTCCACGTCATCACCGACCAGGGCGGCAGCGTCCCGGTATTCATCGGCAACGTCGATCGCCTGGAAAAGCGCATCACGCGCGCGTACCGGCGGACGCTGTTCGGCTCGCTGTCCAACGTGTGGCTGTTCGACCGGCGCTGCGTCAAGCCCGACAAGGCCAACGCCAGCGCATTGGCACTGCTGCCACGCGACAGCGCCCACAGGCTTGACCGCCTGTGGATGCTGGTGCGGGACACCTGCCCGTTGCCGCTGCTCGATCACTGGCGCGAGACCGTGCTGGAACTGCTGCAAACCCGCGAGATGCTGGCCCGCCTTCCGTTCGCCCTCGGGCCGCTGGAAGGCCATCGGCTCGCCATCGACGTGCCGGCGCTGACCCTGGCGCTCGGCTCCCTGATCCGCAGCGACGCGCTCACCGCCTATCCGTATCCGGCCAAGATTTGGACGCCGGAAGCGGTAGCGGCTTGACCCACCCTCGGAGGCACGCCTTGGCGTACTTCCGTGTTTCATCCCCGCCAACCAGGAGACTTCCATGGCCCTCATGTTCCCGCGGCTCGCCCGCAATTTCGTCAAGAACGGATATTTCCCGACCGACGAACCCACGCTCGAAAGAGCGCTCAACGCACTGATGCCCAGCGACGGGCCGATGTGCATCCTCGATCCCTGCGCCGGCGAAGGCGTGGCGATCGCCGAAGCCGCCCATGCCCTCGGGCGCGAGCAGGCAAAGGCGTTCGCCGTCGAGTTCGACGCGGAGCGGGCGCGCCATGCCCGCGGCCTGGTCGATCACTGCCTGCACGCGGACCTGATGGACACGATGGTCTCCAAGCAGTCCTTCGGGCTGCTCTGGCTCAACCCGCCGTATGGGGACCTGTCCAAGGACGTCAACGGCAACATCGGCTATCAGGGCCAGGGCCGTGCCCGCCTTGAAAAGCTGTTCTACCAGCGCACGCTCTCGCTGCTGCAATACGGCGGCGTGCTGGTTTTCATCGTCCCCGGCTACGTGCTCGACGCGGAGTTGGTCGGCTGGCTGACGCGCCACTACACGGACCTGCGCATCTACCGAGCGGTGGAGACGCAGTTCAAGCAGGTGGTGATCTTCGGACGCCGGGTGCGCCAGCGCGAGCAGGTGCCCGATGGCGTCAAGGCCGTGCGCAATCTGCTGTTGCAGGTAGGGCAAGGCGAAGTCGAAGCCGAGGAACTGCCGAGCGAGTGGCCGTTCCTGCCGTACATCGTCCCCGCCAGCCCGGCCGAGCCAGAGCATTTCTTCCGCGTGACGATGGAGCCCGAGCAGTTCGCCGATGAGGTTGGCAGGCTGCAAGGCTTGTGGCCATCGCAGGACACGCACCTGGGGGCTGCGCAGCAATCGCTGCGTCCACCGGCGCGGGCCTTGTCCCGCTGGCATCTCGCCCTGGCTCTGGCCGCGGGTGCGATCTCGGGGGTTGTGCGCTCCAAGACCGGGCGCGTGCTCGTCGTCAAAGGTGACACCCACAAGGACAAGACGCTCCAGCGGGAGTTCACCGAACGCGAAGACGGCTCCATCGCCGAGACCCGCATCCTCACCGACAAGTTCGTTCCCGTCATCCGCGCGTGGGACATGACACCTGGCTCCGCGACACGGGGCGAGGTGTTGACCATTCGCTGATCCACCGGACGCGCTGCCGTCCTGCTGTACCAACTCGAAGGAGAAACACCATGATCCCCAATCCGTTCAAGCGGCCTGCGCCGCACAAGCAACCGTTGTTCGCACCGAGTACGTTGAAGTTGAGCGAGAAGGTGCATTGGCTGGCCCGGCGAGGCCTGATCGACCCCTTGGCCTATGTCCAGCGCCATGTGCGCGGGGACTGGGGCGAGATCGATGAGGCCACACGCCAAGCCAACGACGTGGCGATCCAACAGGACAACCTAATGATCTCGCAGTTCAGGATCACGCCGGACCTGGCGCTGATCGTCAAGACCAGCGAGGACCACCAGACCACGGTGGTCCAGCTTCCCGAAGAGCGGGACCTGATCTGAGGCCCCACATCGTCATCCTCATCCACCTGACGGAGCCACTTCACTCCGGCAGGGGTGTCGTGGCTCAATGACTCATCAAGGAGGAGCCCATGGCATCGCATCGCATCGAAACCTACTGCCAGCGGCTGGCGTTCCCCATCGGGGCGCTCATCTTCAGCAGAGGTGTAGACCGCCTGGTCCGCGCGGGTCGCCTGGACCCGATCCCGTACTTCAGGCGCCACACCCGTGGCGACTGGGGCGACGTCAACATCCAGCAATGGCAGACGAACAGCAGCGCGCTTCAATCGGGCGCGTCGCTGGAATCGCACTACGTGATCCATCCGGGGCTCGCCATTCGCATCGTCACCGATTCGCAGCGCTGCGCAACCGTCATCGTGCTTCCGTCCGAAGACTGAGCACGGTTCACCTGCGGGCCGCCCAGGCCAGCACCTTCAACCACCCTCAGCCACGCGTCGATTCTCTTCCCACCACGGGGCATGCCATTGCCCCGCTGGGGGTGGTGCATGCCCCATTTTTCTTTGGAGCATCACCATGTCCCTCGATCTCGAAACCACTGCCGCTGAATCCGCGCCCGTACAGGGCGAACTGCTCGACGCGGAATCTTCCCCTCTGACCCTGAGCCTTCAGGATTTTGTCGGCGAGTTCGGCGACGAACTACTCGACGCCCTCAACAGCGCTAATCCGCCGGTCTATACCGGCCAACCGCAGGCGCACCGGCAACTGGTGGTCGCCAGCCTCAAGCGCAAGCTGTTCCCAGCCCAGGCCGAAGTCGTCCACGCCGCCGCCGAGCTGCTGATCGACCGTGGCGAACGTGCTGCGATCGTCAATGGCGAGATGGGCTGCGGCAAGACGACCGTCGGCATTGCCACGGCCGCCGTGCTCAACGCCGAAGGCTATCGCCGCACTCTGGTGCTGTCGCCGCCCCACCTGGTTTACAAGTGGCGGCGCGAGATCCAGGAGACGGTGGCCGGTGCCAAGGTGTGGGTACTCAACGGGCCGGATACGCTCGTCAAGCTCATCAAGCTGCGCGAGCAGTTGGGCGTGCAGCCCACGGGCCAGGAGTTCTTCGTCCTGGGGCGCGTCAGGATGCGGATGGGCTTTCACTGGAAGCCTGTCTTCACCACGCGGCGCACCCGCCACGGCGACGTGGCGGCCTGCCCGGACTGCGGCACGGTCATCACCGACCTCGACGGCGAGCCGGTCAACCCGATCGCGCTCCAAGCCGAGGAGTGCCGCAGGAAGTGCGGCCACTGCGCCGCGCCCCTGTGGACACTGATCCGCCCGCGCAGTCTGTCCGGCAGCGACCAGTCCTCGGCCGTGCTCAAAGCCTTAAAGCGCATACCGACCATCGGAGAGGTCACCGCGCAGAAGCTGATGCAAAAGTTCGGTGACGGGTTCCTGGCGTCGATGCTCGGCGACAACATCCATGAGTTCATCAACCTCATGGATGGCAACGGCGAGCTGGTGTTTTCCGACCGTCAGGCCACGCGCATGGAACGTGCGATGGCCAACATGGAGTTCGGCTTTGGCGAGGGCGGCTATCAGCCGTCCGAGTTCATCAAACGCTACCTGCCGCAAGGCACGTTCGACCTGCTCATCGCCGATGAGGCACATGAGTACAAGAACGGGGGCAGTGCCCAGGGCCAGGCCATGGGCGTGCTGGCGGCGAAGGCTCGCAAGACCTTGCTGCTGACCGGCACGTTGATGGGCGGCTACGGGGACGACCTGTTCCACCTGCTGTTCCGAGCCCTTCCGGGGCGGATGATCGAAGACGGCTACCGCCCGACCACGAGCGGCAGCATGACCTCGGCTGCGATGGCGTTCATGCGCGATCACGGGGTGTTGAAGGACATCTACTCCGAGAGCACCGGCACGGCGCACAAGACGGCCAAGGGCACCAAGGTATCGGTGCGCACGGTCAAGGCCCCGGGGTTTGGCCCCAAGGGCGTGCTGCGCTGCATCCTGCCGTTCACGATCTTTCTCAAGCTCAAGGACATCGGTGGCAACGTCCTGCCGCCGTATGACGAGGAGTTCCGTGAAGTCGCGATGGACACGGCGCAAGCCGCGGCCTACCGCGATCTGGCGGGTCGGCTGACCGCGGAGCTGAAACAGGCTCTGGCGCGACGCGATACGACCTTGCTGGGTGTGGTCCTCAACGTGCTGCTGGCCTGGCCGGATTGCTGCTTCCGGTCGGAGACCGTGGTGCATCCGCGCACGCGCAACACCTTGGCGTTTGTCCCGGCTCAGTTCAACGAGTTCGAGATCAGCCCCAAGGAGCGTGAGCTGATCGACATCTGCAAAGCGGAGAAGGCGCAGGGCCGCAAGGTTCTGGCCTACACGGTCTATACCGGCACGCGGGACACCACGTCGCGCCTGAAGGTGCTGCTGGAGCAAGAAGGCTTCAAGGTGGCGGTGCTGCGCGCAAGCGTGGATGCCAGCCGCCGCGAAGACTGGATCGCTGAGCAACTGGATCGTGGCATCGACGTGCTCATCACCAATCCCGAGCTGGTCAAGACGGGATTGGACTTGCTGGAGTTTCCGACGATCGTGTTCATGCAGTCGGGCTACAACGTGTACTCGCTCCAGCAGGCGGCACGCCGCTCCTGGCGCATCGGGCAGAAGTTGCCGGTGCGCGTGATCTACCTCGGCTACGCCGGTTCTTCGCAGATGACCTGCCTGGAACTGATGGCCAAGAAGATCATGGTCTCGCAGTCCACCTCGGGCGACGTGCCCGAATCGGGGCTGGATGTCCTGAACCAGGATGGTGATTCCGTCGAGGTCGCACTGGCCCGGCAACTGGTCGCCGCCTGAACTTCACGCAATGCCGACGACCGAGAGGTCGTCGGCTCTTTTTTCAGCGCCTCGCAGCGTCAAATTGCACCTTGCCGTACACGCCTGGACAGTGATTCAGCGCTTTCCTTGCGCTCGCTGTAACGATCCACCAGATACGGCGCCACGTCGCGCGTGAGCAGCGTGAACTTCATCAGTTCTTCCATCACGTCCACCACGCGGTCGTAGTAGGCCGAGGGCCTCATGCGTCCGGCCTCGTCGAACTCCTGGTACGCCTTGGCGACCGAGGACTGGTTCGGGATGGTCAGCATCCGCATCCAGCGGCCCAGCACGCGCATCTGGTTGACGGCGTTGAACGACTGCGAGCCGCCCGATACCTGCATCACCGCCAGCGTCTTGCCCTGGGTCGGGCGCACCGCGCCGACCGACAGCGGAATCCAGTCGATTTGGGTCTTCATCAGGCCGGTCATCGCGCCGTGGCGCTCCGGCGAACTCCACACCATGCCCTCGGCCCATTGCACCAGTTCGTGCAGTTCCTTGACCTTCGGGTGATCGGCCGGCGCATCGTCCACCAGAGGCAGCCCGGACGGATTGAACAATCGGGTCTCGCCGCCCAGCGCCCGCAAGATGCGTGCGGCTTCTTCGGCTGCGAGGCGGCTGAACGAGCGTTCGCGCAGCGAACCATAGAGCAGCAGGAAGCGCGGCGCGTGCGTGGCCCGTGCCGGCGCGAACAGATGTTCGGTGTCCGGTTGCTGGAACAGCGCCGTGTCGATGTTCGGCAGGTCGAGACGAGATTCAGACACGGCGGCCGTCCTGATCGACCACCGGCTCGCCGTCTTCCTTGTTGAACGCGCCGCGCTGCGGCTGCGGCAGCAGGTCGAGCACGGCTTCCGAAGGCCGGCACAGGCGCGTGCCTAGCGGCGTGACCACGATAGGCCGGTTGATGAGGATGGGATGCTGGAGCATGAAGCCGATCAGGTCGTCGTCGCTCCACTTCGGGTTGCCCAGGTCGAGGTCGGCATAGGGCGTGCCTTTCTCGCGCAGCACGTCTCGCACCGGCACGCCCATCGCCGCGATCAGCGCCTGGAGCGTGTCGCGGTCGGGCGGCGTTTTCAGGTACTCGATGATGGTCGGTTCCTCGCCGCTGTTGCGGATCAGGCCCAGCACGTTGCGCGAGGTGCCGCAGGCTGGGTTGTGGTAGATCGTGATGGTGCTCATGGATGCCTCTTAGAGGTTACGAAGTGGTCGCGCGGCGTTCGTACCAGCCGCGTGAGCGATTGACCACGCGCACCACCAGCAGCATGACCGGCACCTCGATGAGCACGCCGACCACTGTTGCGAGTGCTGCGCCGGAATGGAAGCCGAACAGGCTGATGGCGGCGGCCACGGCCAGCTCGAAGAAGTTGCTGGCACCAATCAACGCGGATGGCCCAGCGACGCAGTGCTTTTCGCCCACCTGGCGGTTGAGCCAGTACGCCAGACCGGAATTGAAGAACACCTGGATCAGGATCGGCACCGCCAGCATGGCGATCACCAGCGGCTGCCGGATGATGGCCTCGCCCTGGAAGGCGAACAGCAGCACCAGCGTCAGCAACAGCGCGGCGATGGACAATGGGCCGATGCGTTCCAGTGCCCTGTCGAACACGGCCTGCCCCTTGCGCAGCAGCGCCCGGCGCCAGAGCTGGGCCAGGATGACCGGAATGACGATGTACAAACCCACCGACACCAGCAAGGTGTCCCACGGCACCGTGATCGACGACAGGCCCAGCAGCAGGCCGACGATGGGTGCGAAGGCGAACACCATGATGGTGTCGTTCAAGGCCACTTGCGACAGCGTAAATACCGGATCACCGCCAGTCAGCCGACTCCAAACGAAAACCATTGCGGTACACGGTGCAGCAGCCAGCAGGATCAGGCCGGCGATATAGCTGTCGAGCTGATCGGCGGGCAGCCAGTCGGCAAAGACGTGGCGGATGAAGATCCACGCCAGCAACGCCATTGAGAACGGCTTGACGGCCCAATTGATGAACAGCGTGACCCCCATGCCCCGCCAATGCTGGCGCACCTGGCCAAGCGCGGCGAAGTCCACCTTCAGCAGCATGGGGATGATCATTACCCAGATCAGCAGGCCGACCGGCAGGTTGACCTTGGCAATCTCCATGCGGCCGATGGCCTGGAATGCGGCGGGCGCGAACTGGCCCAGAGCGATCCCCGCGATGATGCACACCGCCACCCATAGCGTCAGGTAACGCTCAAAGCCGCTCATGGCGGAGTTTGCTGGCGCGGGGCCGGCAGTATCGGTTGCGCTCATCGGGCGGGCCTCACTGGCGGCCGATGTCGCGCAGTTCACGCTGCAACGACATGGCATCGAGACTCTTGATCGGAAGCGACAGGAACAACTCGATACGTCGGCGCAGCGTCATGGCGGTATCGAAGAACGCCTTGCTTTGTCGTTCCAGGGTGCCTTCCACGGCTGCCGGGTCAGGCACGCCCCAATGCGCCGACACCGGCTTGCCCGGCCACAGCGGACACGCCTCGCCGGCTGCGTTGTCGCAGACGGTGAAGATGAAATCGAACACCGGCGCATCGGGCTTCACGAACTCGTCCCAGCTCTTGCTGCGGTAGCCCGTTGTCGGAAGGTGCAGCCGCTCCAGCGTGGCGAGTGCCAGCGGGTGAACTTCGCCTTTCGGATGGCTACCTGCCGACCAGGCGTGAAACCGCCCTTGGCCCATGTCGTTGAGGATGCCTTCGGCGAGGATGGAGCGGGCCGAATTGCCCGTACAGATGAACAAGGCGTTGTAAGTGGTATCGGTCATGGTCAGCAGCAGGTCTTGGATGGAGAAACCTCGCATACGCCACCTTGGCAGCAATGCTCGGTCAGGTAACCGATCAGACCGTCCATGCGGCCGTACTCGGCGCGATAAATCAGGTTGCGGCCCTGCTGCTCGATGCTGACGAGGCCAGCATGGGCCAGTTCCTTCAAGTGGAAGGACAAGGTGTTGCGGGCCACGTCGAGCTGGTCAGCTAGCGTGCTCGGCGTCAGTCCGCCCGGGCCAGCAACGACCAAGGCGCGGAACACGCGCAGGCGCTGGGTGTGAGCCAGGGCGTTTAAGGCGGAAATGGCTTGATCCTCTTTCATGATTCGATAATACAACATTTATAGAATTAATGTGCAAACCACAGTTGGATTTGCGGGTTGCGCTATGTGTTGGACTGCAAAAGCGGGCACCCCCCAGTTCGCATTTCTGACTGACCGCGCAGCCGCGCGCAGCCAAGGTATCGGCATCGCAACAGAAGAGCCGATGCCATGCCTGCAATCCATGTATCCCGGTGTCTGGTCGGTACCAGCCTCCTGGCCGCAGCCTTGGCCAGCGGCTGCGCGACCACGCCACCGCCGCTGGCCGCCAGCACCGTCGAGGACGTCCCACCCGCGCCCGAGGCTGCACCGCCCGAGTTCATTCCCGTCGTGCGCTATGGCCGCTACACCCTGGTGGAGCTGGCGCCGATGGCGGCGCAGCGCGATCTGCTGGTGCAGACCATCGACGTGTCCATGCCCGAGGAGGTCCGCGCCACGGTCGGCGACGGGCTGCGGCATGTGCTCAAACGCAGCGGCTACCAGCTTTGCGAGACCCCGCATGCGGTGATCGAGCTGTACGCGCTGCCGCTGCCGGCGGCGCACTTGCATCTCGGCCCCATGACCTTGCGCGATGCACTGCTCACCCTGGCCGGTCCGGCTTGGGAACTGCACGCCGATGACCGGACGCGGCAGGTCTGCTTCGAGCGGCCTGGTCGCGACACCGGTGCCGAGCCGGTGTCCGAGCCGCCTGCTGCCGAGGCCGTGCAGACGTTCCCCTTTGCGGGAGGCCAGCCATGAACGCGGCACAGCCGCTCCGGCGCCCGACCGCCGCCGTGGTGTTGCAAAGCCTGCTCTGGCTTTGGCTGCTGGGTCTCAGTGTCTTCGCGATCCTGGGCCACCAGACGATGACCGATCAGGCCGACCAGCAGCAGCTCGATGTCCGGTTGCAGCGCCTCGAAGCCCAGGTGACCGGGCTGGCCGAGACCACGCGGGCCTTGCAGCAGCAGCCCGCAGCCGCCACCGCCGCAGGCCTGCAAGACGCTCGGCAGGCAATGGAGGCGCGCATCGTTCAAGCCGAACAGGCGCTGGGTGGCTATGCCACCGCCGAGGACGTTCAGGCGCTGCGTACCGAAGTCGAGCAGATCAAGGTGCGCCAAGCGACTGCGCGTGCAGCGGCGCCTACCCAGCGGCGCACCCCGAGCCAACCGGCCACCGCCAAGTCCGAACCGCCGCCGCTGCCATTTCGTGTCGTCGGCGCTGAGCTGCGCGCGGGTCAGCGCAGCGTGTCCGTCGCCCCGAGTGCCGGAGATTTCACGCCCGATCAGCTCCAGGTGCTGCTGCCGGGTGATGCGCTGGGTCCGTGGCGCCTGCAGGCGATCGAGGGCAATGCCGCGGTGTTCCAGGCCGGCGACCAGACCCGTCGCGTGGCGATTCCTTGACCGGAGCCCACCACATGAAGCCGTCGATCATCCTGTACGCGTTCCTGCTGGGCTCCATGCAGTTGCCCGCCTGGGCGCAGCAGCCCGCCACGACCCCCGCCCGCAATGCGCAGAGCCAGGAGCGCCCGCTGGCCGCCCGCATCCTGGACGACCGGGTGGCAGGCGAATGGGGCCTGCAACCGCAGGAATGGGCGCGCTATCGCGACTTGATGGATGGGCCGCTGGGCATCTACTCGCTAAATCTGGACCCGCTGTCCGCCCTGGGCATCGAGGCGCGCACCGACGAAGAACGGCGGCGCTACGCAGAGCTGCAGGTGCAAGTCGAAGCGCGCCGCGTGGAGAAGCTGCTCGCGTACCAGCGCGCCTACGACGAGGCCTGGCAGCGCCTGAACCCCGGCATGCAGCGGGTGAACCTGTCTGACGAGAGGCCAGGCGCCGCCGCTGCGCGGGGCAGCGGTCGCACGGCAGTGTTCATCAAGGACGGCTGCGCGGCTTGCGGGCAACTCGTCCAACGCCTGCAATCCTCGGGTGCCGAGTTCGACCTTTACATGGTCGGCAGCCGCCAGGACGATGCGCGCATCCGCGACTGGGCCAAGCGCGCCCAGATCGACCCGGCCCGGGTGCGCAGCGGCGGCATCACGCTCAACCACGACGGCGGCCGCTGGCTGTCGCTGAGCCTGCCCGGCGATTTGCCTGCGGTTGTGCGCGAAGTGAACGGCCAATGGCAACGCCAGCCGTAACGGCGCTGCTGCGCGCACTGGCGCTCACTGCGGGCCTGTTCGCCTGCGCCGCCCATGCCCAGGAGGTTCCGCCACCGGCCTACCAGCTTGCCGCACAGCGCGCGGGCATTCCCTCGACGGTGCTCTACGCCGTGGCCTTGCAGGAGAGCGGCATGCGACGCAATGGACGCATCGTCCCATGGCCGTGGACCCTGAATGTCGCCGGCCAGTCGCGGCGCTTCGCCACCCGTGCCGATGCCTGCGCCGGTTTGCAGCAGGCGATGCGATCTACGCCACCCACGCGCATCGACGCGGGCCTGGGCCAGATCAACCTGGGCTACCACCCGCACCGCTACACCCATGCCTGCGACTTGTTGGACCCGTACCGCAATCTCGCCAGCGCCGCCGAGATCCTCAAGGAGCAGTACACCCCCGGTGAAGACTGGCTGCTGGCCATGGGCCGCTACCACCGGCCCGCGGGCGGTGAGCCTGCCGCCCGCTATCGACGCAGCGTATCCCGACACCTCGCCCGCGTGCAGGGCACGCACTCAATCGCCACGGCGCGAGCCGTGCGTCAGGAGTCGACCCCATGACGAAACCGCTCTGGACCCTGCGGGGCCTGCTCGCGCTGCTGGCGGCGCTGCCGTTGGTCGCGCATGCCGCCGAACCGCTGATCGTGGTCGAGGACCGCGGCGGCGCGTCGGCGCTGCCGTACTACGAAGCGCTTAACCTGCAGCCACGCGCCAACAGCGCGTTGCGGCCTCCCATTCCGACGCCGCAGATTCCCGCCACCCCCGCTGACGAGGCAGCGATGCTGCCGGTACGCAGCGCGAAGCTGATGCCCGGCTTCGTCGCGCGGCGCGTGATCGAGGCACCGGGCCTGCGGCCTTTCGTGGTCATCGGCGACGATGAGACCTCGCAAGCCTGGCTGCGCCGTCACGCGGCGTCGCTGCACGACCGCGGCGCGGTCGGCCTGGTGGTCAATGTCGAGACCGCGCAGGCTTTGGCGCGGTTGCGCGCACTGGCGCCTGGCGTGCCGATGGCCCCCGTGGCCGGCGATGATCTGGCCGAACGCCTGGGCCTGCGGCACTACCCGGCGCTGATCACGGCGACCGGCATCGAGCAATGAGGCCATGTCGGGGAAACAGCCCGTCGAAGTCCTGTTGCGCCCAGCGGTGGAGCTATACACCGTCGCGGCATGTGCGGGCGCCGCGTTTCTGTCCCTGGTGGCCCCGTGGTCGCTCGCGCTGAGCCCAGCCATGGGCGTCGGTGCCGCACTGGCGTTCGGCGCCTATGGCGCGATCCGCTACCGCGATGCGCGGGTGATCCTGCGCTACCGCCGCAACATCCGGCGCCTGCCGCGCTACGTGATGACGAGCAGGGACGTGCCGGTCAGCCAGCAGCGCCTGTTCGTGGGGCGCGGTTTCCTGTGGGAACAGAAGCACACCCACAGGCTGATGCAGACGTACCGGCCGGAATTTCGTCGCTACGTCGAGCCAACACCGGCATACCGGCTGGCGCGACGCCTGGAGGAGCGGCTGGAGTTCGCACCGTTTCCACTGTCTCGCCTCGTACGGCTCACGGGCTGGGATGTGTCATTCAACCCCGTGCGGCCACTGCCACCGGTAGGCGGCCTGCCGCGATTGCACGGCATCGAACCCGACGAGGTCGACGTCAGCCTGCCACTGGGTGAGCGCGTCGGCCATTCGCTGGTGCTGGGCACCACGCGCGTGGGGAAGACGCGGCTGGCCGAGTTGTTCGTCACCCAGGACATCCGTCGCACGAATGCAGACGGTGAGCATGAGGTCGTGATCGTCATCGACCCCAAGGGCGACGCGGATCTCTTGAAACGCATGTACGTCGAAGCCAAGCGAGCGGGTCGCGAGGGCGAGTTCTACGTCTTTCACCTCGGCTGGCCCGAGTTCTCTGCACGCTACAACGCGGTGGGGCGCTTCGGACGCATCAGTGAAGTCGCCACGCGCATTGCCGGGCAACTCTCCGGCGAGGGCAACAGTGCAGCGTTCCGCGAGTTCGCATGGCGCTTCGTCAACATCATTGCGCGCGCATTGGTGGAACTGGGGCAGCGCCCGGACTACATGCTGATCCAGCGGCACGTAATCAACATCGACGCGCTGTTCATGGAGTACGCCCAACACTACTTCGCCAAGACCGAGCCCAAGACCTGGGAGGTGATCGTCCAGATCGAGGCCAAGCTCAACGAGAAGAACATCCCAAGGAACATGATCGGGCGCGAGAAGCGTGTGGTGGCGCTGGAGCAATACCTCTCCCAGGCGCGCAACTACGACCCTGTGCTCGATGGCCTGCGCTCGGCGGTGCGCTACGACAAGACCTACTTCGACAAGATCGTTGCATCGCTGCTGCCGCTGCTGGAAAAGCTCACCAGCGGCAAGATCGCCCAACTCCTGGCGCCGAATTACTCCGACCTGTCTGACGCGCGCCCGATCTTCGACTGGATGCAAGTCATCAGGAAGCGCGCCGTGGTCTATGTCGGCCTGGATGCGCTGTCGGATGCTGAAGTCGCCGCGGCGGTCGGCAACTCCATGTTCTCCGACCTGGTGTCGGTAGCCGGGCACATCTACAAGCACGGGATCGACGACGGCCTGCCGGGTGCCTCGGCTGGCACGCGCATTCCCATCAACGTCCATGCCGACGAGTTCAACGAACTGATGGGCGACGAGTTCATCCCCCTTATCAACAAGGGCGGCGGTGCCGGGCTGCAGGTGACCGCGTATACGCAGACGCTCTCGGACATCGAGGCCCGCATCGGCAACCGCGCGAAGGCCGGCCAGGTGATCGGCAACTTCAACAACCTGTTCATGCTGCGGGTTCGGGAAACCGCCACCGCGGAATTGTTGACCCGTCAATTGCCCAAGGTGGAGGTCTATACCACCACCATCGTCTCCGGCGCGACCGATGCCTCGGACATCCGCGGGACGACGGACTTCACCAGCAACACGCAAGACCGCATCAGCATGTCGAGCGTGCCGATGATCGAGCCATCCCACGTCGTCGGCCTGCCCAAAGGCCAATGCTTCGCGCTGCTGCAGGGTGGTCAGCTCTGGAAGGTCCGGATGCCACTGCCAGCGCCTGACCCCGATGAAGTGATGCCGGCGGACTTGCAGCAACTGGCTGGGTACATGCGTCAGAGCTACAGCGAGGCCACGCAATGGTGGGAGTTCACCAGTTCCCCAGCCTTGCAGGAGGCTGCCTTGCCCGACGACCTGCTGGATGACGCCGCTCCGGCCGAGCCTGACGCGGTGGCCACCGGCGCCGACGACAGCACCGGCGAGGCCGCACCATGAAGGATGCCGCCTCGACCGCGCAGCGGGAGCAGAACCAGCGCCAGGGGCTGATCGTCGGCACCATCACCTTGCCGTTCAGGCTGCTCGGGGTGCTGATCGGTTCGCTGCTGTTCTCGATCGTGGTGGAGTGCGTCGGCATGCACCTGTTCTGGAAGGACCAGGGCTGGCGCCACTCCCAGCAGATGCTGCAGTACGAACTCGGGCACCTGTCGAACCACTTCACGCGCAGCGTGGTGGTGCAGGAGCCCGGGCGCACGGCGCACGAGCTGGTGGATACCGGGTACGGGTGGGTGTTCGTGCGCTCGGGGTTGCTGGAGCGCATGAGCCAGACCGCCGAGCGCGCCCGTGCGCCCAGCCGCGAGCCGACGCGCAACTTCCGCTATTACATCAGCCAGGCCTATGTCTGGGCCGAGAGCTACCTGATCGCCGCGGCCTTCACGACGCTCACGTTCCTCGTGCGCCTGCTGGTCCTGGTGCTCACGCTGCCGCTGATCCTCACTGCGGCATTCGTCGGCCTGATCGACGGCCTGGTGCGGCGGGACGTGCGGCGGTTCGGCGCGGGCCGGGAATCCGGCTTCATCTACCACCGCGCGAAAGCGAGCCTGATGCCGCTGGCCGTGCTGCCCTGGATCACCTACCTCGCGCTGCCGATCTCGGTGCATCCGCTGCTGATCCTGCTGCCCAGCGCAGCCTTGCTGGGACTGGCCGTGAGCCTGACCGCGGGCAGCTTCAAAAAGTACCTCTAGGCCATCAATCCGGTCGCTTCCGGGTTCCTATTGTTTGCGGCCTGAAACAGCCCTGATCTCCACGATCAACCCATTGCTGATCACACAGGAATGGCGCGATGTTGGCTTCGATCTGGCTGCGCGCCGCGCATCGCGGCGTGCCCACTTTTCTCGTGACGGCCCTCGTGCTGGGCCGGTCCCCGATGGCCTTGGCCGAGTCCCCGGCGCAGCGCCAGGAGTTGGTCGCCGCGCTGCGCCAGCTCGACGCGCTGGAACGCACCGTCGCGGACAGCGCCGCGCATACCCCCATCACACCGGGCGAGCGCTACCACTTCGATTACCCGCGGCTCCAGGCTGACTTGGCGCGCGTGCGCGCCGGCATCCAATTTCACCTGACGCCATCGCGCGCTCAACCGCGCGCCCCCTCCGAACTGGCCGGCGAATACCGCACCGAACGGGCGACCGAGCCGCTGCCGGCGACGACTGCGGAGGGCAAGCAATGAACGGCGCCCAGGTCTCGGCATTTCAAGCCAACAGCGGTATCGCGCCTTCCGCGATGGCGACCGTTCTGGTCGGCGTCGTGTTCGCGGTCCTGCTCGTGTGGGGCGTCTGGGCCATCCGAACGGCCTACGTGGGGTGGTCCGAGAGCCGCCTCAACCAGCGCCAGTTCCTCGGCGTCTGCATCCGCTTCGTCGCGATGTACCTCGTCCTGAGTTTCTTCCTTCTGTCCTGACCTGAAAGGCCCGACCATGCACAACCGCAACCTCACTTCCCGTTTTGCCCAGCGCGCCGCCGTGGCCCTGGGCGCCGCCGCGCTGCCGGCGCTGTCGTTCGCGCAAGGTCTGCCGCAATTGGAGAACCCCACGCGCGGCACCGGCAACGGCATCATGGAGACGATCCGCAACTACGGCTACGACATCATCATGCTCGTGGCCCTGCTGGTGGTGGCGTCGATGTTCATCGGCGTCTGCTACCACGCCTACGGGACCTACGCGGAGATCCACACCGGCCGCAAGACGTGGGGCCAGTTCGGCCTCACGGTCGCTATCGGCGCCGTGCTGCTTGTGATCGGCATCTGGCTGCTCACCGAAGCCACCGGCATCCTGTAAGCGAGGCCGGTATGTCCGAGCAGCAGCACGTCCGTGCGGACGGAACGGTCACCTTCCTTCCGCACCGGCTCAACCGCCATCCCGTTGTGGTGCGCGGCCTCACCGCTGACGAACTCTGGATTTGCTGCGGCCTGTCCGGTGCCGCCGGCCTGCTGGTCGGCGCGCCGCTGTCCTGGGTGTTCCGCACGATCGCGCTGGCGCCGACCTTCGTCGTCCTGGGCGTGGCGCTCGGCGTCTTCATCGGCGGCGGCATCCTGCGCCGCCTCAAGCGTGGGCGTCCCGACACCTGGCTGTATCGGCAACTGCAATGGCGCATCGCCACGCGCCATCCGCTGATGGCCGGCTGGGTGGGTGGCCATGTGCTGATCTCGCGCTCGGGCTTCTGGTCCACCCGCAGGAGCATGCGATGAGCCGCTTCAAAAACGAGATCACCCACCTGCAGGCGCACATCAAGACCTTGCGGCTGGCCGCGGGCGCGCTGGTCGTCGTCGCCCTGGTCATGGGCGGCGGCTGGTGGAGCGCGCCGCGCGACCTGACCATCCACGTCCCGCCCGACCTGCGCTCTGGCAGTACCCGCAAGTGGTGGGAAGTGCCGCCCGAATCGGTCTATGCGTTCACGTTCTACGTGTTCCAGACGCTGAACCGCTGGCCAACCAATGGCGAGGAAGACTACTCGCGCAACCTCCACACGCTCTCGCCGTACCTCACCCCGTCCTGCCAGGCCTTCCTGCGGGCGGACTATGACTACCGCCGCTCCACGGGCGAGCTGCGTCAGCGCGTGCGCGGCATCTACGAGATTCCCGGCCGCGGCTATGGCGACGACCCCACGGCGCGCGTGCGCACCGTGTCCGATCGCGACTGGGTGGTGACGCTGGACATCACGGCGGACGAGTACTACGGCGCCGAGCAGGTCAAGCGCGCCCTGGTGCGCTATCCGATCAAGGTCACGCGGGTGGACGTCGATCCCGCCCGTAACCCGTTCGGCCTGGCGCTGGACTGCTACGACGGCGCGCCCCAGCGCATCAGTGCACCGGAGCCGACGCGCCCGGCGCCGAGTGGCCTGTCTCCGCAAGCGCCTCAAGGAGGAAACACCCCATGAAGCACCCTGTACTCGCGCTGCTGGGGCTACTGGCCGTGGCCGCGGCACCCGTCGCCCATGCAGTGGAAATCCTGCGCTGGGAACGCATGCCACTGGCAGTGCCGCTGAAGGTCGGTCAGGAACGCATCGTGTTCATCGACCGCAACGTGCGCGTGGGCGTGCCCGCGGGCGTGGGCGAACGCCTGCGCGTGCAGAGTGCGGGGGGCGCGGTGTACCTGCGCGCCAGCGAGCCGATCGAGCCCACGCGGTTGCAACTGCAGGACGCCGACACGGGCGCGCTGATCCTGCTGGACATCGCAGCCGAACCACCCAAGGACGGGGAAGCCGAGCTGGAGCCGGTGCGCATCGTCGAGGGTGACAGCGCACCGGGACGCTATGGCGAGCAGGCCGACAGTGCCGAGGCCCCGGCACGCGCCCAGGGCCAAGCAGGTGCGCGGACCGCGCGGCGCGAAACTCCGGTCCCTGTCGTGCTGACGCGCTTCGCCGCGCAGAACCTCTACGCACCGCTGCGCACCGTCGAGCCGCTTCCGGGCGTCATGCGGGTCAACCTGCCCCGCGACCTCGACCTGGACACACTGATGCCAACGCTGCCCGTGCGCGCGGTCGCACTCGCGTCGTGGCGCCTGGAGGACCAGTGGGTCACTGCCGTGCGCCTAACCAACGGCAGCGGCGGCTGGATCACGCTCGACCCGCGCGTGCTGCAAGGCGATTTCCTCACCGCCACCTTCCAGCACGAGGCGCTGGGCCCGCGCGGCACGCCCGAGGACACGACCGTCCTGTACCTGGTCACGCGCGGCCGCGGTCTCGCGCAGTCGCTGCTGCCGGCGATTCACCGCTTCGACCCGGCCGTGCATCTGCCGCAGCCGGACGGCGACGAGAACACCAAGGAGGCCCGCCATGCGCAGTAACGGCCTGCTCAAGTGGCTGATGATCCCTGTTGCCATCCTGGTGCTGTTCGTCGGTATCCGGCTGTTCTCGGGTGGAGGCAGCACGGCGCCACCCGCGGCGGACAACGGCGCCCAGCTCACGCCCGATGAAATGAAGGCGCTGGGCATCGAAGGCGACACCCCGCGCGACACCGTGGCGACGCTCGTTGCCCAAGTGAAGCAGTTGCGCACCGAGCTTCAGACCGCGCTCTCGGACAACAAGTCGCAGCGTGAAGAGAACCAGCGACTGCGCCAGCGCGAGAACTCCATCGACCAGCGCATCAACTCGGCGCTCGAATCCGAGCGGTCCAACCTGCGCCGCGACCAAGAGCAGGCGGCCAGCGCGCGCCAGCAGACCGAAGGGCTGCTCGCCGACCTGCAGCGGCGTCTGGACAGCATCGGCGGGCGCGGCGGCGGCCATGCGGACCTGCCCGTGGGCCTGGGGCTGCAGGGCGGCGACGAGGCAGGCATGGAGGGCGGCGTGCGGTGGGTCGAGCCGGACGACGCAAAGCCCGCCGAGGGGCGCAACGGGGGGCGTGGCGCGAGCGGCGGCATGAGCTTCCCCACGAGCTTCGGCCCGGCGCAGAGCACGCTCGAAACCACTGCGGAAACCGTGGCCAACGCGGGCGCCCGCGCCGCCGGGGTCAAGAGTGCCAAGCCGGTCTACACCGTGCCGACCAACTCCACGCTCATGGGTTCGGTCGCCATGACAGCGCTGATCGGCCGCGTGCCGATCGACGGCACGGTCAACGATCCCTATCCGTTCAAAGTTCTGGTCGGGCCGGACAACCTGACCGCCAATGGCATCGACATTCCCGACGTGGCCGGCGCCGTGTTCAGCGGCACCGCTTCGGGCGACTGGACGCTCTCGTGCGTGCGCGGCCAGGTGCGCAGCATCACGTTCGTCTTCCACGACGGCACGATTCGCACGATCCCCGAAGACCGCGAGGGCAACCAGCAGAACAACCAACAGCGCGATGGCTTGGGCTGGATCAGCGATCCCCACGGCATTCCTTGCGTCAGCGGCGAGCGGCGCAGCAACGCCCAGCAATACCTCGGCTCGCAGGCCCTGATCACCGCGGCCGGCGCCGGTGTGGCCTCACTCATCGAGAGCGACAGCGGCCGCATGTCCTATGTCGGCTCGGACGGCTCCATCGGCACCGTGGGCATCACCGGCCAGGAAGCGGTCGGCCAGATTCTGGCGGGCGGCGTGCGGGACATGTCGGCCTGGGTCAACAAGTTGTACGGCCAGGCGTTCGCCGCCGTCTATGTCCAGCCCGGCGCCAAGGTTGCCGTCCACCTCGAAAAGCCGCTCGCCATCGACTTCGATCCCGAAGGCCGCAAGGTCGATCACCGCGCAGGAGAAAGCCATGCACTCGAACTTGACTAACCTGGCCCGTGGCCTGGCACTGGCCCTCGCCGTCGCGGTGCTTGGCGGCTGCGCCACCAGCAAGGAAAAGCTGCTGACCCACGGTGACCGCACGATGATGGACATCTGGCAGCAGGAGGCCGGCGACGGCGGTGGCGCAGCCGGACGGAACGCCGGCCGCCAGCTGCTCGATGCGCGCCAGAGCCTGCGTCGGCCCCTGACCGACGCCGACGTGCAGGTCGCACCCGTCGAGCAGATGCGCTACACGCGCACCGCGCGCAATGAGGTCCACCGCCAGTTCCAGCGTCTGCCCAATCCCGATCTCGTCATGTACGTGTATCCGCACCTGGCGGGCACGGACCCCGTGCCGGTGCCGGGCTACACGACGGTCTTCCCGCTCAACCAGCGCATCCAGTACGCCATGCCAGGCGAGCGCGTGGAGGCCTACTGATGCGGTGGAAACTTCCCTGGCCTAAGCCGGCCGCGCCGAAGCTGGCCGCATCCGGCGCTGGTGATGATGAGCAGCCGGACGGCTGGCAGCGCCACGTCGAGGCCTTGCGGCAGGTCGGCATCCCCGAACCCGGCTCGGCAGTCCGGGGCCGCAAGCCGGCGACGGAGGCCGACGAGCAGGCGCTGTACGACGTCGCACCGTCCTTCGTGGAACTGCTGCCCTGGGTGGAGTTCTTGCCCGAGTCGAAATCGATGCTCCTGGAGGACGGCCAATCGGTGGCCGCCTTCTTCGAGCTGGTGCCGCTGGGGACCGAGGGCCGGGAACCCGGCTGGCTCGCGCACGCCCGCGACGCCTTAGAAAACGCGCTCCAGGACAGCTTCGATGAACTGGACGAGAACCCCTGGGTGTTGCAGCTCTACGCCCAGGACGAACCGAGCTTCGACCAGTACATGCAGACGTTGCGCGACTACGTGCAGCCGCGCGCCCGTGGCACGGTGTTCACGGAGTTCTACCTGCGGTTCTTTGCCCACCATCTGCGCGCGGTGGCCAAGCCCGGTGGCTTGTTCCAGGACACGGTGGTCACACGCTTGCGCTGGCGCGGCCAGACGAGGCGTGTGCGCATGGTCGTCTATCGCCGCGTGACCGGACAAGGACAGGGCCAGGCAAACCGCCGGGGCCAGACACCCGAGCAGATGCTGAACATCGTCTGCGACCGCCTGTGCGGCGGGCTGGCGAACGCCGGCATCCAGGCTCGCCGCCTGGGTGCGGCAGACGTCCATGACTGGCTGCTGCGCTGGTTCAACCCGCGTCCGACGCTGCTCGGGCCTGGGGTCGAGGACCGGGAGCGCTTCTATGCGTTCGCGCGCTACCCCGCCGACACCGAGGCTGGCGAGATCGAACTGGCGAGCGGGCGGGATTTTAGCCAGCGGCTTTTCTTCAGCCAGCCACGCTCGGACGTGGAGCATGGCACCTGGCACTTCGACGGCATACCGCACCGTGTGTTGGTCACTGACCGGCTGCGCATGCCGCCCGGAACGGGACACCTGACTGGCGAAACCCGCAAGGGCGATGCGATCAACACGCTGTTCGATCAGATGCCCGAGGACACGACGATGTGTCTGACCATGGTGGCGACGCCCCAGGACATTCTCGAATCGCACCTGAACCACCTGGCGAAGAAGGCAGTCGGCGAAACACTGGCATCGGAGCAGACGCTCAAGGACGTGCAGGAGGCGCGCTCGCTCATCGGCAGCGCGCACAAACTCTACCGCGGCACGCTGGCCTTCTATCTGCGCGGACGCGACGAAGCCGAGCTTGACCGGCGCGGTCTGGACCTCGCCAACGTGATGCTCAACGCGGGGTTGCAGCCCGTTCGCGAGGACGATGAAGTCGCGCCGCTCAACAGCTATCTGCGCTGGCTACCGTGCTGCTACAACCCCGCGCAGGATCGGCGAAACTGGTTCACCCAACTGATGTTCGCCCAGCATGTGGCGAATCTCTCGCCGGCGTGGGGTCGCAGCCAGGGTACGGGCCATCCGGGCAACACGTTCTTCAACCGCGGTGGCGGGCCGATCACGTTTGATCCGCTGAACCGCTTAGACAGGCAGATGAATGCCCATCTATTCCTGTTCGGCCCCACCGGCTCGGGCAAGAGCGCCACGCTCAACAACCTGCTGAACCAGGTCACGGCCATCTACCGGCCGCGCCTCTTCATCGTGGAAGCCGGCAACAGCTTCGGGCTGTTCAGCGACTTCGCCAGGCGCCTGGGCCTGACGGTGAACCGGGTCAAGCTGGCCCCCGGATCGGGCATCAGCCTGGCACCGTTCGCGGATGCCCGCCGGCTGATCGAAACACCCAGCGACGTGCAGACGCTCGATGCCGATGCGTTGGACGAAGACCTGCCACCGGATGCCTCGGTCATGGAGGCAGACGAACAGCGTGACGTGTTGGGCGAGTTGGAGATCACGGCACGGCTGATGATCACCGGCGGCGAGGACAAGGAGGAAGCCCGGATGACGCGGGCCGACCGTTCGCTGATCCGCCAGTGCATCCTCGACGCCGCCGAACACTGCGTGGCTGAGAAGCGCACGGTGCTCACTCGCGACGTGCGCAACGCGCTGCGCGCCCGCGGTCAGGACTCGACGCTTCCCGAGATGCGGCGCATGCGGCTGCTGGAGATGGCGGACGCGATGGACATGTTCTGCCAAGGCACCGATGGCGAGATGTTCGACCGCGATGGCACGCCGTGGCCCGAGGCCGACATCACGCTGGTGGATCTGGCGACCTATGCCCGCGAGGGCTACAACGCGCAGCTCTCCATCGCCTACATCAGCCTGATCAGCACGGTGAACAACATCGCCGAGCGCGACCAGTACCTGGGTCGTCCGATCATCAATGTGACCGACGAAGGCCACATCATCACGAAGAACCCGTTGCTCGCGCCCTACGTCGTGAAAATTACCAAGATGTGGCGCAAATTGGGCGCCTGGTTCTGGCTGGCGACCCAGAACATCGACGACCTGCCGCGTGCCGCAGAGCCCATGCTCAACATGATTGAGTGGTGGATCTGCCTGTCGATGCCGCCCGATGAGGTCGAGAAGATTGCACGCTTCCGTGAACTCTCACCAGCGCAGAAAGCGCTGATGCTTTCTGCGCGCAAGGAGGGGGGGAAATTCACCGAGGGCGTGATCCTGTCGAAGTCGATGGAAGTGTTGTTCCGCGCGGTGCCGCCGAGCCTTTACCTCGCGCTTGCGCAGACCGAACCCGAGGAGAAGGCCGAGCGCTACCAGCTCATGCAGCAATACGGCTGCACCGAGCTGGAAGCCGCCTTCAAGGTGGCCGAGAAGATCGACCAGGCACGCGGCATCGAGTCGCCCGCCTTGGAACTGTCGTAAGCCGGAGAACGCCATGGAACACAAACATCCTTCCATCCCGATGCAGGTGCAGGCGTTCCGCCGTCGGCGCTGGGGGACCCGCTGGCCGTGGGCGTTGGCTGCAGTGCTGGTTGCGCTGCTGCTGATCTGGCTCGTGTCCCGTTCGCCAGGCGGGTCCACACCTCAGACTTCGGCGCCAGTCAGCGAGACACAGGTGGCAGGGCCTCCGTGGCAGATGGGCAATCCGGAAGGTCGTTTCACACTGACGCTGTACGCGGACCTCGAATGCCCGTTCTGCCGGTCCTATTTCCCTGTGCTCAAACGTTGGGTGGCCGGCAATGCCGACGTGGCCTTGCAATGGCACCACCTGCCGTTGGCCGCACATGAACCGGCCGCTTCTGCCGAAGCGCGTCTGGCGGAATGCGCCGGCGAAGCCGGCGGGCATGCCACCTTCTGGCAAGCCGTCGAGTGGGTATATGCCCACACGCGCAGCGACGGCCAGGGCTTGCCCGAGGACCTGCGCTACCCCGACCTGACGCCAGCCATCGAGCAGTGCATCGCGAGCGAGCGGCCCGACGCGGCGATTCGTACCCAAACTGCGGAAGCCACGAACAGCGGCGTGACCGCCACGCCGTCGCTGCGGCTGCACGATCGCGAAAGCGGCAAGGCGATCCTGCTGCAGGGTCCGATCGAGGGCGATGCCTTGCTGTCAGCCATGGACATGCTCGCCGCCGGCGATCCCGCCACCACACCCACATCGGAAATGCCTGCCGACGTCGTCGGCGACATGCCCAGGTAGCCCCGGTCTTCAAGGCTACGGCGCAGTCCGCTGCGCTGACCGCAACCCGTTCGCCTCGCGTCCTGGCCGCGAACGATCACCGCTACCGCGGTGATGGATGCACCTTGTTCGTTCCCCAGGAGGGCTTGCCCTCCCAGGGCGCGCGCCCTCCGATCTCACCGTCTGGAGGTTCGCCATGTCTTTCGTCGTCAATGACTCCTACCTGGAGTCGCTTTCCGCCATCGCTACCCAACACGAGGACTGGATCATCCAGCAAGCCATCGTGCTGCTGGAGAGACGGATCTTCAAAGCTGGACCGTGCCTCAGCCGACCGGCCGCTGTGCGGGACTACCTGCGTCTGAAACTGGTCGCTGAGCCCAATGAGATATTCGCCGCTGTGTTCCTGGACAGCATGCACCAGGTGCTGGCCTACGAGCCGTTGTTCAGGGGCACGATCAACTCGACATCGGTCTATCCGCGTGTCGTCGCGCAGCGTGTGCTGGAGTTGAATGCCGCCGCGGTGGTCTTCAGCCACCAGCACCCCTCGGGCATCTCCGAACCGTCGAGCGCGGATCGCATGCTGACCCAGCAACTGCAGGTCGCGCTGGCGCTCATCGATGTGCGGGTACTGGACCACATCATCGTCGGCCAGGGTGCCCCGTTCTCCTTTGCGGAGTCCGGCCTGCTGTAAAGGTTGCACTGCTTCGTTGATCAGCGCGGAGGCTTCGGCCTCCGCTTTTTCTTCGCAGCGACGCAAGCAGGTATGCGGGGTGGCCGCGATGCGCATTGTTTGTTGGGGCCGCGTGGGGTTCGGCGTTTGACTATGGCCCTGATCAACTTCCGGGGCGCATGACATGCCAGCAGCTTTTACCCGGTTCGCACCAGGCTGGCGAACCCTTGGCCTGGCCGTGGCGCTGCCGGCATCTCTGGCCGTGTTCAGCCCGGCCACCTTCGCCGCCGACGTGGTGGTCGTCACCGACAGCCGCCACCCGGTCAAGACCGCCGGCGGCGAGCGGCTGATCGAGTTGGACGAAGCGCCCCGGATCGAGGCCGAGCTTTCCGCGGATCTGCCGGCCGACCCCGAGCGGGCAGCAGCCATCGTCCGGCAACGACTGAACCAAGGCGGCACCGATCTTCAGCGCCGCATCGGCACCGCCTACCAGGGCGTCGCCGATGCATGGAGCCTGGGCGTCGCCGCCATCCCGGCCGTCGTGGTAGATCAACGCTATGTGGTCTATGGCGAGCCGGACGTGGCCCGGGCGGTGTCCCGCATCGAGCAGTACCGGAGGACGCAGCCGTGACCCATCGCCCATTCGACTTGCTGCGCCGCCTGCGCGTCGCCGTGGCCTCGCTGCTGTTGGTCAGCGCCACCGGCAGCTACGCCCTGAACACCGCCACCATCGTGTCCTCCGTCATGTCGCCGGACTGCCTGGAATACCGGGTGGTGGGCATCTGCTACTGGCTCTACTGCACCTGGACGGGCTGCACGGTGCGCACGTCCACCAAGGTCCGGCACTACGTGCCCGATGCGGTCGTCTCCAGCTACAGCAACACCGGGGAGAACCCCTGGGTCGAAGTGCAGGCGATGAGCACGCCCAACCCATCCGCACAGGCAGGTGGGGATGGGACCACGAACGAAGACCACGAAAACAACCTCGCCAAATTCAAGAACAGCGATGTCATCGGCCATCCTGGCGGCGAGGTATTCAACCAGTTCGCATCGTCGTCGGGCTATTTCTGCCAAGGCGCGGGCACGGCCTTCATGCCGTATCTACTCAGCACGCTGGACACGCTGGCTTGGCGCTACAACGTGCCTGAAATGGCCTACCCGGAGGCGTTGATTCCGGGCATGCGCGAGGTCGGTGCGCGCACCACGATGAATCTCTGGGGCAACGTCTATCCGCGCGGCGGCTTCCTGCACCAGACCGACGACCAAAAATCCGGGGCTGTGGTGGCCCAGCGCGCGGGCGATGTCGTCACGCGCCGCGGGCAGATCCACGTGTACCAGCCGCTGCTTGCCAACGCCCGCGACGGCTACTGGCCGGCCGGCGAGCTGATGGAGGGTGATGCCTCTACGGGCAAGTGGCAGGAGCTGACGCCGCGCCTGTCCAACACCTGCGTGGTGTTCCCGCACAGCGGCACGCTGACCCAGGCCCAGCAAGGCGACTACGCCTGGGCGCTGTGGCGTCCCTATGCGTGCTGCGAACGCCGCGGTCAGGTGTTCCTGGGCAGCGTCGATTTCCTCTGAGGTGCCACGATGAAGCGTCCTGAACCGATGAACCTTTCCGCCAAGGCGTGCCGCCTGCTGCGCCCGACGGCGCTGGCCGGCACGCTCGCTCTGGTCTGCGGCATGGCGTGGGCGCAGGTCGGATACCAGAACAGCGGCCCCGTCCTCGGCGATGACGTCATGTACTCGATCGGCGGTGGCAGTGCGGTGTCCATGGGCCGCGCGGCCGGCATGCGTTCCATCGGGGTCGGCGTGGGGTGGAACAGCAACCTGATCTGCGGCGACATGAGCATCCAGACCACGCTGCGCAATCAGCTTAACGGCATCACGAACGGCTTTCAGCAGATCATGAGCAACGTGATCCAGAGCGCGACCAGCGCGGTTGCATCGCTGCCGGCGCTGATCATTCAGCGCGCCGATCCGGGCCTGTACAACCTGCTGACTAACGGCGTGCTGCAGGCGCGGCTGGACTTCGACCGCTCCAAGCTGACGTGCCGCGCCATGGCGGAGAAGATGGCCGAGACGGCGGGTGGCCAGCTTGGCTGGAGCCAGATGGCCGAAGGCATGGCCCTGCGTGACGCGGTTGGCAGCAACGATGCCGTATCGGCCGTCGAGCAGGCCGAGACGCGCCGCGGCAACGACGGCGTGCCCTGGGTGGGCGGCAGCAATGCCGGTGGCGCGGGCCAGTCCGCCATCCGGGTGGTCGGCGACGTCACCCGCGCGGGCTACAACCTGGTCAACGGTCGCGGCGTGACGGACACCTCCTCCATCGCGTCCACCAGTTGCGCGAGCCTGTCCTGCCAGACCTGGACGTCGCCGCAGCAGGCGACCGAATGGGCCACGCGCGCCCTCGGAGAGCAGGTGCAGCGCACGTGCGACTCCTGCACTAAGACCGAGACGGTGCCCGGCGTCGGGCTGACGCCGCTGATCCAGGAGGAGTACGAAGCCAAGCTGGAGGTCTTGCAGGAGCTGGTTTCCGGCACGCGTAATACCACCTTCGAGAACTTGCGCGAGGCCGGCAGCACGTCGCTGCCGATCACCCGCGGCGTGATCGAGGCGCTGCGCGACGAGCCGGACCAGGACCTGCTGGCGCGGCGCCTCGCGTCCGAAGTGGCGCTGTCATCGGTGCTGGAGAAGGCGCTCCTGCTCCAACGCACGCTGCTCACGGGCAAGAAGGAGCCCAACGTCGCAGCCAACGAACTTGCGGTGCAGGCCGTGAACCATGAGAGCGACACGCTCGACCGGGAGATCCGCAACCTGAAGACGGAATTGGAGCTGCGGCGCGAACTGGCGAACAACTCGCCGATGGCCATCATCCAGCGCCACGGCACGCGGGCGGCCGGCTCGCGCGGCATCTACGAGGGCGATCCGGTACCCGACCGCCTTGACCAGTTGCAGAAGGGCAATCCCGGAGCCAGGCCATGAACGCGGAGCGCATGGCCTGGCGCCCCTTGCGCTGGTCAGCGTGGCGCAGCCCGCGGATACCGGCTGGTCGCAGTCCTTCAGCACCATCAACAACCAGTCGGCGAAGGTGCCGGTGTGGTGGGCGTTCATGCACGCGCTCTCGCGCGCCGTCACGGGCGCTTCGGTGGCGGCAATCCCGTGCGGCACGGACCTGCGGCAGATGCGCATGGAGATCGACGCCACGCGCATCGATGATCCGGTGCTGGCTCAGGAAGTAGCGGATTTCTCTCGGGATTGCTATGGGCCTGCACGGGCCAAATTGTTCATGCAGCGCCCTCAACTTGATGAGCAGCAGATGCACGACGTGACCTGGATCGGATCGCGGTTCTTCACCGACACGAACGGGTACTACGACACGTATCGCTCCAGCACGCCGCGCGATGACTGGCCCTATGACAGCAACCGCGACGCTGGGCTGGCCCAGGTATCCAGTGGCGGTGGCTACCCGACCTGCAGGCAATGGTGGGCTGATGGCAGCAATGGCCTGCGGGCACGGCTGCTGGGACAGGTGGACCCGAGCCTGCTCAATCGCCTGGCGGGCTGGGCTGGCTTCCTGAGCCGGGCCGAGGTGGACAATTCGGTGATCCGCGCGATCGCGTCACCGCGGCAGCAGAAGCTGAACCAAGGCAGCGTCTATACCGACTACGGCGGCCAGATCGACAAGACCTTGCCAAACATCGTGACGCGGGCTACGGGAGACGTTGGAATGGCAGTTGGCGCGATTGCCTCGTTTCCCGCGATGGACGTCGTGCGGCAGGCGCTGCCGATGGTGCTCGCCTTGCTCAAGATGGCATTGGTAATCTGCATCCCGCTCGTGCTGGTCGTGGGCACCTATGACTTGAAGACGGTCGTCACGGTCAGCGTCGTGCAGTTCGCGCTGTTCTTCACGGATTTCTGGTTTCAGCTTGCGCGCTGGATCGATTCGACGATCCTGGACGCACTTTATGGCTGGGGGTTCGGCTGGAACCGGCCGCACACCAACTTCGACCCGCTGGTGGGGCTGAACAACGCCTTCGGCGACATGCTCCTGATGTTCGTCACAGGCACGATGTTTCTGGTCCTGCCGACGTTTTGGGTCGCTGCTTTGGGGTGGGTCGGAGTTAAGGCTGGGGTGATTGCTCAGAACCTTGCTGTCGGCTCCAAGGAAGCGCGTGATAGCGCCGGGTCAGGTGTAAACAAGGTAGCCGGCAAGGTTCTGTGACAAACAGGCCAAACCTCAGTCATCGAACGGATCGTTCGGGTTGTGAGGGTCGAGCCGCTGGCCATTGGAAGAATACAGGCCAAAGCCCGCCTCGCCATTGCGCAATTCATCCTGTTGCGTCCAGCGGTCTTCATCTCTAGCCGAATTGCCAGCCATCCATACCGCCGCAACGCCCAGCAGTAGCAACACCGCCAGCCAGAAGGTGGTGTACAGCAGCACCCCGAGCGCAACCAGCTTGACCACCCACACGAGCGCGGTGGCACCGGCCGCCGCCCCCCCCTTTGACACCAACCAGCTCGATGCCCGGCGTTCGCCGCGCACGTAGGCACGCCATCCGCGACCCAAGGTGCGGCCGAGTCGTTCTGCGGTACGGATGCGTGTCGTGGTGTTCATGGTCGTCTCCTGCTATTGAGCGATGCCTATTCCAGTTTGCTCCAATCCTGCTTGCTTGCCTGTATCAGCGCATGCCAGTCGTCTGGTGGGTTCCCGCGCCCGAGCATCTTCTCGAACACGACATACGGGTCCGATTTGCTACCCGAAGACCGCAGGGTCTGTTCATCGTTGACCCAGGCGTACACGATGACCTTCGCCTTCGAGTCATACCGGAAGAACAGCCGGAACCGCCGTCCGATCTTGGCCCTTCGCCAGTGGCGGTGGGCAGGTCCCAAGGTGTTGCCCTGGCGGTACTCGTCGCGTGCCGGATCGCCTGGCACCACATCCAAGATCAACTGGCTCAAGGCCCGGAAGAGCTTGACGTTGGCATTGGACTCGAAGCCCGTCGGGTCGTTCTCCTGCGCGCGCCTCGCGGTCGCATGCAGTTTCTGCAACTGCTCGATCACGCAGTCGTGGAAGAGCAGCGTCCAGCCATGCCGTTGCATCAGAGTTCCACTTTCCCGTCGATCTCCTCGTCCAGGTCCAGACCGTGGCCAGCATGCTCCAGCATGGCGCGGGCCAGATCCTCGGGCAGGCCCTGGACGTTCCGGCCAGCTTCGATGTCGCGGGCCAGCAGGCTCAGGAATGCGCCGATGGCGGGGTCCTCATGCTCGGCATCGACGCGGGTGACGACGACTTCGCTGCCCCGCAGATCGAACGCGAGCTTGCCACCGGCATCGACGCCGAGCGCCTGCCGGATGGGCTTGGGCAGCGTGATCTGGCCTTTGGAGGTCAGCGTGGCAACTTCGTGGATGGCAGGCATGGCGGCTCTCCTGATTGCGATACCCGCATGGTAAGGAAATTTCCTTACTTTGTCAACGTGAAGCCTCACGGCGTTCTCCGAGTCCAAGAATCGGCCCATCGTAGGGCGTGAACAGCCAGCCTTCCTGCATCAATCCGGCCCTGCTGCAACCCGCATTGGCGGTGGACGGTCAGCACCCGTCGCCCTATACCCAAAGGCTGTAAAGGGTCGAAATGGCAAGGGAATGGGGTGCAAGGGGAAAGGCTCTATCCCGAAAAGGCAAAAAGGCCTCCCCGCTCGGCCCGCGACAGGACACCCGCATGCTCTCTCTGTTCCAGCGAAAACGGCCCGCGGTTGCTGCTGCTCCGACGCCACCATCGGTCACCGACCTCCCGAAAGGGTTGATGCGGCCCGAGTCGGCCGCATCGCTGCTGGCCACCCCGCGCCGGCAGAAGCTGCTGGAGCACATCTGGCAGCGCACGTCGCTCTCACGTAAGCAGTTCGCCACCTTGTACCGGGCGCCACTGGAACGCTACGCCGAGCTGGTCCAGGCTTTCCCGGCTTCCGAGGCGCATCATCACGCTTACCCCGGCGGCATGCTGGACCATGGCCTGGAAATCGTCGCCTACAGTCTGAAGCTGCGGCAGTCCCATCTGCTTCCCATCGGCGCAAGCCCCGAGGACCAGGCTGCGCAGGCTGAGGCCTGGACTGCTGCAGTCGCCTATGCCGCGTTGTTGCACGACATCGGCAAGATCGCCGTCGATCTGCACGTCGAACTGGCCGATGGCTCGCTGTGGCACCCGTGGTACGGTCCGCTGCACCAGCCGTACCGCTTCCGCTACCGCGACGATCGCGAATACCACCTGCACAGCGCGGCGACGGGCTTGCTCTACCGCCAACTGTTGGACACCCAACTCCTGGACTGGCTCAGTGGCTATCCCGACCTGTGGGGACCGCTGCTCTACGTCCTGGCCGGCCAGTACGAGCACGCCGGTGTGCTGGGCGAACTGGTCGTGCAGGCCGACCGCGCTTCCGTGGCCCAGGAACTGGGCGGCGATCCGGCGCGCGCCATGGCCGCTCCCAAGCACGCGCTGCAACGCAAGCTGCTCGACGGGCTGCGCTACCTGCTCAAGGAACAGTTGAAGCTGAACCAGCCGGAAGCCTCCGATGGCTGGCTCACCGAGGACGCGCTGTGGCTGGTGAGCAAGACGGTATCGGACAAACTGCGTGCGCACCTGCTGTCCCAAGGCGTTGACGGCATTCCTGCGAACAACACCGCGGTGTTCAACGTCCTCCAGGATCACGGCATGTTGCAGCCGACGCCCGACGGCAAGGCGATCTGGCGCGCGACCGTGACCAGTTCCACCGGCTGGTGTCACTCGTTCACGCTGTTGCGCCTCGGGCCCGCGCTGATCTGGGAGCCAAGCGAGAGGCCGGCGCTGTTCGCCGGCACAGTGGCGATCGACGCGGCGGCCACGGACAAAGGGCCCGATGTGTCAGCCACTACTCCGCCGGCCGGAGCGCAGTCAGCCTCGGAGGGCCAAGAGGTTCCGCCATGGGAGGGAGGTAACCCCTCTCGTCCAGCGAAAGGTGAACCGCTGCCCGACGCCATGGAAGACATGCTTTCGATGGTGGGCATGGTGAATTCACCCGCAACCCGGCAGGACGCTGAAGCACCTTCGGAGCCGGTGTCTGCCGCGCGTACTGAAGCGACGACCTTGACCGCACCTCAGCGTTCGTCCCCAGCGCCCAAGCCCACGACAGCGCCATCCGGAGAGCACTTCATGGCGTGGCTGAAACAAGGCATCGCTTCCCGCCGGCTCATCATCAACGACGCGAAAGCGCTCGTGCATACCGCGAGCGGCACCGCCTACCTGGTCAGCCCCGGCGTATTCCAGCGCTATGCGCAGGAGCATCCGCAAGTCAGCGCGCTGGCCAAGCAGGAGAGCCAGCAAGACTGGCAGTGGATACAAAAGCGCTTCGAGAGGCTGCAGCTGCATCGCAAGCAACCGAACGGCCTGAACATCTGGACCTGTGAAGTAACCGGGCCTAGAAAATCCCGCCGTCTGCATGGATACCTTCTGGAAGATCCGAGCCTGCTTTTCTCGGAAACGCCTCCGAGCAATCCCTATCTATCCCTGTTGGGTGAGACCAGACACTGCGAACAGACTTCAGGAAAGCAAGGGGCGTCAACATGACCTCCTCAATTTCGCCGGGGCAGTCTATTGCCGCCAAAGCGCACCTTTATTCAGACAGAGCCAAAGGCCCGATGAGCGCAGCGATGATGGAACAAGGCAGCGCCTCTCCCGTCTCTGGGCTGCACTACGCCGGCAAGAAGCATAAGGTCATCGCTCCCGACCGGGAGATTGTCTTCGAGTTCTCGCAGGACTGTCTGGACTCGGGCCGATTCGCTCCTTGACACCACAAATACAGCTAACAGGAAAGAGCATTCATGAAGTCGATCAACGTTGAAGTCGGAGGGCTTGTATCGAGCCTGAGCGGTGAGGGAGTGCGCCGCAAGCTGCTGTATCTTCACGGCGTCCATAATGCGGATGCCAACTATGTTGCGGGAAGCGCAACGATTCATCTCGACGAGCGATGCCTCAGGGTCAAGGATCTGCGCCATTGCATCTCCGAATGCGGCTATCCGGCACCGAAGCTCACCCGGACTACTGCCGCAGATGGGGCAGTGCCAAGTCAAATCTTGTGACAAGCTCGCTGGAGGTCACGGCAACAGAACCACCATGCGCCTCCGCAATCGATTTCACGATGGCAAGGCCAAGACCGGCGCCCGCCGTATTTCGTTGCCGTGCCGGATCAACTCGGTAGAATCGATTGAAGAGCTTTGGTAGATCGGGCTCAGGAATTTTCTCACCGGGATTGACCACACTGATCGTTGTCCACTGCTCATCCTGCGAGAGCAAGACCGTGATGCTCTTCCCGCGAGGAGTGTGTCGAATTGCGTTCGAGAGAAGATTGTTCAGCGCCCGGGTGAGCATTTCCCGATCCGCCGCTATGCTGCCGATCGCCCCTTTAACGCCAAGCGTAATGCCGCTATCTTCTGCCAGCGCCTCGAAATAGTCGAACAGACTCCGCACCAATTCGGACAGATCAATTGTAGACAAGCGCAAGTTGCGGGGATCATTTTCCGTTTGGGCAAGAAACAGCATGTCTCCAATCATGCGTCCCATCCGATCAAACTCTTCCAAATTTGAATAGAGGATTTCTCTGTATTCCTCGTTGCTGCGCGGCTGGCCAAGCGCTACGTGAGTCTGCGTGACCAGGTTGGTGACGGGCGTGCGCAACTCGTGCGCTATGTCTGCGGAAAAGTGTGATAGCCGGGTGAAGCCTTCCTCGATTCTCGCCAACATATCGTTGAAGGCAAATACCAGTTCCGCCAGTTCGATCGGCACATCCCGAGGATCCAACCTCACATCCAGCTTTGAAGAGCGAATCGCCCGAATCTCTTCATTGACCTTGCGAATCGGCAGATGGCCCCACTGCACCGCCAGCCAAGCCACACCGAGCGCCAGACACATGACCAAGCCGGTTGCCCACCAAAGCATGCGCTTGAACTCCGCCAGGAAGTCGAGATGAAAGCCGATGTCCATGGCGGCGACGATGCGGTAGCCGGACGCCGCTGAATCGTCAGCAGGCAGTTGTACCACCACACCTCGATATGACCTCTGATCCTCGTGCCACACGATCAAATCGTCAGCGGTGATGCGGTTCACCAACTTTTTGTTACTGTCAAGTTTCGACAGGTCAGGACCGGGCGTGGCATAGATGCTATTGCCAGACCCATCGTAGACGCCGTACGTCATCCCATGATGTCCTGCGACTGCGTTGGCCAAGTGTTGCTTCAGTTCGTCGCTTGCGATGTCACTTGCAAGCTGGTGCAAGGGCTGAGCCAAAGCGGCTGTCACTGCCTCCAGTTCGTGGGCATCCTGTTGAGCAAAGTGGTGCTCCAACGACCGGAGAATGACCCAGTTGAACACAAGAAACACCAAGGTCGTGGCGATACCAACCAGGGCCGTGACCCTCAATGCAAGCGACGCTGGACGGCTTTGCCGCGGCTTATGGCGCAGGGGCATCATCGGGCGCATCGAGCGTGTATCCCATTCCACGCACGGTGTGGATGAGCTTCGGATTGAACGCATCGTCTATCTTCGCGCGTAGGCGGCGGATGGCTACATCGATGACGTTGCTGTCGCTGTCGAAATTCATGTCCCATACCTGCGACGCGATCAGAGAACGTGGAAGGACTTCCCCCTGGCGACGGGCCAGGAGCTCAAGCAACGCGAACTCCTTGCTGGTGAGATTGATGCGTTGGCCAGCGCGCGTTGCACGTCGGCGCGCCAAGTCCAGTACCAAATCGGCAACCTGGATGCGATCAGGCTGGCTCGGAGCGCTTCCGCGTCGCAGCAGCGTCCGCACCCGCGCCAGCAACTCAGAGAAGGCGAATGGCTTGACGAGGTAGTCGTCCGCTCCCAGTTCCAATCCCTTGACACGGTCGTCCACACCGCCACGCGCCGTCAGAAAGAGTACAGGGACCTGTTTACCGGCATCTCGAAGGGCACGCACGATGCGCCAGCCATCGACATCCGGCAGCATGACATCCAAGACCACCAGATCGTATGTCTCGCCCATGGCCAGGTGGTGTCCGTCCAATCCGTTGCGCGCCAGATCCACTACGAATCCCGCCTCCATGAGACCTTGGCGGACGTAATCCGCCGTCTTGTTCTCGTCTTCAACGACCAGCAGTTTCATCGCATGTCCCATGAAATCGCTGCGGCGCAGAAAAATAGCCGCTCACGATGTACGCATTCATCCACTTCAATCAGCAATTTACTGGTTGCCAGCTTCCACGAACATGACACGAACATTACATGAATGTAATTCAAGGGTCATTCGGTGGAAAGTGCCCAACCCATAGCATGACCTGCATTGCGTCGAACTGTGCCGCTCAGGATGGGGTGGCGTTTAGAACGACTTCCGAGTCATCTATGGAGGATTTCAGGCCATGCCGCCTCGTTCACCCTTTTTTATCGTGCCCCCACAGGGCCTTTCTCGTCGGCGTTTCGTCCAAGGGTTAGCCGCCGGCGGCGTTCTCGCTGGGCTGTCCACGCCGGCGTTCAAGGCATTTGCCCAGCAAGGCTCCGCGACGCGCGGTGCCGCCCCTGTGCTAAAAGGCACCGAGTTCGACTTGGTGATCGCCGAATCGCCCGTGAACTTCACGGGCAAGCCAGGCGTGGCTACGACCATCAACGGCTCGCTGCCGGCACCGACATTGCGTTGGCGCGAGGGTGACACCGTCACAATCCGTGTGACCAACAAGCTGCGTGAAGCCACATCCATCCACTGGCACGGGATCATCCTGCCGTATCAGATGGATGGCGTGCCGGGCATTAGCTTCAAAGGCATCGCTCCCGGCGAGACCTTCACGTACCGCTTCAAGGTTCAGCAAAGCGGCTCCTACTGGTACCACTCGCACTCCGGCTTCCAGGAACTCACGGGCATGTACGGGGCGATCATCATCGACCCCGCTGGCGCCGAGACCATCCGCGCCGACCGTGACCACGTGCTGCTGTTCTCGGATTGGACCGACGAAGACCCGATGCGGGTGTTCACCAAGCTCAAGTCCCAAAGCGACTACTACAACTACAACCAACCTACCGTCTTCGACTTCTTCCGGGACGCCTCGCGCGACGGCATGGCCGCTGCGATCGACAAGCGCAAGATGTGGAACGAGATGCGGATGAATCCGACGGATCTCGCCGATCTGTCCGCCGCCACGCTGACCTATCTGGCCAACGGCGTCACCCCCGCCGGCAATTGGACGGCGTTGTTCCGACCGGGGGAGCGCGTGCGGCTGCGCATGGTCAACGGTGCGGGCAACACCTTCTACGACGTACGCATTCCCGGACTGAAACTCACGGTGGTGCACGTCGATGGTGTTGACGTGGAGCCGGTGACGGTCGATGAGTTCCGATTCGGTCCGGGCGAAACCGTCGATGTGATCGTCCAGCCACGGGATGACGCTTACACGATCTTCGCCCAGGCGATGGACCGGACAGGCTACGCGCGTGCCACGCTGGCCGTGCGTGAAGGTCTTCAAGCTCCCGTGCCTGCCCTCGATCCGGTCGAATGGCTGACCATGAACGACATGATGGGCGGCATGATGGGGGGCATGGACCATGGCGGGTCCGGCCAGGCCATGGAGATGACCGGGATGACGGGCATGACGGGCATGACGGGCATGACCGGGATGACCGGGATGACCGGGATGACCGGGATGGGCTCGGGTTCGATGTCCGGGATGGATCATGGGGCGATGGCTGGCATGAACCACGGTGGCATGGCGATGGATCACAGCCAACACGCCGCGGCTGCGGGGGGACTGGCCGTGCCCAGCACTACTGCCCGCCACGCTCGCACCGAGTATGGTGCCAGCACGGACATGCGCGTTGACATGGCGCGCACCAACCTCGATGACCCCGGCATTGGACTGCGCAACAACGGTCGGCGCGTGTTGACCCTCGCGGATCTGCATACCCCGTCGGGGCCGCTGGACAAGAGAGGCCCTGGCCGGGAGGTCGAATTGCACCTCACGGGCAACATGGAACGCTACGCATGGTCCCTGGACGGGCTGGAGTTCGGAAAGTCCACGCCGGTGCACTTCAAACACGGCGAGCGGCTGCGGGTCATTCTGCACAACGACACCATGATGACCCATCCCATGCACCTGCACGGCATGTGGAGCGAGCTGGAAAGCCCCGACGGTCGCTTCCTTGCGCGCCGCCACACCCTGCCGGTGCAGCCGGCACAACGCATCAGCTTCCTGGTGACAGCCGACGCGCTCGGCCGCTGGGCGTGGCACTGCCACCTGATGTTCCACATGGATGCCGGCATGTTCCGCGAAGTCGTGGTGTCTTGAACCCAGCGCACAAGGAAGACCAAGAATGTCCAAAGCACTCCCCACTCGCGCACTGGCCACGACGCTACTGGCCCTGGTAAGCGTCGCCGCACAGGCACAAGCACAGAACGACCATGCTGCGCACGGCCAGGCCGACTCTCAAACGGCCGCGCCATCCACTCAGACCGTGGCTCCTGCCGCCGACCCGCACGCGGGTCACGCGGCGTCGGCGAGCGGCTCGACCGCGGCCCCGGCCATGGATCACGGCAACATGCAGATGCAGGGCGGGTCGGCGCCTCCTGACGCCCGCGATCCGCATGGCTACTCCAATGGCCTGACATTGGGATCGGGCGACTACGCCGTACCCGGTGTGCCGCGGCTGATGCTGGCCGACGAACACAGGTTCTTCTCGTTGCGCGGCGAAACCCTGGAACGCCGCTTCACGCGCAAAGGGGACGATTCCACGGCCTACGACCTCCAGGCGTGGTATGGGACGACCTACAACAAGGCCGTCGTGAAGGCCGAAGGCGATATCGCCAAAGGAAAGCTCGAAGAATCGCGTACCGAGCTTCTCTGGGGGCACGCCGTCGCACCGTACTGGGACACCCAGCTCGGCATTCGGGTGGATAACGGCGAAGGCCCGAGCCGTCAATGGTTGGCTTTCGGCATCCAGGGCCTCGCCCCCTACTGGTTCGAGCTGGAGGCGACGGGCTACGTGGGAAGTGGCGGACGTACGGCGCTGCGTGTCGAAGGCAGCTACGAGCTGCTGCTGACCCAGCGACTGATTCTGGAGCCTCGCGCCGAGTTGCAGTTCTATGGCAAGGACGACCCGGAACGCGGTATCGGCAAGGGCTTGGCCGAAGCGTCTGCTGGCTTGCGCCTGCGCTATGAATTCAGTCGCCAGTTCGCCCCCTATATCGGCGTGGAACGGGCGGGCAGCTTCGGACGCACCGCGGACTATGTGCGTGCCGAAGGCGGCCGCGCGCAGCAGACGCGCTGGGTGGCTGGCGTGCGATTCTGGTTCTAGAACCTAGCGGGTTTGATCATCTGATGAGAGGCAATCTATGAACATGCACTACGACAGAAGCCAGGGCAAAGTGCCGAGACGCCAGGCATTGATCGCTGGCTTGTTGGTGATGGCACTCGCAGGACCGAGCCTGGCGCAGAGCCGACCGATTGCCAAGGTCTGGAAGGACCCGAGCTGCGGATGCTGCAAGGACTGGGTCTCACACCTGCAAGGCGCAGGCTTCGATGTGCAGGTTCTCGACACCGGGAACACGGCAGCGCGCACGCGGCTGGGCATCCCGCAGAAGTACGGTTCGTGCCACACGGCGCAGATCGGCAGCTATGCCATCGAGGGTCATGTGCCTGCCTCGGACATTCAACGCTTGCTGCGCGAAGCCCCGCAGGCCATCGGCCTTGCGGCGCCCGGCATGCCGGTCGGTTCGCCCGGCATGGATGGTCCGGCCTATGGTGGACGCAAGGACGCCTACGACGTGCTGCTGATCGGGAAAAACGGTAGCAGCACGGTCTATCAGTCGCATCGCTGACCATCCATCAACCCTTCTCCGTGGAGATATGCCATGCAGCATCAGCACACACATACCCCCAGCGATCGTCCCCGGTTCTGGCGATCGCGCTACGGCGTGGCGTTCCTCATCATCGCCGCTGTCGCCGCGTATTTCCTGCTCAAGGAGCACACGGCACATGTTGCCGGCTATCTCCCCTTCCTGCTGCTGGCGGCTTGTCCGCTGATGCACCTGTTCATGCACCGTGGTCACGGCCACGGCGGACACGATCATGCCGCGCGTCAGGGTGAGGAAGGTGCCGCAGCCTCCAAGGAGCAGAAGCAATGAGTCGAGGCACTCGCACCGTGCGAGCACGCGACGCCGCGCTTGTCTCCTTGCGCGCGTGCGGCCTGCTGCGATCACCAGACACCAACGGTTAACGGCGGAGGGCACTTGTCACTATGAATTCACCCAGCAAGTCTTCAGGACATGAGCACGCAGGCATGGCGGCGGGTGCCACAACGTCCGGCACGCATACCCACCACCATCACGCCAGCCATGCTGGAAGTGACGATGCGGGCGGGCCCTCAAGCCACTCGCAGCCCGATGCCTCGACACGAGATCCGGTGTGTGGGATGGCGGTCACGGCGGCGTCGGAGCACCGCTCCACGCACTTGGGGAACACGTACCTGTTTTGCAGCACCGGATGCAAGGCCAAATTCGACGCCGATCCGGCGCGATATGCCAGCGGTGGCGCGGGCATAGGCACAGGCAGCGGCCATGCACCGCATCACCATGCCAGCACCGCGATTTCACCGGCCCCGGCGGCATCGCCAACCGCACCCGGAACAATCTACACCTGCCCGATGCACCCGGAGATCCGCCAGGATCATCCGGGAATCTGCCCCAAGTGCGGGATGACGCTGGAGCCTCTGCTGCCCGACCTCGACGACGACAACCCGGAGTTGCGTGACTTCTCGCGTCGCTTCTGGTGGACCTTGCCGTTGACGCTCGTGGTCCTGGCGCTGGCGATGCTGGGCGAGCGGCTACACCTGATGGACATGGCTACACAGAGCTGGGTCGAGTTGGTGCTGTCGTTGCCGATCGTGCTGTGGGCCGGCTGGCCCTTCTTCTCCCGCGGCTGGCTGTCCGTGGTCAACCGCAGCCCGAACATGTGGACACTGATCGGCCTGGGAACGGGTGCGGCATTCATCTACAGCGTCGTGGCAACCGTTGCGCCGGAAGTGTTTCCAGCTTCCTTCATGTCCATGGGACGGGTCGGCGTGTATTTCGAGGCCGCCGCCGTCATCATCTCGCTGACACTGCTCGGCCAGGTGCTGGAACTCAAGGCGCGCTCCCAGACTTCGGCGGCCATCAAGTCGCTGCTGGGGCTGGCGCCCAAGACCGCGCGGCGCATCAATGCGGACGGCAGCGAGGAAGACGTGCCGCTCAGCCATGTGCACGTCGGCGATCTGCTGCGCATCCGACCCGGCGAGAAGGTGCCGGTGGATGGCATCGTGCACGAGGGCAGCAGCTCGATTGACGAATCCATGCTGACCGGCGAACCGCTGCCCGTAAGCAAGCGCGCGGGCGACAAGGTCATCGGGGCCACACTCAACACCAGCGGCGCGCTGGTCATGCGTTCGGAGCGGATCGGCTCGGACACCGTTCTGTCGCAGATCGTCCAGATGGTCGCCCAGGCGCAGCGTTCCAAGGCGCCGATGCAACGCATGGCCGATGTCGTTGCCGGCTACTTCGTGATGGCCGTCGTTGCCATTGCGGTCACGACGCTCTTTGTATGGGGATTCTTCGGGCCGCAGCCCACCTGGGTCTATGGACTCATCAATGCGGTGGCCGTTCTGATCATCGCCTGCCCGTGCGCGCTGGGTCTGGCCACGCCGATGTCGATCATGGTCGCAACGGGCCGTGGCGCCACGCAGGGCGTGCTATTCCGCGATGCCGCGGCGATCGAGAATCTTCGCAAGGTCGATACCCTCGTCATCGACAAGACAGGAACCCTGACCGAAGGCCGACCTGCTTTCGATCAGGTCGTCGCAGCACCCGGCTTTACGAACGATGAGGTGCTGCGTCTTGCGGCCAGCCTGGACCAGGGCAGTGAACACCCCCTGGCCGACGCCATCGTGCAGGCCGCGCGTGCCCAGGGCCTCCAACTCGTGAAGCCTCAGAGCTTTGAATCGGGAACCGGCATCGGCGTGCGCGGAAAGGTTGAGCACCGGCAACTCGCGTTGGGCAACACAGTGCTGATGGAACAGTCTGGCGTATCGGTGGAACCGCTCGTACCCCAGGCCGAAGCTCTGCGCGGCGAAGGGGCAAGCGTCATGTACTTGGCTGTGGACGGGCAGCTCGCGGGCTTGCTCGCCGTATCCGATCCGGTCAAGGGCAGCACCCCCGAGGCCCTGGCCGCGTTGAAGGCTGCGGGCCTGCGGGTCATCATGGCCACCGGGGACGGGCAGACCACCGCCAAAGCCGTCGGTGCACGCCTAGGCATCGACGAGGTGCATGGTGAGGTCAAGCCGGCGGACAAGCTCATGTTGATCGAGCGGCTGCAGAAAGAAGGACGCATCGTCGCCATGGCCGGAGACGGCATCAACGACGCGCCGGCCTTGGCGAAGGCAGACGTGGGCATCGCCATGGGAACGGGGACCGACGTGGCGATGAACAGCGCCCAGGTCACGCTGGTCAAGGGCGACCTGCGTGGCATCGCTGTCGCTCGCACGCTCTCGGTGAGTACCGTGCGCAACATGAAGCAGAACCTCATGTTCGCCTTCCTCTACAACGCGCTGGGCATCCCCATCGCCGCCGGGGTTCTCTATCCCCTCACGGGCTGGCTGCTGTCGCCGCTGATCGCAGCATTGGCGATGAGCCTGAGTTCGGCGTCGGTCGTTGGCAACGCCTTGCGCCTGAGAGCGAGCCGACTGTGACCGGATTTTCTTTCTGAACCTACAGGAGCCTGCTATCGCCCAGCGAACCGTTTCTTTCGTTCCACGCCGTTGCGAAGGTGCAAGCCTTATCTCGGCACTTCGTTCTTAAACCACTCCTCACACATCAAGGTAGAAATCTCTATGACCCGTTCACATTTCATCGCCAAGCTCGTCGCGCCGATCGCTGCTGGTCTGTTCGCCACCGCCGCATTCGCGCATCCTTCGCTGGTGTCTTCAACGCCAGCCGACAAGTCGCAGGTTTCCGCGCCAGCCACCATCGAGCTGAAGTTCTCCGAAACGCTGGTGCCGCAGTTCTCCGCCGCGAGCCTTGTCATGACTGGCATGCCGGGAATGGCGAGCCATGGCCCGATGAAGATCAACGCCAGCGTCGCGGGTGCCGGCGACGGCAAGACCATGGTCATCACGCCAGCACAGGCGCTCCAGCCCGGCGACTATCGCGTCGAATGGCGTGCCGTCTCCTCGGACACGCATCCGATCACGGGTAACGTCACCTTCAAGGTGAAGTAAGCCCATGGCCGGGGATTGGTTGACCATCGTCCTGCGCCTGGCGCTTTATCTGGACCTGGCGGCGGCGTTTGGCGTCGCCATGTTCGGACTCTATGCTTTGGGCAACGACGAGCGATCCTCGACGATCTCGCGCCGCTATCGCGTCCTCATTGGCGCATCCGCTGCCATCGGCATTGCCCTGTCGATGTGGGGCATGACGGTCATGGCCAAGGCCATGTCCGGCGCCCAAAGCTACGCGGAGCTGTCAACGCACGTTTTCGACATGCTCATTACGGGCACGCACATGGGCATCGCCTGGTGCATTCGCATCCTCGCGCTGTTGGTGTGTGTGCTCGTCGCAATGTTGAAATTGAACGCTACCTTGCGATTTGCAGTGATGGCGCTCTCCACCGGCGTGGCGCTGGCGACCCTTGCGTGGGCAGGCCACGGCGCCATGGACGACGGCGTTCGCGGCTACATCCATCTTGCGTCGGATATCACCCACCTCTGGGCAGCGGGCGCTTGGGTGGGCGCATTGTTGGCGTTCTTGATGCTGGCATCCCACAAGCGGGATGTCGCGCAAGACCCGGTAGCGGTCCTCAGTCGGACGTCGAATGGCTTTGCTCGCATAGGTACAGCGATCGTGGCTGCACTCGTCGTGAGTGGAACTCTCAATTACCTGTTGATCGCCGGACCATCGTTTGATCCGCTCATCTCGACGCTGTATGGCCGGCTGCTGATGGTAAAGCTCCTGCTTTTCGCAGGCATGCTGGCGTTGGCTGCTGCCAATCGGTATCGGTTGAGCCCGAGCCTGGAGGCAGCTTTGAAGGCAGGCAATCGCGCACAGGCAGTCATCAAGCTTAGGCAGAGTCTGTTCACGGAGGCAACCTTGGCCGTTTTGGTTCTGGCGAGCGTTGCATGGCTTGGCATCTTGTCTCCCACTGGAACCTAATCCTTCATGGGCGGCAGATGACAGCGCATGAATTGAATGTAATGCACGGGTAAGCCCTCTGTAGACCGCCTGCTTCTACATTTAACGACGCGGCGCAAGTTGTCGTCGTTTTTACAAAGGAGTCGATCATGAAATCGCAAATTGTCATTGCCGCCCTGTTGAGCGCTCTCTCCGTGCCAGCCTTCGCCGGTCATGCAGCAGCCCAAGCAGCCAAGGAGATGGTTCCCTTGGCTGACGGGGGAACGCTGTACATCTTCAAGGACGGAAAGATGGCACAGGAAAGCCGCTTCGGGCGCGCCGTCTATCTCAATGTCGGGGCTTCGGTGTCGACGAAGGATGGGCGCAACATCGCGATCACCAGCAATGAAGTCGCTCGCCTCGGCTCGCTGCTACAAAAAGAGCACGGCGGATGACGCCGCGGGTGTGCGGTGCTTTTCAAAGCTTCTGCACAGTGTGACAGAGACGCGCGCCCCGATTGGGCGCGCGCGATTGGGACGCGTCACGAGCAACCACGAGCGCTCAAGATGCCAGTTTTTGCGATGTCAAGCGCATCAACTTCCCTGGAATGGATCCAGCCTCCACATCCACCGTGATTCGTCCACGGGACATCTTGCGCGAATGAGAACCTGCGAGGAGCCCGATTTATGGAGTTGCGTCATCTACGATGCTTTGTCGTCTTGGCAGAGGAGTTGCATTTCACGCGGGCGGCCGAGAGGCTGCATATAGAGCAACCCCCCTTGTCTCGCGCGATCAAGGAATTGGAAGATGAGCTTGGGGTCACGCTGTTTGACCGCGACCGCAGGGGTACACGGCTGACCGTGGCGGGGGCGGCATTCTTGCAGGACACCCGCCGACTCTTCACTGTCCTGGAGCAAGCGCGTGAGAATGCCAGAGCCATTGCCGCGGGCCTGAGGGGCAGCCTGCGCATTGCAATTTCCGATGGTGCGATGGACCCACGACTATCGGCGTTCCTAGCTCGTTGCCGCGCGGAAGAGCCCGAGGTCGAGATACGTCTCTCCGAGGTACCGCTGACCGAGCAGATACGGGGCCTACGGTCTGGCGACTTCACGATCGGATTTGCACACGCGGCGGATGTTGGCGAAGGCATCGTGGCTGAACCGATCTGGCGAGACCCGATTGTGATCGCCGTGCCAGCGCGGCACTCGCTTCTTGCGCACAAGCAAGTTCCGCTCAACGAACTTCAGGGTCACCCACTGGTTCTGTGCGACAAACTGGCCTGCGAAGGCTACTGCCGAGAACTAAATCGGCTGCTACAGGTTCTGGAACACAGGCTCAACGTTGTCGAAGAAGTGTCGTCGCTGGACATGATGCTAACGCTGGTCGGCGCAGGCTATGGGATTGGTTTCATGACAGCGACCAAGATTCCCATCAGCCAGAGGCCGGACGTGGTGATTCGCCCTCTGGCGCAGGACACGGCGGTAATCACAACCTATCTGCTTCGGCCAGAAAGCAGCAACTCATCGGTTTCGCTGGATCGCTTCATGGAACGTCTGCGAGGACCTCCGGATGACTAAAGCGTCAATGCCCATCTGAATCGTGCGCCGCAGCACGAAGATTGCGTTCGGCTGCGCTGACGAGTTCCGCAGCACTAAGCTTGAGTCCGGCGGCGATTCTTAAGATCAGAGCGAGAGTGGGCATGTGCTCCCCACGCTCTATTTTGCCCATGTGCGATCGCTCGATCCCTGCTTTCGCAGCCAGTTCTTCCTGAGCAATACCTTGCGTCAGGCGGGCGACACGAACGGCCGCTCCGAATGCCAACGCTGGCTCGGCGTCGAAAGTGGTAGTGCCTGGGGGACGGCCTCGTCGGACAGTTCGCTTCTCCATCCTTGGAAGCGTCGAACAGTCCCGACAATTTAACCACGTTAAGTTTAACTCAAACTAGCTATCATGAAGACTTTCCATCCTTGTCTTATCGCTTCTTGGGGCCTCTCATGCACGACGCCACCAGCCCACGCCCACAGCTCAGGCTCGCCATAGCGCCTGGTGTGGCCTCTTCGAACCTAGCTGCATTGCTTGCCCTGCAGCGCGCGGAGGAGCCCGAAGTTTTTATGGAATTTAATGAGGTTACGACGAGCGATCTCATTACAGGCCTCTACAAACGGCGCTTCGACGTCGGCCTTTCTCTGAAGCAGGTGAGCGATTCTTCGCTGAAGAGTCTTTCTCTTTGGTTTGAGGCGACAGCTCTTGCCACGCCGCTGGGATACCCACTGCTCCGGCAGCAGTCAATCAGAATAGACGAACTTAAGGAGCACTCCGTGTTTCGATGGAAGGCCGAATATTCTCCTTCGCTGGACCAGTACCTGTCCTCCATGTCATCAACGGAAAGGCCGAATGTCCAGCATGTCAGTTCTTTTGAGATGTTGTTGCTCTGGGTCGCAGCTGGATATGGCGTAGGGATTTCTTCGCGATCACGCATCGAAACCGCTAGCCAGTGCGGAATCTGCACGCGTCCAATAGCCGATGGCCCCTACGAGGTCATTACGCACCTGCAGCGACTCTCGGGACAGACGAATCTTGTAGCTGATCGATTTGAGCTTAGAGCCTTGCGAGTTGCCGAGGCGCGTAAAGCATGACAGCCACGTGCGGTGCCCGCCCTTGCCGGTGGATTTGCAGTGGATGCCGGTTCGGGCCAAGGCGCCGTCCAGACGCATCAATTCATCCTGGAAACTGACCTTGATCAATTCAACTCCCCACAACTTCCAATAGTATGTCCACATGATCGGCTTAAGGCGCCTTCTCGCAAGATGGAGCCGCTGGATTACCAGCGGCCTAGTCGTAACCTTGCTTTTCTCGCAGGTTGCGATGGCGATGTACGTCTGTCCCAAGCCAGACCCGAGGGCATCTGTGGAAACCACGCAAATGCGTGCCACGATCTCGATGCAGCAGGCTGACAAGTTGCCAATGTCGGATTGCACCGGCATGCCTGATTCCATGGACAGCGAAGCGCCACAGTTGTGCCACGCTCATTGCAGTGGCGATCGGGAGTCGGCGCTTTCATGGCAGGGGCTGGACATTCAGTTTCTCGCGGCGCACGTGATGTGGCTCGCCAACTCGCTGCCCGGGTTGGTTCTCGACCGGGTAGCCCTCAGGCGGCACGTTACCTACATTCCTCCCAATCCCCGCGCGGGCTTTCCGCCGATCTACCTCACGTTCCAAGTCCTGCGGAATTGATTTATGTGTCCGTGCTCGCCGCGCACCGATGCGGCAGACCACGTGATTTCGTGAACACCAATTCCGAGGACAACCATGTTTACTCCCTTTTTTGGCGCCCCCGAGGGATGCTCTGAACAATTCCTCGGCGACAATAGCGCAAGGTTCGACGGATGACGACGATGCAGCTGAGCTTCGGGGACGCGGAACACACGGGCAAGCGGAAGAAGACGCGACGCGAGATCTTCCTGGCGGAGATGGAGCAGGTTGTGCCGTGGAACGCATTGCTGGCGCTGATCGCACCGCACTACCCGAAGATGGGCCAGCGTGGCCGGCAGCCGTACGCGCTGGCGACGATGCTGCGCATCCACTTCCTGCAGCAGTGGTACGCGCTCAGTGACCCGGCCATGGAAGAGGCGCTGTACGACACGGCGGTGATGCGCCGCTTCGCCCGCCTCAGCGGGCTGGACAACATTCCGGACGAGACCACGATCTTCAGCTTCCGCCGGCTGCTGGAGACGCATGATCTGGCGCCGCAGCTCCTGGAGCGCGTGAACGCGCACCTGGCGCGCAAGGGCCAGAGCTTGAAGGCCGGCACGATCGTGGACGCCACGATCATCGCGGCGCCGAGTTCGACCAAGAACAGGGACGGCAAGCGCGATCCGGAGATGCACCAGACGAAGAAGGGCAACCAGTGGCACTTCGGGATGAAGGCGCACATTGGCGTGGACGAGGAGTCGGGCCTGGTGCACCACGTGGAGTGCACGGCGGCGAACGTCAACGACGTGACGCAGGTGCACAAGCTGCTGCACGGCAAGGAAGACACAATCTGCGGCGACAGCGGCTACACGGGCGCGGACAAGCGCGAGGAGCTGCAAGGCGTGGAGGCTGCGTTCTGGATCGCGGAGAAGCCGTCGAAGCTTCGTGCGATGAAGAACAAGCGTGATCGCAAATACGCCGAACGCTGGGAGCACTTCAAGGCCAGCCTGCGGGCGAAGGTGGAGCATCCGTTCCGAGTGGTGAAGCGGCAGTTCGGTTACACCAAGGTGCGCTATCGCGGGTTGGCGAAGAACACGGCGCAGGTGTTGACGCTGTTCGCGCTGTCGAATCTGTGGATGGCGCGGCGACGTCTGTTGCTGCCGACGGGGTAAATCCGTCTGTTGGACGGGGAAAGCCGTCGAAAAGCGTCAGAAACGGCGCAAAATCCATCATATCGAGGTCGACTTGGCGCCTTGACGCTGAAATCCAAGCATCAGAGCGCTTTGATCAGACCTTCCCGAGGGGCGCCCGTCAGCGTACGGCCGAGGCACAACGCCGGCCTCGATGCGATTGCATCGTCTGAAAGCTATCAGCATCGCGTTGGCAGGCAGTGCGCTTGTTTCGCCTGTGGCCTACGCCCTCGATTTTGCTGAGGCACGCCTTATCGCGGAGCAGCAGAGCCCGCGCATAAGCGCGCAGCAGTTGCAGGTCAACGTCGCCGAATCCGTGCAGAAGGCAGCAGGCTCGCTGCCCGACCCCAAGCTCTCGCTCGGCATCGAAAACTATCCCATCAGCGGCATGGATCGCTGGAGCATGACGCGCGAATCCATGACGATGCAGCGCCTGGCGCTCATGCAGGAAGTGCCCAACAGGGCCAAGCGCGACGCCCAGGTCGCCAGTGCGCAGGCGCGTGTGGATCGAGAGCGCGCGGCGCTGGTTTTGCAGCGATTGCAGATCCGCCAGGAACTCAGCCTGGCGTGGATCGCCGCGCAGGCGGTGGAGCAACGGGAGATACTGCTGACGGAACTGCTCGCGGAGAACCAGCGCCTGCAAGACAGTCTCCCCGCTCGCGTCGCCGGCGGCACGGCCCAGACTGGCGACCTGTTGGTCGCGCAACAGGAGGCGCTGACACTCACGGACCGCCGTGACGATCTACAGCGGGACCGGGCCAAGGCCAGGGCCGCATTGCGGCGCTGGGTGGGCTCCAGGGCCGACGAAGCACTGCAAGGCGATCCAGGCCCGCTCACTCACCCCGTCGCGCAACTGCGCACAGAACTGGCGAATCACGCGGAGCTTGAACTCTATCCGGCGATGCAAAGCATGGCCCGGGCCGAGTCCCGCGAAGCCCAATCAGAGACCCGCGGCGATTGGGCCTGGGAGATTGCCTATAGCCGGCGGGATCGCCGATGGGGCGACATGGTGTCATTCCAGGTGACATTCGATCTGCCATGGCAGAAGGATCGACGCCAAGTGCCCATGATCGAGGCAAAACGGCACGAGTTGGAGCGTCTGGACGCCGAACGCGAAGACGTGGCGCGGCGTCATTTGCAGGAGCTGGACGACAGCGCCGCCGAACTCCAAGCGTTGAACAGCCAGATCGACCGCCTGCAGACCGCAGGCTTGCAGCTGGTACGGAACCGAGCGGCGCTTGCGTTGAGCAACTACCGATCCGCCAAGGGGGACCTGAGCGCTGTGCTCAGTGCACGCGCCCAGGTACTGGAGACGCGCATGCGTCTGATCGACCTCGGAGCGCAGCGCGACAGCCTCGTCGCCCGACTGAACAGCCTGATCGCGGACTGAGTGGAGACCCTCGCCATGAACACCTCTTCGAGAAACATCCTTGCCGGCTTGACGCTGATTGCTGCCGGTATTGCCGTTGGATGGAGCGTCGCCCAATGGCGCGCCGGCCACCTCAGCGGCTCCCCCGCTGCCACCATTGCAAGTGCTCCGACCGAGCGCAAGGTGCTGTATTGGTACGACCCGATGGTGCCGGCCCAGAAGTTCGACAAGCCCGGCAAATCGCCCTACATGGACATGGCGTTGATGCCGAAGTACGCAGATGAAGACACTCAGGACAGCACGGGCCTGAGCGTGTCGGCGCAAGCGGTGCAAGCCCTGGGCCTGCGTACAACCGAAGTCGTGCAAGGCAAGATCGGCGCAGATGTGAACGTCGTGGGCACCGTGCTGCTCAACGACCGCGACGTCAGCATCGTGCAGGCGCGGACCGCTGGCTTCGTCGAGCGTGTCTACGCACGGGCTGCGGGCGACGTGATCGCAGCAGGGGCACCGCTGCCTGACCTATTGCTGCCGGAGTGGATCGCCGCACAGCGCGAGTTTCTCTCGGTTCGCGCGATGGGCGACGCACCGTTGACCGCAGCTGCCCGCCAACGGCTGCTGCTGCTCGGCATGCCGCAAGCCCTGATCGCCCAGGTGGAGCGCACAGGCGAGCCCAAGGGGCTGTACACGGTCACAACACCTCAAGGCGGCTTGGTGGCCGAACTGATGGTGCGTCAGGGCATGACGGTTTCCGCCGGGGAAAGCCTGGCCCGGGTGAATGGCTTGGCCACGGTGTGGATCGAAGCGGCTGTCCCCGAAGCACAAAGCGGGCCATTGCAGGTCGGCCAAACGGCGCAGGTCCGGCTGGCGGCGTTTCCCGGTGAAGTGCTCCAGGCGCATCGTGAGCATCCTGCCCGAAGCCAACCGCGACACCCGTACGGTGCGAGTGCGGCTTGAAATGGCCAATCCCGGCCAGCGCCTGAAGGCCGGCATGTCCGGCCAGATCGCGCTCAAAGGCAACGAACAGCCCGCGCTGCTTGTTCCCAGCGAGGCGGTCATCCGCACCGGCAAGCGCGCACTGGCCTATGTGGTCGATGGACCCGGCAAGTTCCATCCCGTGGAGGTCCAGGTGGGCGCGGAGGTAGGCGATCAACTGGTGGTCAACGGCGGGCTCGCGGCGGGACAGCAGGTGGTGGCCTCGGCGCAGTTCCTGATCGATTCGGAAGCCAGCCTGCGGGGCGTGCTGCCTGCAGGTGCCGCGGCGTCCGCGCCTGCATCGCCGCACAACGGGCACGGCACCTCGTCGCCACCGGCCGCGGCCACCAACGCTTTCGTGGTGCGCGGCGTGATCGAGGAGATGTCGCCCACCGAGCTGACGCTGGCGCACGAGGCCGTGCCAGCCCTCCAATGGCCGGCCATGACCATGGGCTTCAAGCTGAGCAGCCCGCAGCTCGCCGCGGGTCTTTCGGTTCGGCAGCAGGTGCGATTCACCTTCTCCAAGCAAGGTGAGGACTACGTGATCACCGCCATCGAAAAGGTGCAGCCATGATCGCCAAACTGATTCGATGGTCGGTGGCCAATCGCTTCCTGGTGCTGCTGGCCACCGCCATGCTCACGGCATGGGGCGTGTGGGGCGTTCGCAGCACGCCCGTGGATGCGCTGCCGGACTTGTCAGACGTGCAGGTCATCATTCGCACCAACTACCCAGGACAGGCGCCGCAGATCGTCGAGAACCAGGTCACCTACCCGTTGGCCACCACCATGCTGTCGGTGCCAGGGGCCAAGACCGTGCGCGGCTTCTCGTTCTTTGGCGACTCGTTCGTCTATGTCTTGTTCGAGGACGGAACCGACCTGTACTGGGCCCGCTCACGGGTACTGGAATACCTGAACCAGGTCCAGGGCCGATTGCCCGCCACGGCGAAGCCGGCCCTGGGTCCGGACGCCACAGGCGTCGGCTGGATCTTCCAGTACGCGCTCGTGGATCGCACGGGCAAGAACGATCTGGCGCAACTGCGTGCGTTGCAGGACTGGTTCCTGAAGTTCGAACTCAAGAGCCTGCCCAACGTGGCCGAAGTGGCATCGGTGGGGGGCATGGTCAAGCAGTACCAGGTCGTGCTCGACCCGATCAAGTTGGCGTCCTATGGCCTCAGTCAGGCTCAAGTCCGCGATGCCCTGATGGGGGCCAACCAGGAGACCGGCGGCTCCGTCCTGGAATTGTCAGGCGCGGAGTACATGGTCCGCGCGAGCGGATACCTCAAGACCCTGGACGAGTTCCGGGAGATCCCCTTGACGGCACGCGGCGGTGTGCCGGTGCGGCTGGGGGATGTGGCGACGCTCCAGATAGGCCCGGAGATGCGGCGTGGCATTGCCGAACTCGACGGAGAAGGCGAGGTCGCCGGCGGCGTGGTGGTGCTGCGCTCCGGCAAGAATGCCCAGGAGACGATCGCTGCCGTCAAGGCCAAGCTCGCGGAGCTGCAGGGCAGCCTGCCGCCGGGCGTCGAGATCGTCACCAGCTACGACCGCAGCGCGCTGATCGAGCGGGCCATTCGCAATCTCACGACCAAGCTGGGCGAAGAGTTTCTGGTGGTGGCGCTGGTCTGCGCACTGTTCCTTTGGCATCTTCGTTCTGCGCTGGTGGCCATCATCTCGCTACCTCTGGGCGTGATGACGGCGTTCCTGGTCATGCGCTACCAGGGCATCAACGCCAACATCATGTCGCTGGGGGGGATTGCCATCGCCGTGGGGGCGATGGTGGATGCAGCGGTGGTGATGATCGAGAACGCCCACAAGAAGCTGGAGGCTTGGCAGCACGCGCACCCGGATCAACGACTGCAGGGCAAGGAACGGTGGGACGTGATCACACAGGCCGCAGAGGAAGTCGGTCCTGCGCTCTTCTTCTCGCTGCTCATCATCACGCTCTCGTTCATCCCGGTCTTCACCCTAGAAGCGCAGGAAGGCCGGCTGTTCGGCCCGCTGGCGTTCACCAAGACCTACGCGATGGCCGCGGCCGCAGGGCTGTCAGTGACGCTGATTCCCGTACTCATGGGCTACTGGATTCGCGGGCGTATCCCGGATGAGCAGAAGAACCCCATCACCCGCATCCTGATTGCAGCCTACCGGCCAGCACTGGAGTGGGTACTGCGCCGGCCTAAGGCGACGCTGCTGATCGCCGTGCTGGCCTTGGCGACCACGGCCTGGCCCTTGGCGCGGCTCGGCGGTGAGTTTCTGCCGAGGTTGGACGAAGGGGACCTGCTCTACATGCCCTCGGCCCTGCCGGGACTCTCGGCGCAGCGCGCCACGGAGTTGCTGCAGCTGAGCAACCGCATGATCAAGACCGTACCTGAAGTGGACAAGGTGTTCGGCAAGGCAGGACGGGCCGAAACTGCGACCGATCCGGCGCCCCTTGAGATGTTCGAGACCACGGTGAAGCTCAAGCCCAGGGAACAATGGCGTCCAGGCATGACGCCCGAGAAGCTCGTGGAAGAGCTGGATCGTGCCGTGAAGATCCCGGGCCTGTCCAATATCTGGATTCCCCCTATCCGCAATCGCATCGACATGCTGGCTACCGGCATCAAGAGCCCGATCGGGGTGAAGGTGACCGGCAACGACCTGGGCGTGATCGATCGCATCGCTGCAGAGGTCGAGCAGGTCGCCAAGGGCATTCCCGGCGTGACGTCATCCCTCGCGGAGCGCTTGACGGGCGGGCGCTACGTGGATGTTCAGATCGACCGCGTAGCCGCCGGTCGCTACGGCCTGAACATCGCCGATGTCCAGGCCGTCATCGCCGGCGCGGTGGGTGGCGAAAACGTCTCGGAAACGGTCGAGGGGCTTGCCCGCTTTCCGATCAATCTGCGCTACGCGCGAGAATGGCGTGATTCACCACAACGGCTGGCAGAACTACCCATCTTCACGCCGATGGGTCAGCAGATCACGTTGGGGACCGTGGCACGCATCGCGATCACCGATGGGCCGCCCATGCTCAAGAGCGAGAACGCACGGCCCTCCGGTTGGGTCTATGTCGATGTGCGCGGCCGTGATCTAGCCTCGGTGGCCAACGAACTGCGCGATGCCATCGGGCAGCAGGTCAAGCTGGAGCCGGGTGTGAGCATCACCTACTCCGGGCAGTTCGAATACATGGAGCGGGCCAATGCACGCCTGAAGGTTGTGGTGCCTGCCACCCTGTTGATCATCTTCGTTCTGTTGTACCTGACCTTCGCGCGTGTGGACGAAGCGGGCTTGATCATGGCGACCTTGCCCTTCGCGCTCACGGGGGGCATCTGGTTCCTGTACCTGCTGAACTACAACCTGTCCATCGCCACCGGCGTGGGATTCATCGCGCTGGCAGGTGTGGCGGCGGAGTTCGGCGTGGTGATGCTCATCTATCTGAAGCAGGCCTTGGCGGAACGTTGCCCCGATGGACGCGACCCGACGCGAGAAGAACTGCTCGATGCGATCCGGGAGGGTGCCGTGCTGCGCGTGCGGCCCAAGGCGATGACCGTCGCCGTCATCCTGGCGGGCCTGGTACCCATTGTCTGGAGCAGCGGTACGGGCTCGGAGGTCATGAGCCGCATCGCAGCCCCGATGCTTGGAGGGATGGTGACCGCTCCGTTGCTGTCGCTCTTCGTGATTCCGGCTGCCTACATGCTGATGCGTAAGCCGCGCTAACGTTGCAACGCGGCAGGGTCTCATAACCAAGGCCCTGCCGTTTCCGGTGCGGCCTATCGGCACCCGAGCGAATAACCATTCGACACATGCGCTTTAGCCGGCGTAAGAACTGGCCGAAGGCGCGGAGGCACGACTAACCGCTTGGCAGTGACGAGCCATATCAGGGAACAAAACCTGACCCCGGCCGTTCAGACAGAATCGTCAGCATTTCTATGACAGCCCGAACCTTGGGCTGCAGGTAACGCGATTGCGGCCACACTGCATGGATAGGCATCTCACCACCTGCCCAGTCCGGCAGCAAGGGGATCAAGCGCCCCTGCCGTATATCTTCGGCCACCAGCCATGTCGGCATCTGCATGATGCCGCAGCCGGCCAGACCCGCCGCCAACATTGCTTCACCATCACTGAATTCATGGCGCGGATAGATTTCCTGCCGACGTACGCGCTGGTCCGATACGCGGAGCAACCAAGTGGGTCTCTGCCGTCCCCGAGGACCAGTGATGCAGTCCCGATGCCTTACCCCATTACTTCTCGGTAATTACTGCGGCGCGCTCACTAATACGACCACTACATTCTGGGACGACGTAGGGGCTGACTCAGTCCGGTTGTAGGCGCTCAGAAGGCTATGGCCTTCAGGATGGCCGCACGCCTCATCGCGCCGCGCCGTATGCGCTGCGGACTGCAAAGGCCCGCATCCTGTAGCTCACTTCCGACGGCCAAAGCATCCATCTTTGGCCGTCGGCCAGCGTCAGGCACTTTCGAGCATTGCCGCATCATTTAGCAACCGTTGAATGCGCTGGCGAATCTCCTCTGGAATACCTTGCGCAGACGAATCAGGTCCGGGCCTGTTTGGCTGCTGCTGGGTGCCCGCGATGACCCGCACGACCATGCCCAAATTTCCGGGTGTCACGATGTCGATGGCCGCGCGATCACCCAGATCCGGGTGTACGCGGGTCAGCATCCGGTACAAGTCCCACGAATCCGCGTGCGGACACTGGTTCATGAGCACCTGGGCCAGTTTGTGCTTGAGCGGCACCAGTTGCCAGTCGGGCACACGTTGCCCGCGATTGCCCAAGCTGATGGACAGCAGTTTGCCCGCCTTCAGCTCGCGGTTTATCTGGTCCTTGGACTTTCCGGCCAGCTTACCGAACAGCGGAACCGGCAAACTGCTCGGCGATTCGTAGATGGCGAGCATTTCCTCGCGCTCGCGCTGGATGGCGGATACTTCCGGCGCCGGCGCCGGCGCACGCGTCGGGGGCGGTGGCACCTGCGACAGCCGCTGGAAGGTGATTCCCGCGTCGTTTGGCGTCACGACAATGGGGGTGACCACCACGGGCGGAGCCGAAGCCGCAGAAGTGCCTGCAACGATGGCGTCGGGGTTGTCCTCCCCTGCGATGGCTGGCACGCCCTCGATATGGATGGTGAGGTGGGCGCTGGCCGCTTCGACCTGGCCCTGTTCGAGTAAGTCGAGGCGATCCGCCCAGTCCTGCATCATCCGACGGCGCGGCTCAACATACTTGGCGTGGTTGTAGGCCGAACTCACCTTGTTCGGGTCCGAGTGCGAAAGCTGCGCGTCCACCCAAATCTTGGGATAGCCGATCTCGTTGAGCGCCGTCGAGATGGTTCCGCGGATGCCGTGCCCGGTCAGTTGATCCTCGTAGCCCATTCGTTTCAAGGCCGCGTTGAGGGTGTTCTCGCTGATGCGCTTCTTGAGTTCGCTGCGGTGCGTGAGCAGATGGACCTGGGCCGGCTTCATCACACCCAACAGGTAGCGCACGATCTCGATGGCCTGCACGGACAACGGCACGATGTAGGGCGGAACGTCCTGCGGGCGCTTGCCGGCCTTGCGCATCTCGTCCTGGAGTTGTTTGACAATCTGCGGCGGGATGATCCACAGGCCACGGTCGAGATCGAACTGGTCCGGGGTCGCCAGCCGCAGCTCGCCGGTACGCACGCCGGTCAGGAACAGCAGCCGGATGCCGAGTTGGGTCTGCCAACCACGAGGGTTGTAGAGCCTGAGCTTGTGCAGGAACTCGGGAAGCTCCCGAAGATGCAGGTAGGGGTTGTGGTTCACCGGGGGCTTGGGCTCGGCCACCACGTCCAGGTCGGAGGCCGGATTGGCTTCCAGCCCCTCCACGATGACGAGGGCATAGCGGAACAACTGCCCCAGCCAGGTGCGGACCTTCTCGGCAGTGGTGAACGCCTTGCGCTCCTCGATCCTCGCCAGGACGCCCAGGAGTTGGGGCCGGCGAATGTCGTAGATCGACATCTGCTTGAGGCTGGGCAGCACGTCCTTGTTGAAGATCCGCAGGATCTGCGACAGCGTGCTGTTCCTGCCCTCCTTGATTTCCTTGCGGCGATGCTCGACCCACGCATCGAAGACGGCCTTGAAGGTGTAGTCGGCCGCAAGCTTGACCGCGTGTCGCTTCTGTTTGCGATCGGTATGGGGGTTGATGCCCTTTGCCAGAAGCGCCCGGGCTTCGTCGCGCAAGGTGCGCGCTTCGCGCAAACCGATCTCGGGGTAGTTCCCCAGGGAGATGCGCTTTTGCTTGCCGAGCCAGTAATAGCGCAAATGCCACGACTTGCCGCCGGTGGGGGCGACCACCAGGCCGAGGCCATCGGTGTCGGGGATGCTGTACGTTTTCTCGGCGGCCTTGGCTTGCCGCACGGTCAGATCAGAGAGTGTCATCATCAAGCTCCTAAGTCTTGGACTTAGGCCCGATGCTGCTTGTCATCCCGATCCAACCCCAGCAACAACCCGGAACCGGCACCACCCGCATTCTTTGGCCTTGTTTTTGGCCTCAAAAACGCTGGCTGTCAGTGGATTTCCGTGGCTTTCGCTGGAATGAAAAAAGGAGCCGAAGCTCCTCTTTTCAACGACTTACAGACGTCAGTGGAAGTCCGTAGATCATAACTTGGAGCGGGAGACGAGTCTCGAACTCGCGACCTCAACCTTGGCAAGGTTGCGCTCTACCAACTGAGCTACTCCCGCGGGGGTACTGCTGGGGTCCTGCTTATTACTACTAAGCTACAAGCTTTCGCTTGTTTTGATGAATGCCTGTTTTGGTATCAGGGCTGTTCACCAAAGACAGCGATTGTACATACTTTTAAGGGTCTTTGCACGGCAGACCGAAATCTGGAGCGGGAGACGAGTCTCGAACTCGCGACCTCAACCTTGGCAAGGTTGCGCTCTACCAACTGAGCTACTCCCGCATTTGCTAATACCCTCATCGCTGGCTGTGCGCTTGAGTCTTCAAGAAGAATCTTCAAGAATCTGGCGGCTGTCCAATCAGCGAGGCGAGAGTATACATTAATTTTTTCATCCATCAAGCCGGCTCGCATGTGCTGCATGAACTGGCTTTTCAGGCATGAAAAAAGGGCCTTTCGGCCCTTACTTTCAAAGATCTGTAGCTTTGAAAAAGCTGCACATCAAAATCTGGAGCGGGAGACGAGTCTCGAACTCGCGACCTCAACCTTGGCAAGGTTGCGCTCTACCAACTGAGCTACTCCCGCATTGGTTCCGCAAACTGCTCAGAACCGCTTTTCTTATTCACTCTGATCAACTTGGTTATCGATCAGAAGGCGCGCAGTCTAGCACGATTTTTTGAGCTTGTCCTGAGCCGCTGTGGCGGTTTCGATTCGAACTTCAAATCGGGTCAAGCACTCAATCAAGTAAACTGAGCGAAGACAGAAACTATAGCACACAACGTAGCACCCATGTCAAATTCCTTCGCCGGACCCGCGTCCGATTCGTTGTCTCCGGCCGTGCAGGACCTTACCCGTCTGAATACGCTGGGACTCGCGTCCCGGGCCGACGCCTTCGTCGCGCTGCGCGATCCGGCGCAATTGCCGGCCTTGTCGGCGCTCGCGCAAGCGGCGCCATCGCTGCTGGTGTTGGGCGGCGGCAGCAATGTGGTGTTGCCCGAGCGTGTGCCGGGCGTGGTCGCGCGCGTCGCGTTCGAAGGCGTGCGTCTGCTGGAGGCGCGGCCGGACGCATGGATCGTCGAAGCCGCGGGCGGCGAGAGCTGGCACGGATTCGTAGCGGCCTGCGTGGCGCAGGGATGGGACGGCCTGGAGAATCTGGCGTTGATCCCCGGTACCGTCGGCGCCTCGCCGGTGCAGAACATCGGCGCTTACGGCGTCGAGCTGCAGGAGCGGTTCCACAGTCTGACGGCCTGGGATGTGCGCGAGGCACGCTTCGTGGAAATGCGGGCGGCCGAGTGCAGGTTTTCATACCGCGACAGCACGTTCAAACATGATGAACCTGGCCGCTGGATCATCGTAAGCGTGCGTTTTGCGTTGCCGCGCCCCTGGCGGCCCGTGCTGGAATATCCCGATCTGCAACGTCATGCGCGGCTGTCGCACGGAGCGCCCCGCGCGCGCGACGTGTTCGAGGCGGTTTGCGAGATCCGGCGAGCCAAGCTGCCGGACCCCGCCGTCACGGGTAATGCGGGCAGCTTCTTCAAGAATCCGATCGTGCCGGCTGCGCAGCGTGAAGCGCTGGCGGCGCGTTTTCCCGGCCTGGTGTCGTATGCGCAGCCCGATGGCCGCTACAAGCTGGCCGCCGGCTGGCTGATCGATCAATGCGGCTGGAAGGGCAAGGCGTTGGGCGCGGCGGGTGTGCATGATCGCCAGGCGCTCGTGCTGATCAATCGAGGCGGCGCCACGGCCGAGGACATCATGGGCCTGGCGCGAGCGGTGCAGGACGCCGTGGCTGACCGTTATGGCGTGCGGCTGGAGCCGGAACCCGTCGTGGTGTGACCGGCCAGACCTGGCTGGCCGCGCTTAGCCAGCCGCACCTAGCCGGCCGCGCTTAGCCAGCCGCACCTAGCCAGCCGCACCTAGCCGGCCGCGCCAAAAGAACCGCAAGAACACGGCATGAAAAAAAGGACCCCGAGGGGTCCTTTATTTTTAGCGCCGTGAACCGGATCAGAGGCCCAGCACCGACTGCATGTCGTACAGACCGTTGCTCTTGCCGTCGAGGAAGCGCGCCGCGCGCAGCGCGCCTTCCGCATAGGTGGCCCGGCTGGACGAGCGGTGCGTGATTTCGATGCGCTCGCCGATGCCGCAGAACGACACTGTGTGATCGCCGACGATGTCGCCGCCACGCAGCACCGAAAAGCCGATGGTGCCGGGTTTGCGCACGCCGGTGTCGCCGTGACGGCTCCAGGTGGCGACGTCGGGCAGGGCGACGTCCCAGGCGGACGCAATCGTTTCGCCCATCTTCAGCGCCGTGCCCGAAGGCGCGTCGACCTTGTTGCGGTGGTGCGCTTCAAACACTTCGACGTCATAGCCGGCGTTCAGGATGCGGGCCGCCATGTCCAGCAGCTTGAGCGTGGCGTTGACGCCGACGCTCATGTTGGGGGCGAACACGATGGCGGTCTTTTGCGCAGCGACTTCGATTGCGGCGCGGCCATTGTCGTCAAAACCGGTGGTGCCGATGACGGCCTTCACGCCGTGCTTGACGCAGGCTTCCAGGTGCTTGAGCGTGCCTTCCGGGCGGGTGAAGTCGATCAGGCAATCGGCGCCGGCAAGGGCGTCCAGATCATCCGTGATGGCCACGCCCGTCTGCTTGCCCAGCTGAGCGCCGGCATCGCGGCCCAGCGAAGCGGAGCCCGGAACGTCCAGCGCAACAGCCAGCTCCAGGCCGTCGGCCTTCAGAATGGCTTCGATCAGCATCTGGCCCATGCGGCCGTTGGCGCCGGCGATAGCAATACGCATAAAAAAAGTCCTTCGGTTTAAAGCAGCGGCTCGGGCGCGTTGCCCGGCTGGCCTGGGTATTGGTTGAGCGGGCTGACGGGCGCATCGGCGTCGCGCTTCTGTTCGTCCTGCTCTTGCTTGATACGCTCTTCGTCCCGATTCAGACGCTTGTCGGCCTTTTCGTCGGCCACGGCATCCGGCGTGTTGATCTGGTAAGGCTGCAGATCAGGCTGCTTGTCGCCTTCCCAGCGCACGAGGCGGTCGTTTTCGAACCAGACGGTGAACTTGCGCTCTTGCGAGTTGCCGTAACCGGGCTTGAAGTAATACGGGTAGTCCCAGCGGTTGGCGTGCAGCACGCTGGTGAGCGTGGGGCTGCCGAGCGCGAAGCGGACTTGTTCGCGGGTCATGCCGGGCTGGAGCAGTGCGACCTGTTCCTGCGTGATCCAGTTACCCTGCTGGACCGGAGCTTTGTAAGGGAAGCCCCATTTGTTTGAGGTGCAGCCCGCCAAGGCGACGGCCAGGGCGGCGACGGCCAAACCGGTCTTCAGAGAGCGGGAGGGAATACGTGCAAACATGGACACTACGCGCCCCTATTATTTGGAAGCAAGCAAAACCGTTATCATAAAGGTTTCATCAGGATAGTTCCGCGAGGCGGCATGAATTCGGCGAGCCGGCTTGCGGTGACCCCAGTCCTTGCCCATGCCAACGCGGACGGAGAGCGATTACACCATGAGCGACCAAAGCGAACTGAAAAACATGGGTTTGAAGGCGACTTTTCCTCGCCTGAAAATTCTTGATATTTTCCGCAAATCGGGTGAACGGCACCTGAGCGCCGAAGACGTCTACCGCGCCCTCATCGGCGAAAACGTCGAGATCGGCCTGGCTACCGTCTACCGCGTGCTGACCCAGTTCGAGCAGGCCGGCATCCTGGCGCGCAGCCAATTCGACAGCGGCAAGGCCGTTTTCGAATTAAACGACGGCGACCACCACGACCACTTGATCTGCACCAATTGCGGCAAGGTTGTCGAGTTTTCGGATCCCGAGATCGAAAAGCGCCAGCAGAAGATCGCCAAGGACAACGCCTTCGCGCTGGAAAGCCATGCGATGGTGCTGTACGGCATCTGCGGTAGCTGCCTCAAGGGCCGGTAAGCCCAGGTCGGCAGGCTAGCGGCCGGTCCGTCCGGCTGCTTAGGTGAAAAACAAAGCCCCTTCGATGTGAAGGGGCTTTTTGCATTTGGCCATTGCGTGCGCGTCGGTCGAGGGATGCCCCAACGCGGGGTCAGACTCAGGGCGCGGTCTGCCCGAAGCCTTCCAGCATTTCGCGCGCGTGTTCCCGGGTGGTGGCGGTGAGCTTCATGCCGCCCAGCATGCGCGCGATTTCCTCGACGCGGGCTGGGGCGTCCAGCGGTTCGATGCTGGAGCGCGTGGTGCCGCGCGATTCGGCCTTGCTGACCAGGAACTGGTTGTTGGCGCAGGCAGCAACCTGGGGCAGGTGGGTGACGCACAGCACCTGATGGCGTTCACCCAGCTCGCGCAGCAGCTTGCCGACGGATTCGGCGACAGCGCCGCCCACGCCGCTGTCGACTTCGTCGAAGATCAGCGTGGGGACGCGCGCCGCGCGGCTGGCGATAACCGATAGCGCAAGCGAGATGCGGGACAGTTCGCCGCCCGACGCGACCTTGGCCAGCGGCCGCGGGGTGGTGCCGGCGTGGCCGGCGACCAGAAATTCGACCTGTTCGCTGCCGTGCGCGGAGGGTGCGGACGGCGTAAGCGCCGGTTCGAAGCGGCCGCCCTGCATTGCGAGCGTCTGCATGGCCTGGGTGACCTGCTTGCTCAGATCCTTGGCAACCTTGCGGCGCGCGGTCGACAGCTTGGCGGCGACTGCGTCGTATTGCGCCTGCGCCGCAGCCGCCTGGGCGCGCAGCGCGTCGATGTCGCCGGCGGCCTGCAGGGCCGCCAGCTCTGCATGCAGGGATTCCCGCAATTCGCACAACGCGTCGGGTTCGGTGCGGAACTTGCGGGCGGTCTCGAACACCAGCCCAAGACGCGCTTCCACGTCCGCAAGCCGCTTCGGATCAAGTTCGACCCGGCTGACATAGTTGTTCAGGTCGGACACGGCTTCGCTGATGGCGATGCGGGCCGATTCCAGTTCGTCATGGACGCCCTTCAGGCCCGGATCGTGCCGCAGCATCTGCTGCAGGCGCTGGTTTGCAGCCGTCACCCGGTGATGCGCGGAGTCGCCTTCGCCGTCCAGCGTTTCAAGGATCTGCGAAGCCCCGTCCAGCAGCGATTGCGAATGCGACAGGCGCGTGTGCTCGGATTGCAGGGCTTCCCATTCGTCCGGCCCGAGGTTGAGCTGGTCGAGTTCATTGACCCGCCATTGCAGGCTTTCGCGTTCTGTCGCGAGGCTTTCCGCGTCTTTTTCAGCGGATTCCAATTGGCGCGCCAGTGCGCGCCATTGCTTCCATGCCTGGCCGACCGCCTGACGCAGATCGCCATGGCCGCCGTGCGCGTCCAGCAGGTCGCGCTGGGCATCGGGCCGCATCAGACTTTGGTGCGCGTGCTGGCCGTGGATGTCGACCAGGCTGTCGCCGAGTTCGCGCAGCTGCGCCACGGTGGCCGGTGTGCCGTTGATATAAGCGCGGCTGCGGCCTTGCGCATCGATGACACGCCGCAGCGAGAGTTCGTCGTCGGCGTCGATCTCGCGTTCGGCCAGCCACGCATGCAGGGCCTTGGGGGTGTCGAAGACGGCGGTGATGTCGGCGCGGGTCGCGCCTTCGCGCAGCATGCTGGCGTCGCCGCGCTCGCCAAGGGTGAGGGCCAGCGCATCGACCAGGATGGATTTGCCGGCGCCGGTTTCGCCGGAAAAGACGGTAAAGCCGGGACCGAAATGGATTTCGGTCTGTTCGACGATGACGAAGTCGCGGATGTGCAGGGTGCGCAGCATGTGGGGGCGCTAACTACTCTACGTTGTCGGAGGCTTCGGGCATCAGGTTCCAGTGCAGCTTGCGGCGCAGGGTGGAGAAGAAGCTGTAGCCTTCGGGATGCACGAATCGGATGGTGTAGGGCGCGCGCTGCACGACGATGCGGTCGCCCGGTTGCAGGTCGGACCAGGTCTGCATGTCGAAATGCACGCTGGCGCCGACTTCGACGCGGCCCATGGCAGTGAGCGTCATGTTGAGCACACCGGTGTCCGGGATGACAATGGGGCGGTTCGACAGCGTTTGCGGCGCCACCGGCACCAGCACCATGGCGTTCATGCCCGGATGCAGAATGGGGCCGTTGGCCGACAGCGCATAGGCGGTGGACCCGGTGGGCGTGGCGATTATCAGGCCGTCGGCACGCTGCGTATACATGAAGGCGCCGTCCAATTCGACCCGGACCTCGATCATGCCGCCGCGTCCCGCACGGTTCAGAACCACGTCGTTCAGCGCCGAGGCGGAGTACATCTTTTGATCGCCGCGCCACACGCTGCCTTCGAGCAGCATGCGGTCTTCGATCTGGAAGCTGCCCTCGAGCACCCGGGCAAGCGCTGCGTGCGCGTCCTGCAAGGCGATGTCGGTGATGAAGCCCAGGCGCCCGTGGTTGATGCCGACCAGCGGCATGCCATAAGGCGCGAGATGGCGGCTGGCGCCCAGCACGGTGCCGTCGCCGCCCATGACCACGGCCAGCGAGGCGGTCTTGCCGATTTCCTCGAGCGTGGCGATGGGATATTCGGTCAGCCCGGTATTGCGCGCCGTGTCCGCGTCGATCAACACATGCCGGCCCGCTTGCGTCAGCGCGTGCGCAAGGGCTCTCAGCGGTGTGTCCAGGCCGGTGTCCTGGTATCTGCCGATCAGGGCGACGGTGGGAAAGTGCATGGCTGCGTACAAATGAAAAAGGGCAAAACCGTAAAGCTGAATGTACCCAGAATGGGTCAATTAGCCGATTATATGGGGCCGTATATCGGGTTGCGGGACAAAAATCGCCCCAACCGAAAAAGATTCCCTAAAATAGCCGCTATGGATGACCGCGCACGCGCATTACTGAAAGCGTTGATAGAACGCTACATCGCCGATGGGCAGCCAGTCGGCTCGCGGACGCTATCTAAAGTCTTCGACTTGTCCCCAGCCACCATCCGCAACGTCATGGCGGACCTGGAAGAGCTGGGGTTGATCCATAGTCCGCATACTTCCGCCGGCCGTGTACCCACGCCGCGCGGATACCGCATGTTCGTCGATTCGCTGCTGTCGGTACAGTCGTACCAGCTTCAGCCGCACAACATGGGCGAAATGCTCTCTGCCGCCGAACCCACCCGCGCCGTCAACGCGGCCGCCGCGTTGCTGTCGAATCTGACGCAATTCGCGGGCGTGGTGCTCACGCCCAAGCGGGCCCAGGTGTTCCGCCAGATCGAATTCATCCGCCTGTCCGACAAGCGCGTCCTGTTGATCATCGTGACGCCCGATGGCGACGTCCAGAACCGCATTCTCTTCGTCCAGCGGGATTACGCCGAATCCGAACTGCTGGAGGCCGGCAACTTCTTCAACATGCACTTCGCCGGCAAATCGTTCAATGCCGTGCGCCAGACGCTCTCGACCGAGCTGGCCCAGTTGCGCGAAGACATCTCGCGCCTCATGCAGGCCGCCGTCGAGGCCAGTGCCGAAGCCGCCGAGGACGGCGACGCCGTGGTCATTTCCGGCGAGCGCAAGCTGCTGGACGTGACCGACATCGCGTCCGACATGGACCGGCTGCGCAAGATGTTTTCGTTGTTCGAGAAAAAGACCGACCTGCTGCAGTTGCTGGATGTCTCCAGCCGGGCGCAGGGCGTGCAGATCTACATCGGTGGCGATTCGCAACTGGTGCCCCTGGAAGACGTTTCCGTCATCACCGCGCCGTACGGCGTGGATGGCAAGGTGGTGGGCACGCTGGGCGTCATCGGTCCGACCCGCATGGCCTACGAGCGCGTCATACCCATCGTGGACATCACGGCGCGCCTGCTGTCCAACGCCCTCAGCCACAACCAGTAGTTCCATTCAAAGCTACATCCTCCTTGCGGAGGAAGGGGAGTTTTTGTGTTTCTTCGCCTGTTCAAGTATCTCTGGCCTGAGCGCTACCTTCCTGAACCCGAGCAAGAAGACCCCTTCAACGAAGATCCGCCGCCGCGCGTGCCCGGCAAGGTCGGCGTGCTGCTGGTGAACCTGGGCACGCCCGACACGCCGACGGCCAAGGACATCCGCAAGTACCTGGGCGAATTCCTGTCCGACCCCCGCGTCATCGAGATCCCGCGCTACCTCTGGAAGCCCATCCTGCACGGCATCGTGCTCGTGCGCCGTCCCAAGCGGCTCGAGCCCCGCTATGGCGGCATCTGGATGAAGGAAGGCTCGCCCCTGATGGTCTACAGCCAGCGGCAGACCGACGGCGTGCGCGCCGCCCTGCAGGCGGCCGGGGTGGATGCCGCAGTCGAGCTGGGCATGCGCTATGGCAATCCCTCCATCCCGCACGCCATCTCCAACCTGCGCAAGCAGGGCTGCGAGCGCATCCTGACCGTGCCGCTGTATCCGCAGTACGCCGCCAGCACCACCGCCACCGTCGTCGACGCGGTTACCCGCTACATGGGCAAACTGCGCGATCAGCCGGAAATGCGCTTCATCAAGCGGTTTCACGACGACCCCGGCTACCTGGACCCGCTCGCCGCGCGCATCGAACGGTACTGGAGCGAACACGGCAAGCCGCAGAAGTTGGTCATGAGCTTTCATGGCCTGCCGCGCTACTCCATCGAACTGGGCGACCCTTACTACCGCGACTGCATGGAAACGGCCCGGCTCCTGGCCCAGCGACTTTCGCTGCCCCGCGACCAGATCGAAGTGACCTTCCAGAGCCGGTTCGGCACCGCCCGCTGGCTGGAGCCCTACACCGAACCGACCCTCAAGGCACTAGCCGCATCGGGGGTCACCGAGGTCGATGTAGTGTGTCCGGGATTTGTGGCAGACTGTCTCGAAACCCTGGAAGAAATCAGCCTGGAATGCCGCGATGCCTTTCTCGAGGCCGGTGGCAAGCAGTTCCGTTACATTCCTGCCATCAATGACGACCCGGCCTGGATCGCGGGGTTGTCGGGGCTGGTGGAACGATACTTGCAGGGGTGGGTTCCAGACACCACAGACTTGAAGGAGAAGGCGCATGCACCATGACCCGAAGACTGGCGAATCGGTCAAGAAGGGCAAAGTCAGCACTCCCGTCGACGAAGATCGCGTCGAACACGACCTGGACGAGGCCCTGGCCGACACCTTCCCGGCCAGCGATCCGGTCGCGATCCCGTCGGATCCAGATGCGGACGACAAGCGGGTGGACCGCGCACTGAAGGAAAGCTTCCCCGCCAGCGACCCCGTCGCTCCCGCGCAGCCAAGCAAAAAGTAGAAAACTGCCGCCGGGCGCCCGGCCGCGGTGCCGGGCCCTGGGGAATATTTCGCTTACCCGGGCTTGAATTAGGGGTATTGGCCCCCATTCATGTCTCCGAAAGCCATTCTTTTTGGAGGATTCCCCATGACGGCACCCCACGAGCCTGCTGACCAGGCGCCCGAAGTCGGCCAGAACGCCGATGCGGCACCCGCCGCCCAGGACGCCGCGCAGGCCGAGCTGAACGAGTTGCGCGCCCAGCTGGACGCCGCCCAGGCTACCGTCAACGAGCAGCACGACCAGCTTCTGCGTGTGCAAGCCGAAGCCGAGAACGTGCGCCGCCGCGCTCAGGAAGAAGTGTCTAAGGCGCGCAAGTTCGGCATCGAATCGTTTGCCGAAAGCCTGGTTCCGGTCAAGGACAGCCTGGAAGCTGCCCTGGCCCAGCCCGATCAGACGGTCGAAACCCTGCGCGAAGGCGTCGAAGTCACCCTCAAGCAGCTGGCTGCCGCCTTCGAGCGCAACCTGCTCAAGGAAATCGCGCCGGCGCAGGGCGACAAATTCGATCCGCACCAGCACCAGGCCATTTCGTCCATTCCGCATGAACAGCCCGCCAACACGGTGGTGCAATTGCTGCAGAAGGGCTATGTGATCGCCGACCGCACCCTGCGCCCCGCGCTCGTGGTCGTCTCGGCTGGCCAGGGCTGAACCGCCTTTCCGCCATGACCGACCCGCGCTTCGACCCGGCCCAGGTATTCCAGGTGTTCGGCATGCGACATGTCGACACCGCGGGATTCGACGCGGCCGTGGTGCAAGCGCCCGGCGCCGACCTGCGCTGTGTCTTCCTGTGGGGCCAGGATTGCTACAACTGCAACCTGTTCAAGCAGGCGGCGCTGCTGCATCAGGAAACGCTGCTGGGGCTAGGCCTTACATGGTTTGAAGCCGACGTCTACGCGGATGAACCGCTGGGCCGCCGGTTTTCGTTGCATGGCGTCCCCACTTTTGTGCTGTACCGGTCCGGCAAGCGCCTTGGGCGCATCACCGGCTGGCCCGGATTGCCCCAGTTCACTGCGGCAATCCAGCGCCTGCAGGACCCGGGCCCGGAAATTTCCAGCCCGGCGTCTTGAAAAACCCCACGGGCAGCCCCAGTTACGGGGAGACAAGCAGTTTTCCCCAAATTTTCATAGATTTAATAATCAAGGTAACCCACCATGAGCAAGATTATTGGCATTGACCTGGGAACGACCAACAGCTGCGTGGCTGTCATGGACGGCGGGCAGGTCAAGATCATCGAAAACGCGGAAGGTGCTCGCACCACTCCCTCCATCGTTGCCTACATGGATGACGGCGAGACCCTGGTCGGCGCGCCTGCCAAGCGTCAGGCCGTGACCAACCCGCGCAACACGCTGTACGCAGTGAAGCGCCTGATCGGTCGCAAGTTCGAAGAAAAAGCCGTGCAAAAGGACATCAATCTGATGCCCTACGCCATCGTCAAAGCCGACAACGGCGACGCCTGGGTTGAAGTGCGCGGCAAGAAGATGGCGCCTCCCCAAGTGTCGGCCGACGTGCTGCGCAAGATGAAGAAGACCGCCGAGGACTACCTGGGCGAAGAAGTGACCGAGGCCGTCATCACCGTGCCCGCGTACTTCAACGACAGCCAGCGCCAGGCCACCAAGGACGCCGGCCGCATCGCGGGCCTGGAAGTCAAGCGCATCATCAACGAACCCACCGCTGCGGCGCTGGCGTTCGGCCTGGACAAGACCGAAAAGGGCGACCGCAAGATCGCCGTCTATGACCTGGGTGGCGGCACGTTCGACGTGTCCATCATCGAAATCGCCGATGTGGACGGCGAAAAGCAATTCGAAGTGCTGTCGACCAACGGCGATACCTTCCTGGGCGGCGAAGACTTCGACCAGCGCATCATCGACTACATCATTGCCGAGTTCAAGAAGGAACAAGGCGTTGACCTGTCCAAGGACGTGCTGGCGCTGCAACGCCTGAAGGAAGCCGCTGAAAAGGCCAAGATCGAACTGTCGTCCGCGCAGCAGACCGAAATCAACCTGCCGTACATCACGGCCGATGCTTCCGGTCCTAAGCACCTGAACCTGAAGATCACGCGCGCCAAGCTGGAAGCGCTGGTCGAAGAACTGATCGAACGCACGATCGAGCCCTGCCGCGTCGCCATCAAGGACGCCGGCGTCAAGGTTTCCGACATCGACGACGTGATTCTGGTCGGCGGCATGACCCGCATGCCCAAGGTCCAGGAAAAGGTGAAGGAATTCTTCGGCAAGGATCCGCGCAAGGATGTGAACCCCGATGAAGCCGTCGCCGCTGGTGCCGCCATCCAGGGCTCCGTGCTGTCGGGCGACCGCAAGGACGTGCTGCTGCTGGACGTTACGCCGCTGTCCCTGGGTATCGAAACCCTGGGTGGCGTCATGACCAAGATGATCCAGAAGAACACCACGATCCCGACCCGGTTCTCGCAGACGTTCTCGACGGCCGACGACAACCAGCCGGCCGTGACGATCAAGGTCTTCCAGGGCGAGCGCGAAATCGCTGCGGGCAACAAGGCCCTGGGCGAGTTCAACCTTGAAGGGATCCCGCCGTCGCCGCGCGGCATGCCGCAGATCGAAGTCACGTTCGACATCGACGCCAACGGCATTCTGCACGTGTCCGCCAAGGACAAGGGCACCGGCAAGGAAAACAAGATCACCATCAAGGCCAACTCGGGTCTGTCGGAAGACGAGATCCAGCGCATGGTCAAGGATGCCGAGGCCAACGCCGAGGAAGATCACCGCGTCGCCGAACTGGCTCAGTCGCGTAACCAGGCCGACGCGCTGGTGCATGCCACCCGCAAGTCGTTGACCGAGTACGGCGACAAGCTCGAAGCTGCCGAGAAGGAAAGCATCGAGGCCGCCATCAAGGACCTGGAAGAAATGCTGAAGGAAGGCGACAAGGCCGCGATCGACGCCAAGGTCGAAGCCCTGTCCACGGCTTCGCAGAAGCTGGGCGAAAAGATGTACGCCGACATGCAGGCGCAGCAAGCCGCCGGCCAGCAGCAAGCGGCCGACAACGCGAAGCCGGTGGACGACAACGTCGTCGACGCCGACTTCAAGGAAGTCAAGCGCGACCAATAATGGCCGGGCACTGACCTGCCTCTGCCGCCCGGTAGCCGGAGAAATCCGCCTACCGGGCGTACTCATTCTGTAGCACTGAAAAGAAGGCTCGGTTTCGAGCCCACGGATCATGGCAAAACGCGACTATTACGAAATCCTGGGCGTGGCAAAAAACGCCTCGGACGACGATCTCAAGAAGGCCTATCGAAAGCTGGCCATGAAATACCATCCGGACCGTAATCCGGACAGCAAAGAAGCCGAAGAGAAGTTCAAGGAAGCCAAGGAAGCCTACGAGGTCCTGGGCGATGACCAAAAACGCGCCGCATACGACCGCTACGGTCATGCAGGCGTCGACCCCAACGCCGCCGGCATGGGCGGCGCGGGCATGGGCGGCGGTTTCGCCGACGCGTTCGGCGACATCTTCGGCGAGATCTTCGGCGGCGCCGGCGGCGGCCGTCGCGGCGGCGGCCCCCAGGTCTATCGCGGCGCCGACCTCAAGTACGCGCTGGAAATCACCCTGGAACAAGCGGCAGCCGGTTTCGACACCGAAATCCGCGTCCCCAGCTGGGAAAACTGCGACACCTGCCACGGCTCCGGCGCCAAGCCTGGCACCTCGCCCAAGACCTGCCGCACCTGCGGCGGCTCGGGTGCCGTGCGTATGCAGCAGGGCTTCTTCAGCGTCCAGCAGACCTGCCCCACCTGCCACGGCAACGGCAAGGAAATCACCGACCCCTGCCAGGCCTGCGACGGCGTCGGCCGCATTCGCCGCAACAAGACCCTCCAGGTCAAGATTCCGGCCGGCATCGACGACGGCATGCGCATCCGCTCCAGCGGCAATGGCGAACCCGGCATCAACGGCGGTCCTCCCGGCGACCTGTATGTGGAAATCCACATCAAGCAGCACAAGATCTTCCAGCGCGACGGCGACGACCTGCACTGCGAACTGACCATCCCGTTCACCACGGCGGCACTGGGCGGCGAACTCCAGGTCCCCACGCTGGGCGGCAAGGCCGAGATCTCCATCCCCGAAGGCACGCAATCCGGCAAAACCTTCCGCCTGCGCGGCAAGGGCATTCGCGGCGTGCGCGGCAGCTACCCGGGCGACCTGTACTGCCACGTCGTGGTGGAAACGCCCGTCCGCCTGAGCGACGACCAAAAGAACATCCTGCGCCAATTCGAGGCTTCGCTTAACGACGGTGGCGATCGCCACTCGCCGCAAAGCAAATCCTGGACGGACCGCGTCAAGGAATTCTTCAGCTGATCAGTCTTCAGCTAAACGCGCTGCCGCTCAGCGCAAAAAGCCGCGACGAGAGTCGCGGCTTTTTTTCGTTTGGTCGCCAACAATGCTTGGCGCGTCAGGGACAGTGCTGCGGGATCACGCAGAACCGCGAGCCCCTTAGCGGGTGCTCGGCGGGTAGTCGAGTTCGCCGAACGTGTACTCGCCGTTAGCCTTGGCGCGCTCAAGCTGGACGCGCACGTCCTGCTCGGTCAGGTTGGAGGTGCTGGGCTGTGCCGCCGGATAGTCCTGCTCGCCAAACGTGTATTGGCCGCTGACCTTGGCTTCCTGCAATTCGGCCGCCACCTGGGAACGGGACTTGGATTGTTCAACGCCAGCTGCGTGAGCGCCGGCGCCTGCCAGGGCCAGGGAAACAAACAGCGTCGTGGCCAGGATTTTCATGAGTGAGACCTCCAGATTGCTTAAGTGAAACCGAGTCCGGCGGCCCATCGTCGTGGTCCATCTGATGATCTCGATGGCCAGATGCAGCACGCCAAATCCCGGCATGAACCCGAACGGCATGAAACCACCTTCCAAATTGGCGAGATATCGAAGGGCTTCTAAAAATTACGCATATGCGGGAATACGCAGTCCAGGAAGCTTTCGCCAGCATGCAATGCATAGCCTGCATGCAGGTGCTACACCAGGCGCTCCATTAGGGGCGTAACGCAGCGCTGCCCTAAGCTCTCCACCAGCGCGCAACGCACACTTCTGCCCGGAACTCTCCACCATCGCGCGCATCGCACACTTCTGCCTAGGACTCTCCACCAGCGGGCAACGCACACTTCTGCCCAGGGCTCCCCACCAGCGCGCAGCGCACCCCCGCTGACGCAACGCATCGCGTAAGCGTTGCAAGGCCGCCCGCGCGGCCGATGCAACGCGGGCCCCGCAAGATCCTCCACAGGCGAAAGCTCGTCGCCAAAACGCCAAGAAATCCGCCCGTCCCAGCGTCCGAGGCCGTTCGACACGGCGAGCCTGGTGTGGCCGCGGCACTCGGCGCGCGGGGCGTCGATAAGCCCAACGGAATCCGAAGGAACCGCCGAAGGCGGTGACGAGGATGAGGCAGGGGAAGTCCGGAGCGAAGGCTCCGGACCGCAATCGTGGCCCCGCGCGCCGAGTGCCGTGGCCGCGCCAGGCGCTAAAGAACCCCAATGGCAGCCCAGCAAGTCCCGACGAAAAAAAGAGACCGCGACAATCGCCACGGCCTCTTCGCTACTACCACTGCAACTTCAACTGCGAACTTCAACTGCAAACTTCAACTGCAAACTTCAACTGCAAACTTCAACTGCGAACTGCAACTTCAACTGCAAACTGCAACTGCGAACTGCAACTGCGAACTGCAACTGCGAACTGCACTTCAACTGCTGACTTCAACTTCAACTGCTGACTTCAACGACTACTGCTACTGCTACTTCAACCGCCGCTGTACACCGAAAATACCGGCCTCAGGCCATGATGCCACCCGAGGCCGGCCGGGCTACAGCAAGCAGCTCACCGGCTGATCGGCGGGTACTCGAGCTCGCCGAACGTGTATTGACCGCTGGCCTTCGCTTGCGCCAGTTCCTGCTGGACGTCGGCCCGCGACTTCGCGCTGCCCGACGTTGCGACGACCGGCGGATACTGCAATTCGCCGAACGTGTATTGACCGCTGACCTTGGCTTGCTGAAGCTCGGCTTGCACTTCCTGCGAGCTCAGGCTGGTCTTCTGGGGCAGGGCGGGCGGATAGTCCAGCTCGCCGAACGTGTACTGGCCGCTTGCCTTCGCTGCTTGCAGTTCCGTCGCCACTTGGGCGCTGCTCTTTGCTTGCTCGACGCCGGCGGCTTGTGCGCCGAAACCGGCCAGGGCCAGGGATAGGAAAAGGGTGGTTGCTAGGGTTTTCATGGTGAGACCTCCAATTCGTCGTAAAGAGGGACCGAATCCGGCGGCGCTCCGTCGTGGTTCGTTTGCTGTTCCCGATGGACTGAATTGTGCGCGCCTTCCCACCTGGGATAAACCCTTAATCCCTGAAAACATCTTTCCAAATAACCGAGTAATAGGCCAGACCGAAAGAATTGGCCCCATAGATGGAATGGTCAAGCCCAATCCCAAAATCATCAAACCGCAACAGCCCACACACTATGCAAAAAAAAGCCCCTGCCGAGGCAGGGGCTTTTCCAAACATAGGGTGCATCAGGGCTTCTTGAAATCCCCCGCCAGCGCCGTGCTGAACCCGTCCGGACGCACATACTTGCGCAGCGCCGCGTTCACCGTCTCCGGCGTCAAGGCGGAAATCTTCTTGTCCATTTCTGCAGACCACGCAAACGTACGCCCGCGCTCCAGGTAATCCAGCCACGTGCTTGCCAACACGTCGTCCTGCGCCCGAGCCAGATTCCGGTAGTTCAGCAGCGCCGTAATACCCTCCGTGATTTCCTTCTCCGAGAAACCGTCCTTCAGCACTCGCGCCAGTTCCTCGTTGATCGCCTTCTCCAGCCGCTCGCGATTCTGCGGCGCGTAGATCGCGTAAATGCTCCAGCTTGCGGTCGGTTCAAACGCCGACACCGACAGCGAGCTGCGCACGTTATACGACAGGCCTTCCGTCTCGCGCACCCGGTTCCACAAGCGCGACGTTTCCGATGCGCCGAACAGGTAATTGGCCAGGTACAGCGCCGGATAGTCCGCGTCCGTGTCCTGCACCTTCAGCGGCATGCGCGACAGGTAGAACGCGTTGGCCTTGTCCGGCGTATCGATATCGAACTGCTTGGCCGGCACGTCGCGGTACGGGTTCGGCACGCGGGTGTAGGCTGGCGCCTTCTTCCATCCGGCCAGTCCCGTGCGCAGCGACTTTTCCACCGCTGCCGGCTCGAAATCGCCCACCGCCGAGAACTCGATATCGCCAGCGCCGTAGAACTTGGCGTGGAACGTTGCCAGCGCCTCGCGGTTCAGGCCGCGCACGCTAGCCAGCGACTCTTCGAACGTCGGCACATAACGCAGATCGTCCGCAGGCCACGGATTGTCGTGGCGCGCCAGCGCGCGGCCGGCCAGCGCCGACGGTTCCGTCATCGCATTCTGGATCGAGGTTTCAAGTTGGCGTTGATATTCCTCGACCTGCTCCTTCGGGAAGCTGGCGTTGCGGATGATTTCCAGCGCCAGCGCCGTCAATTCAGGCAGATTCTCGCCCTTGGTCGACATCGCCACCTTCAGCGTCGTGCCGCCGCCGGTAAAGCCAAGTTCAGCCTGCAGTTTGTCCAGACGGTCCTGGATATCCTGGCGCGACAGCTTGTCCGTGCCGCGCAGCAGCAGGTCCGCCGCCGCGCTGGAATTGACGCGCTGGCCCAGCAGGTCCTTCTCGTTGCCGAACTGGATCAGCATCTGCGCCTGCACACGGCTGCCGCGCGTCGCCTTGGGCAGCAGCGCCAGTTTCACCGGACCATTCGGCAGATCAAGCGTCGTGCGTTGCGTCAGCTTGTCGATGTTGGCCGGCGAGGGATCGAACGCCGACGCAGCCTTGAAGTCCGGATCGCCCTTGTAGTCCTTGAACACCGCCGTGAGGTCCACGCGTTCCGTCTGCGGCGCACGCACCGGCTTCTCGGTCGGAATGTAGCGGCCCTCGATGCGGTTGCTCTGCACCAGATAGGTCGTCGCGGCCTTTTGCACCTCGGCCAGCGTTGCCTTGCGCGCGCGGTCGCGTTGCAGGAAGAACAGGCGCCAGTCGCCCGCGGCGATCGCTTCGGACAGCGCCACGCCCACCTGTTCCGGATCGCTATACGTCTGTTCCCACGACGTCAGCCACTTGCTGCGCGCGCGGTCCAGTTCCTGCTCCGTGAAGGGCTTCTTGTCGAGCGTCTCCAGCGTGCCCGTCATCGCCTTCATGGCGGCGTCCAGATCCTTGCCCGGCGTCAGTTGCGCGGCGAACATCGCCAGTCCCGGGTCCAGGTTTTCCATCGTGAAACCGAACACGCCCGAGGCCAGCTTGGTCGGCACCAGGGCATGGTACAGGCGGCCCGACGGGGTGTCCGCCAGGATCGTGGTCGCCAGGTCGAACGGCACGAAGTCCGCGCTGCCGCCGGCCGGGATGTGATACATCGCCGCGACCAGCGGCGTGCCGCCGGTGCGGCGCAGCGTCACAGAGCGCTCGCCGTCCTGCGTCGGTTCCACCGTGTATTCCGGCGGCAGCTTGCGGTCGGGCTTGGGCAGCTTGCCCAGCGTGGCCTCGATATCCGCCAGCGTCGTCTGCGGGTCGAACTTGCCCGCCACGATCAGCACGGCGTTGTCCGGCTGGTAATACTCGTGATAGAAGGCGCGCAGCTGGCCGATATCCACGTTCTCGACGTCGGAGCGCGCGCCGATCGTGGTTTTGCCGTAGCTGTGCCACTGGTAGGCGGCAGCCTGCATCTTCTGCATCAGGATGCGGAACGGGTTGTTCTCGCCGCTTTCCATCTCGTTGCGGACCACGGTCATTTCCGAGTCCAGGTCTTCCTTGGCGATCAGCGAATTGACCATCGCATCGGCCTGCCAGCCGAGGTACCACTTCAGCGTCTCGGGGTTGGCCGCGAAGCTGGCGAAGTAATTGGTGCGGTCGCTGGACGTCGAGCCATTGGCCTGCAATCCGCGGCGGGAGAACTCGCCCATCGCGTTGCGGGTGGTCGACGTGCCCTTGAACAGCATGTGCTCCAACAGGTGCGCCATGCCGGTCTGGCCGTAGTTTTCGTTGCGCGAGCCCACCAGGTACGTCATGTTGACCGTGGTGGACGGCTTGGATTCGTCGGGTACCAGGAGCACCCGCAGGCCATTGGCCAGTCGGTATTCGGTGATGCCTTCGATCGAGGCGGCCTCCGTGACGCCGGCCGGCAGGCTGGCGGCTCCGGCCTGAAAGGCCAGGAAGGAGGAAAACAGCAGCACGCCTAGCGGGCGCGGCAGCTTCGACAGGGACAAGCGCATGGCGGACTATTCCTTTGGCATGGCAGAATCCGTTGGAGTGTATACGTTGGCAATGGTTCAGGCGGGCAGAAAGGGCGCCTTCGCCGCCATCGCAGGACTGCCATCGCCGGCCGCCATGCTGAGGAAGCTGATATGTCCCTGAACATCGAAGTCGAAACGCCCCGCCTCGTGCTGCGGCAATGGCGCGCGGCGGACCGCAAGCCTTTCGCCGCCCTGAATGCTGACCCGCAGGTGACGCAGTTCCTGTTGCCGATGACGCCCCAGGAAAGCGATGCCCTGGCCGACAGGCTGGCCGCCGGCATTGACGAGCACGGCTGGGGCTTCTGGGCCGTGGAGGCGCCGGGCGTCGCGCCCTTCATCGGCTTCGTCGGCATCAAGCCGCTGGCGCCCACGCTGCCTTTTGCGCCTGGCGTGGAGATCGGCTGGCGTCTCGCGCAACCGTTCTGGGGACGGGGCTACGCCAGCGAAGCGGCTGATGCCGCATTGCGGGTCGGCTTTGAACAGGTGGGCGCGGAAGAAATCGTTGCCTTCACGGCTACGGACAACGTGCGCTCACGCGCCGTGATGGACCGTCTGGGCATGGCCGCCGAACCCGAATGCTTTGACCATCCGGCCGTGCCGGCGGGACACCCGCTGCGTGCGCATGTGCTTTACCGGCTTGGACGTGAAGCATGGCGGCGGCGTCGGGAGGCGGGCGGCGCCAACGACGGCGCCATCTTTGCGGCGGCTTGATGCTCCGCCAAGCCGCGCCAGTGTTGATGTTGCGATGCAGCAGTTCAGCGCTCCCAGGCGATTTGAACCACTTCCCGTCGCGGGTGTAAGCTTTCAAGGACGCATTCACTGTTGCTGACGGGATGCGCGACGGCCGTCTTACCGGCTTCCCGTCCAACGCCAGACGCTGCCTCAGCGCGGCGCCGGTGCTTGTCGTTCGCGCCTTCGCCGCTGGCATCCTGCCGGCGCATTCTACGGAGGAACGACCCATGCTGACCGAAATCGTCACGCGTGCCTTGTCCCAGCTGACTGGCAGCGCCCTTAACGGCGATGGCATCAAAGGACAGTTTCAGTACGCTTATGCCAGTGATGACGGCCAATACGTGGCCATACTGACCCATGACATGACCACCTATGTGGTGGATCTGAGTACGCAGCGGTATTTCGCGGAGTGCGGTGGATCGCCTCGCGGATTTGCCGGCCATGTGCTTGAAATGGAGGGCGCCACCGCGCGCTCCCATCCGTGGCCCGCCGCGCAAGATTTGTTCGACCTGGACATGGACGCCGACGAATTGTCGTGGCGGCAATGCCCCGGTTTGCGCCACATGAGTACAAGCGCGCATCGATCTGTGGAGAGCCGCGCCGCCTGAGAGTGGCCAGAAGCGGCAACGTTTCACTGAACCGGCGTCATCGCCGGTTTTTTTTCGTCCGTTTGATACCGGCAGGCGGCGCCATCGCTAAAATTCCCGCCATGAAAACGCCCGCCGAATTCCGCGCCCCGCAGGGCGCCACGCTGGTTGACTGCACGCACGAGCGCCATGCCGACCAGATCCTGGCCATCTTCAACGACGCCATCGCGACTTCCACCGCGCTGTACGACTACAAGCCGCGGCCGCGCGAAGCGATGGACGGATGGTTCAAGACCAAGCAGCAAGGCGGCTTCCCCGTCGTGGGGCTTGAGAATGCGGACGGCGAGTTGATGGCGTTTGCCAGCTACGGCACGTTCCGCGCGTTTCCCGCCTTCAAGTATTCGGTTGAGCATTCCGTGTACGTGGACGGGCGCTTTCGCGGCCGCGGTCTGGGCGAAGCCATGATGGCCATCCTGATCGAGCGAGCGCGCGCCAATGGCGTGCACGTGCTGGTCGGTGGCATCGACGCCTCGAACCAGGGCAGCATCCGCTTGCATGAAAAGCTGGGGTTTGTACATGCCGGCACGATCCGCCAGGCCGGCTTCAAGTTTGGACGCTGGCTCGATCTGGCGTTCTATCAGTTGACGCTGGACACGCCCGACAACCCCGTCGACGGCTGACAGCGCCAACCGCGGCGGCAGCATCGCCGCCGCGACGGCGCAACTCCTACTTCGACAGCACCCGCATCGCCTGCTCCAGGCCTGCAACGGTCACGGGATACATGCGGTCCTGCATGATGTCGCGCATCAGCGCAATGGATTGGCGGTACTGCCAGGACGCCGTGGGCTCGGGATTCAGCCAGACCGACTTGGGCCACGCGTCCAGCAGCCGGCGCATCCATTCGGCGCCCGGTTCCTTGTTGTAGTGCTCGACCGAACCCCCCGGCTGCAGAATTTCGTACGGGCTCATCGTGGCGTCGCCCACGATGATCAGGCGCCAGTCCGGGTTGTACTTGCGCAGCACGTCCCAGGTGTCGAAGCGCTCGTTCTGGCGGCGGCGGTTGCTTTGCCACAGGCTTTCGTACGGGCAGTTGTGGAAGTAATAGACCTCAAGGTTGCGGAACTCGCTGCGTGCCGCCGAGAACAGTTCCTCGACCCGGCCGATGTGGTCATCCATGCTGCCGCCCACGTCCAGCAGCATCAGCACCTTCACCGTGTTGTGGCGCTCCGGGATCATGCGCAGGTCCAGATGGCCCGCGTTGCGCGCCGTGCTGGCGATGGTGTCGTCCAGGTCCAGTTCCAGTTCGGCCCCTTGGCGCGCGAAGCGGCGCAGGCGGCGCAGCGCCACCTTGAAATTGCGCGTGCCCAGTTCGACCTGGTCGTCGTAGTCCTTGAACTGGCGCATGTCCCAGACCTTGACCGCCGTGCGGTTGCCGGCCGATGCGCCGCCCACGCGGATGCCTTCGGGGTGATAGCCGCCGTTGCCGAACGGCGAGGTGCCGCCCGTTCCGATCCACTTGCTGCCGCCGGCGTGGCGTTCCTTCTGCTCGTCCAGGCGCTCCTTGAAGAGCTCCATCAGCTTGTCCCAGCCGTGCTTTTCGATGGCGGCCTTTTCTTCGGGCGACAGGCTTTTCTCGAACTGCTTGATCAGCCAGTCGAGCGGGATGTCCTTGCCCGCGGGCAGCGCGGCTTCGATGCCGCGGTAATACGCGCCGAAGGCCTTGTCGTAGCGGTCGTAGAGGGACTCGTCCTTGACCAGCGTGGCGCGCGCCAGGAAGTAGAACTCGTCCAGCGTGGGCGACATCAGGTCCTGGCGCAGCGCGTCCAGCAGCGTCAGGTATTCGTTGACCGAGACGGGCAGCTTGTGCGCCCGGAGGTGATAGAAGAAGTCGATCAGCATGTGCGGGCCGCCCGTGGATGCCGGATCAGCGGCGTTGGCCGCCGCGCGTCATGGCCGCCAGGCGTTCGAGCAGATGCACGTCCTGCTCGTTCTTGAGCAGCGCGCCGGCCATCAGCGGCACGGCGGTGGCCGTGTGGGCGTCGATCTGCGCGGCCGTGACGTCTTCGGCCAGCAAGAGGCGCAGCCAATCCAGGAGTTCGGACGTGGACGGCTTTTTCTTCAGTCCGGGCGCATCGCGCAGCGAGAAGAACGTGTCCAGCGCGGCGCGCAGCACGTCCTGCTTCAAGTCGGGATAGTGGACGGCCACGATGTCGCGCATCGTCTCGCGGTCCGGGAAGCGGATGTAGTGAAAGAAGCAGCGGCGAAGGAATGCGTCAGGCAGGTCCTTTTCGTTGTTGGACGTGATGATGACGAGCGGACGGTGGCGCGCGGCGATGGTCTCGCGCGTTTCGTACACATGGAATTCCATGCGGTCCAGCTCGCGCAGAAGATCATTGGGGAACTCGATGTCGGCCTTGTCGATCTCGTCGATCAGCAGCACCACCGGTTCGTGCGACTGGAACGCCTGCCACAGCGTGCCCTGCACGATGTAGTTGCGGATGTCGCGGACTTTTTCGTCACCCAGCTGCGAATCGCGCAGGCGCGACACGGCGTCGTATTCGTACAGACCCTGATGCGCCTTGGTGGTGGACTTGATGTGCCATTGCAGCAGCGGCCGGCCCAGCGCGCGGGCCACTTCCTCGGCCAGCATTGTCTTGCCGGTGCCGGGTTCGCCCTTGATGAGCAGCGGGCGCTGCAAGGTGAGGGCGGCGTTCACGGCGAGCTTGAGGTCATCGGTGGCGACGTAGCTGTCGGTGCCATCGAAGCGGACTGGCTTGGCGGAGGAGGCGGTCTGGGCTGCGGACATGGTCTGATGGCTTCTGTGGTTTGATTGGGATCAACACTAACGCAAGGTATTAATCCTGAGCAATTATCGTACAATCAGGCGGTTTTGCTTTGGGTTCCACCCGCAACGTGTTTGCAGAGGGCCTTTTCGTGTGAGCAGGCCCTAGTCCTTAGCCATACCAAGAAGAGTCATTCCAATGAAGTTGCGAACCTCTCTGAAGTACACGGTTTCCGTGTTGGCCACGATGGCATCCTGTGCGATCGCCGGCCAGGCTGTTGCTGCAGACGCAGCGCCGGTCGGTAATGTCCAGAATGCCCGCGACAAGGTTTCGATGTGCATCGGTTGCCATGGCATCCCTGGCTACAAGGCATCGTTTCCCGAGCTTTACCACGTTCCGATGATTGCTGGCCAAAATGCCAAGTACATCGAAACCGCCCTCAACGAGTACAAGAAAGGCGCGCGCAGCCATCCCACGATGGACGCCGTTGCCGGCAGCCTGTCCGATCAGGACATTGCCGACTTGGCCGCGTACTACTCGAATCTCAAATAAGGGGGCAAAATCATGAACCGCACCATGCTTGCCCTTGCGGGCGCGTCCCTGGCCATCTGGGGCTCTGCCGCCCAGGCGCAGGATCTGGCGGCCGGCAAGGCCGTCTTCGAGAAATTCAACTGCGCCTCTTGCCACGGCGCCGACGCCAAGACGGCGGTGGATCCGGCCTATCCGACGCTGGCCGGGCAGCACGCCGATTACCTGGCGCATGCGCTGAAGGCCTACAAGCGGGGCGCCTCCGGCAGCGCCGCCACGGCCAACGTGCGCAAGAACCCCATCATGGGCGCCTTCGCCACGCAGCTGTCCGACCAGGACATCTCCAACGTGTCGGCGTGGCTGGCCACGCTGCCCAGCGATCTGGGTGTGCGCCGCTAGGACGCAACGCTTTTCGGCCGATGTGAATGAAGAACCCTCGCTAGCGAGGGTTTTTTTCGTTGGGTCAGAGGCTGGCGCGGCGGCGGATCAGGTCGATGTAAGTGTCGCTGTCCAGCGGCGTGCCGAGGCGCTGCGCTTCCCAGACCACCTGGCCCAGGCATTCCATGATTTCGTGCGCGGCGTGATGCGCGTCCGAACGTGCGGTGAGCTGCTGGTAGGCCTGGCGAATGCCCGGCGGATGGTCGATTGACAATTGTTCCGCGATGGCCAGGTGCATGGACAGGTGCAGGAACGGATTCGTGCGGCCTTTTTCCACCGCGTATTCCGCCGTCATGGCGTCCGGGCTTTCGAGGTCCGCGTGGTATTCGGGATGCTCGATGATCCAATCCAGCGCAATAGCCTCCAGCGGGGTCAGGACCTCGTTGGCGCGATGTTTGCGCCAGGTTTCAATAAAGAATTCGCGGACTTGGTCGCGGGAGGGATTGAACATTCGGGAGGGGGCCAAAAGCAGGATGTGGGCGCTTTATTTTACCGCCCCGCGCGGCCCGCCGGTTTCGCCCGGCGCTTTGCGATATAGAATGGGTTGCTATCCGCCATCCGGTGTGCGGTTCGCAGGAGGCGGTATAACCCGCGGAATCGGACGCTGTCCGATCCTGGCGCGTGCAGAAAAACCACCCGGAGCAAATGGAGCATTCATGTCCTACCAACATATCAAGGTTCCCGCCGGCGGCCAGAAAATTGCGGTCAACGCCGATTTCTCGCTGAATGTGCCTGACCAGCCCATCATTCCCTTCATCGAAGGCGACGGCACGGGCGCCGACATCACCCCCGTCATGATCAAGGTCGTCGACGCGGCGGTGCAGAAGGCCTACGGCGGCAAGCGCAAGATCCATTGGATGGAAGTCTATGCCGGCGAAAAGGCCACCAAGGTCTACGGTCCTGACGTGTGGCTGCCCGACGAAACCCTGGAAGTCGTCAAAGACTACGTGGTTTCCATCAAGGGCCCGCTGACCACCCCGGTCGGCGGCGGCATCCGGTCGCTGAACGTGGCGCTGCGCCAGCAGCTTGACCTGTACGTCTGCCTGCGCCCCGTGGCGTACTTCAAGGGCGTGCCGTCCCCGGTGCGCGAACCCGAAAAGACCAACATGGTGATCTTCCGCGAGAACTCGGAAGACATCTACGCCGGCATTGAATACATGGCCGAAAGCGAGCAGGCCAAGGAGCTGATCCAGTTCCTGCAGACCAAGCTCGGCGTCAAGAAGATCCGTTTCCCGAACACCTCGTCCATCGGCATCAAGCCGGTGTCGCGCGAAGGCACCGAGCGCCTGGTGCGCAAGGCCGCGCAGTACGTCATCGACAACGACCGCACGTCGCTGACGCTGGTGCACAAGGGCAACATCATGAAGTTCACCGAAGGCGGCTTCCGCGATTGGGGCTATGAGCTCCTGCAGAAGGAATTCGGCGCGCAGCTGATCGACGGCGGCCCGTGGTGCAAGTTCAAGAATCCCAAGACCGGCCGCGAGATCATCGTCAAGGATGTGATCGCCGATGCGTTCCTGCAGCAGATCCTGCTGCGGCCGGCCGAATACGACGTCATCGCCACGCTGAATCTGAACGGCGACTACATCTCCGACGCGCTGGCCGCGCAGGTGGGCGGCATCGGCATCGCGCCGGGCGCCAACATGTCCGACTCCGTGGCCATGTTTGAAGCCACCCACGGCACGGCGCCCAAGTACGCGGGCAAGGACTACGTGAATCCCGGTTCCGAGATCCTGTCGGCGGAAATGATGCTGCGTCACATGGGCTGGACCGAAGCCGCGGATCTCATCATCTCCAGCATGGAAAAGTCGATCCAGTCCAAGAAGGTCACGTACGACTTTGCCCGTCTGCTGGAAGGGGCGACGCAGGTGTCGTGCTCGGGCTTTGGCCAGGTGATGATCGAGAACATGTAAGCCTCGGCCGGGGCTCCTCGCCAGGCTGCCGCTGTGCGCTTGGGGCCCCATCTCGAGTTTGAGCAAAACCCGCCCGCCGTCATGGCGGGCGGGTTTTGTCTAACCACCCGCATCATGCGTATTGCGTGTGCATTGTTCTTTTCAGGTTGATTGTTGTGCCCCGAATGTATGTAAATCTGGTCGCCTGGCTGGTGTTGCTCATGCCCGCCCTGGCGCTGACCAGTCCCGTTGGCGGTCCCGCCGTGCTGTACCTGAGTGCATTGATCGCGCTGACGGCCATTGCCGTCAATGCGGTGAAGCGCTACGAGCCCATGGATTTCCAGGCGCTTTGGCCCATGGCGTTGGCGTTGCTGTCCCCGCTCGTCTGTATGCTGATCACGTCTTCCGTGAAAAGCGTGTGGAGCAATTCCGAACTCGAAAAGCTGCTGCGCTTTGCATTGGCCCTGCCCGTGTTGTGGCTGCTGCTGCGCGCGCCGCAGCGGCTGCTGCGCCATATCGAATGGACCGTATTGGCCGGCGCGCTTGCCGGCTCCATCCTGCTGATCACGATGATGCTTACGGGCGGCCGCGGCGCGGTGGTCGAGGTTGGCGGACGCTATAACGCCGTGGCCTTTGCGAACATGGTGCTGCTGTTCGGGGGAATGACCGTGCTGTCGCTCGGCTGGGGCCCCGGATCGCGCTGGCCGCGACTGGAGACCGGCCTGAAGGTCCTGGCCGCGGCGCTGGCCGTGTGCGCGACCTGGATGTCCGAAACCCGCAGCAGCTGGATGCTGCTGCCCATTCTGGGACTCGTCTTCCTGCTGGGCCTGCGCAACTGGCGGCGGCGCCACAAGGTGTACTGTGCACTGGCCGTGAGCGTGGCGCTGGTCGTCAGCGCGGCGGCCATCTGGACGTTCAGCAGCCGCATGCAGGAGATCACCCACGACGTGCAAGGGTTCGCCACCTCGGCCAACCGTGACACGTCCTTCGGCATCCGGTTGCAGCTGTGGCATGCCGCAATCCTGATGTTTGAAAAAAGCCCGGTCGTGGGCATTGGTCCCAGCAAGTTCCGCGACGAGCTGCGCGTGCTGCAAGGGCAGGGCATCGTGACGCAGGAAGTCGTCGACGGTTTCGGCGAGCCGCACAACGACCTGCTGGCGGCGCTGGCGGGGTACGGCGTGCTTGGCCTGCTGAGCATGCTGACGCTGTATCTGCTGCCGGCAGCCATTTTCTTCCGGCGTTTGGCCAGTGATGACCGCGTGATCCGCGTGGGCGCCCAGATGGGCCTCCTGTTCTGCCTGAGCTATTGCGCCTTCAGCCTGACCGAGATGATGTTCCGCAACATGCGCAGCGTGCCCACTTACGCGCTGATCACGGTGACGCTGATTGCGCTGACGACGGCGCGTCCGGTGCGCAGGGTCCCCCCGGCGTCCCAGTCCGTCGCTTGAATTCGCGCGGGCCAGTCCCGCAACCGGCTTCCATAAGAAACGCAAGGCGCGACGCGCCTTGCGTTTTTTTTATCGGACTTGAGCTAGATCAAAGTGACTAGTCAAATCGAATTCAAACGAAGTTTGAAAGGGTATGCTCGACGGCCAAATTACATAAAACGTCACATCCAGCTAGATATTGTTTCTAATTGGTGGCGTGTCAAAGAGAGTCGATGAGTACTTCCAGCTTGCGTAGGGAACTGTTGTGGTTCGTGTTTGCCATTGGCGCCGCCGTCCTGGCGCTGGGCGTGTGGGACGCCTGGCAGCGCCGTGCCGAGATGGTGGACGACCGCAAGACGGAGCTTCGCCATGTCCTGGATATGGCCGCGGGCATCGTCCGCGGCGGCAAGCAGCGCGTGCAGGAAGGTGTGCCGCTGGCCGAGGCCAAGCGCGACGTGGCCCGCCAACTGTCGCAATTGCGGTACGGCGGGGACGGTTATGTGGGCGCGTTTGGCGACGACTACGATCTGCTGGTGCATCCCGACGCGAAGCTGGTGGGCACCAACGTGCGCGCCACGCGCGACAGCCAGGGGCAGCCGCTGTTTGAAAACCTTTACGCGCAGGGAAAGGCGGGCGGTGGCTATGTGCGCTACCTGTTTCCGCGCCCCGGTTCCGAGGACCCGTTGCCCAAGCTGACCTACGCGGCCTATGACGCGGAATGGGGCTGGCTGATGTTCACGGGCCTGTACGTGGACGACGTCGATGCAGCGTTCTACGGCACGCTGTGGCGGCAGGGCAGCGTGACGCTGGTGCTGCTTGCGCTGGTGCTGACGGCGGCGCTGCGCTTTTTCAGCACACACATCCTGCGGCCGTTGAACGAGGCAGTGGCCGTGTGCGAGCGCGTGGCCGATGGCGACCTGTCCAGCGGCATCTCGCGTCATCACCGGGGCGAGATCGGCCGCCTGTTCGACGCAATGGCGCGAATGCAACAGCGGCTGGACGCGGCGGTGCGCAGCATCGTGCATTCCACGGCGTCCATTGCGGCCGCATCGCGCCAGATTGCCGCGGGCAGTGTCGACCTGTCCGACCGCACCGAAAAGCAGGCCGCCGCCTTGGAACAGACTGCGGCCAGCGTTGAGGAAATCACCGCCACTGCACGCCAAAGCGCCGAGCACGTGCGTGAAGTCAGCGCGCTGGCCGGCGAGGCCGCGCGGCTGGCGCGGCAGGGCAGCGACGAGACGCAGCATGCGATCGACGCGATGCGCGAGATCTCGCAAAGTTCGCAGCGCATCGACGAGATCATCGGCCTGATCGACGTGATCGCGTTCCAGACCAACATCCTGGCACTGAACGCCGCCGTCGAAGCCGCCCGGGCAGGCGAACAGGGGCGCGGTTTTGCGGTGGTGGCCGGCGAAGTGCGGGCGCTGGCGCAGCGGTCCGCCACCGCCGCCAAGGAGATCAAGTCGCTGATCGAAGCGTCGGCCGACTCGGTGGCGCGCGGCAGCCAGCGGGTGGAACAGGCGAGCGCCACGATGGGACGCGTGCTGGAATCGGCAGCCACCAGCGCGCCGCTGATGAGCGAGATCGCCACGGCGTCGGGCGAACAGAGCGCGGGCATCGAGCAGATCAACCAGACCGTGACGCATCTGGACGAAGCGACCCAGCAGAACGCTGCGCTGGTTGAGGAGTTTGCGGCGTCTGCCGCGGCGCTGCACGGTCAGGCGGGCGATCTGGCCCGCGCCGTGTCGATCTTCAGGCTGTCTGCAGCCGCTCAGCCGATGCCGGGATAAGGCTCATGGCCCGCCTCAGCTTCGCGCCCAGGTCGCGGCTGGCGGGCATCATCGGCATGCGCAACTCGTCGGCGATGAGGCCCTGCATGGCCAGCGCGCGCTTGACCGGCGCGGGATTGGGCTCGCTGAACAGCAACCGGATCAGGGGGCGCAACGGGTCGAAGCAGTCGCGCGCGGCCTCAACCTGGCCGGCTTGCACAAGCTGCATCATCTCGACGAAGCGTTCCGGAAAGAGGTGCGCGGCCGCCGGAATGGCGCCGCGCCCGCCCGCCAGGAAGTGATCCAGCAAGGCCAGGTCCTCGCCACAGAGCGCATTGAGCCTGCCACGCACATTCAAGGCGCCGAGCACGGCGGGATTGCATTCCTTCACCGCCCCGAAATTGGGCAGCACGGCCAGCGCTTCCATGGTTTCGACCGTCATGGCGACGCCCGCGCGTTTGGGGATGTTGTACAGGATGATGGGGCGTTCGGTGGCCCATGCGATCTGCCGGTAATGCCACAGGATGCCGGCCTGCGACGGCCCCAGATAGTACGGCGGGGGAACCAGGTAGCCGGCGGGCGCGTAGCGGTCCAGCCGGCGCACCGCGGCGGCCACGCCCCCTGTGTCGACGCCGCCCACGCCCAGCACCAGCGGCAGCGCATGCGCGTCGCTGGCGATGGCTTCGATCATGTCGGTCTTCTCGGGCATGCTGAGCAGGTTGCCCTCGCCGGTGGAGCCAAAGAGGACCAGGCCGGCGATGCCGGCGTTGCGGTAGTAGCGGGCCAACGCCTGCGCGGCGTCCAGGTCCACATGACCCCGCGCAGGGGCGTCACCATCGGCAGCCACAGGCCTTCGAATGCGGGTTTGGCAAGGGTGTCCATGGCTCATCGCTCCGTAATGGCGGCGGCCGGGCGCGCCGGTCCGAATTCAGCGCAGGGCAGGCCGCGCATGATCGCGGCCATCATGGCGTCCAGTTCGCCGCGTTCGCATTGCAGTTCGAGCGTGCTTTGGGCGTGCGCATGGTCGACCGACAGCAGGTAGACCCCGATGCGATCGCCCAGTGCGCGGTGCAAGGCCAGCCGCACGTTCAAGGCGTCCAGCGTATCGATGCGCACGGTCAGCGCGATCAGGCTGCATTGCGGCTGCGGCGCGGGCTGGGCAGCTAGGGCGGCGTCGAGGGGGGCCGGGCGACGGTGCGATCGGGGAATCATGGCGGTGAGGGGGCGGGGCCGAAGACGGCGACCCGCGAATCCGGTGGTTGACGACGATTCCACTATAGGAATGCCGCCGTAAATCCTGCCGATAAATGCGGGGGCGCCGTATAAAAACGGCGTCAACGGCCGCGGCGTTTCAGAACGTCTTGGTCACCGACAGGAGGCCCGTGGCGCGGCCCATGTCACGGCCGCGCGTGTTGGTGTAGACGGCGCGGTCGGCGTTGGTGTCCAGATAGGCCAGCGAGACCGACAGCACCTGCCCGAAGTCCTTGGTCACGCCCAGCTTCCAGTCGGTGTAGGAGCCGTTATCCACATTGCGCACGATCTGGCGGCCCGCATGAACGTTGACGACGAGCCCCCAGACGCCGGTATCGAAGTTGCCGGACAGGTCGAAGTATTGGCTGTACCTGCTGTCGGCAAAGCCGAACAGGTTGGTCAGCGCAAGGGAGTACTTGAACATCACCGGGCCGTACCCGATGCCGGCGTAGAGTTCGGTGGTGTCGGGGTGTAGCCGGACGGATAGTCGCCTGGGTAGTAGTACTGCAGCACGCCCAGGTCGACGGGCACGTTGTCCGAGAGGTTGCCCTTGTAGCCGCCGTAGAAGTCCATCTCGACGGGCGCGGACACGTCGCTGTTGCTGTCGTTCAGCCAGCTGATGCTGGAGTTCCAGTTGCCCAGGTAGAAGCCGCTGGCGTGCGTGAGGTCGAAGCCGCCCTGGACGGCGGGCTGGTTGTTGGTCTGCATGAGGCCGCGATAGCGGTACTGGCTGGCGAGCGTGACGTTGGCCGTCAGCGAGTACGGCGATGCGGCGTCGGCGGCGCTGGGGGCGTCGGCGGCCTGTGCCGTGGGGATTAGGGAAAGCAGCGCCAGCGTGGCGACGGTGGTGCGGGGCATGTGAAGCCTCCTGGTGTTGAGCGGACCGCAACAATAGGAGGATCGGCGTAAAGCGCGAGACAAGACTCGCGGCCTGCGCGTAAAGGGCGCATCAAAAAGCGGGTTTTGAAAGGCGGGTTTTGAAATGGCGTCTATCGAAGCCGGCGTTGAACGCGTCTGCTCAGCCCGCGAAGCGATAGCCCACGCCGATCTCCGTCAGCAGGAACACCGGTTGCGCCGGGTCGGCTTCGAGCTTCTGGCGCAGATGACCCATGTAGATCCGCAGGTAGTGATTGCTTTCGACATGGGACGGCCCCCACACCTGCCGCAACAGCTCGCGGTGCGTCATGACCTTGCCGCGATGAGCCAGCAGCGCGGCGAGCAGGCGGTACTCCATGGCGGTCAGGTGCACGTGCTGGCCAGCGCGTTCGACCACGCGCCGCGAGAAGTCCACGCGCACGTCGCCAAAAGCGATCTCGGCGGCGTTGCCCGCACCGCCTCGGCCATGCCGGCGCAGCAACACGCGCAGGCGCGCCAGCAGTTCGCTCACGCCGAAAGGCTTGGCCAGATAATCGTCGGCACCCGCGTCCAGCGCCGCCACCTTGTCGGCCTCGGCGCTGCGTGCGGACAGCACCAGTACCGGCACCTCGGTCCAGCTGCGCAGCTCGCGGATCAGGGTCATGCCGTCGTCGTCGGGCAGGCCAAGGTCGAGCACGATCGCGTCCGGCTGGCGGGTGCCGGCCTCGATCAGGCCGCGTTTGACCGTGTCGGCCTCGTGCACCACGCAGCCTTCGCTTTCCAGCGCCTGGCGGACGAACCGCCGGATGTTGGCGTCGTCTTCGATGATGAGGACTATGGGCTGAAAATCGAACATGGCGCGGACTCAGGCGGTTTCGGGTTGGATCGGGGGCGGGGCGCCCAGCGGCAGGCTGAAGACGAACTGCGCGCCGCTGGCCTGGCCCGGCGCGTGTTCGACCCAGATGCGGCCGTGATGGGCGGCGACGATGGCTTCGCACACGGCCAGGCCCAGGCCGACGCCGGGCGTGGCGGACTCGCGTTCGCCCCGCGTGAATTTTTCGAAGATGCGGCGCTCGGCGCCCGGCGCGACGCCCGGACCGTTGTCGGTGATGGCCACGCGCATTTCGGCATGGTGCGGCACAGTCATTTGCGTTTCTGCCGTGTGCACTTCGGCCTCGTGCATCCCGGCCTTGCGTATCCCGTCTTCATGCACGTAGGCATGGATGCGCAACGTGCTGCCGGCCGGCGTGTACTTGGCCGCATTTTCCAGCAGGTTGCACAGCACGCGTTCGATCAGCACGCCGTCGCACTCCACCAGCGGCAGCGCCGACAGGGGCGAAACGTCGACCTTGCGGCCCGCCAGCGGTTCGCGCATGGCCGCCAGCGCGGCGCCGACCAGCTCCTCGATGGATTGCCACTCCATACGCAGCGGCGCGTCACGGCTTTGCAGCCGCGCCATGTCCAGCAGGTTGACGACCAGCGCGTGCATGCGCTGCGCTTGATCGCGCATGGCGCGCACGGTGTCCTGCACGCCGTCGGGCAGCGCGTGGTGCTGGCGCATCAGCGTATCGGTCATGCCGACCAGGCTGGTCAGCGGCGTGCGCAGGTCGTGCGACACCGCGGCAAGCAGCGAGTTGCGCAGTTTTTCGGATTCCATGCTGACCACGGCCTGCTGCGCGACTTCCACGTAATGCAGGCGTTCCAGCGCAATGGCGATGAGCGTGGCGTAGGCCTCGACCTGGCGGCGTGTGTCGGGATTCGCGTAGAGGCTGCGGCGGGGGGCATCCAGCACCAGCACGCCGCGCGTGCGCATGGGCGCCTTGAGCGGCAGGTACAGCAACGCGCTGTTCGAAAGGGTGGCGGTGCCCGCGCCCGCGGGCTGACCGTGGTCGTACACCCACTGCGCCAACGCCGATTCCGGAGTGGTCGTGTCGCCGCTTTCGGGCGAGGCGAGTTTCAAGCGGTCGTCCAGGCCCAGGATGTAAAGCGAGCAGCGCGCGCCGAACGTGGCATGCACGAACGAGCCGGCGAGCGCGACGATCTGCCCGGGCAGCAGGGCGGACGACAGTTCGCGCGCGAACTCGTAGAGGCTGCGCGCATCGGCTTCGCGCTTGACCGAGGCCTGCGCCTGCAGCCGCAGGCCGGCGGTAAGTTGGCCGATCAGCAGCCCCACGCCCAGCAGCACGCCGAAGGTCAGCAGATACTGCACGTCAGACACGGCGAACGACGACAGCGGCTGCACGAAGAAAAAGTCGAACAGTCCCACGCTGACGACGGACGCCAGCGCGGCGGGCCCGCGCCCGTGGCGCAGCGCCACTGCGGCCACCGCCAGCAGAAAGAGCATGACGATGTTGGTCTGGTGCAGCGTCGGGAACGCAAGCGCCGACAGCGCCGTGGCCACCGCGCAATAGCACAGCGCCCACGCATAACCTGCAAGCGGCCGCGCCCCGCGTTCGTCATCGGACGGGCGGGCGCGGCGTCCCAGCGTGAACGGGTCGCGTCCGGGCGGCGCCTGCGCGGGCAGGGGCGGCGCGCCCAGCCGGATGATGTCGATCTCCGGGCAGCCGGCGGCCAGCATGTCGGCAAAGCTGTGGCGCCGCCACAGCCATCCCGGCGACATGACGGCGGTAAGCAGCGCGGTCAGCGACAGCCGCAACCGCTGCCAGCCGCCCGCGCGGGTCCGGCCCACGATCGCCTTGGTGATGTTGTGGCGGCGGACGTAGCGGACGACGGCATCGACCATGTCGCCACCCGCCAGCGTCTCGGTGCGCGCGCCCAGCGCGTCGGCGAGCGCCAGGCTGTGCTGCAGCCGCTCGACGTCGGCCGCCGCGGGCGGCGCGGCGCGCGGCGTGTCGATGGTGACGACGTGCAGATCGCAATCGAGCTGCTGGCTCATGCGATGGGCGCTGCGGATCACGTATTCGGCGTCTGTATCGGACCCGACGCAGGCGACGATGGCTTCGCGCGTGCGCCACACCGAATCTATGGCGCGGTCGCGGCGATAGGCCTGCACGTCGTCGTCCACGTGCTCGGCGGTGCGGCGCAGCGCCAGTTCGCGCAGCGCGATCAGATTGCCCTTGCGAAAGAAATTGCGGGCCGCGTGGCGCGCCTGTTCCGGCAGGTAGACCTTGCCTTCCTTCAGGCGGCGCAGCAGTTCGTCGGCCGACAGGTCGACCAGCATGACCTCGTCGGCCGCGTCGAACACGTCGTCGGGCACCGTTTCCCAGACGCGCACGCCGGTGATGCTGCCGACGGCCTCGTTCAGGCTGTCCAGATGCTGCACGTTCAGTGTCGTCCAGACGTCGATGCCGGCCGCCAGCAGTTCCTGGATGTCCTGCCAGCGTTTGGCGTGACGCGAACCCGGGGCATTGGAATGGGCCAGCTCGTCGACCAGCACGAGCGCGGGGCGGCGCAGCAGGGCGCCGTCCAGGTCGAACTCTTTGAGGGTGTGACCGCGGTAGGCCACGTCGTTGAGCGGCAGGACCGGCAGGCCGTCGAGCAGCGTGGCGGTCTCGCGGCGGCCATGGGTTTCGACGATGCCGGCGAGCACGTCCGTGCCCTGCGCCGCCTGCGCGCGCGCCGCGGCCAGCATGGCGTAGGTTTTGCCCACGCCGGCCGACGACCCGAAGTACACGCGCAGCTTGCCGCGCACCGCCTGGCGCTCGGCGGCGTCCAGGGTCTTCAATAGCGCGTCCGGATCGGGACGCTCGCCAGCGATGTCAGCCATGAACGCGCAAGGGAGGGGAGGAAACGGCTGGCAATACTATACGCCGCCGCATCAGGGCGCCACGCGCAGCTTGTCCAGCGCCAGGTTCAGCGTCAGCACGTTGACGGCGGGGTCGCCCAGCACGCCCAGCGACGGGGCGGCGGTGTGCGCCCGGATCAGCGCATCGACCTCGCCACGCGGCAGGTTGCGGGCGCGCGCCACGCGGTCGGCCTGGTACGCCGCGGCCGCCGGACTGATGTGCGGATCCAGCCCGCTGCCCGATGCGGTGATCAGGTCGACCGGAACGGGCGCGGCATTGTCCGGGTCGGCCGCTTTCAGGGCCGCGATGCGCGCTTCGATAGCCTCGGCCAGCGCGGGGTTGCGCGGGCCGAGATTCGAGCCGCCGGAAGCCGCCGCGTTGTACGGCATGGGCGCGGTGGCCGACGGGCGGCCCCAGAAGTATTGCGGCGAGGTGAACGATTGGCCGATCCATTCCGAACCGATCACCTTGCCGTCCTGCTCGATCAGCGAACCTGCGGCCTGGTGGGGAAACACGGCGGACGCGATGCCGGTGGTCAGGAAGGGATACGCCAGGCCGGTAATGAGCGACAGCGCGGCGAAGAGGGTCAGCGCGGGGCGCAGGATGCCGCCTTGGCGCGGCGTGGAGGTTGCTGAGTTCATGAGGATTTCCTTTGCGTAGGGGCTTGATCGCGGGCGGGCATCACACCCAGCCCAACGCGGCCAGCACCATGTCGACCAGCTTGATGCCGGCAAACGGCACCAGGAGGCCGCCCAGGCCGTAGATGAGCAGGTTGCGGCGCAGGAGCACCGAGGCACCCAGCGGGCGGTACCGCACGCCCTTCAGGGCCAGCGGGATCAGCACCACGATGATCAACGCGTTGAAGATCACGGCCGACAGGATGGCCGAGGACGGCGTGGCCAGCCCCATGATGTTCAGCACGTCGAGTTGCGGATACACCGTGGCGAAGGCGGCGGGGATGATGGCGAAGTATTTGGCGACGTCGTTGGCCACGCTGAACGTGGTCAGCGCGCCGCGGGTCATCAGCATCTGCTTGCCGATCTCGACGATCTCGATGAGCTTGGTCGGGTTGGAATCCAGGTCCACCATGTTGCCGGCTTCCTTGGCGGCCTGCGTGCCGGAGTTCATCGCCACCGCCACGTCGGCCTGCGCCAGCGCGGGTGCGTCGTTGGTGCCGTCGCCGGTCATTGCGACCAGACGGCCTTCCGACTGGTAGTTGCGGATGAGCTTGAGCTTGGCCTCGGGCGTGGCTTCGGCCAGGAAGTCATCGACGCCCGCTTCGGCCGCGATGGAGGCGGCGGTCAGCTTGTTGTCGCCGGTGATCATCACCGTCTTGATGCCCATGCGGCGCAGCTCGGCAAAGCGCGACTGGATGCCGGGCTTGACGATGTCCTTGAGCTCGACGACGCCCAGCGCGCGGTTGCCGTCGCTGACCATCAGCGGCGTGCTGCCGCGGCGCGCCACGTCTTCGGCCAGGCGCAGGGCCTCGGCCGGCACGGTGGCGCCCTGCGCGGCCAGCCAGGCCTGGATCGCGTCGACCGCGCCCTTGCGGATCTTGCGTTCGCCCAGGTCGACGCCGCTCATGCGGGACTGCGCGGTGAACGGCACGAACTCAACGCCGGTCATGCGCGGGGCCGGCGCATGGATGGCCTTGTCCGCCATCGCCACGATGCTGCGGCCTTCCGGCGTCTCGTCGGCCAGCGACGCGAGGCGCGCGGCGTCCGCCAGTTCGCGCGCGGACACGCCGGGCGCGGGCAGGAAGGTGGAGGCCTGGCGGTTGCCGAAGGTGATGGTGCCGGTCTTGTCCAGCAGCAGCACGTCGACGTCGCCGGCCGCTTCGACGGCGCGGCCCGAGGTGGCGATCACGTTGGCGCTCATCATGCGGCTCATGCCGGCCACGCCGATGGCGGACAGGAGGCCGCCGATGGTGGTGGGGATCAGGCAGACCAGCAGCGCGACCAGCACGGTCACCGTGACCGCCGCGCCGCCGCCGGCTGCCGAGACGGCATACAGCGAGAAAGGCATCAGCGTGACGACGACCAGCAGGAAGACCACGGTCAGACCCACCAGCAGAATGGTCAGCGCCAGCTCGTTGGGCGTCTTCTGGCGCTTGGCGCCTTCGACCATCGAGATCATCCGATCCAGGAAGCTCTCGCCGGGGTCGGCGGCGATGCGCACGAAGATCCAGTCCGACAGCACGCGCGTGCCGCCGGTGACGGACGAGAAATCGCCGCCCGACTCGCGGATGACGGGCGCGGATTCGCCGGTGATGGCGCTTTCGTCGACCGAGGCGACGCCGGCGATGACCTGGCCGTCGCCGGGCACCGTGTCGCCGGCTTCGACCAGCACGACGTCGCCGCGGCGCAGCAGGCCTGAGGGCTGGCTGACCGCCTGGCCACGCCATTGCGCGGGGTCGGCATCTGCCGCATCGGCGTCGCGAAAGCCCTTGAGCAGCCGCGCGTCGATGGTGGTGCGCAGGCCGCGCAGCGTGGCCGCCTGCTGCTTGCCGCGGCCTTCGGCCAGCGCCTCGGCGAAGTTGGCGAACAGCACGGTGAACCATAGCCACACCGTGATGCCCAGGATGAATCCCGGCGGTGCTTCGGCCTGCCCGCGCAGGGCCATGATCCACAGCACAGTGGTGAGCAGGCTGCCCACGTAGACCACGAACATCACGGGGTTCTTGAGCTGCGCGGCGGGCGACAGCTTGCGCAGGCTGTCGACGATGGCGGGGCCGACCAGCGCGCGGGACCACAGGCCGAATGCAGGCGCCGCCTCGGGTCCGGTTGCGCCGGAGCGCGCCGCGTCAGGCCGGGCCGCGTCAGGCCGGGCCGTGACAGGCTGCGCGCCCGCAGCGGGCGCCCGGGCCACGCTGCCGCCCGAGCTGGTTGTTTCCATTTCAATCTTGGCCATGTTCTTTCCTAGCCTGTTGCATCAGGGTTGCAGGTGTTCCGCGACCGGGCCGAGGGCCAGTGCGGGCACGTAGGTGAGGGCGCCGACCAGCAGCACCGCGCCGATCAGCAGCGTCACGAAGAGCGGGCCGGTGGTCGGCATGCTGCCGGGGCCGGCGGGCAGCCGGCGCTTGGCGGCCAGCGAACCGGCCATCGCCAGCACGGCAACGATCACGGCGAACCGGCCGAACCACATCGCGATGCCCAGCAGCACGTTGTAGAAGGGCGTGTTTGCCGACAGCCCGGCGAAGGCGCTGCCGTTGTTGTTGGCGGCCGACGAAAGCGCGTAGAGGATTTCCGAGAAGCCGTGGATGCCCGGATTGATCACCCCGGCCTGGCCCGCCGTCACAGACACGGCCAACGCCGTGCCGCCCAGCACGAGCAGCGGGGTGGCCAGGATGACGATGGAAACCATCTTCATGTCGAAGGCCTCGATCTTCTTGCCCAGGTACTCGGGTGTGCGCCCGATCATCAGCCCGGCGATGAAGACGCCCAGGATCGCAAAGGCCAGCATGCCGTACAGCCCCGAACCCACGCCGCCGTACACGACTTCGCCCAACTGCATCAGCAGCATGGGCGACAGGCCGCCCATCGCCGACAGCGAGTCGTGCATGCCGTTCACCGCGCCGCAGGAGGCAGCGGTGGTGACCGTCGCAAACAGCGAGGTGGCGGCGATGCCGAAGCGCGTCTCCTTGCCTTCCATGTTGCCGCCGGGCGTCACGGCCCCGGCCTGGACGGCCATCGGATTGGGCTGCTGCTCGAAGTACGCGGTGGATAGCGCGAAGACGGCAAACAGCGCCGTCATCGCCGCCAGGATCGCGATGCCCTGGCGCCGGCTGCCCACCATCTCGCCGAAGGTGAAGCACAGGGCGGCGGGGATGGCCAGGATCGCCAGCATCTGCAGGAAGTTCGACAGGGGCGTGGCGTTTTCAAAAGGGTGCGCCGAGTTGGCGTTGAAAAAGCCGCCGCCGTTGGTGCCCAGCAGCTTGATCGCTTCCTGCGACGCAACCGGCCCCATGGCAATCGTCTGTGTGCGCGTCGTGACCGGGTCGGTGACCGCCGCGCCGGCTGCGTCCAGTACGGGCTGGCCCTGCGCGTCCAGGCGCGGTGCGTCGTAGCGCACCGCTTCGACCGTCTGCACTTCCTGGTAGGCGCTGAAGTTCTGAATCACGCCCTGGCTGACCAGCGCCACCGCCAGGACCAGCGACAAGGGCAGCAGCACATACAGCGTGCAGCGGACCATGTCGGCCCAGAAGTTGCCCACCGTGGCCGAACAGTGCCGCGCCAGTCCGCGGATCAGCGCGAACAGCACGGCAATGCCGGTCGCGGCAGACACGAAGTTCTGCACCGTCAGCGCCAGCATCTGCGTCAGGTAGCTCATCGTGGATTCGCCGGCATAGCCCTGCCAGTTGGTGTTGGCGACGAAGCTGATGGCGGTGTTCAGCGCCGAATCGGGCGACACGGCGCCCAGGCCCGCGGGGTTCAGCGGCAGAAGCCCCTGCACGCGTTGCAGCGCGTAGACGGCGGCAATGCCCACCAGGTTGAAGACCAGCACGGCGGCGGCATAACGCTTCCAGCCCATTTCTGCCTGCGGGTCGATGCCCGCCATCCGGTAGATGCCGCGCTCGATCGGCCGGCCCCAGGCGGTCAGCCGGGATCGGCCGTCTTCCATGGCGATGCGGATGTAGCGGCCCAGGATGGGCGCGATCGCAAGCAGGACTGCCAGGTACAGGACCAGCAGCCCGACGAATTCGGGGGTCATCAGAATTTCTCCAGTTTGAACAGCGCGACCAGCAGGTACACGAACAGGAACGCGGCCGTCAGGCCGCTCAGCCAGTAGAGCCAGTTCATGGCTGGTCTCCGGCGGACAATGCGTCGCAGAACCGGACAAGGGCCCAGGTCAGCCCGGCCATCACGGTGAAGATGGCGATATAAATGAGATCCACGTTTTTTCTCCCCGGGAGGCTTGCTCCCTTCGAACAGGCCTGCGCGGCAGAAAGCGGATGCGCGCCGGGCAGGCGAGGTGACCCTTCAGGACACCGGCAGGTTACGGAGCGGGGGGTAAAAACGGGGTATAGCTTGGCGGGCGGGGTGTAAACGGCGCGTAAAGATGATCTGGAATGCTGTGGGTTCCATGCCCGGAATCGGGCGCTTCGCGATGCACGGACTTGGACGGCCAGCGCCATCGGCCACGATCACTAACTGAGCACTGCTCAAGAATTAGGCGGTACGATGGGCCGATTTGCCGGAAAAATCCCAATATTTAGTACAGCGACCCCAAAATGCACTAATATGGTGCATGAAATATGTAAATGAATGCTCCGTCTTAGGGCATTCCCCTAGTGTGGCATTCCCGCATCTGGTGCAGAATCTCTTCCCATGCAGGTGAGGAGACAAAGCCCTGCATGGGCAAATACCGGCGGCACCGGTACATAAAAAAAGTAAAGCAGTACTCAAAAAAAGCAAACGCACAACGGCTGGCACCAGGAAGTGCCAGCCGTTGTCGCATAAAAAGCCGGCAAATCAAGCTTCAGGGCTTTTCAAGCGCTGCGTTTGGCGATATTCAGATGGGATCTGCTTATCCACGCTATGCCGCAAACGCGCCTTACTCCGTCCCGGACATCCATCACGCCCTACTGGCGCCGCAATCTGCGGCTGATCGTGCTGCTGCTCGCCGTCTGGGCGGCGCTGACCTTCATCCCCTCGTACTTCGCACGCAGCCTCTCCTTCGACTTCATCGGTTGGCCCTTCGCCTTCTGGATGGCCGCCTATGGCGCTCCGCTGGCCTACCTGATCATCATCGCCGTCTACGCCCGGGTCATGAATCGCGCCGATGAGCGCGCCGACGAAACCGGGGAGCCGCGCTGATGCCGTTTTTCACCGGAGACACCCCGCAGGAGTTCCGCATCCGGCTGCGGCGCATCTATGTGCTGTACACGGCCGGCTTCGCGCTGATGATCCTGCTGATGGCGCTGGCCGAGATCCTGGGCATGCCGCGCAACTGGATCGGCTATGTGTTCCTGCTGGTCACCGTCAGCCTGTACGCCGGCATCGGCATCGTCTGCCGCACGTCCGACCAGGTCGAATACTACGTCGCCGGCCGGCGCGTGCCGGCCATCTACAACGGCATGGCGACGGCGGCCGACTGGATGTCGGTGGCTTCCTTCATCGGCGTGGCGGGCACGCTGTACCTGACCGGCTACGGCGGGCTGGCCTACATCATGGGTTGGACGGGCGGCTATGTGCTGGTGGCGATGCTGCTGGCGCCGTATCTGCGACGCTTCGGCCAATACACCATTCCCGATTTCATGGGCGCGCGCTACGGCGGCAACCTGCCTCGGCTGGCCGGGGTCTTCTGCGCCATTCTGTGCTCGTTCACATATCTGGTAGCCCAGATCTACGGCGTGGGCATCATCACCACCCGGATGACCGGCATCTCGTTCGAACTGGGCATCTTCGTGGCGCTAGGCGGCATGCTGGTGTGTTCGTTCCTGGGCGGCATGCGCGCGGTCACGTGGACGCAGGTCGGGCAGTACATCATCCTGGTGATCGCATACCTCGTGCCGGTGATCTGGCTGTCGGTCAAACACACCAACATGCCGTTGCCGCAGTTGTCGGGCGGGGCGGTGCTGCAGCAGGTGACCGAAAAAGAGGTCTACCTGCAGAACGATCCCTCAGAGATCGAGGTGCGCCGGATCTGGCAGCAGCGCGCCGACGAAATGGGGCGCCGCCTGCAGGCGCTGCCCGAGTCGTGGACGCTGGAAAAGGACAAGCTGCGCAGCCGGCTGGCCCAGTTGAACGCGGGCGATGCGCCCATGGTCGAGATCCGGTCGGCCGAGCGCGAACTGGCCGCCTATCCGCCGACCGTCGAAGATGCGCGCGCCACGTGGTCGCAGGCCAAGGCGACCTTCGAGGCCCGGGCCGCGCCGCCCACGCCACATGCCGAGCCGTTCCCTGCGAAGGACGCTGAGGAACGCAGCAACATGCGCATCAACTTCCTGGCGATGGTGCTGTGCCTGATGCTGGGCACCGCGGGCATGCCGCACATTCTGATGCGCTCCTACACGACACCGTCCGTCATCGAGGCGCGCAAATCGGTGTGCTGGTCGCTGCTGTTCATCCTGCTGTTGTATTTCATGGCGCCCGCGCTGGCGCTGCTGGTCAAGTTCGAGATCTATACGCAGGTCGTTGGATCGAACTTCCTCAGCCTGCCCAACTGGGTGCATGCCTGGAGCGCGGTCGACACCAACCTGCTCGACGTCAGCGACATCAATCGCGACGGCGTCGTGCAGCTCAGCGAAATCAGCATGGGGGCGGACGTGGTGGTGCTGGCCATGCCAGAGATCGGCGGGCTGCCTTACGTGATTTCGGGGCTGGTTGCAGCGGGCGGGCTGGCGGCGGCGTTGTCCACGGCCGACGGTCTCCTGCTGACGCTGTCCAATTCGCTGTCGCACGACATGTGGTACCGGGTCGTGTCGCCGCGGATGTCGGCGGCGCGGCGGGTGATGGTGTCCAAGATCCTGCTGCTGGTGGTGGCGTTTGGCGCGGCGTGGGTCGCGGCGCGCAAGCCCGCGGACATCCTGTTCATGGTGTCGGCCGCGTTTTCGTTCGCGGCCTCGTCGTTCTTTCCGGCGCTGGTCATGGGCGTGTTCTGGCGGCGCGCGAACAAATGGGGCGCCACGCTGGGCATGGCGGCCGGGCTGGCCGTGACGTTCGCCTATATGACGCATACGCATCCGTGGCTGCGGGAGTCGGTGCTCGGCATCGCCCGCACGCAACCGGTGGATCTGTGGTGGGGCATCCAGCCGATCGCGGCGGGCGTGTTCGGTGCGCCGGTGGCGTTCCTGACGATCGTGGTGGTGTCGCTGCTGACGCCGCCGCCTGACCGGGCCACGTTGGCGCTGGTGGATTACCTGCGCAATCCGGACGCGCGTCACCCGCAGCCGGACAACACCTAGGGGGCGGGGCAGGCGGCCGGGTGGCGGTCGTCGGGATCGGCGCAGGCTGCCCAGGCGGCGTCGGGCATGGCCTGCAACAGCGTCAGGACCTGACCCGGCGCCCATAGCCATTGCACACCGCCGGGCGCGCGGCCCGCTGCCTTCCAGATACGTTGGCGGGCGTCGGCGCTAAGGTCGAAGCGCCCATTGGCGCCGCTGTTGCCGCTGGCCAGCACGGACGACGGATCGCGCTTGGCGTCGTAGACATCGGCGTCGCCACGCGGCTGCACGATGGCCCAGTCGTAGTGGTAGGAGTCCAGCGCCGGCGGCTGCCAGTTGGGGCTGGGCAAGACGAGGATCGGGTGTTCGCCCTGGACTGCGCGATACGGCAATGCCGCCTGCGCGCCCAGGCCGTCTTTAGTGTCGCGGACCGGCCGCAGGTAGCGCTGGGCGGCTCCGCCTTTTGCGTCATGCACGATGACCTCGTTCGCCTCGCCGGTTTCGGGCGCGTGGCGGATGGTCCGTAACAGGCGGCCTGCGGCGTCATGGACGTAGCGCACTTGCGGGCGCGTGGCGCCGTCGCAGGCGCCGTCGGCCAGTTCCGCCAGCCAGCCATTGGCGTCGTAACGCAGGCAGTTCCGGACCGCGCGATTCTCGCGGCCGTCCCAGGCGCGCGAGCGGATGTCGTAACCGGTCAGCCTGCCGGCCGCGTCGTACCGAAAGCGAGTGTCGTTGTCCGGCGGCGGCAGGGCGGGGCCGGGCTGGGCGCGCGCCTCATCCACCGTGTGCGGGTTGTATTGGACAATGCCGCAAAGGTGCTGGCGGCCGTCTACGCCGCGTTCGAAGCGCAGCACGGTGACGCCGATGCGCGCGCCGGGTTCGGCTGCATAGACGGACCAGTCCACGCGTTCGGCCCAGAGGATCGGCGTGGCGCGCGGACCGTCTGGCACCTGGACAGGGGGCAGCCAGCTCCGGACGCGGGAGCCGTCTTTGCCCAGCAACGTGTTGGTGTCGTCGAGCCGGACGTCGGCGACGACGGTCAGCTTGTCGCCCGAAGCCAGCGGCAGGCACAGGGCCAGCGCAAGCCCCGGCGCCGCGGAAAGCGCGGCAAGGGCAAGCAGGCGCAGGACGAAATCAGTTCGCGGCATTGTGCAGCCATGCAACGAGGCCCCACAACTCGGCGCTGACACCGCCCAGCCTCAGCGTCCCGTCGCGCGACTCCATCAGCAGGAAGGGATAGGCCTTGCGCTCGAGCGTGCCTGCGGGCGGCAGCCGGTAGGGGGTGAAGTGGCCGGACGACAGCAGGTAGGTGTTGGTCATGTCGCCCACGTCCACATGCAGATACCAGACGATCAGATCCGTGCCCTTGAACGCGGCATCGGATTCGGGATACGTGCCGCCTTGGCCGGCGGGAATGCCGCTGGCCAGCACGCCCAGGAAGACCGAGCGCGGTCCGTATTGCGGGCGGTAGTCGCCGTCGCCGGAGTGGCGGGTGAAGGCCTGCCGGATGAAGCCGGCGGCTCGCGAGCCGGGCACCACGGATTTGTCGAACATCGCATCGAGCTGCGCGTCGTTCAACGGGCCCCGTGCGGCGGCCAGCCGGTCTATGTCCTGCGTGAAGACGGTCAGCCAGGCCCGGTAGCGCTTGAGCTCGGCCGCGCGGGCAAAGTCGTGGGCGGATGCGCTGCCGGCGAATAGGCAGGCCAGGCACAGGAAGGCCGCCAGCGCGCGGCGCAACGTGCCCTGCGCGAGGAAGCCCTGCGCCAAAAAGCACCGCGCGAGGACCCCGGCGACGGCCGTCAATGCGAGACGGATTTGGAGAAAACGTTCATCACCACCACACCGGCGATGATGAGGCCGATGCCGATGAGCGCGGGCGTGTCCAGGTGCTGCTTGAACAGCACCGCGCCTACGATGGAGATCAGCACGATGCCGACGCCGGACCAGATCGCGTAGGCAATGCCCACGGGGATCTCGCGCAGCGTCAGCGACAGGAAATAGAAGGAGATCAGGTAGCCGAAGACCGTGATGACGGACGGCACCAGCCGCGTGAAGCCTTCGGACCCCTTGAGGGCGCTGGTGGCGAAGATCTCGGCGACGATCGCCACGCCCAGGTACAGCCATTTCATTTGCGCGGGCCCTCAGACTGCCGCAGCAGCACCAGCAGGGCGCCGGCGCCGCCTTCGCGTTCGGGTGCTTCGGAGAACGCCATGACCTCGGCCTTCTGGACCAGCCACGTGCGCGCCTTGTCCTTCAGGACCGGCTCAAGGCCTTCCGAGTTGTAGCCCTTGCCGTGCACGATGCGCACGCAGCGGATGCCGTGTTCCTGGCATTCGTCCAGGAACGACAGCAAGGCATGGCGGGCCTGCTCGACGCGCAGTCCGTGCAGGTCGAGTTCAGCCCCGGCGCGCCATTGGCCGCGGCGCAGGTTGCGCGCGGTGTCGGGCGCCACGTCGCCGCGCACGAAGGCGGTGCCGCCTTCGGACAGCAGATGGGTGATCTCGCCGCCGTCCGAGACGCCGGCATCGGCGCGGCTGGGCGTTTCGCCCAGCGCGTTGGCGCGGCGCAGGGCGGGCGCGGGTTCGGCGGGGGGCTTGTGCGTGACGCGTTCCGTGTGCCGGATCGGCGTGACGGACTTCATCGAACGCTTGAACGCCGCCAGATCGTCCTCGGGGGGCGATGCCGCGCGCGCCGGCGCTGCCGCCGCCCGTGGCGGGGCGAGGGCGGCGCGCTCGCGCTCTTCCTGCAGGTCTTTCTTCAGGCGTTTCAGGTCGGCCACGCCGACCTTATTGCCCCGCATTCTCCAACCACCGTTGGGCGTCCAGGGCGGCCATGCAGCCCGTGCCGGCACTGGTGATGGCTTGGCGGTAGACGTGGTCCTGCACGTCGCCGGCGGCAAACACGCCGGGCACCGAGGTCATGGTGGCCATGCCGGACAGGCCGCTCTTGGTGACGATGTAGCCGTCTTTCATTTCGAGCTGGCCCTGGAAGATTTCCGTGTTGGGCTGGTGGCCGATGGCGATAAAGGCGCCGGTGACGGCCATGTCTTCGGTCGCGCCGGTGTCCACGTGGCGAACACGCACGCCGGTCACGCCGCTGTCGTCGCCCAGCACTTCTTCCAGCGTGTGGAAGAGCTTGAGCTCCATGTTGCCGTTTTCGACCTTGCTCATCAGCTTGTCGACCAGGATGGGCTCGGCGCGGAACTTGTCGCGGCGGTGGATCAGCGTGACCTTGCGGCAGATGTTGGACAGGTACAGGGCTTCCTCGACAGCGGTATTGCCGCCGCCGACCACGACCACGTCCTGGTTGCGGTAGAAGAAACCGTCGCAAGTGGCGCAGCCGGAAACGCCGCGGCCCATGAAGGACTGTTCGGACGGCAGGCCCAGGTATTTGGCCGAGGCGCCGGTCGCGATGATCAGCGCGTCGCAGGTGTAGATCTTGCCGGTGTCGCCGGTCAAGGTGAAGGGACGCTTGGAGAGGTCGACCTTGGCGATGTGGTCGAACAGCATTTCCGTGTTGAAGCGTTCGGCGTGCTTCTGGAAGCGCTGCATCAGGTCGGGGCCCTGCACGCCATCCGCGTCGGCCGGCCAATTGTCGACGTCCGTGGTGGTCATGAGCTGGCCGCCTTGGGCCAAACCTGTAACAAGAACAGGGTTAAGATTGGCGCGTGCCGCATAGACGGCCGCCGTGTAACCGGCGGGGCCGGAACCGAGTATCAAAACTTTAGCGTGCGTAGGCGTGGACATGGGCAGGTATCTTTAGGGTAACGCCCAATTATAATGAGCCGCATGCCGCGTATCTCGACTGCTTCTCCGCGCGCCTCGCGCAACACCCGCAACGGACCTTCGCCGCTGCAAACGCGCATTTCCGCGCTGTTGCGTGAAGCCCGCTGGATCCTCTTTGCCGCCCTGGCGGCCTGGCTTACCCTGGTGCTCGCCACCTGGAGCGCGTCCGACCCTGGCTGGTCGCACTCGGTTCCGGGCGATGTCGTGCGCAACCAGGGGGGACGCCTGGGCGCCTATCTGGCCGACATCCTCCTCTATCTATTCGGTTTTTCCGCCTGGTGGTGGGTCATCCTGCTGCTGCACCGCGTTCGCGCCGGTTATCGGCGGCTGGCCGCGCAGTTGCGCGTCGCCAATAGCAAGCAGCCCGAAGTGCTGCCGCGTGTCCATTGGGAAGAGGGCATCGGCTTCTTTCTGCTGATGGTGGGCTCGCTCGGCATGGAAGCCCTGCGCCTGGCCAGCCGCGGCACGCACCTGCCCGGCGCCTCGGAAACGGCCAGCGGCGCGGGCGGGGTCATCGGCCAGATGCTGGCCGGCCTGATCGGCAGCAGCATCGGCTTTACCGGCGCCACGCTCGCCTTCCTGGTCATGCTCGCGATCGGGCTCAGCCTGTTTTTCTCGTTCTCGTGGCTGGCGGTGGCCGAGCGCGTCGGTTCCTGGCTGGAAGGCCTGGTCCGCAAGATGCGCAATTCCTATACGGCGCGTCAGGATCGCAAGGTCGGCGAAGTCGCCAAGGCCGTGCGCACCGAACAGGTTGTGGCCAAGCAGGAAAAGCTGGTCCACGAGCAGCCGGTGCGTATTGAGCCGGCCATCACCGTGGTGCCCAAGTCCGAGCGCGTCGAAAAGGAAAAGCAGCAATCGCTGTTCTTCCCGCCCACGGGCGGCGCTGAAGGCGACCTGCCCACCCTCGGTCTGCTTGATCCTCCCCTGAACAACCAGGAAACCGTCTCGGCCGAGACCATCGAATTCACCTCGCGTCTGATCGAAAAGAAGCTGGCCGACTTCGGCGTGTCGGTCACCGTGGTCGCGGCGCAGGCCGGCCCCGTCATCACCCGCTACGAGATCGAACCGGCCACCGGCGTGAAGGGCAGCCAGATCGTCAACCTGGCCAAGGACCTGGCGCGGGCGCTCAGCCTGGTCAGCATCCGCGTGGTCGAGACCATCCCCGGCAAAAACCTGATGGGGCTGGAACTGCCCAATCCGCGCCGCCAGATGGTGCGCCTGTCCGAAATTCTGGGTTCGCAGACCTATCACGCCAGCCATTCCGTCGTGACCATGGCGCTGGGCAAGGATATCGCCGGCAACCCGGTGGTGGCCGATCTGGCCAAGATGCCTCACCTGCTGGTGGCCGGCACAACCGGCTCGGGCAAGTCCGTCGGGATCAACGCGATGATCCTGTCGCTGCTGTACAAGGCCGACGCCTCGCACACCCGCCTGATCCTGATCGATCCCAAGATGCTCGAAATGAGCGTCTATGAAGGCATCCCGCACCTTTTGGCGCCGGTCGTCACCGACATGCGCCAGGCGTCCAACGCGCTGAACTGGTGCGTGGGCGAAATGGAAAAGCGCTATCGCCTCATGAGCAAGATGGGCGTGCGCAACCTGGCCGGCTACAACACCAAGATCCGCGACGCGATCAAGCGCGAAGAGCCGATCCCCAATCCGTTCTCGCTGACGCCCGACCAGCCCGAGCCCCTGTCCCCGCTGCCGACCATCGTCGTCGTCATCGACGAGCTGGCCGACCTGATGATGGTCGTCGGCAAGAAGATCGAAGAACTCATCGCCCGTCTGGCGCAGAAAGCGCGCGCAGCCGGCATCCACCTTATCCTGGCCACGCAGCGTCCCAGCGTGGACGTGATCACCGGCCTGATCAAGGCCAACATTCCGACCCGCATCGCGTTCCAGGTGTCGTCCAAGATCGACTCGCGCACCATTCTTGACCAGATGGGCGCGGAAACCCTGCTGGGTCAGGGCGACATGCTGTACATGCCGCCGGGCACGGGCCTGCCGGTGCGCGTGCACGGCGCGTTCTGCAGCGACGACGAAGTCCATCGCGTGGTCGAGAGCCTGAAGTCGCAGGGTGAGCCCAATTACGTCGAGGGCCTCCTGGAAGGCGGTCTGGACGGCGACGGCGCCGAGGGCGCCAGCAGCGTCACGGGCATCGGCGGCGACGCGGAATCCGACCCGATGTACGACCAGGCCTGCGAAGTCGTGCTCAAGCACCGCCGCGCGTCGATCTCGCTGGTGCAGCGTCACCTGCGCATTGGTTACAACCGTGCAGCCCGGTTACTCGAGCAGATGGAGCAATCGGGTATGGTGTCGGCGATGCAATCCAATGGGAACCGCGAGATCCTGGTTCCCGCAGCCGCCGCCCGAGAGGAAGCATGATGAAGACGTTTCAAAGGCTGGCCGCCGTCGCGGTCCTGGGCCTGTCGCCGACTTTGGTGCTGGCCGCCAGCGCGCAGGAGCAATTGCGCGCTTTCGTGAGCACGGTCACCTCGGCCACCGGATCGTTCTCGCAGTACACCGTCAACGATCAGGGCCGGACGCAGCCCGCGCAGACCGGGGTGTTCTCGTTCCAGCGGCCCGGCAAATTCAAGTGGGCCGTGCAGAAGCCTTATGAGCAGTTGGTGATTTCCGACGGCCGCCAGGTGTTCCAGTACGACCCGGACCTGGCCCAGGTCACCGAGCGCAAGGTTGACGCGGCTATTGGCACGTCGCCTGCGGCCATTCTTTTCGGCTCCGGGTCGCTTGAGCAATCGTTCGACGTATCGGCGTTGCCCGCCAAGGACGGCGTGGACTGGCTGCGCGCCAAGCCGCGCACGGCCGACGCCGGGTTCTCGCGCGTGGACATCGGCATGAAGAACAACCTGCCGGTGCGTGTGGAGCTGCTGGATTCGTTCGGCCAGACCACTCGCGTCGACCTGTCTGGCATTCAGGCCAATCCGCAATTGCCCGCCAAGGAATTCCAGTTCACCGCGCCCAAGGGCGTGGATGTGGTGAAGATGTAGTGCGGTGCTGGCTCCAGCCCAATGCAGAATGCCCGGTGGAAACCGGGCATTTTCGTTTTGACGGCGGGGTCAGACACCTTCCGTTAGCATGCGCCACGCCGCCGGGCCGCCCCAAGGCGGGGCAGCCCTTGGGGGGCAGCTAGACCACGTTAGTGGTCGCGGCGTGGGGGCTCCTATACGCCACGCAATCGACTTCCACTTTCGCATCCACGACCAGACTCGACTGCACGCAGGCACGCGCTGGCGGATTCGCGCCGAAATACTCTTTGAACACCTTGTTGAACGACGCGAAATCCCGCGCGTCGTCCAGCCAGACGCCGCAGCGCACGACGTGTTCGGGACCGTAGCCGGCTTCCTGCAGGATCGCCAGCACCTGCTGGATGGCCTTGTGGCTTTGCGCGACGATGCCGCCTTCGATCACTTCGCCGTTGTCCATCGGCACCTGGCCGGACACATACAGCCAGCCGTCCGCAGCGACGGCGCGGGCGAAGGGCATGTGCGAGCCGCCCTGGCCGGTGCCACCGGCCACGCCGTAGCGGGTGATGCCGTTGTTGTCGGGAGTGGGGGTAGCGCTCATGGGATGGTTCTCCTTGAAGATGTCCGGATGCCGCCGCAGTCAGGCGGCCGAAAGATCGGGGTAAGACTTTCGCAGGTCGCCGCTGCGCGGCAGCCAACGGCCAGCGCGCTCGCCGGTGGCCTGGCCCTTGCGGTAGGACAGGACGCCATTGACCCACACCGCCTCGATGCCCGCCGCAGTCTGGACGGGCTCAGCGAAAGTGGCGCTGTCGATGACGGTGTCGGGGTTGAACAGCACCAAGTCAGCGTGATAACCCTCGCGCACGAAGCCGCGCTCGGCCAGGCCGAATCGGGCGGCAGACAGGCCGGTCATCTTGTGCACGGCCTGGGCCAGCGGAAACAGGCCTACGTCGCGGCTGTAATGACCCAGCACGCGCGGGAAGGCGCCCCACAAGCGCGGATGCGGCATGGGGTCGTTCGGCAGGCCGTCTGATCCGACCATCGTGAGGCGGTGCGACAGCACGCGTCGCACGTCGTCCTCGTGCATGTTGTGATACACCGCACCGGCCGGTTGCAGCCGCTTTGCCGCCTCCAGCAAGGTCACGCCCCAGTCGGCCGCGATGGCCGCGAGCTTGCGGCGTGCCTGTTCCGGATGCGGCTCGGACCACGTGATGTCGATGTCGAATTCGTCAGTGACCTGCTTCAGATCCAGCGTCGACGAACTGGCCGAATACGGATAGCAGTCGCAACCCACGTGCTGCATGCGCCCCGCGTTCTCCAGCGCGAACAGCACCTCTTTCGTGCGGCCCCAGTTGCCGGCCCCCGCGCATTTCAGGTGCGACACCACCACCGGCACGCGCGCATGCAGGGCGATGTCGAAGGCTTCCTGCATGGCCTCCAGGATGGCGGCGAACTCCGAGCGCAGATGCGTCGTGTACAGCGCGCCGAACTCGTCCAACGCCTCGGCCAGCAGCTTGACCTCGGCCGTATCCGCCTCGAACGCCGACGCATAGGCCAAGCCCGTGCTCAAGCCGATAGCGCCGTGCGCCAGCGCGTCGCGCAACTGTTCGCGCATCGCCAGCACTTCTTCCCGCGTCGCCGCCCGGTCCAGCCGGTCCATGTGATTGCTGCGCAAGGCGGTATGCCCGACCAGCGCGGCCACGTTGACGGCGGGCTGCGCGGCTTCGATGGCGCGGGTGTAGTCGGCAAAGGTGGCGTAGCGGAAGTCTTCGCGCTTGCCCAGCAGGTTCATCGGGTCGGGCGGATCGCCGCGCAGCGTCACCGGCGAGGCGCTGATGCCGCAATTGCCCACGACCACCGTCGTCACACCCTGCGACAGCTTGGGTAGCATGTCCGGCGTGCGGATGACGTTGGTGTCGTCGTGCGTGTGGACGTCGATGAAGCCGGGCGCCAGCGCCAGGTCGGTGCCGTCGATGATCTGGCGCGCAGGGGCGCCGGGCAGGTCGCCGATGGCGGCAATGCGGCCATCTGCCAGCGCCACGCTGGCGCGGATTTCCGGACCGCCGGAGCCGTCCAGGATCCGGACGTTGCCTATGAGGGTGTCGTACATCTTGTTTCCAGATCAATCGCCCAGCGGCAGGCGGTTCGGCCCGCCGCGGTGCTCGTCCAGCGCCAGCTTGATGCGGCGCAGGCGTTCGCGGTTTTCTTCCTGGTTCAGCATGGCCAGTTCGGTCGACAGCAGGTCGATGGCCAGCATCATCGCGTAGCGCGAGGCGGAGGGCTTGTAGATGAAGTCGGTTTCGTCGGTGCGGATGGGCAGCACGACGTCGGCCAGTTTCGCCAGTTCGGACGAGGCGTCCGTGATGGCGACGATGCTGGCGCGGTATTGCTTGACGATGCGCGCCGCTCCGACGATTTCAGGCGTGAGGCCCGAGGCCGACAACACCAACACGGCGTCGCGCTCGTCCAGCGTGGCCGCCACCATGCGCAGCAGCACGGCATCGCTGTAGACGGCGATGGGATAGCCCAGCCGCACCAGGCGCGACTGCACTTCCTGCGCCAGCACCGCGGATGCGCCGCCCATGCCGAAGACATAGATCATGCGCGCGCCGTCGACGATGGATGCGGCCGCTTCGAAGAGCTGCTCGGTGAAGGCCGGAAGATGCGCGCGCAGCGTGCTCTCGATGTCGGCGTAGATGCGCGCGTAGAACGTGCTTTCTTCGGCCGGCGCGCTGGGATCCAGAAAGCGGCTGCCCACCGTGCTGGCCTGCGCCAGCTTCATCTTCAGGTCGCGCGTGTCGTCGCAGCCCACCGTGCGCGCAAAGCGCGAGATGGTGGCGATGCTGACGCCGGCCTTGGCGGCAAGCTGGTCCACCGTGGCGCTTGCGCTCCAGATGATGTCGTCCAGAATGGCGTCGGCCACCTTGCGTTCGGTCACGCTCAATGCGTCCCGCCGACTGCGTATCTGGAAGACGATGTCGCGGATGATGTTCATGTGTGATTCCTGGATCAATTCGGGCGGGCTCAGGCCGCAAGCGCGGGATCGTCGAGTCGGATGCAGGACACGTAGTGGTCCGCGCTGACGCCGACGGCCGGCGGCACGGCCGCGGCACAGGCGTCGATGGCGTGCGGGCAGCGCGTGCGGAACACGCAGCCGGAAGGCGGGTTCACCGGGCTCGGGATATCGCCCTTCAGGAGGATACGCGAACGCGGGGCGCGCGGATCCGGCACGGGCGCGGCAGACAGCAGCGCGCGGGTGTAGGGATGGCGGGGGCGGGCGTAGACCTCGCTGGTCGGCCCGCGCTCCATGACGCGGCCCAGGTACATCACCACGACGTCGTCGCAGAGGTAATCCACCACGGCCAGGTCATGCGCCACGAACAGCATCGTCAGGCCCAGGTCGCGTTGCAGGTCCTGCAGCAGGTTCAGCACCTGCGCCTGCACTGACACGTCCAGCGCGGATACGGGTTCATCGGCCACGATGAAGTCGGGTTCAACCGCCAGCGCGCGGGCGATGCCGATGCGCTGGCGCTGGCCGCCGGAAAATTCGTGCGGATAGCGGCGGCTGTGGTCCGCATTCAGGCCCACGCGTTCCAGCAGTTCGCCGATCCGCTCGGCGCGGCGGTTCTGCGCCAGCTTGTGCGTGTCCAGCGCCTCTCCCAGGATCTCGGCCACCGTCATGCGCGGATTCAGGCTGGCGTACGGGTCCTGGAACACGATCTGCATGCGGCGGCGCCACGGCAGCATCTGCTTTTCGTTCAGCGTGGTGATGTCCTGTCCGTCGAACACGATGCGGCCGGCAGTGGGGGCAAACAGGCGCAGCAACGCGCGGCCGGTGGTGGTCTTGCCGGAGCCGGATTCGCCGACGAGGCCGACAATGGTGTTGCGCGGCACGTCGAAGCTCACGCCGTCCACGGCGCGCACGACGGGGGCGTTGCGCGCCTGCGAGGTCGGAAAGTGGACCTTCAGGTCGTCGATGCGCACCAGCGGCTCGGCGGCGCGGGGAGTCGGAATGCTCGTCATATCGGGTTCACCTTGATGCAGCGGGCGCGGTGTTCGGCCTGCACCGTCACCAGGTCGGGAACGCCCGCGCGGCAGTCGTCCGCGGCCAGCGGGCAACGCGGCGCGAACGTGCAGCCTGCCGGCAGCGACAGCACGCTGGGCACGTTGCCCGGAATGGCGCGAAGACGTTCGCCCGACCCCAGCAGCGCGGCGGTCGGCAGACAGGACAGCAGCCCGCGGGTGTAGGGATGCGTGGGCTTTTCGAACAGGTCGTAGACGCCGGCGTCTTCCACCACGCGACCGGCGTACATGACGGCCACGCGATGCGCGATCTCGGCCACCACGCCCAGGTTGTGCGTGATGAAGAGGATGCTCATGTTCATCTCGGCCTGCAGGCGGCGCAGCAGGTCCAGGATCTGCGCCTGCACCGTCACGTCCAGCGCCGTGGTGGGCTCGTCGGCGATCAGCACCGCGGGATTGCACGCCAGGGCCAGCGCAATCATCACGCGCTGGCGCATGCCGCCCGACATCTGGTGCGGGTATTCGTTGACGCGGCGGTCGGCCGCCGGAATCTCGACGCGCTCCAGCATCTCGCGGGCGCGCTTCAATGCCGCGGCGCGCGAGCCGCCTTCGTGCTGCAGCACCGCTTCGGCAATCTGGTCGCCCACGGTGTACAGCGGATTCAGGCTGGTCATGGGCTCCTGGAAGATCATCGCGATCTCGGCGCCGCGGATGCGTTGCAGCGTGGCCGGCGCGGCGTGCGCCAGATCGTGCTGGACGCCCTGGCGGTCGCGGAACAGGATCTTGCCGGCCTCGATGCGGCCGGCCGGTTTGGGCAAGAGGCCCATGATGGACAGGCTGGTCACGGATTTGCCGGAACCGGATTCGCCGACGATGGCCAGCGTTTCGCCGCGGGCCAGGTCAAACGTGACGCCGTCCACCGACTTGGCGATGCCGTCGCGGCTGTGGAACCAGGTCTTCAGACCTTCCACCGACAGCACGATGTCTCGGGTGCTTGCGGTCATGTTTACAGCTCCTTGCGCAGGCGCGGATCGAGAACGTCGCGCAGGCCGTCGCCCACCAGTTGCAGCGACAGCACGGACAGCACGATGGCGATGCCGGGAAAGATCATGATCCAGTCCGCCGAGCCCATGTACTGCTGGCCGGCGTTGATCATGGTGCCCCAGGTCGGAATGTCGGGCGACACGCCCACGCCCAGGAACGACAGGCCCGCTTCGGCCAGGATCGCGTACGCGAAGATGAAGGTGCCCTGCACCAGGATGGGAGACACCAGGTTGCGCAGCACGTGCACGGTGACGATGCGCCACGTGGGCACGCCCAGCGCGCGGGCCGCTTCCACGAAGGGCAGCTCGCGGATCACCAGCGTCGAGGCCCGCACGATGCGCGCCAGGCGCGGCGTGTACACGATCCCCAGCGCGATCACCACGTTGACCAGCGACGGCCCCAGCGCGGCCACCAGCGAGATCGCCAGCAGGATGTCCGGGAACGCCATCATCGCGTCGATCAGCCGCGACACGAACTTGTCGGCGGTGCGGAAGAAGCCGGCGATCAGTCCCAGCGCAATGCCCAGCACGCTGGACAGGATGACAACGGAAAAGCCCACCATCAGCGAAAGCCGTCCGCCGTGGATGACGCGGCTGAACACGTCGCGGCCGAAGTCGTCGGTGCCGAACCAGTGCGCGGCGCCTGGCGCCTTCAGGCGGTTCATGATGGACAGCTTGAACGGATCGTAGGGGCTGATCCACGGCGCCAGCAGCGCGGCGGCCGCCAGCACGACGATCACGATGAGGCTGATCAGCACCGTCTTGCGCGACACCAGCAGGCGCAGGACCTGCCAGCGGTCCGAGCCGGGATTCATGGAAGTTGCAGTCGTCATGTCGATGGCTCAGTAACGCACGCGGGGGTCGACCACCAGATACAGCAGGTCGATGAACAGATTGATCAGCACATAGATGGCCGCGATGATCAGCAGCGCGCCCTGGATGACGGGGTAATCCCGCCGCAGCACGGCCGACACCACCAGGCTGCCCACGCCGGGCAGGCCGAACACGGTCTCGGTCACCACCGCGCCGCTGATGAGCAGCGCCGTGGTCAGGCCCAGCACCGTCAGGATCGGGATCAGCGCGTTGCGCACCGCGTGCTTCAGGATGACCTTGCGTTCCGGCAGGCCCTTGGCGCGCGCCGTGCGCACGTAGTCGTCGCGCAGCACGTCCAGCATGCTGGCGCGGATGAAGCGGGTAATCAGCGCCGAATTCACCAGTCCCAGCACGACCGCAGGCAGGATCAGGTGCGACAGGCGCGTGGCCAGCGAGGCGTCCGGTCCGCCATAGCCGGCCACCGGCAGCCAGCCCAGCTTCACGGAGAACACCTGCATCAGCAGCAGCCCCAGCCAGAAGCTCGGCACGCTGGATGTGAACATCGAGAACGACAGCACCGATTGGTCCAGCGTGGTGCCCCGCTTGACCGCCGACAAAATGCCGACGGGCAGCGCGATGGCGCTGGCGATCAATAGCGACATCAACGTCAGCAGGATCGTGGGTTCGGCGCGGTCGGCCAGCGCCGCCAGCACCGGCTTGTTCATAAAGATGGACTGGCCCAGGTCGCCCTGCAGCAGCTTGCCCAGCCACGACACGTACTGCATCGCCACGGGCTGGTCCAGCCCCAGCTGCGCGCGCAGGGCGGCGATGTCCTGCTGGCTGGCCTGCGGGCCGAGCATCACGGCGGCCGGGTCGCCGGGCGTGAGGCGGATGATGACGAACACGATGGTCGCGACGATGAACATCACGGCCACCAGCCCGACCAGCCGATTCAAGAGATAACGCAACACGGTGGAGTCCTGGAAATCATTCTCGTGGGCGCGAGCGGATCGCGCGGTCTGCGGTGGCGGGCGGCTGCGGCCGCCCGCCGGGGCAGGGGCTTACTTGGCCGCCTTCCAGGCGTTCCAGAAGTACGGCCACGGCACCGCCTGCGTGCCTTGCAGCGATGGCGAGCGCGCAGCCTGCGCGTTGAAGTCGCCCACCTTGATGAACGGCACTTCGTCGTACACGGCCTGCTGCACGTCGGCCCAGCGCTTGACGCGCTCTTCCTGCGACCCGGCCTGGTTGAAGGCGTCCAGCACCTGGTTGCGGCGCGGCGTGTCCCACCAGCCCGGCGCGTCCTTGGACGGGAAGTCGATCAGCGCGGGCTCAGGCAGGAAGGGGCTGTGGGTAATGAAAATGTCCCACACGGCCGGATCCTGGCGGCGTTGCGTCAGCGTGGCCCAATCCACGACCTGCATGTCCACCGTGAAGCCGGCGGCCTTCAGGTATTCGGCGGCAACCAGCGCCATCTTGTAATGGAACTCGTACTGCTGGCTGGTCAGGATGCGGATCTTGCGGTCATGCACGTTGGCGCTGTCGACAAGCTTCTTGGCTGCCGCGGCGTCGCCCTTGTTGTAGACCTTGCCGCCCAGCGATGTGGCCCACGGGAAGCCTTCGGGATACAGGTCGCCGTTGAGCTTGTAGAAGTTCTTGTCGCCGAACGCCGCGAACAGCATGTCTTCTTCGTTCAGGGCCAGCTGCACCGCCTGGCGCACGGCCTGGTTCGACATGATGCCCTGCTTGGTGTTGAGCACCAGGCGAGGCCAGCCGAAGGGCTTGAGCATGACCGGATCGGAGCGGCCATTCTTCAGCTTGGGCAGCGACTCCACGGGCAGCGAGTCCACGTAGTCGAACTGTCCCGCCACCGCGCTCTCCACGCGGGTGTTGGCATTGCTGACCGGCACGAAGCGGATCTCGTCCAGGTACTGCTTGCGCGCGCCGCCGTAGCCGTTGGGCTCGCCTTCGCGCTGCTTGTAGCCGTCAAAGCGCACCAGTTGCACGTACTGGTCGGGCACGCGGGCCTTGAGCTGATAGGGGCCGGTGCCGACGAATTCGGTCAGGGCCGGCGCGATCTTGCCCTTGGGCATGACGACCGCGGCGCTGTTGTTCATGGCCAGCAGGGCGGTCAGCGGCGCGTACGGCTGCTTGAGCGTGATGCGGATCGTGTTGGCGTCCGGGGCCTCGATGCCGCTGATGATCTTGGCGGCCATCTTGCCGCGCGTGGCGGTCTCGGTCCAGCGCTTCAGCGACGCCAGCACGTCCGACGAATCCATCTTCGAGCCGTCATGGAACGTGATGCCCTGACGCAGCGGGATCGTATAGACCAGCCCGTCGGCCGACACTTCCGGCATCTTGTCGGCCAGCAGCGGCGTCAGGTTCCACTTGGCGTCAAAGGTGTACAGCGTCTCGAAGAAGTGCTGGGTCAGGATGCCAACCAGGTCGGCCGTGCTGGTCATCGGGTCCAGCGTCGGCGGCTCGCCGATGGTGGCGACAGAGATCGTGCCTCCCTTGACCGGCGTGGCACAGAGGGCGGGGGTCGACAAAGCGGTCAAGCCAATTGCGCCGGCCGCGAGCAGGCTCTTCAGCCCACCGCCTCGCCGGGAGGTACGGAAGTTCATGATTCTCTCTCCAGAGGAACAGAAACAGGTTGTCGCGTGAAATCGGATGCGCGCCGGTGCCCGGATGCTGCGGTCCCCGTGGGGCCTGGCGCGGTGCCGCGGGCAGGGGACTAGAAGAAGGTTTCGGCCACGCCGGTGACGCCGTAGTGCTCGTTCACCAGCAGCACCTGGCGCCATTTGTCGAACGTCAGGCAGGGATGCGAAATGTCGAAGGCGATCATGTCGCCGACCTGGATGTCGTCGCCGTCGCCCACCTGCATGAAGGCGTGCTGGTCCATCATGGCGGACAGCTTCCAGTGGGCCGGCGCGGCGCCGGGCTGCACCGAACCGGGCCGGTACAGCAGGGCGGGGGTGGGCAGGCCCGCGTCAAAAGCGGCGTCGCGCTTGCCAAGCGCGATGATGGCGCGGCCGGGTTCGGGCAGTGACTGCACGTAGGCCCAGACCTGCAAGGCGGGCTGCAGGCCGGGCTCCATCTTGCGCGCCACCGGGTTCTGCGCATTGATGCGCTCGGCGGCGGTGCGGTAGATGCCCACGTCATGCGACAGGTAGCAACCCGGACGCAGCACCACTTCCAGGGCGCCGCCGATGTCCAGTTGCGAAAATTCCTCGGCGACCACATCGAACCAGGCCGAACCGGCGCCGGAGATGATGGCCGGACCATTCTTGCGCAGTCGGCCCGCGGCGGCCAGGCCGCGCAGCGCATCGGTGGCGCGGCGCAGAAACGCGCGGATGGCGCCTTCTTCCTGCAGTACGCCTTCGTAGACTTCGATGCCGGCCAGCGCCAGGCCGGGCCAGCGGGCGATCTCGTCGGCCACGGCCTGCAACTGTGCGTCATCGCGCACGCCGGTGCGTCCGCCGGCCGGACCCAGTTCGATCAGCACGGGCAGCACCTTGCCCTCGTCGCCGAAGAACTTGCCCAGTTGCGCAGCGTTGGCGACCGAATCCACGATGCAGAAGAACGTAAAGGCGGGATCCTGCAGCAGGCGCGCAATGATGGCCATGTTGGCGCGGCCCACGAGCTGGTTGGCCATCAGCACCCGGCGCACGCCGTGCTGGTAGGCCGCCAGCACCTGCGGCGCGGTGGCCAGCGTGATGCCCCAGGCGCCGTTGTCGATCTGGCGCTTGAACAGCGCCGGGCTCATCGTCGTCTTGCCGTGCGGCGCCAGCTTGACGTGATAGGCCTCCATGAACTGCTGCATCCACTGCAGGTTGTGGCGCACGCGCGCTTCGTACAGCACGGCCACCGGCAGGCTCACGTCTTCGTTCAGCAGATTCCAGTTCAGCGCCGCCACGTCGGCGGTGGTACAGGACTCGGGAAACGCGCCCAGGCCTTTGCCGTTCACGTCCAGGGGCGCTGCGGGGGAGGAGGAGTTGGTCATGGCGGCGGTCCGGTATGGAAAATATTTACGTCAAACCTGGTTTTTTTCATTATCGTGAAAGAAATTTACAAGCGGGAGCTAGGAGTTTCCCGTAGCCCCGGCCGCGCCGACGGTGGGAAAATAGGTCCATGCTGCGCGCCCCACAGGGCGCTCTCGTGCTTCGACAAAGGAAAAGCCATGCTGAAAGTCGCCCTGGGCCAGTTCGCCGTCAGCCGCGTCTGGGAAGAAAACGCGCAGGTCTGCGTGGACCTGATGGAACGCGCCCGCGCTGGCGGGGCGGGGCTGCTGGTTCTGCCCGAAGGCATCCTGGCCCGCGACATCACCGACCCGCAGATCGTGCTCAAGGCCGCGCAGCCGCTGGATGGCCCGTTCATCACGCGTCTGCTCGACGCCAGCCGCGGTTCGGACCTGGCCACGATGATGTGCGTCCACGTGCCGACGGGCGAGGGCCGCGTCTGGAACACGCTGGTCACCATCCGCGACGGCCAGATCCTGTCGCAGTACCGCAAGCTGCACCTGTACGACGCCTTCACCATGAAGGAGTCCACCAATGTCACCCCCGGCACCGACATCCCGCCGTTGCTGGATATCGGCGGTCTGCGCGTGGGCCTCATGACCTGCTACGACGTGCGCTTTCCCGAACTGGCCCGCCGGCTGGCGCTGGACGGCGCCGACCTGCTCGTGCTCCCGGCCGCCTGGGTGCGCGGTCCGCTCAAGGAAATGCACTGGGAGGTCCTGGTGATCGCGCGGGCGTTGGAAAACACCTGCTACGTCGCCGCCACTGGCGAATGCGGCGAACGCAATATCGGGTGCAGCATGGTCGTGGATCCGCTGGGGGTGGTCACGGCGCGGGCCGGCGAAGCGCCTGCGCTGGTCTTTGCGGACATTGACCCCGAACGGCTGGCCCATGCCCGCAAGGTCTTGCCCGTGCTGGCCAACCGACGGTTCGGTCCGCCCGAACTGGCGTAGGCCTGGCGCGGGGGGCGGCTGGCAGGCAAGGGGGCCGAGCCGGACATGGTGTAATGCAGGCTTGAAATCCTTGCTGTATTCCTTCATCTGCTGCCAATGAGCAACGATCTCTTCGCGGCCGATCCTGCGCATCGGCCTTACGTTCCCCTGGCCGAACGCCTGCGTCCCCGCACCCTGGCCGACGTGGTCGGTCAGTCGCACCTGCTGGGACCCGACAAGCCGCTGCGCGTCGCCTTCGAATCCGGCCGTCCGCACTCCATGATCTTCTGGGGGCCGCCGGGCGTGGGCAAGACCACGCTGGCGCGTCTGATGGCCGACGGCTTTGACGCGCAGTTCATCGCCATCTCGGCCGTGCTTGGCGGCGTGAAGGACATCCGCGACGCTGTGACGGTGGCGCAGATCGCGCAAGGCCAGGGCCGCCGCACGATCCTTTTCGTTGACGAGGTTCACCGCTTCAACAAGGCGCAGCAGGATGCCTTCCTGCCGTATGTCGAAAGCGGGCTGTTCACGTTCATTGGCGCGACCACCGAAAACCCCTCGTTCGAGGTCAACTCCGCCTTGCTGTCGCGAGCGCGCGTCTACGTGCTGCAGTCGCTGACGGCCGAAGAGCTGCAGCAGCTGGTTGACCGCGCCGTGCAGGCGCTCAACGAAGGACAAGACGACGGCGCGGCGATCCGCATCGAACCCGACGCGCGCGAGCAACTGGCCGCCTGGGCCGATGGCGATGCGCGCCGGCTGATCAGCGCGGTGGAAGTCGTGGCCGAATCGGCGCAGTCCGCCGGACGCGACACGGTGGATGCGGCCTGGCTCGAAATTTCCCTGTCGCAGAATCTGCGCCGCTTCGACAAGGGTGGCGACGCCTTCTACGATCAGATCAGCGCGTTGCACAAGTCGGTCCGCGGCTCCAATCCGGACGCGGCGCTGTACTGGTTCTGCCGCATGATCGACGGCGGCGCCGATCCCAAGTACCTGTCGCGGCGCCTGGTGCGCATGGCGGTCGAAGACATCGGCCTGGCCGACCCCCGCGCCACGGACCTGGCGGTAAACGGCGCCGACATCTACGAGCGCCTCGGTTCCCCCGAAGGCGAGCTGGCGCTGGCGCAGGCCGTGGTCTACATGGCGTGTGCCGCCAAGTCCAACGCCGTCTACAACGCGTACAACCAGGCCCGCAAGTTCGCGGCGGAACACGGCAGCGCGCCGGTGCCCATCCACCTGCGCAACGCGCCGACCAAACTGATGAAACAGCTGGGCCACGGCAAGGCCTACCGCTATGCGCACGACGAGCCTCACGGCTACGCCGCGGGCGAGCAATATTTCCCTGACGGACTCAAGCCTTCCTTCTATCGGCCGACCGATCGTGGCCTGGAGGCTAAAATCCAGCAGAAGCTGGCATTCCTGCGCGAGCTGGACGCGCAGGAACGCGCCAAGAACCGGTGACGGGCAAAGTCCCGCCACCTTTTTTGCAACCTCACCGACCTCACCATGCTAGACCCGATACTGCTGCGTAAAGACCTGCAAACCGTCGTAGACCGCCTCAAGACCCGCGGCGTCGCCTTCGACACGGAACGGTTCAACGACCTGGAGTCTCGCCGCAAGGCCGTCCAGACCGAGACCGAGTCCCTGCAAGCCCGCCGCAATGCGCTGGCCAAGCAGATCGGCCAACTGAAGGCCAAGGGCGAGGACGCCAGCGCCGTCATGGCGGAATCGCAAGCCGTGCCCGAGCGCCTGAAGCAGCTCGAGGAAGAGCTGGCCGCGCTGCAGCAGCCGCTCAACGACCTGCTGATGTCGGTGCCGAACCTGCCGCACGCCAGCGTGCCGCTGGGCGAATCCGCCGACGACAACGTCGAGGTCCGCCGCTGGCTGCCTGGCGAAGCGGGCGCTGACGGCAACCCGCCTGCGCTGGCCTTCGAAGCGCGCGACCACGTGTCGTTGGGCGAACCGCTGGGCCTGGACTTCGACATGGCCGCCAAGCTGTCGGGCGCGCGCTTTTCGTTCATGCGCGGCCCCATCGCCCGCCTGCACCGCGCGCTGGCCCAGTTCATGCTGGACCTGCAAACGGGCACGCACGGCTACACCGAGTGCTACACCCCGTACATCGTCAACGCCTCGACGCTGTTCGGCACCGGCCAGCTGCCCAAGTTCAAGGACGACATGTTCGCGGTCTCCAAAGGCGGCGGCGACGACGATCCCAAGGTCGACGACCAGGGCAAGCCGTATGTGCGTGAAGACCAGTACCTGATCTCCACGTCGGAAATCACGCTGACCAGCGTGGCCAGCGGCGCGATCCAGGCTGCCGCCGATCTGCCGCTCAAGCTCACTGCCCACACGCCGTGCTTCCGCTCCGAAGCCGGCAGCGGCGGCCGCGACACCCGCGGCATGATCCGTCAGCACCAGTTCGACAAGGTTGAAATGGTGCAGATCACGCAGCCGGACCAGTCGTACGACGCGCTGGAAGAAATGGTCGGCCATGCCGAGCGCGTGCTGCAGTTGCTGAATCTGCCTTACCGCGTCGTGCTGCTGTGCACGGGCGACATGGGCTTTGGTTCGGCCAAGACCTATGACCTGGAAGTCTGGCTGCCGGCGCAAAACACCTGGCGCGAGATCTCGTCGGTGTCCAACTGCGAAACCTTCCAGGCCCGCCGCATGCAGGCGCGTTTCCGCAATGCCCAAGGCAAGCCGGAATACGTGCACACGCTGAACGGTTCGGGATTGGCGGTTGGCCGTGCGTTGGTCGCCGTGCTGGAAAATCACCAGAAGGCCGACGGCAGTGTGCTGATTCCGGAAGCGCTGCAGCCGTACATGGGTGGTATTTCGGTACTCAAGCCCTGATATTGCCGCACGTCCATCGGCCATATGGCTGATGAAAAGACGGAGCCTTCGGGCTCCGTTTTTTTTTATCATTGCCGACATATTCCTGTCGTTTTGGAACGCTATCGTGCTCGCGTGAGTGCTTGATTTTTGATGTGAGCAATTGTGTATTTGGCATAAAAGGGCCGGATAGTTACGGCACAATACACCGGCGTTCTACACGCTTCATTCACTTATATAACAAGGAGTTGTCCATGACTTCAAGAATGATTGGAGATTTTCGTGTGAGATGCTCTGTGGCAAAGGAAGACGAGCAGGGCTATCGGGTGCAAATATGGACCCGCCGAATTGGCGGTACCGCACCCGAAAAATGCTGGACCGTGCCGGGACAGCCGCCCTTCGCTGAATTGCACGAAGCAGAACAGGAAAGCCGTCATCTGTTTCAGGGCATCAATGGTGTGCGTTTCAACGGTGAACCGGAGTTTGCTCATGCGTCCGCATAATGGTTGGTGGCGGGCGTCCAGTGCGCCGCGCCGCTGGATTGATCTCGTTCAGGAATCGCCGCGTTGGGCCGATGAAAAGGCCAAACCGGTATTGCAACAACCGGCCTCGCTGGCCGCAAAACCCGTCCAGGCCCCCGCTGCCTGACAGGTCATCGCGCGGGGCACCGGACATTGCCCCGACGAAAAAAAGGCCACTCGCAAGAGTGGCCTTTGCTTATGCAGCCGGGCATATTCAGTGACGGTCGCGCCCATGTCCATGGCCGTGGCCGTGGCCGCGGTAATGGCCGTGGCGGGGCCCCGGGCCTCGCCATTCGCGGCGGTCGTAATAGCGGCTGCCACCGTAATACACCGGCCCCGGGTAAACGACGGGCGGCGCGACATAAACCGGTGCAGGACGGTAATACACCGGTGGGGGCGGTGCGACGTACACCGGCGCCGGGGCCACGTAGACGGGTGCGGGGTAGACGACGCCTGGAACGCCGATCGAGATACCAACGTCCACGCGGGCGAGGGCGACGCTGGAAATCAGCAGACCCGCGGCACCGACACCTGCAATAAGCCATTTTTTCATCTTGCACCTGCCTGCTGCGAGACGCAGCAAAGTTGAGTATTCGTTGGTGCTATTTTCGGCGGTTTGCGCAAGCTATTCGTAAGCATCCCGGCCGCAATGGCGACAATCCGCAACCGCCCCCGTTTTCAAGCGGGTGCGCCTGCTGCACTGCGGCAGCGGGCGCCCGCTCTGGCGAGTTCGCGATTGAAGTCGATTGAAATAGGATGGAATTAACTGAAGCGGAGGGCTGGTGTTACAGCTGGACACTAACTCCAGGCGTGCAGCCGTACCGGTGTTGTTGCGGCACACCAGCCGGCTAATAGTCCGACTTGTTGTAAGGCGTCGTCTGGCGGTGTTCGACCACCCACACCCAGGGATTGGCCGCCCACGCATGTGAGCCATAACGTTCGCACCACATCAGCGCGAACGCAGTCTGCAGAGGCACGCCCGGCAATAGCGCGGAACTCTGATAAAGCGACTGCGTGCCTTCGGCACGCGCGTCGGCCTCGGTCAGGTTCTGTAGCCGCTGAATACGTACGCCCACGACGACGGCGCTGGCAAAAGGCGAGCCCGCTTCATCGGCCAGGATGATGGTTTCGCCTGATTTGCCATAGGGGCACCTGACCCAGCTCGAAGTCTTGCGCAATTCGGAAGGCTTATCCGGTGACGGTCCCATGGCCACCCATCTTCCGGAATCCGCGGCGTCCGCATACCAGACCGTGGTGAACTTGGACGGCTGCGGCTTGAGGATGCGTCGGCTTTGCACCTTGGCGCCATCCAGAATGGCTTGCTTGAGCGGTTCGCTGAATTGAAGTAACTGCCGTTTCATGTGCTAGCTGTATCCCTCGCGATGAACGCTTGCGCGCTTACTGCTGTTATGGCCGGGGCCGGCACGTGCCACCTGCTTGAGACTTGCTCAAGCTCCGCATGCGGAGTATGACGTGTCACGACTTAGCTGTCAGGTAGGGCGCTTCATATGTGTTGTCTTTTTGAAAACGCCTGGGCGTTATTTGTATACTCGACCCATGACTACCGACCTCCACAATCTCAAGCCCGGTTACTACTGGTACACCATGGCCAACGACCCGCTGGCCGTCATCCATATTCATGAAGACGGCGGCGCCACGCTCATGGGCACGGACTATCGCATCGGCGCCGAAGGCGTCGCCGACATGGTCCGGCAAGGCGAACGCTTCTTCTGGATCGAGCCGCCTCAAGTCTGAGATGGCGGATCTGCTCCTCAAGAACGTCCGCACGGCACAAGGCGAGGGCGTTGACGTCCTGGTGCGCGGCGGCCGCATCCTGCGGATCGGACCGGGTCTCGATGCCGATCCCGGCGTAAACGTCGAAGACGGCGGGGGCGCCTTGCTGCTGCCCGCCCTCATCGAGGGCCACACCCATCTGGACAAGACGACCTGGGGTTCCGCCTGGTACGTGAACAAGGTCGGACCGTCCCTCACCGACCGCATCGACAACGAACGCAACTGGCGCGCCGCCACGGCACATGACGCCGCCAGCCACTCGCACGCATTGGCGCTCGCATTTCTGCGGGCGGGCACGACGCGGATCCGCACCCACGTTGACGTCGACACCGACGCCGGGTTGAAGCATCTGGAAGGCGTGCATGCCACGCGGCAGGCGCTGGCCGGCCGCGTCGAGATCCAGACGGTGGCCTTTCCGCAATCCGGTCTCTTGGCCCGTGCCGGCACGGCCGAGCTGCTGGACCAGGCACTTGCCGGCGGGGCGGACGTGCTGGGCGGACTGGACCCATCCGCCATCGACCGCGACCCCGTGAAATCCCTGGACGTGCTGTTCGGCCTGGCCGACAAGCATGGCAAACCGGTCGACATTCATCTGCACGAACCCGGCGAACTCGGCGCCTTCACGCTGGAGTTGATCCTCGACCGGGTGCAGGCGCTGGACATGAAAGGCAAGGTCGTGATCAGCCACGCCTTCTGTCTGGGCGCCCTCGACGCCGCTCGTTTGAACGGGTTGCTCCGGCGGCTGGCGTTGCTGGACGTGGCCCTGCTGACCACCGCGCCGGCCTCGCGGCCGGTGCCTGCGGTGCGCGCCTGCCGCGAGGCGGCCGTGACGCTGTTCGGCGGCAACGACGGCATCCGGGATACCTGGACGCCGTACGGCAGCCCGGACATGCTGGAACGCGCCGCGCTGATCGGACTGCGCAACGATCTGCGCCGCGACGACGAGATCGAGTGGGCGTTTGAATGCGTGACCCGTGCGGCAGCCCGCGCCTGCGGGTTTGCGGATTACGGCCTGGCCCCCGGCGCGCGTGCCGACCTGGTGTTGGCCGACGCCAGTTGCATTGCCCAAGCCGTGGTGCAGCGCACGCCCCGGCGCCTGGTGGTGTCCAGCGGCGTGGTCGTGGCGCGCAACGGCGAAGACGCCATCGCCTAGCGGGCGCGCTGCGCGGCCGCGGCGCCCAGGCCGAGTTGCGACTCGGCCAATTCCACAAACGCCCGCATCAATTCCGAACGCACGCCGGAGCGCAACCAGATCGCGCCCACCGTCCTGACCGGACAAGGTTCGGGCAGCGGCCAGCGTTTGACGTGCGCGGACGGCGTGCCCGTACTGGCCCAATCGGGCAGCAGCGCGACACCCAACCTTTCGGCGACCAGTTTGGCAATGGACTCGATGCCGTCCAGTTCAAAGCGGACGCGCGGACGCAGGCTGCGCGCGCGCAGATAGTCGTCCGCCATCTTGCCGCCCACCACGCTGCGGTCGTAGCAGATATACGGCTCCCGGGCGATGACGGCCAAGGGGTCGTCGACCTGCATGTCGGCGGGGGTGACCAGCACCAGGGGCTCGTGCCGCAAGTCGCGCCACGCGCAGGTCTTGGGAATGGGAAACAGCGGGTGCACCAGCAGCGCGCCGTCCAGTTCGCCCGACAGCACCTTGCTGTACAGCAGCGTGGTCGGCGCCGGTTCTATGTAGATCTCGATGCCCGGATGCCGGGTCACCCACGTGCGCAGCACCGGCGGCATGATGCCGGTCAAGGCGGTGGGGGTGGCGCCCAGCCGCAAGGGGCCGGCCGGCAGGTCCGTGTCCGATGCGGCCGAGCGCAGGTCACGCACGTCGCGCAGGATGGCGCGCGCGCGTTCCAGGATGCGCACGCCGGCGGGCGTGGGTTTGACCGTGCGGCCCGAGCGCGCAATCAGTGCGCTGCCCACGTCCGCCTCCAGCGCGCGCAACCGCTGCTGCACCGTGGCCGGTGTAAGCCCCTGATGCCGGGCGGCCTGGGCGATGGAGCCAAGTTCCACCACATGCACATAGGTCTGTAGAAAGCGCGAATCCAAAGCCGCGTGCCCTTTTCGGAAAATGGTTTTTCCACATTCTAAAGATGCGTGAAGATAATTGTTGTTTTCTTTGGTCCGGAGAAGAATACGTCCAGGCGATCAGGCAGCGCGCGGCGCGCCGATCGGTCCAGTCGATTTCACTGCTTTCAAGGAGCCACCCGTGCCCATCATTGAATCCATAGACGTATGCGCCGCGGCGGTGCCTCTGGATAAGGTCACCTCGTTTTCCAACCGCACCGTGTCCACCCGCCACTACGGCCTGGTCAAGGTGCGCTCCACCGATGGCGTGGAGGGTATCGGGTTCTGCTATGTCGGCAGCGCCGGCGGCGCAATCTTCGAGGCCGCCGTCCAGAGCCTCTTGGGCCCCGTGCTGCTCGGTAAGGATTCGCACGCGGTCGAAGGGCTGTGGCAGTCCATGTACCAGGAAGCGCTGCTGCAAGGCCGCCAAGGTACGGTGATGCGCGCGTTGAGCGCGCTGGACATTGCACTGTGGGACCTGAACGCCAAGACCGCAGGCCTGCCCCTGCACAAGTTCCTGGGCGCGGTCGAACTGGAATCCGTGCCGGCCTACGCCAGCGGCGGTTACTACCTCGATGGCAAGACCCCGCAGCATCTGGGCGAGGAAATGTCCAGCTACGTGGCCAAGGGGTTTGGCGCCGTCAAGATGAAGACCGGCCGCTTGTCGCCGCGCGAGGAAGAAGCGCGCCTGAAGGCCGCGCGCGAAGCCGTGGGCCCGGACGTCGAGCTGATGATGGACTGCAATAACGCCTGGCAGGACGTGACGCAGGCCATGCAATACATCCGCCGCTTCGAACAATACGAGCCGTACTTCATCGAAGAACCGTTCAGTCCGGATGACATCGACAGCCACGCCAAGCTGGCGCGCCTGACGCATCTGCCGATTGCCACCGCCGAGATCGGCTACGGCCGCTGGTATCACAAGGAACTGCTGGACAAGGGCGCGGCGGGCATCCTGCAGACGGATGCGGCGGTCTGCGGCGGCATCACCGAATGGAAGCGTATCGCCGCCACCGCAGCCAGCTACGGCGTGGTCGTGTGCCCGCACTGGTTCCACGACGTGCATGCCCCGTTGGTCGCGGCCACGCCCAATGCGCGCTACGTCGAATTCTTCTGGGATGACCAGGTCCTGAATTTCCGCAAGCTGGTCGACCGCCAACTGACCCACAAGCAGGGCCGTGTGATCCTGCACCAGGAGCCGGGTCTGGGGTTCGGCTTTGACGAGCGCATGGTCGAACGCTTCGGCAAGTGGACGCGCGTCGCCCGTTAGGCCCGTCTTCCATTAGGCCCGTCTTCCATCAGGCTCGTCGACCGGCGCCGCGCAAAGGTTGCATGCCGTGCACATGCGGCAGCGGCGCCGGTTCATGCAGGCGTAGTACCCGAAGGTCCGCATCCAGGCCGCGTCAGACGGCCGGATGCAACAGCGGCAGGCAGTTCCACATAACCAGTTGCCGGCCGTCGGACCGGCGCGCGAGGAGACAACGATGCAACGTAGGCAATTCATGACCAGCGCCGCGGCGCTGGGGGCGGCCCTTGTGCTGCCGTCGGCGGCGCGGGCGCAGGACATGCCCTCCGGGCCGGTGAAGATCGTGGTGGGGTTTCCCGCGGGCGGCGGCACGGACGTGCTGGCCCGGCTGCTGGGGCAGAAGCTCGGCGTGCTGTGGAACATGCCCGTCATCGTCGAAAACCGCGCGGGTGCGGCGGGCATCATTGCGGCCGAGCAGGTCGCCCGCCAGCCCGGCGACGGCAACACGCTGCTGATGGCGCACGTGAACAGCCATGGCATCGCGCCCGGCCTGCAGCCCAAGCTGGCGTATTCGGTGGACAAGGACTTCACGCCCATCGCGCTGGTCGGCAAGACGCCCACCATTTTGATCGGCGGCGCCAGCCAGCCGGCCAAGACGTTGCCCGAACTCGTCCAGCTATGCCGCGCGCAGCCCGGCAAGATCGTGTTCGGATCTGCGGGCAGCGGATCCGCGCAGCATCTGGCGCTGGAAATCTTCAAGGCGCGCGCCGGCATCGACGTGCTGCATGTGCCGTACAAGGGATCGGCGCCGCTGATGAATGACCTGCTGGGCGGGCATGTCCAATATTGCTTCGAAGGAATGACCACGGCCACGCCGCTGATCCAGTCCGGCAAGGTCATCGCGCTGGCCCAGACGCTGCAGAAGCGTTCCAAGAGCCAGCCCAATGTGCCGACGGTGGCCGAGCAGGGCTATCCGGGCTTCGAGGCCAGCATCTGGTTCGGTATGGTCGGCCCGGGCGGTATGCCTGCCGCCATGGTCCAGCGCATGAACCGCGACATCGACCAGGTGCTGGCGATGCCGGACGTGCAGGAGAAACTGGCGCAGGTGGGCGCGGAAGACGGCGGCGGGGGCGTGCAGCGCTTTGCCGAATTCATGAAGAGCGAACAGCAGAAGTACGCGAAGACAATCCAGGACGCGAAGATCGTGGCGGAGGGGTAGCGCTTACCGCGCCTCAGGATCCACCCAGCCCGCCGTCGCCGAGATCGAGCGGGCTTTTTCGCTGAGCAGGCGCGCGGTTTCGGATTCCAGGTCGTCGTCCACCGCGCCGACCGGTCCCATCAGTGTGATGGCGGCCTTCATTTCGCCCAGCATGTCGAAGATGGGCGCGGACAACGACGTGAAATGCGGCAGCAGCGCGTGGCGGCAGCGGCTGATGTGGTGCTTCTGCACTTCGTCGCGAATGGCCTGCACGTCCGCCATCGTGTAGGCATTGCCGGCGGTGCCGCCGTGGCTTTCGGGCACGGAGGAGGCCAGCTCCTGTTCCAGCAGCTCGCGGGTCAGCGCATCGGGCAGGTGCGCCAGGAAATTTCGGCCCAGCGCGGACGATAGCAGCGGCATCACCGTGCCCACGCGCAATTCGAGCAGCGGCCGGCTGCGGCTGCCTTCGACGCGGTAGACGATCGTGGGGCCCTTGTTGCCCCACACGCCCAGGAACACCGTGTGACCCGTGGCCGCGGCCACCTCGGCCATGATCGGGCGCGCCGTCGTGAACACGTCGAATTGCTCCAGCGCGGCCAGCCCCAGCCGCAACGCATACGGACCCAGGCCGTAGTGGCCGGTGTCGGCGTGCTGCTGCACCACGCCCACTTTCTGAAAGCTCACCAGGTAGTAGTGGACGTTGGGCACCGTCAGCGCACAGGCGTCCGCGATTTCCTTGAGCGGCATCGGGCGGCCGGTCTTGCGGATGACGTCCAGGATCCGGAACCCCACCTCGATCGACTGGATGCCCCTGCGCGCCGTGGCCTGTGCCTGTTCCGAATTCTTCTCAACCTTGCCGGCGGGCCTTGCCATTGCTGCCTCCACAGTGTGCGTGGCGGCAGTGTAGCAGCGGCCTTTTCCCCGCTTTTCCAGTCCGCGCCGGGTTTCCCCTAGCTTTTTCCCGTCCGGACTTAGCTTTGATAATAGTTAATGCGTACAGCAGTATCAATCTAAAACGACAGGGGAAAGCAAGCATGGAAGCAAATGTCGCAATGCCCAGGCTCGACGCCGGGCCGACGCTGAGCCGCAAGGAAGAACGTCAGGTCGTGGTCGCCTCAACGCTGGGCACGCTCTTCGAGTGGTACGACTTTTTCATCTACGGAACGCTGGCAGTCTTCATGAGCCAGGTCCTCTTTCCGCAGGACAACCCCACCGTCGCGCTCCTGGCCGCGCTGGGCGCACTGGCCGTGGGCTTCATCATCCGGCCGCTGGGCGCGGTGATGTTCGGCTATCTGGGCGACAAGCTGGGCCGCAAATACACCTTCCTGATCACCGTCGTCATGATGGGCGGCGCCACCGTGCTGATCGGCTGCCTGCCCACCTACGAGACGGCGGGCCACCTGTCCTGGATCCTGCTGCTGACGCTGCGGGTCGTGCAGGGCCTGGCGGTGGGCGGCGAATACGGCGGCGCGGTGATCTACGTTGCCGAACACTGCGAACCGCGGCGCCGGGGGCTCTTGACCGGATGGATCCAGATCACCTCGTCGGCCGGCCTGATCCTGTCGCTGGTCGTCATCCTGCTCGTCCAGGCCTCGATGAGCGCCGAGGACTTTCGCCAGTGGGGCTGGCGTCTGCCGTTCATCCTGTCGATCGTGATGCTGGCCATTTCGATCTACGTGCGCGCCAAGCTGCACGAATCGCCCGTCTTCACGCGCATGAAGCAGCAGAACCGCCTGTCGAAGAACCCGGTCAAGGAAACGTTTGGCCAATGGCCCAGCCTGCGCCTCGTGCTGCTGGCGCTGATCGGCGTCACCGCCGGCCAGGGCGCCACCTATTTCACGGGGCAGTTCTACGTGATGATCTTCCTGCAGCAGGCCGTGCAGCTTGATCAGACCACTGTCTACCGGCTGATCCTGATCGGCTTCATCATCGGCGCGCCGACCTTCGTGCTGTTCGGCTGGCTGTCGGACAAGGTGGGCCGCAAGTGGATCATGATGGCCGGCCTGTTCATCGGCGCCGTGGGTTACCACGCGATGTTCAACGTGCTGCTCAATGCCGGCAATCCGGCGCTGGCGCAGGCCATGCAGACCACGCCGGTCCGCGTGCATGCCGACACCAGCGGCGGCGCGTGCGACTTCGGATTGCAGGCCGCCATGATCGGCAGCCATGCCGACCACAAGAAGGTGTGCGTGCAGGCCAAGAAATTCCTGGTCGGCAAGGGCATCAACTTTGAATATGCCGCGCCGATCCCGGGGCAGGAAATTGCGATGAGCGTGGGCGGCGCCACCGTCAACGGCTTTGACCGCGCCGCCTACGCCAAGGCGCTGACGGCGGCCGGCTATCCGGAGAAGGCGGATCCCGCGCGCATCGACCGCGCCACCATCATCCTGATCCTGGTGCTGATGACGGCCGTCGTCGCGATGGTCTATGGCCCGGTCGCGTCCTATCTGGTTGAATTGTTCCCGGCGCGCATCCGCTACACGGCGCTGTCGTTCCCGTATCACATCGGCGCGGGCATTTTTGGCGGTATCGTGCCCTTTACCGCCACGTACCTGGCGCAGGCCAGCGGCAATATCTTCGGCGGCCTGATGTACCCGGTGGCGGTGATGGTGGTCGTGGGCGTCATCGGCAGCCTGCTGCTGCCCAACACGCGTGCGAAGGCCATCGACGAAGATCCGGCCCACTGACAACAACGAGACAAAAAGGAAGCGAGCATAGATATGTCCATGCAAAAGACCTTCAAGGCCGCCGTCATCCAGGCGGCGTCCATTCCCACCGACAGCATGGCTTGCGCCGAAAAGGCCGCCGCGCTGATCCGGCAGGCGGCCGAGCAGGGGGCCCGGGTACAGGTGTTTCCCGAAGCCTTCCTGGGGGGATATCCCAAGGGCAATTCCTTCGGCGCGCCCATCGGGATGCGCAAGCCCGAAGGCCGCGACGCCTTTGCCGCCTATCATCAGCAGGCCATCCGCCTGGACGGCGAGGAGGTCGCGCTGGTGGCGCAGGCCGCGGCCGACACCGACAGCTTCGTGGTGATGGGCTGCATCGAGGCCGACGGCGGTACGCTGTACTGCACCGTGCTGTATTTCAACGGCCAGGCCGGCCTGGCGGGCAAGCATCGCAAGCTGATGCCGACCGCTGGGGAACGCCTGATCTGGGGTTTCGGCGACGGGTCCACCATGCCCGTCATCGACACCCCCTACGGCAAGATCGGCGCGGTGATCTGCTGGGAAAACTACATGCCCATGCTGCGCATGTACATGTACAGCCAGGGCGTCGCGCTGTATTGCGCACCCACGGCGGACGATCGCGACACCTGGGTGCCCAGCATGCGCCACATTGCGCTGGAAGGGCGCTGCTACGTGCTGACCGCGTGCCAGCACCTGCGCCGCAGCGCCTACCCCGAGGACTTCGAATGCGCGTTGGGCGACGCGCCGGACACGGTCCTGATGCGCGGCGGCAGCGCCATCATCGGTCCGCTGGGCGAGGTGCTGGCCGGTCCGGATTTCTCGGACGAGACCATCCTGTACGCCGACATCGAACCCAACCAGATCCTGCGCGGCAAGTACGACTTCGACGTGTCCGGGCACTACGCCCGCCCCGACGTCTTCCAGCTTCAGGTGGACACCCGCGAAAGGCGCGCGGTCTCGGCCACGGGCGCCGGCGCCGGGCATCAGGAGGTCTGATCGATGCATTTTGATTTCAACGCCTTGCCGGCGCAGACGGTCTACAACATCCTCACCTCGACCGTCACGCCGCGTCCGATCGCGTGGGTCACCACCGTGTCGGGCAAAGGCGTCGTCAACGCGGCGCCCTTCAGTTTCTTCAACGTGATGGGGCATCAGCCGCCGACGGTCGCGATCGGCCTGATGCGCCATGCTGGCGGGGAATTCAAGGACACCGGCGCCAACATCATTGAGAACGGCGAGTTCGTGGTGAACCTGGTGCCGGAATCCCTGGTCCGCGAGATGAACCAGACCTGCGCCGACTATCCGGCGGACGTGGACGAAATGGCCGCGGCCGGTTTGACCGCGCTGCCCGCCACCCATGTGCGACCGCCCCGCATCCAGGGCAGTCCGGTGTCGCTGGAGTGTGTCAGCCAGGCAACGGTGGTGACCGGTCCGCGACAGATTGTGGTTATCGGGCGCGTGCTGGGCGCGCATGTCGAAGACGCCTATGTGCGGGACGCCGAACGCGGGCATGTGGATACGCCGGCGCTGGGCCTTATTGCCCGCATGCACGGCGGCGGCTGGTATGCGCGCAGTACGGACACCTTCCAGCTTGCGCGGCCGACGTCGCCGACCTGAGTTTCCGCGGCCTTCGGGCCGTTTTTTTGTTGCCTGGGTTTTCCCGTTGATTCGGTCAGCGATAGCGGCTTTTTTACAACGCTGCCGACGCCTTTCAGGCAATGCGAAGAGGTTGCGTCAATAACGCCTTCATTTCCCCCGATGCCGCCCAAATCCGGACTGCTAGCATCCGTTCGACCGTCGCGAGAACCCTCGAAAATCCGAACTCTCCGCCGGCAATTTCAGACACAACGGACACCATTATTGGGGGCGGATAACCAGGGGCTTGCGAGCATCTGGCTTGAATTGGCGGCGGCGCAATCCCGCCGCCAAGGCATCCGCCCGAGCACGCATTCACACCGCCCTGGAAGTCGCCGGAGGCAGTATGAAAAACATGAAGCTTGGAACCCGCCTTGCGGGTGGTTTCGCCATCTTGCTGGCCATGATCATGGTCATGTGCATAGTCGGGCTGGTCAGCCTGGCCAACATCAACGAATCGGTCGAAACGCTGACGCAGCGATCCCTCACAAAGGAACGCCTGATCAACGACTGGGCGCGCAACATCCAGTCGGGCGTCACCCGGACCACCGCCATCGCCAAGAGCGCCGACGCCAGCCTGGCAGGCTTCTTCGCCGAGGAAGCCGCGGCATCGACCCGCAACTCGTCGGCCTTGCAGCAGAAGATCGAGCCCTTGATCGAAAGCGACGAGGAAAAGGTGCTTTGGCAAGGCATTGGCAAGGCGCGCAGCGAATACCTTCGCACCCGCGACGGCATCTTCAAGGCCAAGCAGGAAGACAACGTGGACGCCGCCAACAAGATCTTCACGCAGGAGTTCTTGCCCGCGACGCGCCAGTTCATTGACAACATCAATCGCCTGTCCGAATTGCAGCGCGCCGATATCGACGCGCGCGCCGCAGAAATCGAAGCGTCTTACGGCAACGCGAATCTGTGGATGATCGTGATCGGTTCCATTGCGGTGGTGTGTGGCCTGTTGATGTCCGTGCTGCTGACGCGCAGCATCACCCGTCCGCTGTCCGACGCCGTGCGCGTCGCGCGCACGGTTGCGGCAAACGACCTGACCAGCACCATCGTCGTGCGCTCGCGCGACGAGATCGGCCAGTTGATGGCGGCGCTGGAATCCATGAACGCCAACCTGGCCAGCACGGTCGCCCGGATCCGCACCGGCGTGGACAGCATCGCGTCCGCCTCCGGCGAGATCGCGGCAGGCAACACCGACCTGTCCTCGCGCACCGAGCAGCAGGCTGCGTCGCTGGAGGAAACCGCCGCCTCGATGGAGCAGCTGTCGTCTACGGTGAAGCAGAACGCCGACAGCGCCAAGCAGGCCAACCAGCTTGCCGCGGCGGCCTCGGAAACCGCGTCGCGCGGCGGCGCCACCGTGTCCGAAGTCGTCAGCACCATGAACGCGATCTCCGCCAGCTCGGTGAAGATCTCGGACATCGTGTCGGTGATCGACGGCATCGCGTTCCAGACCAACATCCTGGCGCTCAACGCCGCGGTGGAAGCCGCGCGCGCCGGCGAGCAGGGCAAGGGCTTTGCGGTCGTGGCCGCCGAGGTGCGCACGCTCGCGCAGCGCAGCGCGCAGGCCGCCAAGGAAATCAAGGTCCTGATCGAAGACACCGTGCAGAAGATCGGCCAGGGCTCGGGCAGCGCCGAACGCGCCGGCGCGACGATGCGGGAAATTGTCAGTTCCGTGCAACGCGTGACCGACATCATGGGCGAAATCGCGGCGGCCTCGGCCGAGCAGGCGGATGGCATTGAACAAGTCAACCGTGCCGTGTCGCAGATGGACGAGGTGACCCAGCAGAACGCGGCGTTGGTGGAAGAGGCTGCGGCGGCTGCGGGCTCGATGCAGGATCAGTCGGCGGATCTGACGCGGGCGGTGAGCGCGTTCAGGTTGCCGGGCGGTGCGGAGCGGGTGTTGGCGGTTGAGGCGGTGTCGTCCGTCCAGACCGGCGGGTCGCAGGCTTCGCTGCGCCTGGCTGCGTATTGAGGATGCAGCACGGCGTGAATACGCCGTGCAAAGAAAAAAGCCCCTGATTTCTCAGGGGCTTCATTCTTCAATACTTGGCGGAGAGGGTGGGATTCGAACCCACGGTACGGGGATACCGTACGCCTGATTTCGAGTCAGGTACATTCGACCACTCTGCCACCTCTCCGTGGCTGGGTTCCGCATCGGTGAAGTTTCGGTTTAACAAGACTTCACTAAAAGATCCCTGGTCGGAAGGATCTTCGTTGTCGGAGCAGCGAAGCCCGCAATTCTACAGGATTTTTTTCTTTTGTGTAAAGGGGTGGAAAAAAGAACGGGTAAAAGGACCACAGCGGGTTTCATCCGGCTTTCAGCCGGCGCAATCTTTGGCCAGAATTCACCCCATTCCGCCCTCTGCGCATTCCATGGACCTCATCCTCATCCTTCTGCTCGCGGCCGTGCTTTGCGTGCCCATCACGCAAAGACTGGGGCTGGGCGCCATTCCGGGCTACCTGATCGCGGGCGTTCTCGTCGGACCGTCGTGCTTCAAGCTGGTCACGAACGTGGACACGATGATCGGCGTGTCGCAGTGGGGCGTTGTGATGATGCTGTTCATCATCGGGCTGGAACTGTCGCCCAAACGCCTGTGGGCGATGCGCAACGAAGTCTTCATCCTGGGCACCCTGCAGATGCTGGTCTGCGGCCTGCTGCTGGGGGTGGTGTTCGGCGCGGCGCTGCGGCATCTGGCGGGCATGGAGTGGCAGGCGGCGGTGTTGTGCGGTCTGTCGCTGGCGCTGTCGTCCACGGCGGTGGCGCTGCGGTTGCTGGACGAGCGTCAGTTGACCCGCACGCCGCTGGGGCGCTCGGCGCTGGGCGTGCTGCTGTTCCAGGACATGGCGGCGATTCCGATGCTGGTCGCGGCCGGATTGCTGGGGTCGGACGGGACCTCCGCGCCGTCCTTCAAAGAAGCGCTGGTGGCCGTGGCGGTCGTGGCGCTGGCCTACCGGCTGCGTCTGCTGGGCTGGGCGGCGAAGGCGGAATTGAACGAACTCTTTACCGCCGCGGCGCTGCTGATGGTGGTGGGCGCAGCTCAATTGTTCGACTACGCGGGCCTGTCGGCGGGCCTGGGCGGATTCCTGGTGGGCGTGTTGATGGCCGAGTCGCGCTACCGGCATGAGCTGGAAAAAGCGATCGACCCGTTTAAGGGCTTGCTGCTGGGCCTGTTCTTCGTGGCCATCGGCATGTCCATCAACCTCAAGGTCGTGGCCCATCACTGGATGTTCATCTGCGCGGGCGTCGCGGCGCTGCTGGCGGTGAAGGCCGTCATCCTTTATGGATTCGCGCGCTTTCTGGGGCTGCCGCGCTATCACCGGCTGCTGTTTGCGCTGGTGCTGGCCCAGGGCGGCGAGTTCAGCTTCGCCATCTTCAACGAAGCCTGGGACAACCATCTGGTGAACCTGGAGCAGCGCGACGTGCTGTCGGTGATCGTCGCGGTGTCGATGGGCGTGGTGCCGGTGCTGATCAAGGTGCTAGAGCGCGTGCCGGAGAAATACGGCGGCATGGCGGGCCTGCCTGTGACGGACGCGGTGCCGGTCACGGACACTGCGCCGTCTGCCGACGCCGCGCCGTCGTCCTCCTCGGACAAGCCGCCCACCGCTTGACCCCGCAGCGGGTAAGGGCATGGCATGATTGGCGGCTTGCCGGGCAGCTACACTTGAAGCCCGTTTCGTTTCCCCACGCCAGCTCACAGGAGAAAGCTCATGCTCAAAGGAAAAGTAGCGCTTGTCACCGGTTCCACCAGCGGCATCGGCCTGGGTATCGCCACGGCCTTCGCCGAGCAGGGCGCCGATATCGTCCTGAACGGTTTTGGCGACGCGGCCGAAATCGAGAAGGTGCGCGCGGAGCTTGCCGCCAAGCATGGCGTGAAGGTCATCTACGACGGCGCGGATCTTTCCAAGGGCGCCGCCGTGCGCGAGCTGGTCGAAAACACCGTCAGCCAGCTTGGCCGCATCGACATCCTGGTCAACAACGCGGGCATCCAGCACACCGCGTTGATCGAAGACTTTCCGGCCGAAAAGTGGGATGCCATCCTGGCGCTGAATCTGTCCGCCGTGTTCCACGGCACCGCCGCTGCCTTGCCGCACATGAAGAAGCAGGGTTCGGGCCGCATCATCAATATCGCGTCGGCCCACGGTCTGGTCGCCTCGGCCAGCAAGTCGGCCTATGTCGCGGCCAAGCATGGCGTCGTGGGATTCACCAAGGTCACGGCGCTGGAAACGGCCGGGCAGGGCATCACCGCCAACGCCATCTGCCCGGGCTGGGTGCGCACCCCGCTCGTCGAAAAGCAGATCACCGCGCTGGCTGAAAAGAATGGCGTGGACCAGGAAACCGCTGCCCGCGACCTGCTCAGCGAAAAGCAGCCGTCGCTGCAATTCGTGACGCCGGAACAACTGGGCGGCACCGCCGTGTTCCTGGCCTCGGACGCCGCCGCGCAAATCACCGGCACGACCGTCTCCGTCGATGGCGGCTGGACGGCCCGCTAAACAAGGAAATTCTGAATGCTGTTGTTGCTTTCCCCCGCCAAGAAGCTGGACTACGACTCGCCGCTGCACGTCGAGACGCACACCCAGCCGATGTTCGTGGATCAGGCCGCCGGCCTGATCAAGGTCCTGAAGACCAAGTCCGCCGAGGACATCTCGGACCTGATGAGCCTGAGCCCGGCCCTGTCCGAGCTGAATGTCCAGCGCTACGCGCACTGGAAACGCAGCTTCACGCAGGCCAACTCGCGCCAGGCCGTGCTGGCCTTCAATGGCGACGTCTACGAAGGCCTGGACGCCGCCACCCTGTCGGCCAAGCAGCTCGACTGGGCGCAGGAGCACGTCGCCATCCTGAGCGGCCTGTACGGCGTGCTTCGCCCGTTAGACCTGATGCAGCCGTACCGCCTGGAAATGGGCACGCGGCTGGAGAACCCCAAGGGCAAGAACCTGTACGAGTACTGGGGCAGCACCATCGCGGACTACCTGAACGAGCGCCAGGCCGGCCAGAAGTCGCCGGTCGTCATCAACCTGGCCTCCGAGGAGTACTTCAAGTCCGTCGATCAGAAGGTCCTGAAGGCGCGGGTGGTGCAATGCGTGTTCCAGGATTGGAAGAACGGCGCCTGGAAGATCATCAGTTTTCACGCCAAGCGCGCGCGCGGCCTGATGGCGCGTTACGCCATCCAGCACAAGGTTGCCAAGCCGGAAGGGCTGCAGGGGTTTGATCTGGAAGGCTACGCGTACGACGCGTCGGCGTCGTCGGCGGACAAGCTGGTGTTTCGCCGCAAGCTGGACTGACGAAGTCGGCGGCGGGGGAGGGTGTCAGACACCTGGTTGGGACCTCGCCCTTTCGCAAAAAATGCCGGCCTGGCATCTCCGCCAGGCTGGCATTTTTTTTGCCCGTCGAATCGACGAACGGCGGCTTACGACGCCGCGGCCGCCACCGGCGGCGCATGCAGCGGATCGGCCAGCGCCTGCAGTTCCTGGCGGATCATGTGCGTGGCCTTGAGCATCTGCTTCACGGGATAGACCAGCGCAGCCTGATCGCCCGCAGTGTCGAACTGCGTGGGCAGGTCCAGCGGCACGCGCGGGCTGTTTTCATCCAGCAGCACGGTCATGCCGTCCAGCGCCTGCCGGACCGGCTCGGGCGTGGCGGGCAGCGCCGCCAGAATCGGAATTGCCGCGGTAATTTGCGAGGCCAGCACATGGTTCTGGATCAGCAGATTGTTCAGCTCCGGCACGTCCACTTGATGCGACTTGGGCTCGCTCATCATGCGGTAGAACGCCTCGGCGAAATTGCTGAAGGCGATGTGCACGTTCTTGCGCGCCAGGCGCCAGGCCAGGTCGGCGTCGGTGACGGCGGGCGTGTCGGTGGCAGCTGCGCCCACGGGCGCGCCGTGCGCCTGCATGGCTTCGACGTAACGCAGGCCGGCCAGCAGATACTCGCGGTTGGCGCGCGTCGCGGCCGAAGCCAGCGGCTTCAGGTAACGCGCCTCCCACCACGGCAGGATGTAGCTGCAGACCAGCGCCAGCGCGCAGCCCAGCAGCGTGTCGATGGCGCGTTCGCCGATCACCGACATGGACACGGTGCCCGGCGACACGAAATGGAACACCAGCACCACGAACAGCGTATTGAAAATGGCGCTGGCCATGTAGTTGAGCTGCACCATGCTGTTGCCCATGATGCAGGCGCCCAGCAGGACGGCGAACAGGACGCTGGGCTCGTCGGTCACGTTGAACAGCAGCAGCGCGGCGATGCAGCCGATCAGGGTGCCCATCAGCCGCCAGCCATTGCGCTGGCGCGTCAGCGCAAAGCCAGGCTTCATGATGATGACGATTGTCAGCATGATCCAGTAGTTGTGCGCCGAGAACTCGGGCGATAGCCAGCGGCTGGCCAGCGTCATGGCGATCGCGGCAGCGGCCGTCACGCGCAGCGCATAGCGGAAGTGCGGGGAATCCAGCCGCAGGTTGCTGGTCAAGAGGCCAAAGCGGAATTCCTGGCGCGAAATGAACCGTGTCAGCGACTTGTTGATGCGCAGCACGTCGGTGGGCTTGGCGTCGGGCGAGGCCGCCGTGTGATCGGCCAGCCGGTCCACGATGCGCGCCGAATTGCGCAGGCGCCGCAGCACCTGCACGATCAGCGCCAGCATCTCCGGGTCGCGTTCGCCCAGGCCTTGCTGCTTGAGCTGCTCGATCTCGTACTCGATGGCACGCAGTTCCGCCTTGGCGCTGCTGCGGTACTGCACCTTGCGTCCGCGCGACACGTCCAGCGCGATGCGGTTCAGTTCCAGCGACATCTTCACCAGCGCGTCGCGCATGAACATCAGGCAGTCGTTGCCGGCCAGCGTGCGGCGCAGCGCGGCGTAGTCGGTATGCGTGGCGACCAGCGTGTCCAGCAACTGCAGCATGTCCACGAACATGTTCCAGATCATCACGCGCTGGCGGTCGCCCAGGCCTTTGCCGCGGGGCAGGGCGCGCAGCACCATGTCGCGGGCCGCCTGGTGCTTTTCGGTCATGACGGACTGGCGTTGGATCAGGTTTCGGTAGGCCTCGTCCAGATCGGCGGTTTCGTCGTAGAAGTTTGCGCGCGCGGCCACGTAGTCGGCGGTGGCAAACAGTGCGACGGACATGGCCTGTTGCTCTTCACGCAGCCAGAACAGGCGCGAAAACCCCAGGCTGAACGCCACATAGAACAGCGCGCCGCCCAGCGTGGCGGCGGCATGGGCCAGCACTTCTTGCGGCGCCAGCGGCGAGTGCATGGTCAGCGTCATCAGCAGAAGGCCCGCAAAGCCGATCAGGCCGCCGCGCTTGCCGAACACGGTGAACATCGAATAGACGAAGCACTGCGCAATGACGGCCAGCCAGATCAGCACCGGATGCGAGGACGCCAGCCCCGTGATGATGACGGTGATCGTGCCCAGCGCCGCGCCGCCCAGCATTTCGTTGGTGCGGTGCCGCTGCGGACCGCCCGGCTGGTCGATGATGGCCAGGCATTGCGCGCCGAAGGTCGCCACCAGCCCGGTCGTGTAATTGCCGAAGAGGCCGCCCAGCACCAGCACGGGCAACAGCATGCCGACCCCCTGGCGCACCCCTCCGAAGAAGTAGTGGCTATAGAGAAAGCGGCGAATGCTGGCAATGCGTAAATCCATGGGCGGCGGCTCGGTTCTGGACGACGCAACAAGTATAGAGAGGGCATCGCGCGTTTTGGGGCCGGATAGTGACCGAACCTTCCACGCAACGGTCGGCAAAAGCCGATTTGCCACCTTTGACGCAACGCGGTAAATTGCTCCACTTGCTTCGGTCTGCCTATCCGATACCGGAGCGTTGATGCGAACGGCCAGGGTCACATCCCAGCCGTTGTGCAGCAAGTCTCACCTGCCGTTGGCCGCGCCACAAGCGTGTGTTGCCAAGGCTTCCATTTCGACCTCCAGCGTCCCCCAGGGGCGTTTGCACTGCGTTCTGTCGAGCGTGTGCCGGGTCGGCAAGGTGTCCGGGTGGCGTGGCTCCGTGAGCCGCTAAGCGCCGGATCATGTTGTCGTAACCGGTATGGGTTCAGTTGCCGCCGTATCCGGGCGCGCAGCAGTCAGGGTTGCAGGGCCGGTTTTGAAAGGAACTACAACATGGAAATGAATGGCGCCGATATCGTCGTGCGCTGCCTGGCCGATGAAGGCGTGGAACACGTTTTCGGCTACCCTGGCGGCGCGGTGCTCTACATCTACGACGCAATCTTCAAGCAAGACAAATTCCAGCATATCCTGGTTCGTCACGAGCAAGCTGCCGTGCACGCGGCCGATGCCTACTCGCGCTCGTCGCAAAAGGTCGGCGTCTGCATCGTGACCAGCGGTCCGGGCGTGACCAATGCCGTCACCGGCATTGCCACGGCCTACATGGACTCCATCCCGATGGTCATCATCAGCGGGCAGGTGCCCACTGCGGCCATTGGCGAGGACGCTTTCCAGGAATGCGACACCGTCGGCATCACGCGTCCCTGCGTCAAGCACAACTTCCTTGTGCGCGACGTGAAGGACCTGGCCGAAACCATGCGCCGCGCGTTCTACATTGCGCGCACGGGCCGTCCCGGTCCGGTGCTGGTGGATATCCCCAAGGACATCACCGTCGCGCAGTGCAAGTACGTGCCGCCCAAGGGCGAGATCTCGATGCGTTCCTACGCGCCCGTCAACAAGGGCCACCAGGGACAGATCAAGAAGGCCGTGCAGATGCTGCTGGCCGCCGAGCGCCCCATGATCTACACGGGCGGTGGCGTCATCCTGTCGAACGCCGCGCCCGAGCTCAACAAGCTCGTGACGCAGCTGGGCGCGCCCTGCACCAGCACCCTCATGGGTCTGGGCGGCTTCCCGGCCAGCAGCGGCCAGTTCGTGGGCATGCCCGGCATGCACGGCACGTACGAGGCCAACATGGCCATGCAGCACTGCGACGTGCTGCTTGCCATCGGCGCCCGCTTCGATGACCGCGTGATCGGCAATCCCAAGCACTTTGCGCAGAACGCCCGCAAGATCATCCATATCGACATCGATCCCTCGTCGATCTCCAAGCGCGTGCGCGTGGATGTCCCGATCGTGGGCAACGTCAAGGACGTCCTGGCCGATCTCAGCGCGCAGTTCGAGATCGCCGCCGCCGAGCACAAGCCGGCCTCGCTCGCCAAATGGTGGGACCAGGTCGAGACATGGCGCGGCAAGGAATGCCTGAAGTTCGCCAACTCGGACGAAGTCATCAAGCCGCAGTACGTGGTGGAAAAGCTCTGGGAAGTGACCGGCGGCGACGCCTTCGTCACCTCGGACGTCGGCCAGCACCAGATGTGGGCCGCCCAGTACTACAAGTTCGACAAGCCGCGCCGCTGGATCAACTCCGGCGGCCTGGGCACCATGGGTGTGGGCCTGCCGTACGCCATGGGCGTGCAGATGGCCAATCCGGGCAAGGACATCGCCGTGATCACCGGCGAGGCCTCGATCCAGATGAACATCCAGGAACTGTCGACCTGCCACCAGTACCGCCTGACGCCCAAGATCGTCTGCCTGAACAACCGTTTCCTGGGCATGGTGCGCCAGTGGCAGCAGATCGATTACGGCTCGCGTTATTCCGAGTCGTACATGGATTCGCTGCCCGATTTCGTCAAGGTCGCCGAGGCCTATGGTCACGTGGGCCTGCGCATCGAACGCCCGGCCGACGTCGAACCGGCGCTGCGCGAAGCGTTCGGCAAGCACAAGGAGCGCCTGGTCTTCCTGGACTTCATCACCGACCGCACTGAAAACGTGTGGCCGATGGTCAAGGCCGGCCGCGGGCTGACTGAAATGCTGCTCGGCTCTGAAGACCTGTAAGGAGGCCCCGCAATGAAGCACGTGATTTCCGTCCTCCTCGAAAACGAACCCGGCGCGCTGTCGCGCGTGGTGGGCCTGTTTTCGGCGCGGGGCTACAACATCGAAACCCTGACCGTGGCGCCCACCGAGGATTCCACGCTGTCGCGCATGACCATCGTCACGACCGGTTCGGACGAGGTCATCGAACAGATCACCAAGCATTTGAACCGCCTGGTCGATGTCGTGAAGGTGGTGGACCTGACCGAAGGCGCCCACATCGAGCGCGAGCTGATGCTCGTGAAGGTGCGCGCCGTCGGCAAGGAACGCGAGGAAATGAAGCGCATGGCGGATATCTTCCGCGGCCGCATCATCGACGTCACCGACAAGTCCTACACCATCGAATTGACCGGGGTGCAGGAAAAAGTACAGGCCTTCCTCGAGGCCCTGGACCGCAGTGCCATCCTTGAAACCGTGCGCACCGGCGTGTCCGGCATCGGACGCGGTGAACGGATTTTGAAGATTTGACCGGCCTTCCAGGCCTGCCTGACCCTACATCTGAATCAAACGAATATCCAAATACTGGAATCTGGAGCACAACATGAAAGTTTTCTACGACAAAGACTGCGATCTGTCCCTCATCAAAGGCAAGACCGTTGCCATCATCGGCTACGGTTCGCAAGGTCACGCCCACGCGCTGAACCTGCATGAGTCGGGCGTGAAGGTCATCGTCGGCCTGCGCAAGGGCGGCGCCTCGTGGAACAAGGCCGCCAACGCCGGCCTGGAAGTCAAGGAAGTCGCGGAAGCCGTCAAGTCGGCCGACATCGTCATGATGCTGCTGCCCGACGAGAACATCGCCTCGGTCTACAACAACGAAGTCCACGGCAACATCAAGGCGGGCGCTGCCCTGGCGTTTGCCCACGGTTTCAACGTGCACTACGGCCAGGTCGTGCCGCGCGAAGACATCGACGTCATCATGATCGCCCCGAAGGCCCCCGGCCACACGGTGCGCAACACGTACAAGCAGGGTGGCGGCGTGCCCCACCTGGTGGCCGTGTACCAGGACAAGTCGGGCGCCGCGCGTGACGTGGCCCTGTCGTACGCCAGCGCCAACGGCGGCGGCCGTGCCGGCATCATCGAAACCAACTTCCGCGAAGAAACCGAAACCGACCTGTTCGGCGAACAGGCCGTGCTGTGCGGCGGTACTGTCGAACTGATCAAGGCCGGTTTCGACACGCTGGTGGAAGCCGGCTACGCGCCCGAAATGGCGTACTTCGAGTGCCTGCACGAACTGAAGCTGATCGTCGACCTGATCTACGAAGGCGGCATCGCCAACATGAACTACTCGATTTCGAACAATGCCGAATTCGGCGAATACGAAACGGGTCCGAAGATCGTCACGGACGAAACCCGCAAGGCCATGCGCCAGTGCCTGACGGACATCCAGACCGGCGAATACGCCAAGAAGTTCATCCTGGAAAACGCCGCCGGCGCCCCGACCCTGACCTCGCGCCGCCGCATCAACGCGGAATCGCAGATCGAGCAAGTGGGCGGCAAGCTGCGCGCCATGATGCCCTGGATCGCCGCCAACAAGCTGGTGGACAAGTCCAAGAACTGATCCCCACGGCAGGCGGGGCGTTGCCCCGCCGGTCAGGATCGAAGCGGCATGCCTTTCATGGGCATGCCGCTTTTTTCTTATTTTTTGGCCTTTTCGCAGCCATTTGGGCGCTTTGGCGCCAAATGGGGCCGGGCACGATCCTTGCTGTAGCCCGCAAGCAGGGCCAGATAGGTTAACCTTTCAAAGTCCGTCGTAAGTTATTGAGACCATGCCCAATTTTTCCATGCGCGATTCCGAGAACCGCCACCGGAGCATTTACCTGCTTCCCAACGCGTTCACCACCGCCGCTTTGTTTGCCGGGTTCTACGCCGTTGTGCAGGCCATGAACGACCGCTTCGAAGTCGCCGCCATCGCCATTTTTGTCGCCATGGTGCTGGACGGCATGGACGGCCGGGTGGCCCGCTTGACCAACACACAGTCCGCTTTCGGCGAGCAATACGACTCGCTGTCCGACATGACGTCGTTCGGCGTGGCGCCGGCGCTGGTCATGTACGAATGGATTCTGAACGACCTGGGCCGCTGGGGCTGGCTGGCGGCCTTCGTCTACGTGTCCGGCGCGGCGTTGCGGCTGGCGCGTTTCAACACCAATATCGCCGTCGTGGACAAACGTTTCTTCCAGGGATTGCCCAGCCCGGCCGCAGCTGCGCTGGTGGCGGGTTTCGTCTGGCTGGCCGTGGACAACAAGCTGCCCATCCATGACAGCCTGATGGCCTGGGTGGCGTTCACGCTGACCATGTACGCCGGCATCACCATGGTGTCGAATGCGCCGTTCTTCAGCGGCAAGAGCTTCGCCCTGGGCCGCAGCGTGCCGTTCTGGGGCATTCTGCTCGTCGTCGCGGTGTTCGTGTTCGTGTCCAGCGATCCTCCCGTCGTCCTGTTTGGCCTGTTCGTGCTGTACGGCCTGTCGGGCTGGGTCACCTGGCTGTGGCGCTGGAACAAGGTCCGCCGCCTGCAGCAGGAGCGCCGCGGTCATTCTTCCTGACGTACAGACGCCGCCAACAAAAAAACCCGCCATCGCAGAGATTGGCGGGTTTTTTGTTTCGGGTGGTGCTACCAGAAGTTGAACCGGTCGTCGTCGTACATGGGGTCTGGTCCGGGGTGGAAGTGGGTGACCTTGCTGCCGTCGCGGCTCATGTACACGTACATCAGGGAATTCCAGACGCTGTTTTCCTTATAGCGATACGACCACACGACCTCGCGCTTTTCGCCCAGGCCAGCCTGTTCGATACGAGCGGGCGGGCCGAACTCGCAGCGCACCCGATCCGGCCCCCAATCTCCGGTCTCCAGCACTTTGAAGTGCGCGTCGGTCAGAAGCGGCATCACCCGGTCGACCCGGCCATCGGGGCCGACGTTCGCGCCCCAGGCGTACTGGCCCATAGGCTGCTGCGTCCAGATCACCCGGCGGCCGCCATTGGCCTGGGGACATTCGAAGTTGGGCGCGCCGAACTGCGCCTGAACTTGCGAAAGCGGGGTGCCGGGAGGCACCTCGGTCATGTTGGCGCAGGCGGCCAGTCCGGCCAGTGCGATCGAGGCCAGGGTCACGCGGGCCGTTCTGTATAAGCTGATCATGTCCATGCTCCTTCGGGTGCGCACTGCGGCTTGGCCGGTCCTCGCGGCGGGCCCGGTCTTCTTGCTGGGGTAATTCTAGCGAATCAGCTATAATCGCCGAGCTTTATCAAATGTATTGATTCTGCAAGATCCTTTGCGCCAGCCGCCGGCGGCTTGTCGCAGTACCCGCAACATGGCGCCAAGCCTCATGTGCCGGTCCTGCCCGATCCCGCCAATGGCAGCAGTGAGAAAGCGAATTCAAGCCTGGCTCGCGCAAAATTTTCCAAACCACGTCAGGGCGCCTCGGCCCTGTCGCATGTCCGAAGAGGTCATCAATGTCTGTAGCTGACATCAAGAAATCCGATATCGTTGCGCAATTCCAACGCGCTCAGGGCGATACCGGCTCCCCCGAAGTTCAGGTGGCTCTGCTCACCGCCCGTATCAACGAGCTGACCGGTCACTTCAAAGAACACATGAAGGATCATCACTCGCGCCGCGGTCTGCTGCGTATGGTCAGCCGTCGCCGCAAGCTGCTCGACTATCTCAAGGGCCGCAATCCCGATTCGTACCGCGCACTGATCGAAAAACTCGGTCTGCGCAAGTGATCGACGGGGCTGGCTCCCCATGACGCAACCGTGGTCGGTGCGACGCATGTCGCAGCGGCCACGGTTTTTCATTTGTAAGGAATAATCGTCATGTTCAACAAAGTGACTAAATCGTTCCAGTACGGCCAGCACACGGTCGTCCTGGAAACTGGCGAAATCGCTCGCCAGGCCTCCGGCGCCGTTGTGGTGTCGATCGAGGACACCGTCGTCCTGGCCACTGTCGTGGCTGCCAAGAAGGCCAAGCCGGGTCAGACGTTCTTCCCGCTGACCGTCGACTACATCGAAAAGACCTACGCTGCCGGCCGCATTCCGGGTGGGTTCTTCAAGCGCGAAGGCAAGCCGTCGGAAAAGGAAACGCTGACGTCGCGCCTGATCGACCGTCCCCTGCGTCCGCTGTTCCCCGAAGACTTCTACAACGAAGTCCAGGTGGTTCTGCACACGCTGTCGGTCAATCCTGAAATCGATCCCGACATCGCCGCCATGATCGGCGCCTCGGCCGCACTGGCCATCTCGGGCATCCCGTTCAATGGCCCGATCGGCGCCGCGCGCGTGGGTTACATCGATGGTCAATACACCATCAACCCGACCGCATCGGAACTGAAGTCCTCCAAGCTGAACCTGGTTGTCGCCGGTACGGAAAACGCCGTGCTGATGGTCGAATCGGAAGCTGACCAGCTGTCCGAAGAAGTCATGTTGGGCGGCGTGGTCTATGGCCACCAGCAAATGCAGACCGTCATCAACGCCATTCACGAACTCGTGAAGGATGCTGGCAAGCCCGATTGGGATTGGCAAGCTCCCGCCAAGGACGAGGCCCTGATCGCCGCGGTCACCGCCGCCGCCCAGGAAGGCCTGAACGCCGCCTACCAGATCCGCGAAAAGCAGGCCCGCACCGCCAAGCTGCGTGAAGTGTCGGCCGAGGTGTCGGCCAAGCTGGCTGCCGCCGCTGCCGAAAAGGGCGAATCGGCTCCCGACGCCGTCACGGTCGACAACATCATGTTCTCGCTGGAATCGGCCATCGTCCGCGGCCAGATCCTGAACGGCGAACCGCGCATCGACGGCCGCGACACCCGCACCGTCCGTCCGATCAGCGTGCGTCTGGGCGTGCTGCCCCGCGCGCACGGCAGCGCCCTGTTCACCCGTGGTGAAACCCAGGCGCTGGTCGTGGCCACGCTGGGCACCAAGCAAGACGAACAGATCATCGACGCGCTCATGGGCGAGTACCGTGACCGCTTCATGATGCACTACAACATGCCTCCGTTCGCCACCGGCGAAACCGGCCGCATTGGTGTGCCGAAGCGCCGCGAAATCGGCCACGGCCGTCTGGCCAAGCGTTCGCTGGTGCCGCTGCTGCCGGCCCCCGAAGACTTCCAGTACACGATCCGCCTCGTGTCGGAAATCACCGAATCCAACGGCTCCTCGTCGATGGCCTCGGTCTGCGGCGGCTCGCTCGCCATGATGGACGCTGGTGTGCCCATCAAGGATCACGTGGCCGGCGTGGCCATGGGCCTGATCCTGGACGGCGGCAAGTTTGCCGTGCTGACGGACATCCTGGGCGACGAAGATCACCTGGGCGACATGGACTTCAAGGTTGCGGGCACCGAAAACGGCGTCACCGCACTGCAGATGGACATCAAGATCCAGGGCATCACCAAGGAAATCATGCAGGTTGCGCTGGACCAGGCCCGCGAAGGCCGTCTGCACATCCTCGGCAAGATGAAGGACGCCCTGGACGGTTCGCGCGGCGAGCTGTCGGCGTTCGCGCCGCGCATGCTGACCATCAAGATCAACCCCGAGAAGATCCGTGACGTGATCGGCAAGGGCGGCGCCACCATCCGCGCGCTGACCGAAGAAACCGGCACGCAGATCGACATCTCCGACGACGGCACGATCGTGATCGCCAGCGTCGACGAAGCGCAGGCCAAGGAAGCCCAGCGCCGCATCGTCGAGCTGACCGCCGACGTCGAAGTGGGCCAGATCTACGAAGGCTCGGTCCTGCGTCTGCTGGACTTCGGCGCCATCGTGCAAGTGCTGCCGGGCCGCGACGGTCTGCTGCACATCTCCGAAATCGCCAACTACCGCATCGCGAACATCAACGATGTGCTGAAGGTCGGCCAGCAAGTCCGCGTCAAGGTCATCGAGGCCGACGACAAGGGCCGTCTGCGCCTGTCCATCAAGGCGATCGGTGGCATCGAGCAGCAGCAAGCCGCTGCCGCTCCCGAAGCTGCCCCCCAATCGGAACCGCAAGCTGAATAAGCCTGCAGCCTCCTGATTGAAAAGCGGCGCCTCATCCGAGGCGCCGTTTTTTTTGCCTGGCGCGGCTGATCGTGAGGGGGATGGGCCGCTGCTCCCCAGTTCGTCCGCCTTCCTGTAAAGTCTTGCGCGAGAGACGCGCCGCCGGGTGCAATGGCGCGCTTCACGCTTGATCGAAGGGGGCATACGGATGAGCAAGGCATGACGGCGTGGCCGATAACCGCAGTCACCGCAGCGCTGTTGGCGGCGCTGTTGACCGGCTGCATGTCGCCCCCCGGGGCGGGCCAGCGTGGCCCCAAGGGCGAGGACATGACGGCGGACCAGTTCGCGCAGACGGACTTCAACCGGACGGTCACGCTCGAGGTACGCGACAACCTGACCAGCCTGTATTCGTTGCTCGACAAGCTGTACCGCCGCAATCCGCGGGAATGGCGCAAGACCGGTGCGCCGGACCTGGCCACGGCGGTGAACCGCGTCAAGCATTCCATCGAAGTCCGCGTGCCGCCGCGAGATCTGAGCGGGCTGCGCGACATCCAGATCCTGGCAGTCGCCCTGGATCCCAACTATCCGGGCGACCGGGTCGGCGCCTTCATCTACGGGCTTGCGGACACCATCATCGCCGCGCACAACGGCAAGACGCGCCTGTACGCGACAGACGCCCTGGACGGCCAGCGGGTCTACAATGCCGCACGGAACGTCGAGGCCGCGGCCTGGCTGCTGGCCACGCGCCGCAACAACCAGGGCGAATTGCTGTTGCTGGCCAACGAAATTTCCCCGACCGCCACGAATCTCAGCTTCGAGCGCGAGTTCGGCGCCATCATCGGCCGGCTGGACCTGATCGCCAACCTGCTCGGCGAGAACTCCCGGCGCATCGGCATCAACTACGCCCAGGGCCTTTTGCTGTTCAACTTCCTGCCTGTGCGTTAACCGGATTTCCATCGTGATCGATATCGCATCCATCCAGGCCGCCCGCGAAAAGCTGCGCGGCCAGGTCCTGAAGACCCCGTTCACCCTGTCCCGCACGCTGTCCGACATTTTCGGCGCCGAGATCTGGCTGAAATTCGAGAACCTGCAGTTCACCGCGTCCTTCAAGGAGCGCGGGGCGCTGAACCGCATGCTCACGCTGTCGGACGAGGAGCGCGCCAAGGGCGTGATCGCGGTGTCGGCGGGCAACCACGCGCAAGGCGTGGCCTACCATGCGCAGCGCATGGGCGTGCCGGCGGTGATCGTCATGCCGCGCTTCACGCCGACGGTGAAGGTCGCCAACACGCGGCGCTTCGGCGCTGAAGTCGTTCTGGCAGGCGACACCTTTGACGATGCCAAGGCGCGCGGCTACGAGCTGGCTCGCGAACGCGGCCTCATCATGATCCACCCCTACGACGACGAAGCCGTCATGGCGGGGCAGGGGACCGTCGCCCTGGAAATGCTGGAAGACCAGCCCAAGCTGGACACCCTGGTCATCGCCATCGGCGGCGGCGGGCTGATCTCGGGCATCTCCACCGCCGCCAAGGCCGTGAACCCCGGCATCGAGATCGTGGGGGTGCAGACCGAGCGCTTTCCGGCCATGTACGCGGCCGTCAAGGGCGTCACCATGCCGCCGGGGCAGTACACCATCGCCGAGGGCATCGCCGTCAAATCGCCCGGCGATCTGACGCTGGCCGTCGTGCAACGACTGGTCGACCGCATCGAACTGGTCAGCGAAGCGGACATCGAGCACGCCATCGTCGTGCTGCTGGAAATTGAAAAGACCGTCGTGGAAGGCGCCGGCGCCGCGGGCCTGGCCGCCTTGCTGCGCGCGCAGGAAGAGGGCAGCGACCGCTACAAGGGCAAGCGCATCGGGCTGGTGCTGACGGGCGGCAACATCGACCCGCTGATGCTGGGCGAGCTGATCGAGCGCGGCATGGTGCGGGCCGGGCGGCTGGCGCGGATCCGCGTCGACCTGCGTGACCTGCCCGGGGCGCTGGCCCATGCCACCAAACTGATTGCCGACGCGCAGGCCAACATTACAGAAGTGCACCACCAACGCGCGTTCACATCGCTGCCCGTGCGAAATGTCGAGGTGGATTTCGTGTTGCAGACGCGCGGTCCCGAACACATCCAGGAAGTGATCGACATCCTGAACGCGGCTGGGTTTGCGGCCAGCAATCACGATCATTGACTGCCCGGGCAGCATCGCGATGCGGCCCCATTCTTTCAATCCGCTGTCAGAAAACTGTCGCTCCGGCCAAACTTTCGGCCGGAGCGTGTATGGGCGGCGTGTTCATGGACGGCGCGTTGCGAGCATCAGGTACGAGTCCCGGCAGGGCCTCGCGGGTGACGAATTCCCCGCTCCAGATCCCGCAAAAAATGCATCTGAATATTTCTACGCAGGCTCGCATCCGTTCTGTACGGAACTTTTCTTCTAATGGCTAACTCACCTGAAAAATCGGCTATTTAAGCCAATTTCGCGGATTTTTGACCCTTCCCGCAGGCGCCAGGATGCCGAATTGCGTCCATTCCACGGTCTAGGGATATCCCCCACAAAGTCATGGTTGATACCCATAGGAGATATGTCGTTCCACGATTTACCATCCCGCGTTCATGTCGTTGCCGCCCGTCAAAGCGGCTGCGTTGAAAGAGAAATGAGCGCGTCTGAAGTCAGGATTTCCGGGACGCGACGGATTAGGGAGAAAGCAGATTGATAAGAAACAGACAGGATTTCTGGTCTGGCGTCATGTTCATCGTGGTGGGGGGAGGCTTTGCGTTGCAGGCGACCCAATATTCCATGGGCAGCGCGGCGCGCATGGGCCCCGGTTACTTTCCGTTCTGGCTCGGCATCGTGCTGGCGCTGATGGGCGCGACGGTGCTGATGAGCGCCTTGTCCCCCCGCGCCGAGAAAACGACGATCGGCCGCTATGACTTCCGCATTCTTTTTCTCGTCGTCGGGTCTGTGTTCCTGTACGGCTTTTCCCTGCGCTATCTCGGCCTGTACCTCTCGGTGTTCCTGCTTGTCCTGATCAGCAGCGTCGCCAGCCACGAATTCAACTGGAAGGTTGCCGTCGCCAACGGCCTGTTCCTCGTGGCGTTCTCCTACCTCGCGTTCATTCGCGGGTTGGGCCTGATCTTTCCGCTGTGGCCCAGCGTGCTGACCAACTGAGGTACCGGACATGGAATTGCTTCAAAACCTGATGCTGGGTTTTTCGGTGGCCTTCACCCCCGAAAACCTGACTTACGCATTCATCGGCTGCCTGCTGGGCACACTGGTCGGGGTGCTGCCGGGACTGGGTCCCGTGCCGACCATCGCCATGCTGCTGCCCATCACCTACGTGCTGCCGCCTACCGCCGGCCTCATCATGCTGGCCGGCATCTACTACGGCACGCAGTACGGCGGGTCGACGACAGCCATCCTGGTGAACCTGCCGGGCGAAACCTCGGCGGTGGTGACCGTGCTGGACGGGCACCAGATGGCGAGAAACGGACGGGCGGGCGCCGCACTGTCGCTGGCGGCCATCGGCTCGTTCTTCGCGGGCAGCGTCGCCACCGTGCTGATCGCCGCGTTCGCGCCGCCGCTGGCCGAAGTGGCATTCGCGTTCGGCCCGGCCGAATACTTCTCGCTGATGGCGCTGGGCCTGATCGGCGCCGTGGTGCTGGCGTCGGGCTCGCTGCCCAAGGCGATCTGCATGATCCTGCTCGGCCTGCTGCTGGGCATGGTGGGCACCGACGTGAACTCGGGCGTGGCGCGCTATGACTTCAGCATCCCCGAACTGCAGGACGGCATCGACTTTGCCATCGTCGCCATGGGCGTCTTCGGCCTGTCTGAAATCATGAGCAACCTGGAGCTCAAGGAGAACCGGGTCGAGATCACCGACAAGGTCGGATCGCTGTATCCCAGCCGCCAGGAATTCCGCGAGGCCGCGCCCGCCATCGTACGCGGCACGGCGCTGGGTTCGGCGCTGGGCATCCTGCCGGGTGGCGGTTCCGTGTTGTCGGCGTTTGCGTCCTACACGCTGGAAAAGAAGCTCTCGAAAGAGCCGCAGCGCTTCGGCAAGGGGCATCCCGCCGGGCTGGCCGGTCCCGAATCCGCCAACAACGCGGGCGCGCAGACCTCCTTTATTCCGCTGCTGACGCTGGGCATCCCGGGCAACGCGGTGATGGCGCTGATGGTGGGCGCGATGACCATCCACAATATCCAGCCGGGACCGCAGGTCATGTCCAGCCACCCCGAGCTGTTCTGGGGCCTGATCGCCTCGATGTGGATCGGCAACCTGATGCTGGTGGTGCTGAACCTGCCGCTGATCGGCATCTGGGTGAAGCTGCTGCGCGTCCCGTACCGCATGCTGTTCCCGGCGATCCTGGTCTTCTGCACGATCGGGGTGTATTCGTTGAACTACAACGCCTTCGACATCTTCATGTTCGCCATCTTCGGCATCATCGGCTACGTGTGGAGCAAGCTTGGCTGCGAAGGCGCGCCGCTGCTGCTTGGCCTGGTGCTGGGGCCCATGATGGAAGAGAACTTCCGCCGGGCGCTCCTTCTGTCGCGCGGCGAGTTCTCCACCTTTGTCACGCGCCCGCTGTCGGCCACGCTGCTGGCGCTTGCCGCGATCCTGCTGGTGCTGGTTGCGATGCCCGCGCTGCGCAAGAAGCGCGAAGAGGCTTTCGTCGAGGTCGATTGACGTAACGGTTACGGTTGGCTCCGGGTCTGGTTCGGCGAAAGCCGGCCAGGCCCTTTTTTTATTGGCGGCTTCTTATTGCCTGCCTTATTTCCGCTGGCTTATTGCCGCCGCTTTCATCGCCGAGCGGTCTATTGACGCGCCACCAGGTTCTTCAGACCGTACAGCCGTTCACGATGCAGCGTTGCAGTCAGCGGCTCCGGCTCGCGGCCCAGCGCGACGTAGTCGGCGGGAATCTGCGCAATCGCGTCCAGCATGTTTTCAGACCCCGCGTGCCACCACTGCACCAGCATCCGGTCCGGGTTGTAGACGTCCAGCCCCTGGCGACGCAGCTCGGAACGATTGAAATCCTTCAGATTCCACGTCAGCACCTGCACGGTCGGCGTCTGAGGCAGCCCGCAGCGCGCGCGCCGCGCCAACCCGGCCGCAATCACGTGGAAATCCTTCGGATCGCTGTAGCGCAGCGACGCTTCATAGACCTGCGTGTCCGATTCCATGGCCGCCGGAAACCGCGCGTTCATGTCTGCCCAGAATTCCGCCATCACCTCCGGCGGAATGTCCCAGATGCGGCAGGCGTTGCGGCGCCATTCCTCGCCGATGCGTTCGGTCCATACGGGCTGGAACACGCCGGCCTCGGCCAGGCGCAGCAACAGGCGGCGCAGGATGCCGGACATGAGGACGCACGCGTCCAGGACGATGAACGGGGGAGAAGCGGGGAGGGAGGTCAAGATCGGTTCGGTCGCTGGCCCGGGCAACGCGCACGAATGGTGCGGCGATGGTCGCCGGGCGGGCGGGTAAATATGAGGCGAGGCAGAAGAATAGTAGTTTTTCCGGTGGTCTGCCGAGCGGGTTATCTGTTCAGGAGGTCGTCCGGCACCTGGAGGTTTCGGTCGTCGGGACCCTGTTGGGTACCGCTGAGGACGGGTCGGGCCATGGGGGTGGCCGTCAGCATGTCTGCCGGAAACGGAACCAGCATCTCGCGGCTGTGGGCGGCCGATGCGGTCAGCCAATCGCCATAGGCGCCTTCCGGTAGGATGACCACCATGCGCTTTTCCGTGTTGGGCTGGTGATAACGGCTGAACAGGGGATCGTTGTCGGCGTTGATGGTGAGCATGGTGTAGCTCTCCTGCCAATGCCCGGCCGCATCGCGATAACGGTCCCACAAGCCCGCGATGCCCAATGGCTTGCCGTCGGCGCGGGTGAAGCGGGTGGCCACGGCCTTGCCGGACGTCCAGTCCGGCTCGAAGATCGCGTCGGCAGGAATGATGCAGTGCTGCGCGCGGCGCCAGGCGTTGCCGAACGTGTACGAGCCCGCGGCGGTCTCCGCGCGGGCATTGAAGGTGGACAGCTTGCTTGCCCGTTCCAGGCCACCCGAGCGCGTCATGGCGCTGATCAGACCCCAGCGGCCGGCAGCGGCTTCGCGTTCAGGTACGGCGTCGTCACCGGCGTCATGTTCGGGGGGACGCCGCACGAACACCCCTTCATAGCGGGGCCACATGTCGTACTTGCCGATAGCGGCGGGCTTGGATCGCACGCCGAATTTCTGCAGCAGCAGTTCGGCGTCCTTGAGCGTCTGGTAGTGCGAACACATGCACGGCTCCCGGAATGACGGGAGGCGCGGGGTGGCGCCTCCGGCGTATCCAAGCTTGCCGTGTGGGCGTGCGATTTGTCCAGCGGGAGGGGAATGCGAGGTGGCGTGGCGTGCAGGCGCGTTCATGCATCGCGGGCGTTAGACGCTGAAAAGGAAGCTGGAAAGCTTCCTTTTTTCGTTATGCGGGGACCACCTTCTTGAGCGGGGCCGGAGGTCCGGGTTCTTCCCGGGCGCCTTGTGTGATGCCGTTGCTACCGCTGGTGATGGCGCGCAAACCGAAATCCGTGAGGGTGAGCTGTCGTACCGTGATCTTGGCGTCCGGTTCCGAGATGACCGTTGCCTCTTTAACGAAGGTCCAACGTGAGCGCGTGGTGGCAGTTGTCATGTCGATACCTGGCCGTTTTTGCGAACCAAGTCTAGCCTGACGTCTCTGCGCGTGGCCGACGGCCGACCAGAAATCAGACGGAGTCGAGCATCATGGTGATCGAGCATTCGCGCCGAATGGCGTCATGCCTTAAATCGTGATGCAGAGGGGTGGTGCCCGAGACCGGAATCGAACCGGTACGGCCGCGAGGCCGAGGGATTTTCTTACCACTTCGGCTTTCGCCGCCAGCACAGGCTTGCTGTTCGTGGTCTGGAGCACGCCTTCACCATAGCCTTTTCGGCCTTAGGTGCCCGCCGTCTGCTCTCTACACCTTCCCCGATATGTCATCGGGGCTTGGCTCGGCGTTAGCGCGGAACGGGTCCAGGGCCTTCGCCGAGTTTGACGGGCTTCACCTTTGGAGTTTCCTCCAGAGGGCTCAAATTTGTTCAAGTCCCTTGTGTCTACCAATTTCACCACTCGGGCGATGCGCGTCCCGCGAGGGGGCGGCAGCGGGCGAGACTATACCACCTTGGCAGCGGGGATATTGGCGGCGCGCGCTGGTGACGGGTAATCGCGACAGGAACAGGAGCGGCGGGCGGGTAAACCCCGATCCCTGCGCGGCGGGACTACGGACGACACTTTGCGCCATGAAGCCCAGCCCGCCCGCCCCGCCGTCCCGCGACATCGACCCCGTTTCCCTGCGCCTGTTCCTGGCCGCGCTGGAGGAAGGCAGCCTTGCGCGCGCCGCCGCCCGCGAGAACATCGTGCCGTCGGCCGTCAGCAAGCGCATGTCGGAAATGGAAGACGCGTTCGGCGTGCCGCTGCTCGAGCGCGGCGTGAAGGGCGTGCAGCCGACGCCGGCAGGCGATGCGCTGGCCGCGCACGTGCGCCGCGTGCTGGAGGATATGGACCGCATGCATCGCGACATGGCGGGATTTGCAACCGGGGTGCGCGGGCATATCCGGCTGGCCGTCAGTTTTGCCGCCTTGTCGGGCGACCTGCCGGCGCAGATCCAGTCCTTCCGGCGCGCGAATCCGCAAATCGACATCTCGCTGGAAGAGGACACCACGCAGACGGCGTTTCGCGCCGTGCTGGAAGGGCGGGCGGACGTGGCGGCCGGTTCCGACTTCGGACACGAAGGTCTGCAGGTGTTTCCCTTTGGACATTGCGAACTGGCGGCGGTGGTGCCGGGCCGGCATGTGCTGGCTGACCGGGAGACGCTCGGTTATGCACAGTTGCTGCCGTTCGAGCAGATCGAGCTGAACCGCGATAACGGCATCAGCAGCGTATTCGATCAGGCGGCGCGCGAGGCGGGTATGACGCGCCGCATCAGCGCGCGTGTCAGTTCGCACGAGACCATTTGCCTGCTGGTGTCGCGCGGCATGGGCGTGGCGGTGGTGCCGCATTATCTGAAGCCGCGACTGGCGCACCTGGACATTCGCTTCATTCCGCTGGAGGGGCCTTGGTCCAGCACGCCGCTGTGCATTGCGGTGCGGGATCCGGAAGCGCTGTCGCCGGCTGCGCGCGCGCTGCTCGCGCATCTGGGCGTGCTGGGGGATTGACGCCCTCAGGGCTAACCCGGACGTTCCGAAACGAGAATGCCCCCGTGCTGAAAGACCGCTACCCGTCGGTGCCGCCCGCCCGCGATGATGCAGACATGCCGGCGCGGCGCGGACAAGTTTCCGAGGCTGATGCCGCGCTCCCATCGAACAGGCTGGCAAGAGGAACCGCAGATGACAGCAGCACCGGCTTCACCCTTCATGGACAGCACCGAACTGCCGCTGCGCGGCATCAAGGTCCTGGAACTGTCTCACATGATCATGGGGCCGGCCGCCGGCCTGTCGCTGGCGGACCTGGGCGCGGACGTCATCAAGGTCGAACCGATCGAGGGCGACCGCACGCGGCGCTTGAAGGGATCCGGCAGCGGCTACTTTCCGGTCTTCAACCGCAATAAGCAGAGTCTTGCGATCGACCTCAAGTCGCCCGAAGGCCAGGAGGTCGTGCGCAAGCTGGCGCTGCAGACCGACATGATCGTGGAGAACTTCCGCGACGGCAGCCTGGCGCAGTACGGACTCGATTACGAATCGCTGTCGGCCGAGAACCCGGGGCTGATCTATGTGTCGCTCAAGGGCTTTCTGTCCGGCCCTTACAAGCACCGCACCGCGCTGGACGAGGTGGTGCAGATGATGGGCGGGCTGGCGTACATCAACGGCGGCGCGGACACGCCGCAGCGGGTGGCGGCGTCGGTCAACGACATCCTGGGCGGCACGTTTGGCGTGGTGGGCGCGTTGGCCGCGCTGCACGACCGCCACGCCACCGGCCGAGGGCGCCATGTGCGGTCCGGCCTCTTTGAAAACAATCTGCTGCTGGTTGCACAGTTCATCGCGCAGTTCCAACTGACGGGCACCGCGCCGAAACCCATGGGTGCGGAGCGCAAGCCGCCATGGGGCGTGTACGACGTCTTTGAGACCGCCGATGGCCGCGTGTTCGTCGCAGTGGTGGGCGATGCGCAATGGCGCAACTTCGCGCAGAAATTCCTGCCGCCCGAATGGGCCGCGGATCCGCGCCTGGCGACCGCCATCGACCGCGAGGCCGCACGTTCGTGGCTGGTGCCGGGCGTCGGTGAAATCCTGAAAACCTGGAAAACCGATGAACTGTGCGCCGCGCTGGAGGAAGCCAATCTGTCGTATGGCCCGATCCGCCAACCGCACGATCTGCTTGATGATGCGCATCTGAACGCGGGGGGCGCGCTGCTGCCGACCCGGCTGCCGGACGGGGGCGAGATCTCTGCCGCCGCGCTGCCCATCGAGTTCGATGGCCGCAAGGCGGGCAAGCGGTTCGATCCGCCCACCCAAGGCGCGCAGACGCACGCCATTCTTCAAGGCCTGGGCCTGGATGCCGCGCGCATCGACGCCTTGCGCACGGCGGGAGTGATTGCATGACGCCAGGGCGTTAGCGCCCGATTTCTGTCGAGGCGGCGTCAGACCGCCAAGACATCCATCAAAGAGGAGACACCCATGATCCGCAAACTCGTTGCGCTGGCTGCACTGGCCGTCGCATGTACCGCCACTGCGCAGGACTATCCGAACAAGCCCATCCGCATCATCATCCCGTCCACGCCGGGCGGCGGCACCGACTACATCGGCCGCCTGATGAGCACCAAGCTGCACGAGCTGAACGGCTGGGCGGTTGTGCCCGAGAACAAGCCCGGCGCCGGCACCGCGCTGGGCTTGGCCGAAGCGGCGCGCTCGCCCGCGCAGGGGTATGACCTGGTGATCGGCCAGTCCGACAACGTCACGCTGATTCCGCTGCTGATGAAAGTGGCCTACGACCCGGTCAAGGATCTGACGCCGGTAGCGCTGGTGGCCACGACGCCGATGGTGCTGCTGGTGGCGGAGGCCTCGCCCTACAAGACGCTGCCTCAGGTGATTGAAGCGGCCAAGAAGGAGCCCAACAAGATTTCGTACGGCACGTCGGGCACCGGCGGGGGCGTGCACATCGCAATGGAAATGCTGCAGCACGAAGCCGGCTTCAAGATGCAGCACGTGCCGTACAAGGGTTCCGCGCCGGCGCTGGCCGACCTGATGGGCGGGCATCTGCAGTTCGCGGGCTCGTCGATTTCGTCCGCGGCCACGCTGATCAAGTCGGGCAAGGTGCGCGCGCTGGCGGTGACCTCGCCCAAGCGCAATCCGGCCTTGCCGGACGTGCCGACCGTGGCGGAGCTGGGATACAAGGACTTCAGCGTGGTGACCTACTACGGCGTGCTGGCCCCGGCCAAGACGCCCGACGCCATCGTCACGCGGCTGAACAGCGACTTCAACAAGCTGCTGGCGCGCCAGGATGTGAAGGACGCGCTGGCGGCGCAGGGACTCGAGACCGACCCCGTATCCAGCGCACAGTTCGCCGCGCTGATCCAGTCGGACATCGGCAAGGCGCAGCAGACCATCAAGAGCGCCGGCATCGTCATTCAGCAATAGACACGGGAACGCACATGAACCAGGAAGTCAGGCTTTGCGAGGTCGGGCCGCGCGATGGGTTGCAGATGGCCAAGGGCATGATGCCGGGCGCCGACAAGCTGCAGTGGATCCGGCAACTGGCCGATGCCGGGCTGCGCGAGATCGAAGTGGGCAGCTTCGTGTCGCCGCGGCTGGTGCCGCAGATGGCGGACACGGGCGGCATCCTGCCCGAGGTCCTGAAGATCGACGGGCTGACGGTGTGCGCGCTGGCGTGCAATCTGAAGGGCGCCATCGCCGCCTACGAGGCCGGTGCGCACGTGCTGGCGTTTCCTGTGTCGGTCAGCGACACGCACAGCCGCGCCAACGTGGGCAAGGGCACCGACGCGCAGGTCGACATGCTGGCCGCCATCGTCGACTGGGTGCGTTCGCAGGCGCGGCCGATGCGTATCGACGCCGCCGTCGCCACCGCGTTTGGGTGTTCGATGGAAGGCGAGGTGCCGGTGCGGCGTGTGGCCGAGGTCGCGGCCGCGGTGGCGCGTGTGGGCGCCGATGAAATTGCGCTGGCCGATACCGTGGGCTATGCGCATCCCGGGCGCGTGCGCGAGGCGGTGCGTGCCGCGCAGGACGCCGTGGGCGCGCGGCTGACCAAACTGCATCTGCACGACACGATGGGATTGGGCCTGGCGAATGCGCTGGCGGGGCTGGACGAAGGCATCCGCGCCTTCGATTCCTGCCTGGGCGGGCTGGGCGGTTGCCCGTTTGCGCCGGGGGCGTCGGGCAACATCGTCACCGAGGACCTGGTGTTCATGCTGGAAAGCATGGGGTATCGCACGGGCGTTGACCTGACCCGCTTGCTGGCGGCGCGGCCCCTGCTGGCAGAATCATTGCCGCAGGAAACCCTGCGCAGCGGCGTGGCCGCCGCCGGCATTCCCGGGACCTACGCGGCCACCGCTTAGGTCAGCGATACACCAGGACGGGCAGGGTGGTGTGCGCCAGCACCTTCTGCGTCTGGCTGCCCAGCAGCAGCGCGGCCATGCCCCCACGGCCGTGCGAAGACATGGCAATCAGGTCGCAGTTGCGCGTCATGGCCACGTCGACGATCACCTGATAAGGCGAGTCGCTCTCGCGCATTTCCGTGACGCAGGCTACGCCGGCGGTGCTGGCCTTGCCGGCGGCTTCAGACAGATACGAGCTGGCCAGCTCGCGCGCCTGGTTTTCGTAGATGCCGCGCATGCCTTCAAGCTGCACGGATTCCATGGAGGGCATCTCGAACGGGCTGTATACGGTCAGGACCGTGACGCTGGCGTCCAACGCACGCGCAAGCGCAAGGGCTTGTTCCAGGCCGGAGTTGGCCAGGCTGGATCCGTCGATGGGGATGAGTATGTGCTTGTACATGGCAACCTCCAGAGGGAATCTGCGTCCATGGTACGCCCGTTGGGGTCGGCCCGTTGGGTCGGCCCGATGGGGACGGCCCGTGGAGGACGGCCCATTTGGGACGGTTGCCTCTGAATCTGGCGGAAGCGGTGAGATTCGAACTCACGAACGGTTGCCCGTTGCCGGTTTTCAAGACCGGTGCAATCGACCACTCTGCCACGCTTCCGGGGTGTTGCCAGTACTGCCGGCGATTTTGCCTGCCGGATTGCCCGCAGTGCCGCCAGTCTATTGCGGCCGCCAGGCAAACATTCTGCCCGAACGGAATCACGATATGCCGCAAAGGGCGCAATAATAATCCATTTGCTGCAAAGGAGGCACGCGATGCACGCTGTTGAAATCACCCGCCCCGGTGGCCCCGAAGTCCTCGTCCCCGTGGAACGCCCCACGCCCGAGGCCGGCGCCGGCGAAGTTCTGATCAAAGTGACCGCTGCGGGCATCAACCGCCCCGACGTGTTCCAGCGCAAGGGCAACTACGCCCCGCCCCGCGGCGCATCCGACCTGCCGGGCCTGGAAGTGGCCGGTGAAATCGTCGGCGGCGACGTGGCCGGCAGCGGCTTTGCCGTGGGCGACAAGGTCTGCGCCCTGGTCGCGGGCGGCGGCTATGCCGAATACTGCGTCGCACCCCTCGCGCAATGCCTGCCGATTCCCAAAGGCCTGTCCGACATCGAGGCCGCCGGCCTGCCGGAAACCTATTTCACCGTGTGGAGCAACGTGTTCGACCGCGGCCGCCTGTCCGAAGGCGAGGCGCTGCTGGTCCATGGCGGCGCCAGCGGCATCGGCACCACGGCCATCCAGCTGGCCCGTGCGATGGGTCACAAGGTCTACGCGACGGTCGGTAGCGACGATCGCGCCCGTGCCGTCGAGGCGCTGGGCGCCGACAAGGGCATCAACTACAAGACGCAGGACTTCGTGAAGGAAGTGCTGGACGCCACCGGCGGACGCGGCGTCGACGTGATCCTGGACATGGTGGCCGGCGATTACATCGCCCGGGACATGCAGTGCCTGGCCGATGACGGCCGTATCGTCATCATCGCGCAGCTTGGCGGCTCGCACGCCGATGTGGATACCGCCCAGGTCATGCGCCGTCGCCTGACCATCACCGGCTCCACCCTGCGGCCCCGTCCGGTCGCCTTCAAGGGCGCCATCGCCCGCGCTCTGCGCGAGCAGGCCTGGCCGCTGCTGGAAAAAGGGGCCATCAAGCCCATCGTCCACGCCACGTTCCCGCTGGCCGAGGCCTCCAAGGCGCACGCCATGATGGAAGGCGGGGAAAACATCGGCAAAATCATCCTGACCATGTAAGAAACGCACGGCGTTCGGCGTATCGCGGCGCAACAGGATACAATCTCGGGTTTCGCCTGGAATTTTTTCCAGGCAGGCCCGTGGGCGGTTGCTGCACAAGTCCCCTGTATCAGGACCTGCAGGCTCACCCCCTCACTCCCAATCGTCAGACAAATTCGCCATGACTTCAGTCGAAAACCGCGCCCGCCTCGTGCTGGGCAACTGGAAGATGCACGGCAACCTTGCCGAGAACGCCGCGTTGCTGACCGAGCTTCGTGCCGCGGATGCGGCGGGCCACTGCGAAATCGGCATCTGTGTTCCGTTTCCCTACCTGGCGCAGGCTGCTTCGGCCTTGACCGGCAGCAGCGTGTCCTGGGGCGCGCAAGACGTCAGCGCGCACGACAAGGGCGCGTACACGGGTGAAGTTTCCGGTTCGATGCTGAAGGAATTCGGTTGCCGCTGGGCGCTGGCCGGCCACTCCGAGCGCCGCGTCCTGCACGGCGAAACCGACGAGATCGTGGCCGCCAAGGCCCAGGCCGCACTGGCCGCCGGCCTGACCCCCGTGGTCTGCGTCGGGGAATCCCTGGCCGACCGCGAAGCCGGCAACACGCTGGCCGTGATCGAACGGCAGCTCAAGCCCGTGCTGGCGTTGGGCGCCGATGCGGTTTCCCGCATGGTTCTCGCCTATGAGCCCGTCTGGGCCATCGGCACGGGCCGCACCGCCTCGCCGGAGCAAGCCCAGGAAGTCCACGGCGCCATCCGCGCCGCCCTGCGCGCGCTCGGCGCCGCGCAAGTTCAGGTGTTGTACGGCGGCAGCGTCAAAGCCGCCAACGCCTCCAGTTTGTTCGCCATGACTGATATCGACGGAGCCCTGGTCGGCGGCGCGTCGCTCGTGGCCGAAGAGTTTTTGCGAATTGCCGCCATCTAAGTTTCCGTTCCGGAGTCTGTAATGCCCCTGATGCTCAAAATTCTGCTGGCCGTCCAAGTGATCTCGGCGCTGGCTATCATCGTCCTGGTCCTGCTTCAGCAGGGCAAAGGCGCCGACATGGGCTCCGCTTTCGGTAGCGGCTCGTCGGGCAGCCTGTTCGGCGCCACCGGTGCGGCCAACTTCCTGTCGCGCGCCACCAAGTGGGCCGCGGTCGTGTTCTTTGCCTCCACCGCTGGTCTGGCCTACTTCAGCCACAAGGGCACCGCTGGCCCCGCTGTGGATTCCGGCGTGATGCAAAGCTTCCCGGCCGACCGTTCGGTACCGCAAGCGCCGGGTTCCTCGGTGCCGGCCACGCCGGGCGCATCGTCCGTCCCGGGCGCATCGTCCGTGCCCGCCACGCCGGCGCCCGCCCAGCCCGACGCCTCCGTGCCGACGGCTCCGGCTGCCCCGGCCGCCCCGGCTGGCGACAAGCCGGCGGCCGCGCCCGCCGCCCCGGCAAAGTAAGGCACAGCAGCAGAAAGGCCGGCGTAAGCCGGCTTTTTTTATGCTTGCCGCATTGAAGCGACCTGCCTGGAAAAGCCATGGAAAAGCGATTGATGCCGTCGATGATGGCGCTGCAGTGTTTCGAGGCGGTGGCGCGGCACATGAGCTTCACGCGCGCGGCCGAGGAACTGCACATGACGCAGAGCGCGATCAGCAAGCAGATCGCGCAACTGGAGGCCCTGCTGCGCAACCCGCTGTTCCTGCGCGTGCGCCGCCGGCTGCAACTGACGCCCGCGGGCGCGCTGTACCAGTCCGAGGTCAGGGCAATCCTGAATCAGATCGACGTGGCATCGCGCGACATCCTGACCTATGGCAGCGAAACTCAGGTGCTCACCATCGGCACTCAGCCCACCTTCGGGTCGCGCTGGCTGATCCCGCGGCTGCAGCGCTTCATGGCTGCGCATCCGGAAATCCAGTTGAAGGTGCGCAGCGAAACCCATCCGTTCGATCTGATGCAGGCCAAGATCGACATATCGCTTTTCTTCGGCCACGGCGCACTGCCCGGCGCGCAGTGCGTGGAACTCTTCGAGGCTGACGTCGTGCCGGTGTGCTCGCCCGCCATCCTGCACGGCGGCAAGCTGGCCAGCCTTGCCGACCTGAGCCGGCAGACGCTGATCCAGTGCGCCTCCCGCCCGGAGGCCTGGCACGACTACTTTTCCCATCAGCAATTCCAGTCCGACCGCAGCTATCTCGGACCGCGCTTTGACACCTTCTACATGTGCGTGCGCGCGGCCGAGGGGGGGTGCGGCATCGCGCTCACGCCGCGCCTTCTGGCCGAAGAAGAACTGCAGGCCGGCAAGCTGGTCATTCCCTGGGATTACGTGCAGCCCAGCGATGGCGCGTACTTCGTGGCGTATTCCGAGCACTCGGCCGAGGTGCCGAAGATCAAGCAGTTCGTGGCATGGGTGCGGGACGAAGCCCGCCAGCCGGACGGCCGGGGCGCGCCGCGTGCCCGGTCCATGAAAAAACGGACTGATTAGGCCGAATTTTTTCATTTGATCGGCGCGGGGCGGCGTGATTACATGCGGGCCATCCTTTTCCACCGATGTGCCGAGCCCGTCATGAGTCAGAACTACGTCAATCCCGATCAGATCCGCGCCTGGTTTTCGCGCGCCATGTCCGACATGTACAAGCAGGAAGTCCCGCTGTACGACACGCTGCTGGACCTGGTGGCGCAGGTGAACGCCCGGACGATGGACGAGCAGCCGGAACTGGCCGCGCATCTGGCGCGCACCGGCGAGATCGAGCGCCTGGACATCGAACGCCATGGCGCCATCCGCGTCGGTACGCCGGAAGAGCTGGCCAACATGCGCCGGGTGTTTGCCGTGATGGGCATGCTGCCCGTCGGCTACTACGACCTGTCGCCCGCTGGCGTGCCGGTGCATTCGACGGCTTTCCGCGCCACGCATGAAGCGGCCCTGCAGGCCAGCCCGTTCCGCGTCTTCACCTCGCTGCTGCGCCTGGAGCTGATCGACGACGTGGCCCTGCGCGAAAAGGCCGCCCGCATCCTGGCCGCCCGGCAGATCTTCACGGACCGCGTTCTGGCGCTGACCGCCAGCTGTGAGGCGCAAGGCGGCCTGAATGAGGCCGACGCCCGGGAATTCGTGGCCCAGGCGCTGCACACGTTCCGCTGGCACAGCGAGTCCACGGTCAGCCTGGCCGACTACCGCGAATTGCATGGCCAGCATCGCCTGATCGCCGACGTGGTGGCATTCAAGGGGCCGCACATCAATCACCTGACCCCGCGCACGCTGGACATCGACGAAGCGCAGGCCGAGATGCCGCGCCGCGGCGTGTCGGCCAAGGCCGTCATTGAAGGCCCGCCGCCGCGAAAGTGCCCGATCCTGCTGCGCCAGACCAGCTTCAAGGCGCTGGAGGAACCGGTGCGCTTCGCCGGCGCGGATGGCTCCAGCGCGGTGGGCAGCCACACCGCCCGCTTCGGCGAGATCGAGCAGCGCGGCGTGGCGCTGACCCGCAAGGGCCGCGCGCTGTACGACCAGCTGCTGGACCTGGCCCGCAGCCGCATCAGCGGCGCGCCCAACGAAGGCAATGCGGCGGCCTACATGCAGAACCTGCAGGATTGCTTTGCGGCGTTTCCGGACGATTACGCGGCGCTGCACGACCAGGGGCTGGCGTACTTCCGCTATTTCCTGACCGGCAAGCCGGGCACGCCGGAAACCTCGGATCTGTCCGCCCTGATCGATGCGGGCTACGTCCAGTTTGAACCGCTGGTGTACGAAGACTTCCTGCCGGTCAGCGCAGCCGGCATCTTTCAGTCGAACCTGGGCGACAAGGCGCAGGCCGAATACGCGCAAAACGCCAGCCAGGCCGCGTTTGAAGCGGCGCTCGGCGCGCCGGTGATGGACGAATTGGCGCTGTACGACGCCACGCAGGCGCGATCGCTCGCGGCGTGCCTGCAGGCGCTGGGCGTGGAGGCGGTGGCGGCCTGAAGTTGGCCGGGCTGGATGGGCCGCAACCCGCCGCCTTGCAGATAAAGCGGGACGGCTTTCCCGCTTTCCAAATTACGTGATAGAATGCTCGACTTTCCAGCAGGGTTCGCCTTGTTGGGTTGGTCAAGCCGACGTGGTGAAATTGGTAGACACGCTATCTTGAGGGGGTAGTGGCGAAAGCTGTGCGAGTTCGAGTCTCGCCGTCGGCACCAAGAAATTCCTCGCAATGAACCCGCATTTCTCTTTTGGAGGATGCGGGTTTTTTGTTTGCCGGTCCCTTCGGTGGGGGGTCCGCAAGCCAACTGGTCCCTTCCATGGTGGGTCCGCAAGCCAACTGTGGCTATCCCCGGATCCGCTGGAAAACAGATTTCCAGATAGCGGAACAAAGGACAGAAGGGCCTCGGATCCCCCCGGAAACCGCGCCATCTCAGGGGAAACCCCATCCGGTCGCGTATCGCCGCTGCGCTTGTGCCGTCGCCGCCTCGCGACTAACATGTCGCAAGCCAACTATCAAGCCAACATTGCAATCTGCCGCTCGTGCCCCGAGATTGCGCAAAATTCTTCAATGCTTTCCTGCACCTTCGAATCCCCGAGCCGACATCGGCATGACCGACCGCATCCTCATGCCGGGGCTTTCCGGCATTTGCCGAGGCCGCGTCCGTGCTGAACGTGTCGGTCCGGCAAAAGACCGCCCATCCGAAGACGACACCCTGGAAGGGCCTGCAAGTCATTCCGCGGCGGGCGCTTGCCCCGTCGGAATTGGCCAGTCCGTTCGAGGTCCTGGATTTGAAGCCGCTGAACATCGCCGCGGCGGGCAGCGAGCGGGACGTGTATCTGCATCCGGCCGACAACTCGTTGCTGATCAAGATCGTCAATGGCGTGCGCCGCAGCCAGGCCGACCGCAAACGTCCCTGGTACAAGCGTTTCCGGCGTGATGCCTCGCATCGCGTGTTCATCATGGAAGCCGTCGAATACATCGCCACCACGGCCCAGCAAGGCGCGCGGGGCGGCAATGTGCTGATGGCGCGCATCTTCGGTTTGGTGTTGACCTCGAAGGGCTTGGGCCAGGTGGTCGAGCGCATCGTCGATGCGCATGGCAACCTGGCGCCCACGCTGAAGGAAGTCGTGGCGCGGCACGGGTTCTCGCCGGAACTGCGCTATCGCGTGCACGAATTCATCATGGCGCTGATCGACGCGCACGTGGTGTTCAACGATGTCAGCGCCAGCAACATCGTCGTGGGTTTCAATGCCGAAGGGCGCGAAGGCCTTTATCTGGTGGACGGGTACGGCTCCAAGCAGCTCATTCCCGTCTATTCATGGAGCAAGTCGCTGAACGGCCGGCGCATTCTGCGCCGTTACGACACGATGACCAAGAAGCTCCTGGCCGCTAGCGAACGCCGGCGCTAGGCGTTTACCTCGTTAGCGAAGATTTGACGCCTGTCCTTGGGGACAGGCGTCTGCCGCTTTTGTCTCTATCGACTTGAAATTCTTCGCTGCCTATTCAACAGGGCAGGAAGTAAGAATTTCGGGCGCGAGTTTCTGGATATCACTTCCTGATAGCGCCGGCAGCGCCTCCGCCTTGATGTTGCGCTTGATGACTTGTAGCGCACAGGTGCAATAGCCGGTGTTTCCGCTACTCGCCGCAACACAGTTCTTTTCGAAGTTGCGATCAAACTCGGATTGCCGCGAACAGCTTGTTAACATCGCAAGCGTCAGAAACATAAAAATACATTGAAGAAAATTTTTGTGACGCATTGTTAGTCTTATCCTTATAATTTCAAACTGTCCCGAATTAAAACACGGGGTCGTCCATGCCCGCGTGACGGAGATTGGGGGCTGTTCGTCCAGATTGTGGGCGATGTAAAGCAGACAAGTAACAAAATATGCTAGGCGTTAAATTACGTAGCGAAAATATTGACCAGTTTGATGTGTTGGGCGAACGCGGACAGGCCATTCACCTTGTCGCCAGCCAAATCCTGACTGTGTTGAAAGGCAAGCGTCCCGATCTGCTCGCCAATTTCTCCGTGCCGCAGCCTAGCGAAAATGGCACTCGCATTGATTGGTACGCGCCTAATCCGGGAGCCGTGATCGCCTGGAACGCGGCGACCAAAACAGAGCAGTCAAGCGCATTGGCAAGGCTCGAATCGGTACGGGCTGGCGTGGCGCAGTTGCGGGAAACCGTGCAAGCGAAGGGGAGCAGCAACGATGCCGCCTTGCTGGGTCAACTGCTGAAATGGATCCTGCACCATCCGGATAACAGCTTTGTGTTCCTCGTGGACGGCCAGCCCGTCATCACGTTTTGGGGCTTCGTGCACAGCGGTGCGGATCGATCCCTCGATCCTCTTCACGCCTTGCGGCCATCCGCTTTCGCGGAATCGGTCCCGCAGGCGCCACTCCTGGAAACTGCAACCCGTCCCTCCTTGTCCTCGCCGGGGCTGCCTCAGGTTGGCGCGTCCTCGCCTTGGTGGAAGCGGTGGTGGATATGGCCGCTCTTGCTTCTTGCATTGTTGGCTTTGTTGTTTGGTTTGCGTGCGTGCATGCCGGGTCTCGCGCCCAGCTCATCCTTGCCGGTCGACACGGCGCCGCGTGACGTTGCGCAGTCACAAACCCTTCCGGAGCTGCCTAAGCCGCCTGGTGTCACACATTGGACCGCGCCAGCAGCGAATGGCAATGGTGCAAGCAGTGGCTTGCCCGCTACTTCGGGTAGCGCCGTGTCGGGCGAGAAACTGCCTGTTCCCGGCCTGAATACTCCCGCTGAATCTGCATCTGCCCTTGCCGGAGCAGACCAAATCGCGCCTGCGACGCCGCCTTTGGCCGCGAATGACGCCGATTCTTCCGCGCCGGGCGCCTCGGACAATTCCTCCGGCCAGCGCGATGTCGTGCCGCCGTCGCCGGCAGAAAACAAGGACGCCCTGCAGATTCCGGTTGACGCGGGAGAGGGCAATGCCGACTTCCTCAACGGTAACTGGCGCGCCGGCGCGGGAATTCAAGACCGCGATACCGGCCAGCCCCTGCGTCTGCTCTACCAGTTCAAGAACGGGGAAGGGAACGTCACCCTCAATCGTCACAACGGCGTGCAGTGCTCCGCGCCTGTCAGTGCCGCCATGAGCAAGGGCTCGTTGATGATCAACAACAGCGTCGAGGCACAGTGCAGCGATGGAGGCACCTACGAAATGCCCCAGATCCAGTGCCAGCCCGGCGCGACAAGTATCGCGTCGTGCGCCGGCCATTATGGGGACACTCGATTCCCCATCTCCATGCGTCGCGCCCAACCCTAATCGTTGAGAGAACCTGCCATGTTGCCCCCAGTTGATACCTACGACGCCGACAAAGATAACGTTGAGCTTTTCGGAAATACGGGCGTCCAGTTCCTCGATCTGGCGTGCGCCCTGCCCGATCTCAAACGAGAGCCGGAGGGTGAGTTCTGCATGCATCCATCTGGCAGGATGCCCATCAGGCTGTATGTGCCTGACGACGGCAAGCCTGGCTACGAAGACAGGCCGGGCAACTTCTTCGAGACGAGGGCCGCCTTTTCCCTGCCGCTACAGGAAAGCCTGGAGTTGTTTGACGGCTACTGGTTGCCTGCTCCTTTCTTTCGCTACAAATCAGACAGCCAATTCGATCGGGGTCCGAAGAACTGGGCACGCCTGCGCTTCGTCAAGCTCGCTGAAGCTGACGCCAATGGCAATACGCACCGTCTAACCCTGGCGTTCGACACTCGCACGCGTGCTCGCGACGACGCCCGCGATTACATCGAGCCCTACGACGAAGACATGGAGACGGGCGCCTTGTTTCGTCTTGCCTTCAATCTCCACGAAATGCAGTGGTTTCTTGACGAACAGGAATGGGTCGTCAAGTGGCTTGAAAGTATCTTCCGCGAGCGCCGGGACGACCTCGAAAGCCGGGAAATTGAAAAGGCGCTCGCAAAGAAAGAGCACATTGCCCACTACTTGAACCTGCTCAGCCTGATGCGCGAGAGCGCGCCCACCACACGCTCCAACAAGGAGCTGAAGGACAAGGTCAAGATCAAGTTGCCGCGCATCAAGGTGCTGAACATGGTTGCGCCCGGTAGCAATGGCCGCAAGGTGATTCGGGGGGGAAGCGTGCCGGTCGACCTGGTGCTGGACGTGGGTAATTCGCGCACCTGCGGCATCCTGATCGAGGAACACAAGCAGAACGACAACGGCTTGAACGACTACAGCTTCCTGACCTTGCGCGACATGACACGGCCGGAGCATGTCTACCATCATCCGTTCGAGTCGCGCGTTGAGTTCGCACCGGTCAGCTTCGGCAAGGACGATCTTTCTCTTCAAGGCGGACGCGATGACGCGTTCGTCTGGGTCTCGATGGCGCGGGTCGGCACCGAAGCGACGAATCTGGCCGCGCGCAAGGAAGGCACGGAAGGGTCCACCGGACTGTCCAGCCCCAAGCGTTACCTTTGGGATGCTGAAGATGCCTACGAGACTGGCTGGCGGCCCAATGCTTCAACGATCAAGGGCGAAGCGCCTGAATGGGCGACGCTCGGGCCTTTAAAGAACCTGATCGACGAGAAGGGCATTCCTTTGTATGGACCGTGCCCGCTTTACGAAGGCGAGGAAACTTCCGGCTTTCCCGCGTTTGAGGCCCACTACACGCGCAGCGCGTTGATGGGCTTCATGTTGAACGAAGTGTTCGCGCAGGCGGTGTCGCAGATCAATAGCTGGTTGTATCGTTCGCGCAAGAAAGATCGGACCCTGCCCCGGTTCCTGCGCGCCATCATCCTGACCGTGCCCCCCAGCATGCCGCAGGTGGAGCGCGGCATCTTCAAGCAGCATGCGCAGCGCGCACTCAGCCTTCTGTGGAAGAGCATGGGCTGGCATACGGGCGATGGCGACTCCGTCGAGGACAGCGAGGATGAGAAGCACGATCTGTTCGTAATCCCCCTGCCCAAAATCGTCATCAAGTGGGACGAAGCGACCTGCGGTCAACTGGTGTACCTGTACACCGAGGTCGTCACGAACTTCAACGGCTATGCGGAAGAGTTCTTCGATACGATCGCCCGGCGCGAGAAGACGGACCGAGAGTGCATCACCGTGGCCTCCCTGGACATCGGGGGCGGCACGACCGACCTTGTCATCACCGACTACAAGCTGGATCGCGGCGCGCGGCAATCGGCCAACAGTTTTGTGCCGATCACTCCCACGCAGCGCTTTCGCGATGGTTTCAAGGTGGCGGGAGACGACATCGTCCTGGAGGTCATCCGCAAGTACGTGCTTCCCCAGCTGGAAGCCGCGCTCAAGGAGGCGGGCGCCCGGGAAACGGCGAGCCTCATGGACATCCTGTGCGGAAGCACGGGCGACGACGAGCGCCAGCGCCTTCTGCGCCAGCAGCTCACGTTGCAGTGCCTCTATCCCTTGGCGCTCGTACTGCTCAAGGAGTACGAAGGCTATGACCCGGAGAAGCCGGCCGAGCGCAAGGAACAGACCATTGGCGATTGGCTGCACGATAAGCAGCCGCTTAGCAGTGCGGTGCGAGGATTCGTGGGCAAGGCGCTCAATGAAGCCGCCGGGCAGCCGGTCGAGTTTGACCTGGACGCGGTGGTCCTGACGTGCGACCCGCTCAAGATGCACTTTGACTTCCTGACCGACAACCTGGATATCTGCAATACCTTGCGGAACCTGTGCGAGATCGTCAATTACTTCGAGTGCGACGTGTTGTTGCTGACCGGCAGACCGTCTGTCCTGCCGGGCGTGCAGGCCGTGATCCGCAAGGCCGTGCCGTTGCCACCGGGGCGGCTGGTTTCCATGCACAACTACCGCACTGGCGACTGGTTCCCGTTCCGTAAGGCTGGATGTATCGACGATCCCAAGACGACGGCGTCGGTGGGGGCCATGGTGATCTGGTTGTGCGAGAACAATCGCATTCCGACCTTCAAGATCAACACCAGCACGCTACGGCCCAAACCGCTGATCCGCCACTTCGGCGAGATCGGCAACGACAACATGCTCAAGCACGGCAACGTGCTGTTTGCCGACATCCATACGCGGCAGTCCGATGATGGCAAGACCTCCATGGACCAAAGCATCGAGTTGCCCGTGGGGCCGGACGGCGACGTCATCCCGTTCAAGATGGAAAACACCGCGCGGCTGGGTTACCGGCAGCTCAAGGCGGAACGTTGGCCCGCGACGCCCATGTATGTCCTGGGCTTCGAACGGGAGTGGGAGCAGGAATACAAGCGCATGCAGGAAGCCAATCCGAACAGGAGCCATGCCTCGGGTCGCGTGTATTTCAAGGTCGCCAAGCCCACGGAGCAGGAGCGCAAGGCGGGCCTGATCAGCGACCGGCTGCTGGTTGCCAAGACCGCGCCTCTGACGGATGACGCGCGGGGCAAGCCGGAGGTAAGGCTGCAGCTGAATACGCAGCTCCGGATCGGGAAGGCGAATTTCTACTGGCTGGATAGCGGTAGCGTGAAAGGTTGATTCAGGATTGATTGCGACATGAGCGAATCTCAGGAAAAGATTGCGAACCAATGGCGTGCGATTCATCGCGGCGCAGGCCGTGCAATTGCATGGATAGAGGCCGTGCGCGGCAACTCCAAGCGGCTCGACGACAAGGCCGATGCCTTGATCCACGGCTTGCGCCGGACCAGCAACAAGGCGCGTAGCCTCGAGCGTGCGGCGGGCCACCCCATGGCCATCGGGTTCTTCGGCTTATCCCAGGCGGGAAAGTCGTATCTGATTTCCACCTTGGCGGCGAGCGAAGACGGCCGCCTGGAAACGGAATACGGCGGTCAACGCGTCGACTTCTTGACGTCGGTGAATCCTTCCGGCGGCGGTAGCGAGGCGACAGGACTGGTGACCAGGTTCACGCGGACCAAACCTGCCATCCAGGATGCGGCCTATCCCATCGAAGTGCGCCTCTTCCGGGAAATCGATCTCGCCAAAATTCTGGCCAACGCATGGTTCAAGGACTTCGACCAAGGAAAGGTCGAGTACAAGATCAATGGCAATGGCATCAAGTCCATCCTTGAGCGGTTCGCCGATAGGGTATCGCATGAGCCTCAGCCCGGCGTAAGCGCTGACGACGTCGTGTCCCTGTGGGACTATGTGTCCGATTCGTTCGGCAACCACGTCCAAGCGCTGGAAGGCGACCTTAAAAGCGGCTACTGGCCGCAGGCCGTCGCTCTGGCGCCTCGGTTGTCTCCCGCCGACCGCGCGGAGTTCTTCTCTCTGTTGTGGGGCGAGGAAAGGGAGCTGACGAAGGTTTACGCGCAAATGGCCGAAAGCCTTCGCGCCATCGGCAATGCCGACGTCGCGCATATTCCGCTCGATGCCGTGCAGGATCACAGCGACGGTCCACCCAGCATCATGAACGTCACGATGCTGGACCAGATCGGCGGCGGCGACGGCGCAACCATCAAAGTTCGCGCGGTGAAGGGGGGAGCATTGGGCGAGCCGGTCAGCATCCGGCGCTCGAATCTGGCTGCCCTGACGACGGAGCTGGTATTTCCGCTGGTGAACCCGCCGCGGGAACGCAGCCTGGAAACGGTCGACCTGCTGGATTTTCCCGGCTATCGGGGCCGATACGACAAGGCCCGTTTGAGCGAAATTCCGAACAATCCGGTAGGCGAGCTGCTGCGTCGTGGCAAGGTGGCCTACCTGTTCGAGCTGTACACCGAAAATCAGGAAATGAACGGCCTGGTGCTTTGCACGCCAGCGCACAAGCAGCCCGAAACGAGCGCGGTAGTGCCCGTGCTCGATCGGTGGGTCAGGCGAACGCAAGGCGATTCGGGCCGTGATCGCGCCGAAAAGTCGGGCTTGTTGTGGGCCGTGACCATGTTCAACGCACGCGTCACGGACATGCTGCAGAAGGAAGACAAGTGGCACCAGGAGTGGAAGGGTTTGAACGACATTGCGTTCAAGATCTATGAAAGCCTCGACTTCATGCGTGACTGGAAGGGCGGAAAGCCGTTCAGCAACACGTTCCTCGTGCGCACGCCTTCCTACTCGGACTTCACGACCAAAGACGGCCATCGGGAAGTCGCCGTGTCTCCTGAGAAGCGGGATGCACTGAGCCGGATGCGTGAGAGCTTCATCAACGCCGATGTGCTGCGCAGCAGGTTCCCGCAGGCGGGCGAGGCGTGGGACGCCATGATGCAGCTTGACGACGGCGGCATGGGACGCATGGCAGGCGCCATCGCGCAGATCAGCGACATCGGGTTCAAGCTCGATCGGCTGCGTTCCCAGGTCGAGGACGCGCACCACACGATCGCCGATGTTGGCGTGGGCCTCTTTTACCGTGAAGGCAGCGATGTCGAAGCGGCACGAAAGAAAAAGCGGGAACTGGCTGACAAGGTCGCACCCGTCTTGCGTGGCATCGCCGAGAACCCCAAGGCCTATTTCATCCTGTCGGAATTGATGCACGCCCTGGAGATTCCGAGCGAAGCACTCCGCAACCTGTATCTGAACGGCGCGGACGTGCCGCAGGCGCGGCAGGTACAGGCCGAGGTGAAAGCGGCGCCCGCGAGCACGGGAGACGATCTGTTTGCCAGCCTGCTGGACGGCGGCAGTGGTGGTGGCGATGACGCGCCAGCCAGCGCCGCTGCGGATGTGCTCGTTGATACCTACGAACACTGGTTCGCCGATTCGGCGTTCAAGCTGTGGCTCAACCATCTGAGCGAGATTCCCGCCCGAACGCGCCAGCACGCGATGCTCAAGAACATTCCGCAGGATGTTCTGGAGATTGTCGTCGAAGAGCTGCGCAACGCCGCCTATCGGGACAATGCCAACGGCCATAACCTGCCCAAGCAGATGCTGCTCAGCCTGCTCGCGCGCTCGGACAGCGCTTCCAAGCGCGATCAGATGGTCATGAGCCAGGTGCTGCGCGTGCAAATGGTGCTGCGCGACTTCATTGCGTGGCTGGGTTACCCCGGCATGAACGACGACGACAAACCTGCCAGCGCGTCGCTGGCTAACGGCAAGGTCTTTGCAAAGACCACATCGCTTGACGCCGCCACCGGCCTGCCCGACCTGCCCGAGAAGAACGAAATTGGCAAGGGGCGCGAGTTCTTGAAGGACTGGGTTGCTTGCCTGACCGACATGATCGTCAAGAACGCAGGCTACACGGCCGGGCAGGAAATCAGCGATGAACAGAACGAGGCGCTGGGCGCCATCATTGCGGACATCAGGAAAGGTTGATAAATGGCTGTTTTTATTTCTTTGAATCCGCTGCCGAGCCGGCGCGCGGGTTACGCAGAACTGCAGATCGAAGGATGGAGCGGCGACGCCGTCGAAGTCGAGCTGAGCGTCCGGCGCAACTCTTCGCCGGCGCACCTGGATGCACAAGGGACGTGGGGCGGCGAACAACAGTGGCTGCGCTTTGGCCATGGCCAGGCGCGAGACGGCCGGCTGGTTATCGAGATCGGCCCTGCGATCGTGGACGCGATGCTTGAGGCCAAGCGCAATTCCCAGTTCCAGATCGAAACGCGCAAACCTGACGGTAGCGTGGCGCGCTATCCGGTACGTCCCATTCCGAATGATGTAACGCCGTCGACCGCGGCGGGCGAAGCGCCCGCGCAGGCCGAAGTTGTCAATGTCGCGGCCGCCCCGCAGCCAACGCCGTCCGAGCCGGTCGTCCTGCCGCCCACAGTCGAGCCTGTCGAGCCGATGGGCCAGCCTGAACCTGCGCCGCCCGAAGCGCGTAAATCCAAGCCGGTGGCTGCCTTCGTCGCTGCCGTGCTGGCGCTTCTGGTGGCGGCCGGTCTGGCCGCCTGGTTCTTCCTCAAGAAGGGCGACATGCCCGCGCCAGCGCCGAAGGCGGACGTTCCGGCGGCCGCGCCGGCCGCTTCTGCAGCCGCTTGCTCGAAAGACAGCTTGGATACTGCATCCGAAATGGTCTTCGTGCAGGACTGCGTGCGGGACGTCAAGGATCCCGTCGCGATGTTGTCGATCATTCAGGCCGCGCGGGACGCTGGCAAGTGCTCGATCGCCCAGCGGCTCTATGCGAATCGCGCGCAGGCCGGTGACGCTCAGATAGCCCTGGCTTATGCAGGGGAGTATGACCCCGCGAGCTACAAGGAGAACGCCTGCTTCAAGGCGGATGCCGCGACCGCTGCGTACTGGTACCAAGCGGTGCTGGAAAAGGATAAGGACAACGCGCAAGCGCAAGCGCGCCTCAAGGAGCTGCCGAAATGAGGAAGATCTTTCTGGCGATCGGCCTGATCGGCATGTCCTTCGCGGTACACGCCGCACCGCCGCTGTTGCAGGAAGGCAAGAAGACGCTTTACCAGCGCGTGCTGACCACGCCAGGTTGCCAGCTGCACGAGACCCCCGACGGAAAACCCGGTGCGGTCCAAGCCACCTTCAGCCGCTTCTACGTTTATGCGGATCAGGAAGTTGGAGGCAAACGCTGGGCGCAAGTGGGACCAGATTCATTTGGCAAGACGCTGGGCTGGCTTGACCGGGCCTGCACGGTGGACTGGAAGATGCAGATGTCGCTGGCCTTCACCAACCCCGCTGGCCGGGACCGAACCTTGTTCTTCAAGGACCGCTCGGCACTCGATTCGGTGCTCAACGCAATCGACCCTGTCGAGAAGATCGCTCCCGCGCGACAGCAACTCAAAACGTCGGGCAAGGCTCCGGGCGTCGTGGCGCAAGAGCCTGAGCTGTTCGTCGATATGACCAAGAACTTCTATCTGCTGCCCATTCTTGGCGGCGAAGAGGTGATGACGGAACAAAACATGCGCGTGCGGGTGCTGAACGTGGCGTCCGTCAGTGCGGCGGATCCCGGGGCCGCAGCCAATGGAAGCCCGGATCAATCGACCGAGCAGGAACGCACGAAACAGATCAAGGAATTCAGTTCGGCGGTGGTCTTTGTCATCGATTCCACCATTTCCATGGATCCGTACATTGAGCGTACGCGCGAGGCGATTCGCAAGGTCTATGCAAAGGTCGAAGCCGAGAAACTGGGCGACAAGGTCAAGTTCGGCCTGGTGGCTTTCCGCTCCAGCACCAAGGCCGTGCCGGGTCTGGAGTACGTGAGCAAGATCTACGCGGATCCGAACAATATCAAGGACGGTGCGGATTTCATGGCCAAGGTGGCCGAATTGAGGCAGGCCAAGGTCTCCAGCAGCCTGTTTGATGAGGATTCGTACGCAGGTGTCATGGACGCCATCAACAGCATCGACTGGCGTCCGTATGGCGCGCGATATGTCGTCCTGATCACCGACGCCGGCGCTATCGATGGCGGCGACAAATTGTCGTCCACGGGCATGAGCGCTAGCCAAGTCCGGCTGGAGGCGGCCAAGCCGGGCGTTGCCATCTACACGCTGCACCTGAAGACGCCTTCGGGTTCCAAGAACCACGCAGCTGCCGAGGCGCAGTATCGCAACCTCTCGACGTATGGCAACAGCAACCTGTCCCTGTACTACCCGGTGAATGCGGGAGATGTGAACGAATTCGGCAAGAAGGTGGATGCCTTGTCGGAGGCGATTACGCAGCAGGTGAAGTCGGCCTATCAAGGCGAGGATGCTGTCGGCAGCGCCGCCAACGCCACGGACCCGGGCAAGAAGCCGGCCAATGCTGACGAAAAGATGCTGCAGGATGCGGATCTTATTGGCAATGCGATGAAGCTGGCTTATCTCGGTGAACGCATCGGCGCCAAGGCCCCTCCGGTGTTCGAGGCATGGATCAGCGATCGCGATCTGATCAAGCAGACCGTACCGACGACCGACGTGCGGGTGTTGTTGACGAAGGGGCAATTGAGCGACCTGAACGACATCATGAAGACGATCGTGGACGCGGCGAATCAGGGCTTGATTTCGCCGACCGACATGTTCAACCAATTGCGCAATGTCGCTGCCACGATGGGCGCGGATCCCAATCAATTGCAGAAGTCCGACAAGAAGCTGGCGGAAATGGGATTCATGGCGGAGTACCTGGAGGGACTGCCCTATCAGAGCGAGGTCCTGAATCTTGACGAGGCGACCTGGAAGAGCTGGGACGGCTTGGCCCAAGAAAAGTTCATCCGCAATTTGTCCATCAAGCTTCGGCACTATCAGGTCTACAACGCCGATGTCGATCGCTGGGTATCGCTTGCGCCAGACAGTGATCCACGTGATTTCGTCTACCCGGTGCCTCTGGAAATGATGCCCTGAGCGGTCGGATGATGCTGGCTATTGACGATTTGCGGTTGCAGCGAGGGCGGGGCGATTCCACCTACGAGGTTCGGCTTCCGCGGTTACGCCTCGCGCGCGGCGAGGTGATGGCGGTCGTGGGAGGCAGCGGATGCGGAAAGAGCACGCTGCTGGAAGGTATCGGCCTGCTCTTGTCACCCGTGCAGATTCAAACCTACACCCTTGGCGACCAGCGTGACGTGGCCGCGTTGATGATGCGCGATGACGAGTCTGCGCTGGCGGCCGTGCGTGCGTCCAGGATCGGCTTCGTGCTGCAGACCGGCGGGCTGTTGCCTTACCTGACGGTGCTGGAAAACATCCTTCTGCCGCGCCAGCTTCTTGGTCTGCCCGCGCACAGTGCGCGCGTCCGTCATGCAATCGAATTGCTCGCCCTTGACGGCTTGCTTGATAAGCGGCCATCCCGATTGTCCATTGGCGAGCGGCAGCGCGTTGCGGTGGTGCGGGCACTTTCGCACGACCCGGATGTGCTGTTGGCCGATGAGCCCACGTCTGCGCTGGATCCGGATAACGCGCGCAAGCTCTTCCAGCTTCTCCTCGACCTGGCGCGCGACGAAAGCATGGCTACGCTGGTCGTCTCGCACGATTGGGACCTGGTCCGCCAATTTGGGCTGCCTTGCTTGACGGCGGAGTTGGAGCCAGGCTTGAGCGTGTTCGGTCTGCGCGAGGCATTTTGATGCGCACCTGGCAGATATCTCGACTGGCAATCAGAGACCTTTGGCATGACCGATTGGTGTCGCTCTGCATGATCGCTACGCTCGTGGCGGTGATTGCGCCACTGTTGCTCCTATTCGGGCTGAAACATGGGGTTGTGAGCGCCATGCAGGACGAGTTGATGCGCGACCCTCGCAATCTGGAAATCCGGATGCTCACCAGCGGCAGCTATGACCAGGCGTGGATTGACGAACTAGCTGGCCAGCCCGGTGTCGGCTTCACGGTGGGTATGACCCGTTCCCTGAATACACAGGCGGACTTCATCCGTAGCGCCTCGAACTTCCTGGAGAATGTGGAAGTCCTGCCCACTGCCCCTGGCGATCCACTGATGAGCGGCGTGGACGTTCTCGCCTTGCCGCATTTCGGCGTGATCTTCAGCGCACAAGCCGCGCAGCGCTTGAAAGCCGTTTCAGGAGATGTACTGCGCATGCAGATCGCGCGTCGCCTGAACGGCGTGGATCAGCGCGCCGTGGTCGAGCTCACCGTCCTGGCCGTGCTGCCGGGTCCAGCCTACGAGCGTGCTGCCGCATTTGTGCAACCCGCCCTGTTGCGAGACATGGAGTGGTACCGCGACGGTTACGCCGTCGCCGCCTTGGGCGCTGCGGACGGCAATGACGTGGAAGCCGCGAAGGTGCGTTTCGCGCGTGCTCGCATGTATGCGAAGGACCTGGACGCCGTGGAAGGCCTGGAGAAGCGCTTGAACGACCGCCGCATCGAAACCAGCAGCCGCCTGGCCGACATACGCAACGTCAAGGCCATCAACCATCTTCTGACGACCGTGTTCGGTGTGATTTCCATCACCGCGGTTGCAGGGTGCGTGGCGGCCTTGGTGGGGGCGTTCCTGGCCAGTGTCCGGCGCAAGCGGCGCGACATCTCGACGCTGCGCCTGTTGGGACTGGGTAGCCGGGACGTCGCCGTCCTGCTTGCGGTGCAGGCAATCGCTTTGACCGTCGTGGCGATGGGCGCAGGTCTCGCCATTTACTTCACGGGAAGCGCGGTGTTCAACGACATGTTGGGCGGCGTCCGGGAGGCTGGCCAATTCGCCTGCCAGATCACGCCGCTGCATGGCGGCATGGCGTTCATGCTTGCCCTAGGCGTAGCGCTGCTGGCGTCGATGATCGGCGCGGCGAGCGCCAAACGAATTCAACCCGCGGAGAGTTTGCGTGAAATTTGAACTGCTGGGCCGTTGCGCCGCACTTGTCCTGCTGGCGTGGCCCTCAAGCCAAGCGGCGCTTGCCGCGGATGCGCCGGCGTCACCCTCGAAATGGGATGCGCGTTTCTATAACCCCAAGCCGGAAGCTGGTGACATTGAATTGCCGCTGCCGTGCAATGGCGCCATCGTCTTCCGAAAAATCGTCGTCCCGGTGGGGGGGCCGCTGGCCGACCTGCCCATTCAGGTGGGCCAGGAAGGGGGAGCCTACTCTTTTGTCGAAAAGAGCAGGCCGGCGTACATCGCAGGCGGCTTCACCGAAATCTCGGCAGACAAGAAGTCCCGATCCAGCTATTACCTGATGGCAAAGTATGAGCTGACCACCAGCCAATATCTTGCTCTGGCGACGCTGGCCAACGGCGATTCGACCAAGTGTCCGGATCCACAGGCCGGCGATGGCCGGTTCCCCATTACAGGGGCGAACTGGTTCGACGCGATGCGGACTGCCCATCTTTACAACATTTGGCTGCGGCAGCATGCCAAGGGGTTGCTACCTCAGGAAGACAAGATCTCCGGCTTCGTGCGCCTGCCCACCGAGGTCGAATGGGAGTTTGCCGCCCGGGGCGGCATCAACGTCAATGCCGCGGAGTTCGCTGAACCGCGTTATCCCATGCGCGACGGGAAGATCACGGAGTATGAATGGTTCGGCGGCACGCAGTCGTCGAACAGCAAGATCAACCGTATTGGCGTGCTTCTTCCGAACCCGCTGGGACTGCACGACATGCTGGGCAACGTGTCAGAGATGACGCTTGATGCATTCCGGCTCAACAAGTTCGATCGCCAGAACGGCTCGGCCGGCAGTTTCGTCATTCGCGGTTCAGACTTCATGCAGCCGGAGTCGGAGCTTCGTGCCGCGCTGCGGCGCGAGGGGAATCTCTACGACGAGGACGGCGAGATCAAGGACAAGACGGTGGGCCTGCGATGGGTGATCGCATCGCGCGAGATGACCAGCGCGAACCATGTCAAGGCGCTTGAAGAAAGCTACAGCAAGCTGGGAGACGGCCAAGTTTCTTCGGACGCAACCAAAAAGGGCGCTTCGGCAGTCAAGGAATTGAACGCGTTGGCAGGCACTGTCACGGATAAGAAACTGAAGGATCAACTGGCTGGCTTGGAAGGCAAGCTCCGCGCAAGCAACCAGCAACAGGAAGAGGCGCGTGACCAGGCAATTCGCGCGAGTCTTAACCTCGGCGCGTTTCTGTGCACCAAGCTCAAGGATGACGGTGAGCACCGCAATCTGCTGCGCAGTGTCTACAAGTCCAATTGCGAGGACGGCAATTCCGACGCCACTTGCGAACGCCGCAAGCAACTGCTTACCAGCCACGAAAGCCGGGTCGAGGGCGTCACACAGTACTACGCCAGCAGCCTTGTCGACGCGGCCACCCTGTACGGCGCCAACAACCTTACCAAGCAGGTGCCGGTCCTGGACAAGATGTTCGAGCAGAACAAGCAGCTTAACGGGTTGCGGCCCTACTTGACGACATATTGGTCGCAACAGAAGGCATACCTGAGCAATAAGAAGATCGACCGCTCGGCGTGGCTGGATTCGTGCATGGCAGTCAACAAATAACAATCAAGGAGTTCTCATGGCTTTATTTGCAAGGAAGTGGAATCGCATTCCGGTCGTTCTCATGATGGTCTGTTCTTTGGCCATTAGTGGGTGCGCCAGCACGGGCAGCTCCTTCCTCAACAATGGCGTGAAGCCCGACCCGCGTCTGACGCAGGGCAGTGATGCCAAGTTTTTCAGCCAGTCTGGTCTGCAGGCCTGCATGATGGGCGCAGCTGCGGGATTGGCGGTAGGGTTGCTGGCCGGAGGCAAGAACAAGGCAACGGCTGCCGTCGTCGGCGCCGTTGCGGCCTGCGGCGTGGGAATGGGCGCGAATTACTATCTGGACGTCCGCCGCAGTCAGTACAAGAACACCTCGGATCAGCTCAAGGCGATGGGCGATGACATCAAGACCGATACGCAAAAAGTCCAGGACCGCAGCAACTCCATCGTGGCAGTGATGGCCGACGACAAGAAGAAGCTTGTGCAGTTGCAAGCCGAGATTGCAACCAAGTCCGCAGACCAGACCGCCGCTCGAAAAGATCTTGCGCAGATCGACGCCAACATCGGCCTCATCAAGAGCGACCTCGATCGGATGAAGGGCGTCGCAGATCAATACCGGCAGGCTGGCGAGCAAACTGGCGGCAGCGCGAAGGACACCAAGGAAATGCAAAAGGAATTGGCCGTACTCGAGAGCAAGATTGCGAAGCTCAACAAAGAGGCGGATAGCTACTTTGCCTTGCGCGGCGCCATCGATCTTGGGGAGCAAAAGGCATGAAGCGCTTGATGACGCGAGTTGCGCAGGTTGCTCCGATCCTGGCGCTGGTCGTTCTGGCCGGTTGCGCAACGACGGCAGCCGATTGTGATCCATCGAACACGAACGCCGGTTTCATCACCAAAATGAACTGCGACGTGGGCGGAGGCTATGGCAAACACGTGGCACAGCGCGAAGACGACATACGGGCGGCTCAAGCCGAAAATGCGCAAGCCAGGCTGGTGCTAGCCGATCTGGAGGCGCAACGGGCGTCAATTGGCAAGTCCTTGGCGGAAAAGACCAAGGCGCGTAACGCGCTGTCAGCATCGGTCCAGAAGTTGCTGGATCAGGCGCGGGCCAAGTCGAAGAACAGCGAGGAGCTCAAGCGGCAATTGGCACAGTCGGAACGGGCACTGAAGACGCCCATCAACGTCAATGTTTCGGATGCCGCCCTGGAAGCGCAGATCAAGGCCAAGCAGGCCGAAGTGCTCAGGCTGCAAAAGAGCATGGGCCTCGTTCCTTGACGCCTCCGTAAGCCCAAACTTCGAGACTATCCATGCAACGCTTCTTGCGGGACCCGCGAGGGAACATGTCGGAGGCGTCGCTGTCCGGCACCTACGGCGAGCTGATCGAGTTGATCCGCAAGCATTTCGCGCCGGGTGTGGCGGCGACGTACGCCGTGCCCCGGCTTGGCGCGGACGGGGTGCTCGAGTGGTGGACTTCCCAGCAGGGGGCGGTGACGCAGTATGCCGCCCTGTCTGAGGACGCCCAGCAGGCGCTGCTTCGCGCCTACGATGCGCATGTCGCCACCCTTGGTGGCCTGGCGGAGGCCATGCGAGCGCGCGGGATGGAGCACCAGGCACAGCAGATAGAGGCGCTGCGGGTTCCGCCCGATCTGGACAAGCTGTATGGGGTGGACGGGCGCCTGCTGATTCGCCTGCAGGAGGCGGCGCCCGCGCTTCCAGCTGCGGGCGGCGCGCCGGCGCCGTCCTTCGCTTTCTGGCGCTGGCTTGCGGTGGGAGGGGCGCTGTTGCTCGCGCTGCTCCTGGCTGGCGCATGGTGGTGGTACCGGCAGCCGGCATCTCCAGGCGTCCCAGCTTTGCCTGCATCCAGCCCTGAGCCCAAAGCAGAGCCGGTTCGCACGCCGGAATGGCCCACGGAACTGGTGTTCGTGCTGGAAACGGCAGCGCGTATGAAGGCAGCGCCGGAAAAGATCGGCGGGCCTGAACGCCGTGTCATTGGCCACGATGAGATTCGACGGATCGTCGACCGATTGCCGGACGTCACCGATACGCGTCTCGTCACGTTCCCAGCAATGCAGTGTGGAATGCCACACAGTCAGGGCGCTTTCCCATCGGCGAACCGAGCGGAACTCCTGCAGGCTCTGAAATCCACGCAGAACGAGGGCAAGGCGGCGTTGGCCGACGGATTGAAGATCGCGGCAGCGACCGTCGATGGCGTCAAGCGCGATGCCCTGATATTCCTGTTCCTGGCCGGCGCGGACGAATGCGGCCAGGATATCTGTGCAACGGCTGTGCAGCTCTCCCGGGACAAGCCGCGGCTGCGGATCAACATCGTGGACTTGAGCGGTACGCACGCGGTGGCGGCCTGCCTCTCCGATCAGTCACGCGTGGGCTCGTACGCCTGGACGAGGTCCAAGCCAGATGGAAAAGGAGTGGATCTGTCACGAGAGGCGTCCAGGATGCTCTGGCCCGCAACGGATTCAGCTGGGTCATCCCAAGGCGCCGCTTCAGCCAAGTAAGCAGCTGGCGCGGCGCCACATCATTACGCCCCCTTCAACCGCTCCGGCACGTCCTCCATATCGCTGCACACGGCCAGCACCTCGGCCGGCTTTCTGCTCAGCGACAGATAAACGTGGCCGATGCTGCTGTCGAAGTACGCCGATTCCAGCCGGTTCAGCACGACGCTGTCGCCGTTTTCGAACTGGATGCGAACCTTGCCCGACAGGACCACGACGAACTCCTGGCCCGGATGGCGGATGTAGTCTTCAAACTCCACGACCTTGCGCGAATCGATCATGGCGACCATCGGCAGCATCTTCTTGCCGGGGTATTCGCCCATCAGCAGGCGATAGTGATAGTTCTCGGTGATGTAGTCGCGGGCGTCGCTGAGCCGGTTCTTGACGAAGGTGGGGGCGACCGCGGCCTGCGCGGCGTCGCGCAGCATGAACATGCGGGTCATGTCGATGTCGAGCGCGCGGGCCAGCGCGGCGAATTTTTCGTAACTGAGGGCGATCTGGCCGAGTTCGGCCTTCGATAGCGTCGACACCGCGATGCCGCTGGCCTTGGACAGCGCCTGCAAGGTCATCTTCCTGGCCTTGCGCTCGGCGCGCAGGCGGGCGCCCATTTCTTCCTTGCCCACGATTTCGGGCGGGGATGTGTTGCCGGTTGGGGCCATGTAGCGGTCTGGCTTATAGGGTTGAGGGCAGGGGCAGGGCCCGCAAGCCCCGCCGCGTGTAGCCGGATTGTACGGGGTGGGCCGGGTCAGGCGGGAGGCTGGGCGCCGGTGCGTTCGACGATCATCCGGTAGTGCTCGGGCCGGCGGTGGGCGGCGAAGTTGAAGATGTTGGCGCGGTAGTGATCCGACACCGACAGGTCGCAGACGAAGTTGATGACCTCGTCCTCCTCGGAGAACGTGCGCACCATGATTTCGCCGGTGGGCGCGACGATGCAGGATCCGCCGATCATGGGATTGCCTTCCTCGACGCCGGCCTTGGCGGCGGCGGCCACCCAGCAGGCGTTCTGGTAGGCGCCGGCCTGCAGCGACAGCAGGTGGTGGTGCATGCGCAGGTGGATCGGCTCGTTCCATTGCACGTAGCCGGAGGGCGTGTTGTACCCGGCCATGACGACCTCCACGCCTTGCAGTCCCATGACGCGGAACGTCTCGGGCCAGCGCCGGTCGTTGCAGATGCACATGCCGATGGCGGCGTCCGGGGTCTGCCAGACGGGAAACCCCAGGTCGCCGACCGCGAAATACTTCTTCTCAAGATGCTGCAAGGGCGCGCCGTCGACGGCCTGCGCGTCGCCGGGGATATGGATCTTGCGGTACTTGCCCACGATCTGGCCGTCGCGACCGACCAGGATGCTGGTGTTGTACTGCACGCCGTCCGCCAGCTCGGCGTAGCCCAGATAGAAGCCGATGCCCTTGTCGCGGGCTGCGTCGAACAGGGGGCGGGTCAGGGGGCCCGGCATTTCGGTTTCGAAGAACGCCTGGACCTCGGCCGGATCGTCGATGGACCAGCGCGGAAAGAACGTGGTCAGCGCCAGCTCCGGAAACGTCACCCAGGCCGCGCCGCGGCTGTGGGCGTCTTCCAGCAGGTCGATCAGCCGGCGAACGACCTGGACCCGGGTGTCGCTGCGCTGGACGGGGCCAAGCTGCGCGACGGCAAGGTGGAGCTTGCGGGCGGTCATGCGGCGCTCCCGGCGTTGCCTGGAGCGGCGATCCCAACGGCGCTCCGCGCCAGGACGCGGCCGGCGTGCTGACCGGTGAAGGCCTGCTCCTCCCATACGGGCGCGCCGTTCACGTAGACCGAGTGAATGCCGGCCGCGCGTTCGGTGGGGCGCTCGAAAGTGGCGGCGTCGGCCACCGTGGCCGGATCGAAGACCACGAGGTCGGCAAAGTAGCCTGGCTGCACCTGCCCGCGTTCGGCCAGGCCGAACTTGGCGGCGGTCAGGCCGGTCATTTTCCAGACCGCGGTTTCCAGCGGGAAGAGACCCAGGTCGCGGGAATAATGGCCCAGCACGCGCGGGAAGGTGCCCCACAGGCGCGGATGCGGGCGCTCGTCGTGGGGCAGGCCGTCCGAGCCGATCATGGTGGGGCCGAACTTCAAAATGCGCTGCACGTCGGGCTCGTCCATCATGAAGTAGATGGCGCCGGCCGGTTGCAGCTCGGGCACCACGTCGAATTTGGACTTGCCGCGCTCGGCGGCGACCTCGTCCAGGTCGCGCCCGCTGAGTTCCGGAAAGGGCTTGCACCAGGTGATGATGGTGCGGCCTGCCAGCAGCACGCGGTCCTGCTTGAGCATGGTGGAGCCGGCCACGTAGGGATAGGCGTCCAGCGAGACGTCCTGCTTGGCCATTGCGGCCTCAATCAGCGGCAGGGTCTCGGCGGAGCGGCCGAAGTTGGGCTGGCCCATGACCTTGTGATGCGAGATCACGACCGGCACGTCCAGTTCGCGGCCGATGCGGAAGGTCTCTTCCAGCGCCGCCACAATGTGTTCGCCCTCGTCGCGCATGTGGGTGGCGTAGATGCCGCCGTGCGTGTTGAGCGGGCGGCAGACTTCGATGATTTCCTCGGTGGTGGCCTGGGCGGCCGGCGGGTAGAACGTGCCGGTGGAGATGCCGATGGCGCCGCTGGCCAGCGCGTCGTCGGCCAGCGTCTGCATGGCCTGCACCTCATCCGGCGTGGCGGCGCGCTGCAGGTCGGGCATGACGGCCGCGCGCAGCGTGGAGTGGCCGACCATGCAGGCGGCGTTGACGGCAGCGGGCGTGGCGCGCAGGGCGTCCAGGTAATCGGAGAAACGTTCGAAGCGATACGAGCCGCCTTCGTCCAGCAGGTCCAGCGGCGCGGGCGGGCTGGCGTGGGCATGCGCCAGCGGCGCCAGGCTGATGCCGCAGTTGCCCGTGACGACGGTGGTGACGCCCTGCGAGATCTTGGGCGTCATGTCGCGGCGCTTGAGCAGGTAGTTGTCGTCGTGGGTGTGCGAGTCGATGAAGCCGGGCGCCACCACTTTGCCCGTCACGTCGATGCGGCGTTGCGCGGCGCTGCCGGACAGGTCGCCCACGGCGGCGATGCGGTCGCCGCGCACGCCCACGTCGGCGCGCTGGCCGGGGGCGTTGGTGCCGTCGATGACGGTGCCGCCGGCGAGGATGTAGTCAAACGGGGTGGCGTCAGGCTGGGACATGCGGTTCTCCGGCTGAGTGGGATCAGGCAATGGGGCAATCAGGCAATGCGGGGATCAGGCAAAGTGGCAGGCGACCTGCTGTTCGGCAGCGACCTGGCGGGGCTGGGGCGTTTCTTCGGCGCAGCGCGGCTGCGCCATCGGACAGCGCGTGCGGAACGCGCAGCCGGATGGAGGCGACAGCGGGCTGGGGATTTCCCCCTTCAGGACCTCGACCGGATTGCGCTCTCCCTGGCGCGCGGACGGCACGGCGGCCAGCAGCGCGCGCGTGTACGGATGTGCCGGGCGGTCAAAGATCGCGTCGCGCGTGCCGATCTCGACGATCTTGCCCAGGTACATCACGGCCACGCGGTGGCTGATGTGGCGCACGACGCTCAGATCGTGCGAGATGAACACGTAGGTCAGGCCCAGGTCGCGCTGCAGGTCCATCAGCAGGTTGATGACCTGCGCCTGCACCGACACGTCCAGCGCTGACACCGGCTCGTCGCAGACGATGAGGCCAGGGTCCAGCGCCAGGGCGCGCGCGATCACGATGCGCTGGCGCTGGCCGCCCGAGAATTCGTGCGGATACTTGTCGGCCGCGTCGGGCCGCAGGCTGACGCGCGCCAGCAGCTGCGCCACGCGCTCGCGGATGGCCTCGCGGCCGTGTCCGAAGTTGCGCAGCGGCTCGCCGATGATGTCGCGCACCCGCATGCGCGGGTTCATCGACGAAAACGGGTCCTGGAAAATGAACTGCATGCGGCGGCGCATGGCGCGCAGCTGGTTGCTGTTCATCTTGGCCAGGTCCTCGCCTTCCAGCAGGATGCGGCCTTCGGTCGGATCGGTCAGGCGGATCAGGCACTTGCCCGTCGTGGACTTGCCGCAGCCGGACTCGCCGACCAGGCTGAGCGTCTGGCCGCGCGGCACCGATAGCGAGATGCCATCGACGGCGCGCAGCACCTTGGCGCCGCGTCCGCTGTCCACAGGAAAGTGCTTCTTCAAGCCGATGACTTCCAGCATGGGCACCGCGGTGGCCGCGGGCGCGGAAGACGCGAGGGGAATGTCGTGCAGATTCATGGCGGGTCTCATGCGTCTCAGGCAGTCAGGGCGGCGGGCGCGGGGGCGTCCTGGCGCGCCCAGCACCAGACGCGGTGGCGCGCGCCGGCGTCGGTGGCGGACGGCGCTTCCTCGGTGCAGCGCGGCAGGGCCTCGGGGCAACGCGCGGCAAAGGCGCAGCCGCGCGACGCGGGTGTGCGCACCGGGACGATGCCGGGCAGCTCGGCCAGCCGGGCAGTGTGGTCCTGGCCGTCGACGAAGTCGGGCAGCGAACGGATCAGCGCCTGGGTGTACGGATGTTGCGGGCGGTCCAGCACGTCGTCCACGCTGCCTTCCTCGACCTTGCGGCCGGCATACATGACGATGACGCGCTGGCACATCTGCGCGACCACGCCCAGGTCGTGCGTGATCAGCACGATGGCCGTGCCAAGCCGCGCCTGGATGTCGCGCAACAGGTGCAAAATCTGCGCCTGGATGGTGACGTCCAGCGCCGTGGTGGGTTCGTCGGCGATCAGCACCTTGGGCTGACAGGCCAGCGCCATGGCGATCATGGCGCGCTGGCGCATGCCGCCCGAGAGCTGGTAGGGATACTCGCGCACGCGGCGCGCGGGGTCGGAGATCTGCACCAGGTCCAGCAACGCCTCTGCCTGCACCAGCGCCTCTTTGCGCGACAGGCCCTGGTGCAGCATGAGCGATTCACTGATCTGCTTGCCCACCGTGATGACGGGGTTCAGCGACGTCATGGGCTCCTGGAAGATCATCGAGATCTGGTTGCCGCGGATGGCGCGCATCGATTTTTCCGGCAGCGCCAGGAGGTCGCGGCCGTCGAATTCGATGCTGCCGCCCGCGACGCGGCCAGGGGCGCGCAAGAGCCGCATGATGGACAGGGACGTGACGCTCTTGCCGCAGCCCGATTCGCCGACCAGACCCAGCGTTTCGCCGGGCAGGAGGTCGAACGAGAGCTTGTCGACAGCCAGCACGGTGGTGTCGTCGCCGTCGAAACAGGTGGTGAGGTCTTGCACGCGCAGGACGGGTTGGGTTTGCATGTGCGCTCCTACAGCTTCTTGGCCAGACGGGGATCGAGCATGTCGCGCAGCCCGTCGCCGACCAGGTTGACGGCCAGCACGGCCACGCCCAGGAAGAGGCCCGGATACAGGATGATGTGGAACGCCACGGCTACGAAGTTGCGGCCTTCGGCCATGATGTTGCCCCAGCTCGGAATGTGCGGCGGGATGCCCACGCCCAGGAAGCTGAGCACCGCTTCGGTCAGGATGGCCGAGGCCGCGATGAACGTGGCCTGCACCATCAGCGGCGCGAAGAGGTTGGGCAGGATATGGCGCATCAGGATCGACGGCACGCGGGTGCCGACCGAGACGGCGGCCTCGATGTACGGCTGTTCGCGGATGGTGAGCACCAGCGCGCGCACCAGGCGCACGACGCGCGGCACTTCGGGCACGACGATGGCGATGATGACGGTACCCAGTCCCCCTTTTAGCGTGGCCATCAGCGCAATGGCCAGCAGCACGCCGGGAATGGCCATCAGGCCGTCCATGATGCGCATGATGAGGGCGTCGATGCGGCGGAAGTAGCCGGCCATCATCCCCAGCACCACGCCGGCCGCGGTGGAGACGACCGCCACCACGATGCCGACCAGCAGCGAGATGCGGGCGCCCCAGACGGTGCGCGAGTAGACGTCGCGGCCCAGCGCATCCGTGCCGAACAGGTGCTCCGCTGACGGCGGCTTCATGCGCGCCATGGGATTGATCTCCTGCGGATCGACGGTGGCCAGCCACGGTGCGGCCAGCGCGATGGCGGCCAGCAGCAGGAGGATGACGCCGCCCGCATACAGCATGGGATGGCGGCGCACGGATCGGAAGGCACGCCGCAGGCGCGGGCGCGCGGCGGGAAGCGGCAGGGTGGTCGTGTTCATGCGTTGCCTCTTCTCAGTAGCGGATGCGCGGATCGAAGAGCCGGTAGCTCAGGTCGACCAGCAGGTTGATCAGCACGTAGATGCCCGAGGCCACCAGCAGCACGCCCTGGATGACCGGGTAGTCGTGACGCAGCACGGCGTCGATGGTCAGGCGGCCCAGGCCGGGGATCGCAAACACTGTCTCGGTCACGACGACGCCGCCGATCAGGAGCGCCACGCCCACGCCGATAGTGGTGACGATGGGGTTGGCGGCGTTCTTCAGCGCATGCCAGACGATGGGGCCGGACGACAGGCCTTTGGCGCGCGCGGTGCGGATGTAGTCTTCGGACAGGGCTTCCAGCATGGTCGCGCGCGTCATCCGCGTGAGCAGCGCCATGTAGACCAGGCCCAGCGACAGACAGGGCAGCACGAGGTGGCGCAGGTAGGGCACGAGGCCGTCGGCCAGCGGCTTGTAGCCCTGCACCGGCAGCCAGCCGAGCTTGATCGAAAAGCCGTACACCAGGCTGTAGCCGATCAGGAACACCGGGACCGAGAACGCACAGACCGCGCCCACCATCACCAGCCTGTCCAGCCATTTGCCGGCGTTCCACGCGGCCAGCACGCCCAGCGGAATCGCGGCCAGCACGGCAAACAGCATCGTGAAGAGCGCGATCGAGATCGTGGGACCCATGCGCTGCGCGATGAGCTGCGACACGGGCATCTGCGTGGACATCGACGTGCCCAGGTCGCCGACGGCGATATGGCTGATCCAGATGACGAACTGCTGCAGGAGCGGCTTGTCCAGTCCCAGGTTCTGCCGGATTTTTTCGACGTCGTCGGCGGTGGCGTTGTCGCCCGCGATGACCGCCGCGGGATCGCCCGGCGACAGGTGTATCAGCAGGAACACCACGACGGCCACGACGGCCATGACGGGTATGACGGCCGCGATGCGGCGCAGGATGAATTTCACGCTGGATTCCCCCCGGCTTGCGGCCGGGCGCGCGCGGCGCCCGGCGTCTGCCTTACGGTTTCTCGATGTTCCACATCACCGGGATGCCGGACTTGATCAGGTCGGTCTGCTTCAGGCCGCGCACCGCGAAGACGGGCTTGAACTCGCCCCACATCACGTAGGGCACCGTCTGGTAGGCGCGCGCCTGGATCTGCGCCGCGATGTCCTTGCGCTTGGCGGCGTCCGTTTCGCGGATCCAGCTGGTGCGCAGCGTGTCCAGTTCCTTGTCGCACGGCCAACCGGGCAGGCTGTTGCCGCAGGCGGCGGACAGCCACGGGTTGGTCACCGGCGTGCTGGCGTCGAAGTAGCCGCCCCAGGTCAGGAAGATGTTCCAGCCGCCCTGGGCGGGCGGATCCTTCTTCAGGCGGCGGCCGGCCAGCGAGGCCCAGTCCATCGACTGCACGTCCACGTTCACGCCGGCCTTCTTCAGGTTCTGCGCCAGCACCATGACGGCGGGGGCGCTCAGGTGATCAGTCGGGTACAGCAGCACCACCTTCTCGCCCTTGTAGCCGGCTTCCTGCAGCAGTTGCTTGGCGCGTGCGGGATCGGTCTTGGCGTAGGGCGCGGCGCCCGCGTCCGTGGCCAGGGGCGAACCGCAGATGTACATGGTGGCGCAGTAGTCCACGCGGTACTTGTCCGGGTAGCCCATCGCGGTCAGCATTTCCTTCTGGCTGACCAGGTAGTACACCGCCTGGCGCGCGAGCGGGTTGTTGAACGGCGGATGCAGCGAATTCAGGATCACCATGCCTTGCGAGGCCACCGACGTGCTCAGCGTGATGTCCGGGTTGGATTCCAGCACCGACAGGAAGTCGGGCGTGACCTGTTCGATCATGTCGACCTCGCCGTTCATCAGCGCGGCCGTCGAGGTGTTGCCGTCGGGGATGTAGACCCATTCCACGCGGTCCACCTTCACGTTCTTGCCGCCCGCCAGGCCGTCCGGCGCTTCGGAGCGCGGCACGTAGGCCGGGTTCTTGACGTACACGACCTTGTTGCCGGGCACCCATTCATCCCGCTTGAAGAGGAACGGGCCCGAGCCGACCATCTCGGTGACCTGGGTGTTCGGATCAGTAGCGGCCAGCCGCTTGGGCATGATGAAGGGCGGCATGCCCGAAGGCTTGGACAGCGCGTCCAGCACGAGGCCGAAGGGCTCTTTCAGCGTCAGCGTGAACGTGTTTTCGTTGGTGGCGGCAAATTCTGCGCCGGCCGCCATCATGGTCTGGCCCAGCGTGTCCTTCTTTGCCCAGCGCTGGATCGACGCAATGCAGTCCTCGGCCGTCACCGGCGTGCCGTCGTTGAACTTCAGACCGGGACGCAGGGTGAAGGTCCAGGTCTTGCCGTCTTCGGACGTGGTCCAGGTGTCCACCATCTGCGGCTTGACCTGGCCCTTGCTGTCCTGCGCGAACAGGGTGTCGAACACCATGTAGCCGTGGTTGCGCGTGATGTAGGCGGTGTTGAAGAGCGGGTCCAGCGTTTTCAGGTCCGCGTGCGGCACGAGGCGCAGCGTCTTGGTCTGGGCGAGTGCACCGGTCGCGGCGCTCATGGCCAGGAGCGCGGCGGCTCCCAGCAGGCTGAAACGTCTGATCATGGATTTCCCCTTGTTGGTTCTATGTGCCCGGGCAGGGCGGCAATGGTTGTCGGATCGGCCCCCGGCTGCGGGGCATGGGCCTCAGCCCTTGAAGGGCCACTTGGGCAACTTGCGTTTAACAAACGGCAGCGTGTTGAGGTCATTCGTGATGGCGCCCGGCGTTTCGACGTAGATGACGTGGCGGCCGACCTTCGAATACGAGGCATAGAAATGCTGCGAAGACTTCACGATGATGAGTTTCATCGCGGCCAGGTCCACGCCGAACTGCGTGAACAGGTCGGTGCCCATGGCCTGGGTGCGCGAGGTGGTCATGACGAGGGTGACGCCGCCGGTGCGCACGACGGCCACGTCGCCCAGCAGCGCGGGCGTGCCGGCCAGACCAGTCATGAGGGCGTCGCGCTTGAGCGCCAGGATCTCGCAGTCCAGGTCCAGCGGCTGGCCGGACACCGGCGCCACCTTGCCGCCCACGCGCAGCTTGATCTGCGCGCCTTCGCCGGCCTCGAAGCACAGTTGCACGGCAACCGGATCCCAGAACGGGCCGGTGGCGACATCGGTGATGCCGCGCGCCAGCACCCGTTCCAGGATGAAGGTCGCGTCGCTGGGCGCGCCGCCGCCGGCGTTGTCGGCCGAATCGGCCAGCACCACCGGGAATTCCTTGTGCGCCAGCGCCTGGTCCAGCGCTTCGTCCGCGCCGGGGTAGGGCGGCGCCAGCTGATCGCGGAAACCGATGATCTCTTCGCCCAGCGTGCGCGCCAGCGCCTCGGCCTGCGCGGCGTCGCCGTCGGTATAGACCAGCACCTTCGAACCCATGTCCGGCGTGTCGCCCCACGGAAAGCCGTGGGCGATGGACACGGACAGCACGCCTTCCTTGCCTTCCATCGCGAGCAGGCGGTCCACGAAGCTGCGCATCGGCTCGCGGCTGGTGTGCATGATGGAGATCATTTCGCAGTCGTAGACCGCACGCGTGGGGTTGATGCGGCCCTCGGCGCGCGCCACGCACAGGTCGACCAGGTCGAACGCGCGTTCCAGGATGTCGGTGTGCGGGTATTCCTTGAAACAGACCAGGAAGTCGGCGCTCTCTACCATCGCGACCGTCAGGTGGCAGTGCGGATCGAGTTCGGCGCCGATCACGGCGTCCGGGCCGACGATCTCCCGCGCGCGGCGCAGCAGGTCGCCTTCGCAGTCGTCGTAGCCGTCGGCGACCATCGCGCCATGCAGGCCGAAGAGCGCGATATCCACCTTGCCCGCGCGGCGCAGGTCGTCCAGCAGCTCATCGCGCAGCGTCTCGTAGGCGTGGCGGGTGGTGATGCCGGCCGGCGTCGCGCCTGCGGTCAAGCCTTCGATCAGCGTCCAGTCCTTGCCCGCGGCGCGCTGGCGCGCGGCCCACAGCGGACCCGAAAACATCTGCATGCGGTCCGGATGCTGGCCGGCGGGGAAGTAGCCGCGCGCCCGGTAGGAAGCCAGGCCGGTCGGAATGGGGGAGAAGGTGTTCGTCTCGGTCGCCAGGGACCCGGAAAAGATCTTCATGAATGACGCTCCGCGCTAGAGAGGGGTTTTGAGGGCGCGGGCAGCGGGGCGCGCGCTGGGGGGTGTCGCCCCGCCAGGCGTGGGCCTGGCGGTGTCATGCAATCGAACGAATACGGCGTCAGGCGGCTGCGGGACCCTTGGGCTGGCTGTCGCCCAGCCAGGCCTGCACTTCGATCTCGACGTCCACGTCCATGGCCAGCTTGGCCTCGACGGTGGAACGCGTGGGGAAATCGGAGGAGAAATGGCTGCGGTAGGCCTCGTTGAACTGCGCGAACAGCGCCAGATCGGTCAACCACACGGTCACGCGAACCACGTCCTTCAGGCTGGCGCCGGCCAGTGCGAGCGTGTCCTTGATGCGCTCGATGGCGGCATTCGTCTGGGCGGTGATATCGCCACGCACGACCTGGCCGTCGGCATCCAGCGGGATCTGCCCGGACAGGAACAAAAAGCCGCCCGCCTGAGTGGCGCGCGAGAAGGGCAGGGGCAGGCTGCTGGGGTATCGGGTGATGGCGGTCATGTCGGGGTCTCGGTTAACGGTGACTGGATCAGCGCAAGCGCTCGGGCCGCACGGCGTCGGCATTGACGCCGTGCGCGTGCAGGTGATCGGGTAGGGGCTGGCGCGTCAGCAGCGCGGCGGCAAGCTCGGACGTGGCGGCGGCGGTCTGAATGCCGTAGCCGCCTTGCGCGGCCAGCCAGAAGAAGGCCGGCGTGGCCGCGTCCCAGCCCACCACGAAATCGCCATCGCGCACGAACGAGCGCAGGCCGGCCCAGATGTGCTTCGGGCGGCGGATCGTCAGCGACGTGGCGGTTTCGATGCGGTAGATGCCGGTTGCGACATCCAGCTCTTCGGGCACGACGTCGTGCGCGTCGACCGGATCGGCATTGGCGGGCGAGCCCAGAAGTTGTCCGGCGTCCGGCTTGAAGTAATAGCTTTCGTCCACGCCGACTACGGCGGGCCAGTGCGAGAAATCGACGTCGTCCGGACCGCTGAAGGTGAAGGCGGTGCGGCGGCAGGGTTGCAGGCCGACGGGGGCGGCTCCGCACAGCGTTGCCGTGTGGTCGGCCCACGCGCCCGCGGCGTTGACGACGGCGCGCGCTCGGATCTGGCGCCCGTCGGCCAGCGTCAGCGTCCAGACCTCGTTCTCGAACGCGGCGCCGGTCAATTCGGCATTGTTGTGCAGCACCGCGCCCTGGCGGCTCATGCCGCGCAGAAAGCCCTGATGCAGGGCATGCACGTCGATGTCGCGCGCGTCGGGTTCCTCGATCGCGCCGCAGAGCTGGTCTTCGCGCAGGCAGGACACGCGGGCCACCGCTTGCGCGGCGTCGATCAGCGTGACGTTGGGCGACTGGCGATGGAAGTCTTCGAACACTTCCTGCAGCAGATCCTTCTGGTCCGGCGTTGCGATGTACAGCACGCCGCGCGGGCTAAGCAGCGGATGCTCGCAGAAGCCTTCGGGCGGATGCTCGTAGAAGGCGCGGCTGGCGCGCGTAAGCGCCTTGATCTGCGTGGTGCCGTAGGTCTCCATGAACATGGCTGCGGAGCGGCCGGTGGAGTGATAACCGGGTTGGGACTCGCGTTCCAGCACTGCCACGGACGCCGAGGCGCTGAGGCGGTAGGCCACGGAGGCGCCGGCGATCCCGGCGCCGACCACGGCAAAGTCGTATAGGGTTTCAGCAGTCATTTTGTCGGAAGCGAGAATTCTCTTATTTGATAATTCTCGAATACGATAGTTTTTTGACGCGGCTGGAGTAATAGGGGAATGCCCGCATGGGCGCAAAAGGCGCGCGCGATGCGGCGCAGCCTTGCGCGGAGAGGGAAGCCGCGCTACCTGTCCATGGGTGCGCGATGGCGGGCCGCGCTACCCCAGCTTGCCCAGCAGCCCGATCAGTTTTCGCCGATCCGCCGCGCCCAGCTTCCCGCTGATACGCGCGTCGTGCGCCTGCACGGCCTCGGTGATGGCGGCCAGCGCGGTGTGGCCGGCCGGCGTCATGGCCAGCGCGTAGGCGCGCCGGTCGCGTTCGGCTTCCTGGCGCTCCACGTAGCCCAGGTCCTGCAACTGGTTGACGATCTGCACCGCGCCCGAGCGCGCAATGCCCAGGATGCGCGCCAGGTCGGTGAGCTTGAGGTTTTCATTGGCGGCGATCAGCGTCAGTGCCGAATAACGCTGCGGCGTGATGTCCCACGGCGCCAGCGCGGCCAGGAAGTCCTCGTAGATCAGGATCTGCGCGCGGCGGATGGCGTAGCCCACCAGATCGTCCAGCGCGCCGTACTGAATGCCGGGCACATGCGGATCGAAGTGTTCGCCGCGGGCAGCAGGGCGGCGAGGGCGTGGGGCGGAGGCTCTGGACATCGGGGGCAGATCGTGAAACGGGGCCTCAACACTAATGCACGCGTCGCCGCCGCGCCACCGGATTGCGGGAAATCCCTCGTGCGAAACGCGGGGCGATTTTGTTATGTTGCATAACAAATAAGACCAGGAGTAGACATGCAAATCGTCATTGCCGGGGCCGGGATCGGCGGGCTGACCCTTGCGCTGATGCTGCATCGGCGCGGCATCGGCTGCCGCATCTATGAAAGCGCGCAGGAATTGCGGCCATTGGGCGTCGGCATCAATCTGCTGCCTCATGCGGTCAGCGAGATCGAACAATTGGGCCTCATGCCCCAGTTGGCCGAACGCGCCATCGAGACCTCGCAGCTTCACTACTACAACAAGCTCGGCCAGCCGATCTGGCGCGAGCCGCGCGGCCTCGAGGCCGGTTATCCGCTGCCGCAGTTTTCGGTGCATCGCGGCGAATTCCAGATGCTGCTGGCAGAGGCCGTGCGCGACCGGCTCGGCCCGGATGCCATCGTGCCGGGCATGGTGCTGGAATCGGCCAGCCAGGATGCGGCGGGCGTGCACGCGCAGTTCCGCCGCCGCGCGGACAACGCGCTGCAGGCCGTGCGCGGCGACATCCTGGTGGGCGCCGATGGCATCCACTCGGCACTGCGCCGTCAGCTTCATCCCGTCGGGGACGAGCCCCGGTTTTCCGGGCGCATGCTGTGGCGCGCCGTGACCGAGGCGCCGCCGTATCTGGACGGGCGCAGCATGTTCATGGCGGGTCACCAGGACCAGAAATTCGTCTGCTATCCGATCTCCGAACCGCTGCGCAAACAAGGCCGTTCGCTCATCAACTGGATCGCCGAGCTGTCGATCCCCGGCGCGGAACTGCCCGCCACCGACTGGAATCGCAAGGTCGATAAGTCCGTCTTCGCGGACCGCTTTGCCGATTGGCGCTGGGACTGGATCGACATCCCTGCCATCATCGACGGCGCCCAGGCAATCTACGAGTTTCCGCTGGTGGACCGCGATCCCTTGCCGCGCTGGACGCGCGGGCGCTTTACGCTGCTGGGCGACGCGGCGCATCCGATGTATCCCATCGGCTCGAACGGATCGGCCCAGGCGATCCTGGACGCGCGCTCCCTGGCCGACTGGCTGGATCAGGCGGTGCAGGGCAAGGCGCGTTCAGCAGAGATCGCGCTGCTGGAGTACGAAGCCGAACGTCTGCCGCGCACCGCCGGCATCGTGCTGCGCAATCGTTTGAACGGCCCCGAGCAGGTGATGCAGTTTGCCGAAGAGCGCGCGCCCCAAGGCTTTGCGAACATCAACGACGTGATATCGGGCGAGGAGCTGGCGGCGGTGTCGCTGCGCTACAAGCAGCTGGCGGGTTTTGACCCCGCCGCGCTGCGCCTTGCCCGCGGAGAAAAGCCATGAGCGGCGCCGATGCCATCAACGAACCCCACGCGCCCCGGCTGGAACACGTGACCACCGTGGTGGTCGACGTGGGCGCGCCGCAGGAAGTGGGCGATACACCGCAGGGCCGGCGCCGCGTGATCCCGATCACAGGCGGCACGGTAGAAGGCCCGCGCCTGTCCGGCAAGGTGCTGCCCGGCGGCGCGGACTTCCAGATCATCCGCTCGGCCACATTCACGGACATCCACGCACGCTATGTGATCGAGACGCCCGAAGGCGAGCGCGTGTATGTCGAGAACACCGGCATCCGCACGGGCAGCGCCGAGGACATCGCGCGGCTGGCGCGCGGCGAAGCCGTCGATCCGGCGCGCATCTACTTTCGCAGCTATCCCCGCTTTGAAACGTCGTCGCCCGCGCTGGGCTGGATGAACGAAAGCCTGTTCATCGGCACCGGTGCGCGCTATCCCGACCGCGTCGAATTGCGCTTCTATCGCATTTGCTGAACCCGCGGCAGCCGCCGCGGCATTAAAAAAACCAGGAGACAACCATGCAAACGATGCTGCGCCGCCTGCTGGGCGGCTTCATGCTGTGCCTGCCGCTTGCGGCAGCCGCCCAGTTTCCCAATGGGCCGGTGCGCCTGAACGTGGGCTTTCCGCCCGGCACGGGGCCGGACATCGTGGCCCGCACGTTGTCCCAGCACATGGGACCGCTGCTGGGCGAAAGCGTGGTGGTGGAGAACAAGGTTGGTGCGGGCGGGCAGATTGCCGCCCAGAACGTCGCGCGCAGTCCGGCGGACGGCCAGACGCTGCTGCTGGGCGAGGTCGGCTCGATCAGCATTTCGCCTGCCACGTACCGCAACCTGAACTACGATCCGCCGCGCGACTTCGCGCCGATCTCCGAGGTGGTGCGTGCCGACTTCGTGCTGGTGGTGCCGGCCAGCTCGCCGTACAAGGACCTGCCGGCGTTTATCGACGCCGCGAAGAAGGCGCCGGACCGCGTGAACTTCGCCACCTTCGGCGCGGGTACGCCCGGCCATTTCGGCGCGGAGCTTTTCGCGCGCGAGGCGGGCCTGAAGATCGAAGCCATCCATTACCGGTCGACGGGCGATGCCGTGTCGGGACTAGTGTCCGGCGGCGTGCAGGCGGCCTTCGTGACAACGGCCCTGGCCGCGCCCCAGGTGCAGGGCGGCAAGCTGCGCGCGCTGGCCACCACCGGCGCGAAGCGCTCGTCCGCGTTGGCTGACGTGCCGACCTTCGCGGAGGGCGGCCTGCCCGCGGTCAATTTCGGCGCCTGGTTCGCGTTGTTCGCGCCGGCCGGCACGCCGGAGGCTGTGCTGACTCGCTTGCAGGCTGACAGCGCCGCCGCGCTGCGCCAGCCTGCCGCCGTGAAGACGCTTGGCGAAGCGGGATTTGTCGTCGTGGGCTCGGACCGGCAGGCGCTGCAGGCCTTGCTGACCGCGGAGTCCAAGCGCTGGGCCGATGTGGTGAAGGCGACGGGGTTCCGCGCCGACTGATGGACCGAGGGATCTGGCCGGCCGTACGTCGCCGGCCATACGTCGCCGGCCACAGCGATTGCTATAGTCTCGCGCTCATCAATCTTCGCGCTTCACTGGAGACCCGCTGCATGTCCGATCCCACGTTCGATCACGTTCTGTCCCACCCGCCACGCTGTCTGGATGGCGTGCGCGTGACACCCGCGCCCTTGATCGTGGAAGACCGTGGCGAGGTTGCGGTCGCATTCCGCCTGCTGGGCGCCGGCGGCGCGCAGACGGGCGAAATCCTGGGCTTTGACCTGCGCGACTACAACGAACACGTCCAGGACTACGAATTCGTGTCGCCGCTGGCCGTGAAATGGGACGACGCATCGGAGGATGTCGTGGTGTTCGACAGCGACATCCACGGCTATCACGGCGAGCTGGATTGCTCAGCCAAGATCCGCGGCGAGGGGGCGGCGCAGGCCTTTGCCTGCCCCGCCTGCCAGGGCACGCGGTTCAGCGTCTTCGCCCAGTTCGACTACGACGGCACGGACGAACTCTGGGACGAAGATCCGGACACCGTGCAGAACTTCTTCAGCAATCTCATCGTGGCGGGCCAATGCACGTCCTGCAACACGGTGACGCGCGTCCTGGACATGGACCTCTGACCAAATCAAACGTTTGAACGCGGCCGTCTGAAGGCGGCCGATTGCTCGCGCGGATCGCACAATTCGGCCGCTTTGGCACCATCAGTGGAACAGTATGTTCCAGCCAAAGTGCGTTTGAACGGGTATTCGCGTCATGGTCGAGCCGGTAGAATGCCTCCCATCGTCATCTCTATCTACTGGTCGAAAGGTCAAATAATGAGCAACGCATATCTCGAAGCGCTCAAGCAGCGCCGCACGCAGTATTCGCTGGGCCGCAACCTGTCGGCCTCCAAGGAAGAACTGACCACGCTGATCCAGGAAGCGATCAAGCACAGCCCGTCCTCCTTCAACTCGCAAAGCTCGCGCGCCGTGATCCTGTTTGGCGCCGAAAGCGACAAGCTCTGGAACCTGGCTACGGAAGAAGTGCGCAAGGTTGCGCCCGCCGAAGGTTTCGACAAGACCGAAGCCAAGCTCAAGAGCTTTGCCGCCGGCGTGGGCACCATCCTGTTCTTTGAAGACCAGGACGTCGTGCGCAGCCTGCAGGAAAAGTTTGCGCTGTACGCCGACAACTTCCCCGTCTGGTCCGAGCAATCGGGCGGCATGGCCCAGTTGTCCGTGTGGACCGCGCTGGCCAACGCCGGTGTCGGCGCCAGCCTGCAGCACTACAACCCGCTGATCGACGCCGCCGTCGCGCGCGAATGGAACGTTCCCGCCTACTGGAAGCTGCGCGCGCAGATGCCGTTTGGCTCGAACGAAGCCGGTTTCGGCGACAAGGCTTTCATGGACGACGCCGAGCGCTTCCGCGTGTTTGGCTGATCGAATCTGGGGGCGTGCCGCGCACGCCCCGCATGACCGCGGTATTCAGGCCCGCATTGCCCCACACGGCAATGCGGGCCTTGTCATTGGCGGGCTGGCTGAATGGGCAAGCCGGCAATGCGTTCCGGTGGTATCCGTTTGACCGAGCCCCCATATCGCCTGCAGCGGATGGCGCTATAGTCGACCGATCCCCACCAGTAAGGAGATGTCATGCAGACCAACGAGATCCATCGCGGCCGTCTGATCGATCACATCCAGCTTGTCGTGCGCGATCTGCCGGCCAGTCAGCGCTTCTACCAGGCGGTGTTCGATGCCCTGGAGGTGCCGATGGGCGGCACGGCCGACGACTACTTCTGGGCGGACGAGCTCTTTGTCTCGTCGGCTGACAGCCAGGCCGCACTGGGTCAGTTGACGGGACGTCAACATCTGGCGTTCCAGGCGCGAGATCAGGCGATGGTCGACGCGTTTTACAAAGCGGCGCTGGCTCACGGCGGCAAGGACAACGGCGCGCCGGGATTCCGCGAATACCATCCCGGCTACTACGGCGCCTTCGTGCTGGATCCGGACGGCAACAACATCGAAGCCGTGTTCCATGGCGAGGCCCGGCGCAGCGCGCCGTCAGTCAAGGTGACGTTCTGACCGGAGCGTTTCCGTGCAACTGCGCCATCTCCGGTACTTCGTGAAGATCGTCGAGGCGGGCAGTTTTTCCCGCGCGGCGGCGCTCATTCCGGTGGCGCAGCCGGCGCTCAGCCAGCAGATCGCGGCGCTGGAAGAAGAGCTGGGCGTGACGCTGCTGCATCGCAGCGCGCGGGGCGCGCGTCCCACGGCCGCGGGCGCCGCGCTCTACACCGAAGCCGCTTCCATCCTGAGCCGCATGGAGCGCATTCCGCAGATCGTGCGCTCGCTCAGCGGCGACATCCAGGGCGTCGTGCGCATCGGCATGTCGTCCACGCTGGCGTCGTTTCTGGCGGGCGAACTGATGGAAAAATGCCGGGCGGCGCTGCCCAAGATCAGCCTGCGTTTCAGCAGCGATGCCAGCGGCCAGCTGGGCGCCCGCATCCGCGACAGCTCGCTGGATCTGGCGCTGGTGTTCGAGGACGAACCGACCACGGGTTTTGCGCGTCAACCGTTGTTCCGGCAGCGGCTTTTTGTGATCAGCCCGCGCAAGCCGGGGCGCCGGCCGTCCGCCATGCGCTTCGAGCAACTGGCCGACATGCCGCTCATCCTGCCCGCGCATCCCAACATGACGCGCAATCTGCTGGACCGGCTGTTTTCCGAGGCTGGAATCGCGCCGCAGGTGGTGGCGGAAACCGAAGTCTTTTCCGGCATGCTGTCGGCGGTGCAGGCGGGCATCGGCCATACCATCCTGCCGCTGGGCGATTTCTCGGGGCAGCCGGGAAACGCGATGGTGTCCGCCGTGCTGATCGAGCCGCCCGTCTATCTGACGGCGGCAGTCATCGCGTCCAGCGACGTGCCGCTGGCGCCGCCCGCCGAGGCGGTGCGCACACTGCTCAGCGAGTTCGTGATGCAGCAGGTGCAGGAAAAAGGACTGGCCGGCGCGGAGCCGCTGCCTTCCTGACGCGCCGCTAAAGGCCATATCCGCGGGCGATACCCGCATATCGACATAGTATTTTTCCAGCTTCGCCGGCAGGCGCAATCTTCACTCCCATGCAGCAACCGCAATGTCTGCGGCCTGCAGAACTGGAGAGTGATGATGGCAAAGCTGGTTTATCGCGTGGTGTCCGCGTGCGGCGCGTTGGGATATGGATTTCCCCGTGAATCGCTGCAAAAGGCGCTGGAAGGGCGGATCGACGCCGTGATCTCGGATGCGGGATCGATGGATGCCGGCCCCTATTACCTGGGCACGGGAACCGAGTACTTCGAACGCGAGGCCGTGAAGGCGGACTTTCGCCACATGGTCGAGGCGGGCGAACGCATTGAGGGTCCGGTCATCCTGGGAAGCTGCGGCATGGCGGGCGGCAACCGCAACCTGGATTGGATGATCGACGTCGCCAAGGAAGTGTTTGACGAGCTGGGCGTGAAGGACCGCGCCGTGGCTGTCATCCGGTCCGAGCTGGACCCGGCCAGTGTGATCCGCGAATTCCGCGCGGTTGCGCTTCGGCCCACGGGCGCCGGGCCGGAGCTGGATGCAGCGGCGCTCGAAGAGAGCACCATCGTGGGTCAGATGGGCGTGCATCCGCTCATCACTGCGCTGGAAAGCGGCGCGAAGTACGTGCTGGCCGGCCGCTCGTGCGACATTGCACTGTTCGCGTCCGACATGATCCGCCGCGGTATCGATCCGGGTCTGGCGTACCACGTGGGCCACGTGCTGGAATGCGGCGCGCTGGCCTGCGACCCGGGCTCGCCGTCGGATTGCCTGATCGCCGAAATCTACGACGACGGCACGGCGCTTTTCGTGGCGCCGGACTCGGGACGGCGCTGCACGCCGTATTCGATTGCGGCGCATTCGCTGTACGAGGAAAGCCATCCGCAACTGCAGTTCTATCCCGAAGGCATCCTGGCGATGGAACACACGGAATTCTTCGCGCGCGACGCCCGCACCGCCGGCATCCGCAACAGCCAGTTCGTGCATGCGGGCAAGCCATGGCCGTGGAGCATCAAGCTGGAAGGCGCGCGGCGGCTGGGCAAACGCAAGGTGTCGCTGGTTCATCTGGATCCCGCGGACCTGCCGCGTGTGCCTGGCGACGTGCTGGTCTATGGCCGCAACGGCGTCCAGGCCGTGCCGCTGCGCGAGGGCGAAAAGGAGCTGGGTCTGATCGTGGAAACCTGCGCGGCGACGCCGCAGGCGGCCGAAACGCTCGCCAGCCTGCTGACCCACTATCTGATCCATTACGGTTACGCGGGGCGCAAGGCCACCGCCGGCAACATTGCCTATCCGCTGTCGCCCAATCTGGTGAGCTTCCGGCATGAAGATGGGCAGTACGGCGCGGTGGTTCCCAGCGGCACGCGCGATCCGGTGTTCCAGGCCAATTACCCGATGATCAAGGACGCGGTCATCACGCTGGTTCAGGCGGAATTTCCGGACGCGCTGCGCGCCGCCACCTGGAAAATCCATGAGGCCGACGCGAGCCATCCGGTCGCGCTCGTGCGCACCATCGACCGCGATCCTCGTGTGCTCGCCGACCGCCATCACGCCGAGCTGCAACGCCTGCTGTCGCTGGCCGCCGCGCGCGACGGCTCGCGGCTGGACATGGATGCGGGCGATGCCTACGAATGGACGCTCTACCACCTGCTGCTGAACGAGGACATCATCAAGAACCGCATGTTCCCGATCACGTACTTCCGCGCAAACGGCGCGGCGTGGACGGAAAGCGGATCCGCCCGGCCGCGGTATTACGACATCGGCATCACGGACTACACGGGCAACCTGGACGATCGCACGCTGTCCCTGATCGCCGACGTGCCCCCTGAAGGCACGCCCCAGCGCGAACAGCCGCTGCTCGACATGGCCGTGGTGGTCCGCAGCAAGGACGCGGGCATCAACCGGCTGACGTTCGACATCGTGTTCAACTCGGCCGCCGATTACGAGGCCGCGCTGCGCTCGAACGTGTTCTGCCCGGCCAATGTGGCGCGGGTGCTGGGCGTGGCGCCCGAGCGCGTGGTTGGCACGTTCTTCGTGGATAGCTGCAACGCCATCAAGCTGACCATCGACCGTCCGAACATTTCTGCTTCGCCGGATGAGCGCGACGTGTTCGGGGCGCAGCAGCAGGCCGTCATCGAGCGTCTGTCGATACCGCATTACGCGGAGCGGCTGGCGATGGCCTCGGCGCTGTAGCGCGCGTTGAGGCCGCCGCCGATCGCGAACGGGAAGGGCGATCGGCGGCGTGCGTCTGTGGGGTCGTCCCCGGTTTCGTGCCAGAATTGCAGGCTGTTCAACCGCCATCGAACCCGAGAAGAATCAGATGAAACCTGGAATTCCCGCCCTACGGTTGTTGTCCCTGGCTGGCTTGTTCGCCTTGTCCGCGCCCGCGCTGGCCATCGATTGCAAGAAGGCATCCACCGGCGTCGAGAAGCTGATCTGCGCCGACCGCGGCGCGGTGTCCGCCGACGCGGAATTGAATCGCAGCTACAGCGCACTGTTGAAAGCCGCGCCCGATGCCGAGATCCGCGCCATGCTGGTCGACGGCCAGAAGCGTTGGCTGGCGGCGCGCGACAACGCACTGGAAAGATTGATCGAGTCGCCCGACCTCCTGCCCGACGGCAAGACCCCCGCGCAGGCCGCGCGCAGCCTGATCCAGGCGCGCAGCGCCCAGTTCAAGGAAAAGGCCAAGGGGTCTGATACGCCGGTCCTGATCGCTCGGGCGCTGGATCAGCGCAAGTTCCGGGCGCAATTCACCGGCGGTCCGTTTGCCGGGTTTGCGTCGTCGTGCGACGTGCTGCCGCCCGACTACAACAACTACTCCTGCTTCGCGACCCGCCACTACCAGCACAATGACCGCGTCTGCTCGGTGGACGAGTATTGGGCGTCCGGCGGCGTCTACACAAAACGGTTCGTGGCCGACGTGGTGAACGGCAAGCCCAAGGTCATCGCGTCGTGCTCGTTCAGCAGCGCCGACGAGGCGTGCGACGACGGCAATGGCAAGACCCACTGGAACCGGTCGCCGGCAGCGCCCGATTTCAGTTATGCCGACAAGCCCCTGCCGAAGATCGACGGCGAAATATTCGATACCGACGACTACGAATGGGCGCAGGCTTGCCTGGCAAGCCCGGTGTATCCCGCTGCCAAGTAGCGCGTTCAGGCCTGCGCGGCCGTGCGTGGGCCTGACGGGGAAGGTGTCAGACTGTAATCGCGCCCGCGCTGGCCGTGAGGGCTGGACCGCGCCCGCCGGATGACAATTTCCCATGCGGGGCACACGGCGCGCGGACGGTTCGATCACGCCGCCCGGGGCTTGTCGGCCGCAAGATTTGGAAACGGACTGCGCCGCGCAGCGGTAATTTCGTCCACGGCACGGACGTAGAATCCCGCTTTTCGTCAATGCCACGCGGCCGTCAGGAACCAATCATGAAAAAAACCATCCTTCTTGCATCCGTCTGCGCGGCGCTGCTGTCTGCCTGCGCGCCCACGACCTCACCCCGCGAAGGATCGTCCGCCATGCCTGATTCCGCCACCACGTCCGCCGAAGCTCAGGCCGGCCTGAGCGCCTACCATTGGCGCCTGACCGCCGCCACCGATGCCGCGGGCAAGTCCATCGCGGCGCTGCAAAAGGGCGTCGAGCATCAGGTGCGCCTGACGTTCAAGGACGACGGCGTGAACATCCGCGGCGGCTGCAATGCGCAATTCGGCGGGTACACGTACAAGAACGGCGTGCTGACCATCGCGAATCTCGCGTCGACGATGAAGGCCTGCGAACAAAGCCTGATGCAACTCGATGCCGAGATCGCCCAGCGCCTGAAAGGCGATCTGCGCGTGTCGATGTCGGGCGACAAGGCCGAGCCGACGCTGGACCTCACGACGCAGGACGGCAGCGTGCTGAAGTTCGTCGGCGAACCCACGCCGGAAACGCTGTACGGCAGCGCGAGCCAGATCATGTTCCTGGAAGTGGCGGCCAAGCGCGCCGAATGCAGCCATCCGATGATTCCGCACTACCAGTGCCTGATGGTGCGCGAACGCAAGTTCAATGACGCGGGCATCGCGCTGCCGGCGCCGGACAAGTGGCAGCCGCTGTACCAGTCGATCGAAGGGTTTGAGCACCAGGAGGGCGTGCGCACCGTGCTGCGCGTCAAGCGCTACGACTGGAAGAACCCGCCCGCCGATGCGCCCTCCAAGGTCTACGTGCTGGACATGGTGGTGGAGCAGGACGCCTCGGGCAAGCGCAAGTAAACGGGGAGTTCGCGTGGAGGTTCGCGTGGAGGGGCGTTAGCGCGATCCGCGCGGTTATCGCCCTGTTCGCGGTTAGCGCCCTTGGCCCGGTCACCAGGTGACGTAGAACATCGCCTTGGCCAGCACGACGATGGCCAGCATGTGGCAGAACACGCTCAGGTGCAGACGCCCTTGCAGCGCGCCGGTGAGCTTGCGCTGCCTGGCCAGCACCAGCGCGGTCGCCACATGAATCAGCACGCTGATGGCCAGCGCGATCTTGATGGACAGCAGCAGGCCGAACGATGAGGCCAGCGGCGCGGACAGCGCGCCGCGGTGCTGCCACGCCAGCCCCAACCCCGCCAGATACAGCACTACCACCGACCACGGCACTACCGAACGCACGCGCGGCCCGAGCTGGCTGCCCAGCGCCTTGCGCACGTCGGGTGGCAGACGCCGGTGCACCGGTTCAAGAAACAGCACCTCGAACGTGACAGTGCCGACGAACAGGAAGGCGGCAAGCAGGTGCAGGATGAGCAGCACGGGGTAGAGGGTCATGAGGGCATTCTCCGCCCGCGGATCGCGGCGCGAAATGACAAACATCAAGGGTGCAAGGTCCGGGTTGAGTCCAGCGCATCATCGACCCAAGCAAGCAGCCCGATAAAAAAGCCGGGCCGCGCTCCCTCGCAGGAAGTCGCAGCCCGGCTTGTCCATCCCCGGAACTCAGGTCACTTGCCCGCCGGCTGCAGCGTCAGCGTATCCGACCGCTGGCTATCCACCTTGGCCCGGCTGAAGGCCATCGGGAAGTACTCGCCCGTCGCCCAGCCCTTGATCAGGTCCTGGTAATGCGGGCTGCGCGGATCCGCCGATTGGCCCGGCACGTTCTGCACGCGCGAGTTGTCCCAGTCGGACACGTCGATCACCTGGCGGTACGACGCACCGCTGGTCACGCGGTAGTCGCTCTTGCGGAACGTCGCGCGATGCACCGTGTCGTTGTCGCCGCCGACCGGATAGCGCGGCGTGCCCCACGCCTTGGCGGTGTCGGGCGGCAGCAGGCTGGCCAGGCTGTGATCGAACTGGATGTGGTGCAGCTTGCCCCACTGCCACTGCTTCGAATCCGGCCCCATCTTGGCGGTGAGCTGCGTCAGACCATCGGCCAGCGCCTGCAACAGCAGGGCGTCGCGGCCCTGATCCGGGCGAGGTCCAAAGGCGGCATCGGGCGTGGCCAGCTTTTCCAGTGTCTTGCGGGTGGAAAGCTCGCCGAATGCCGCGCGCCCGTTTGCCGGCACATACAGGTCGGTTACGCGCTTGACGACCTCGGGCAGCCAGAACGCATAGACGGTGGCAGCCCGGGAGTCCGTGGCCATGCGGTAGTCCCAGTCCTTCAGCAGGCTCAGCGCTTCGCCGACCTTCGCGTCCGCCGAGTTCAACGACTTGGCGTAGCCGCCCAGCGTGCGGGCAGGAATCGACAGATTGTCGAACTGCAAGTCCTGCGACTGCTGCACGGTCAGCCCCTTGCCGTCAGCCACCACCTCGCGGATTCGCTGGATGCGGAAGGGCTCGGCCCAGGTGCGCGCCGACATGTCCTTGTACGGATAGTTGGCGGGCAGGTTGTACTCGTTGGCCGTGGCGACATAGCCTTCGGGCGGATTGAAGACGCGGGGCAGGGCGTTGCCGGGCAGCACGCCGCGCCATTCGAAGTCGCCATTGCCCGGCACGGGCAGCATGCCGGACCAGTCGTTGCGCGGACGGATGGGCGCGATGCTGCCGCCGAACCAGCCGATGTTGCCGTCCACGTCCGCGTAGACCATGTTCTCGCTGGGCGTGTAGTGCTTTTCCATGCCGGCCACGAACTCGTTCCAGTTCTGCGCCTGATTCAAGCGCAGGCTGGCCAGATAGGCGGCCGTACCCGGGAATTCCAGGTAGGCGGCGCGCAGGGCGTAGGCCTTGCGGCGCACCGGGTCTTCGTGGATGACGGGACCATGACGCGTGAACTTCAGGCTGCGCATGGCAGGCGACGCGCCGCGCACCGGAATGCTCTCGTCGATCTGGCGCATCTTTTCCCAGCGGCCCTGGTAGCGGTATTCGCCGGGGTTCGCGGGGTTGGTGTCGTAGACGTACAGGTCTTCCTCGTCGCCGAACGCGAAGATCGTCAGGCCGAACGCGATGCGGTCGTTGTGGCCCATCGACACCCCGGGCAATGCCGGTTCGCCCGCGCCGATCACGTTCCAGCCCGGCGCATTCAGGTGGACCATGTAGCGCAGCGACGGCATGGTGATGGACCGGTGCGGGTCGCCTGCCAGGATGGGCTTGCCGGTGGCGGTGCGCTCGCCGCTCAGCGTCCAGTTGTTGCTTTCGTAGCGCGGCGCCAGCGGATCGAAGGCCGGGTCCAGCGACGCAAGCCGCCCCTCGGACAACGCGCTCGCCAGCTTGGCGCGTTCCTCCGCGGCAAGCGGGCTGCGCGGGAAGTCGCCCGCCTCGAACTTCTGGCCGTCACGCGCCAGCCGGTAGGTGGCCAGGACGGACTTGTTGATCTGGCGCACGTCCAGGCCGGCAGGCACCTGCAGCGCCAACGGCGGCTCGAAGGTGCTCAGCCCCTGCACGTTGTTCAGGCCCAATGCGGCGATCTGCTCGGACATCCGCACTTCCTCGCTGACGTTGCGCGTCAGGCCGTAGATGCGGATCAGGGACGTCTCCGGACTCCAGTAGCCCGGCTCGGTGCCGGTCAGCTTGAACTCCGGCGGAAGCTGGTCGGGATTGGCCTTGACCCAGTTCACGTAGGCGTTGATGCCGTTGGCGAACGCGGTGAGGATGGCCTGGCCTTCGGGGTGGTAGCTGGCGAATTCCGCCTGCATGTCGCCCCGGTACAGGAAGAGACGCGCGGCGCGGTCCTGTTCGATGAAGCGCGGGCCGAACTGTTCGGCCATCTTGCCTTCGCCCTGGCGGCGCCACAGATCCAGTTGCCACAGGCGGTCGCGCGCGGCCGAAAAGCCCTGGGCAAAGAACAGGTCCGCCTGGTTCTTGGCGTAGATGTGAGACACGCCGTGCTTGTCCCTGACGATTTCCACGGGCTGCGAGAGCCCGGGCATGGCAATCGTGTCCTTCTTGCCGCCTGGCGAGGCGCAACCCGCCAGCACTGCGATCAGGCCGCTTGCCAGGAATGCGGCGGCCCTGCGCTTGAACGTACGCATAGACTTCTCCTCCGGTTATTGATCTTTTCTCTGCCGGCAGTACGTCAAACGCTGGAAGCCGCGCCGAACGCAACACCATGCAGCGACTAGAACTAAAGCAGAAGCGTGGGGAGAACTGTTTTATTTGATTAGATCTGGCAGGACTTGTAACGCTTCGTTGAAGTCTGACCGCTATGGGAAAGCGCACCTGGCCGACATCACGTCGTTTAAAGCCGCGATCAGGCATGAAATTTTTGGTCACGACATCGCGCTGCGGCCGGTAAACTCGGGCGCCCTGAATACCGCGGGCGCGCTTGCTGTTCGCCGTCCTCACCCATAGCCGTACCTTCATGCCGATCTCCGACCTCGCACGCAGCCTGTCCCGTCCCATTCTTGCCGCCGATGACCTGGCGTCGATGGAGCAATTCTTCAGCCGGCCCGAGGTTGGCGCCTTTCTGACCCATGCCCGCAACCCGGCGAACACTGCTGCGGCCCTGCGGGATTGCGCCGATCTTCTGCCGCAACTGCATCCCTCCCATGCCGCAGCGCTGGCGCTGATGGGCGGTTCGCTGGTGGAGGGCGGCGCCGATCCGGCCATTCTGTTTCCCACGCTGCACGCGCTGCTGCGCGACTGGCTGCAACGCCTGCGCCCGTTCTGCGCGCAGGAAGTCGAAGAAGACGACGACGAGGTCGAGGAGACCGACCGCCAGGCTTGGACGGACGCGCAGGCCAGGTTGGCAGCGGTGCCGCAGGACGCGTTCTGGGAGGTCGAAGCCCTGCAGGCCGCCGTGGACGTGCTGGTGCTGCCCATGATGACCATGCTCTTGCGTCACCGCGCCAATCACCAGGCGTTCATCGCCGACGACGCGCTGATGGCCTTGCTGTATGCCATGACCTCGCTCAACGACAGCCTGCCTTTCGACCAGCTGCATTTCCTGTGGCTGGCGTCGCGCGTGAGCTACGAAGACGAACTGGTGGTCGTGCTCCCAGCGTCCGGGACGGGCTTCATTGCCGAGGCGCATGCCATCAACAACACCTTCCACGCCCTCACGCTGCTGCAGATCCTGATCCGCGAACACGCGCAGGCGCTGGGCGTGCGGCGGGACCTCGCGCCGCGCACGCCGGACATGGATGGCGACACGGCCGACTTCCAGTGGTTGCAGGCCGGCGCCTATGCCGGAGGCGAACTGAAGAACATGCTGAAGTGGGCATGGGGCGAGGCCGCGCTGCGCGACCATCCGTCCCGCCACGGCAAGCGTGTGCTGATTGCGTTGGAAACGGACGAGGGCACCAAACGCAACTGGTCGGGATTCAACGGCGTGATCCACGAGGCGCAGCAGCCGTCGATGACATTCAAGCGCTATCTGACGCCGGAGGAAGTGGCGTCGTACCTGGCGTGAGCCGGCGCTCGCCCGCCTGCAGCACGCAGTTCCAGCGGCGCAGCAGGCGCGTCAGTACGCTGTCCGATGGGTTGGCCGCAATGGCGGCGTCCTTGCGGGCGCGCGCCATGGTGTCCGCCAGCAGGCGCGCAAGGTCTTCGTCCAGCGTCTGGATCAGGATGTCGGCGGCGAGTTTCTTCAGCGCCTGGGCGTGGGTGATGGCAGTCATGGTGTCGGTCATGGCCGCGCCGCCGGAGCCGGCGCGGGCCGAGCGGGCGGCGGAGGATCAAGCCCGCAGCGTGTCCCGCACCTGCATGAGCGCGAAGCCCAGCAGGTTCAGGCCGCGCCACAGGTTGGGATTGGCGATGTGTTCGGCGTCCTGCGCCATGCCCACGCCCCAGATGCGGTCAACAGGGCTGGCTTCGACCAGGACGCGGTTGCCGGTCTGGAGCAGGAACTCGCGCAATTCGGGGTTCTGGCCGAATTTCGCCTCGTTGGCGCGCACGACGATGGCATAGCGGTTTGCCAGCCAGGTCTCGTCGTTAAAGCCCATGACCTGCCGGCCCAGCGCCTTGGCCGCGCCGGGATTGGGCGCCGCGAACACGAGCGCGCGTGTCGCCTCGTCGCCAAAGAGCCGGGCCTTCTCGGCCATCATGTAGTGTTCCGCGGTGGGGTAGCGCTGGCCTTCGATCTCGAAGGGCGCGCCGTACCACTGGCTGAAGCACGAGGCCGTGATGCCGTGCTTGGCGGGCTGGTGGCCCCAGAAATTGACGAACTTGAGTTTGGCGCCCGCGTTGTAGCGGCGGCGCAGGTCTTCGATGTAGCGGGTGTCGGTCATGCCGGAAGGCGGGGTCCGGATAAGGAAGAGGCTGGAGGATAAAGGGGATGGTATCCCGCTCGTTACCAGATGCAAGCCGATCCGCCGATTATTTGCCAAATGGCGTCGCGCGGCGGGGCAGGCAGCCCCGTTGCCGCGCGAGGTCATCGTGCTGCAGACATCACCACCTGCGCTCCGACCCGCTTGTGGGCTGCGCTGCCGATTGGCCCATGCCGCCGGTCCGGACGGTGGATTCGTATTTCTTGTAGTCCTCGATGTACGTGGGCGAGTTGACGTTCGGGCTTTCCTCGCCAGCCCATTGTTCTTCCAGCCCGGCTTCGCGCCATGCGGCCAGGTCGCGTTCGACGTCGGCCCGGGTGGGCGTGAAGTCAGAGGAAGGCGCCGCGGTGGCCGGCGCCGTTGAGGCGGATTGCGCACCCGCGGGGCTGGACAGCAGGGCAAATGCCGCCAGCGCAGCGGGGATGAGGGCGCGGAATGGCAGGACAGGGTTCATGAATGGCTCCTTGGGGATGCGTGGGGGCGCAGCGTTGGGACCGGTGCCGTTCGGGGCGCGCGCGATAGCGCTACGCGGCCGAGAGCAGCTGCGGGACCGGATGGGCGAAGTCATGGTCCGGCGGGCTCAGGCGCCGGTTTGCGGGCCTGCGGATCGCGAGCGCAGACGGGGTGGTGACCCGACAGGCGCTTGGAGGCCCGGGTCTCATGCCTTCGTGCTCATCGTAGGGCCGCATGGGTTCAGGCCGCATACTCAAATCTGAGTACACCAAGCGGCGCACAGGCCTACAACAACGACGCCAGGCGGACCAGTTCGGATTGGCGGCTGCACTCCATCTTGGTCAGCAGAGACGCCACCTGCTTGCGCACCGTCAGGACCGAGGCGTGGCGCAGCGTGGCCACTTCCTCGACGCTGTGACCGGCGGCCAGTCCGGCCAGCACCGCGGCTTCGGCATGCGTGATGGAGAACACCGATTGGAGCTTGGTGACGTCCGGCATGGCGAATGCGCTCTTCTTGCGCATCCGCATCAGCAGCATCCGGCCGCCGATGAGGCTGAGCGCAGGCGGCGCGGCGCTGATGTCGACCCAGAACAGCTCGCCCCAACCCGAGGCCGTGGCCATCGAACGCATCTGGCCGTCACGCGCCACGGCGGCACAGTGCGCATCCAACAGCCGCTGCACCTTGGCGTCCGCGTGGCGCAGCCGGCGGCCATGTAGCGTCCAGCCGTTGACGTCGTCGAGAAAACCCACGGCAAGCGGCGACAGTTTGTCGACGATGCAATCCACGCTGATCAGCAGCACGGCTTCGTTGACATCGGAAAACGCGCTTTCCAGCGACTTCCATCCGATTGCGCGGTTGCGCTCGCGTTGCGACAAGTGGTGGCGCAGCGCGCGGAAATAGCGGGCGTAGTCGCCGGATTGCAGCCGGTCGCTGGCCTTCGCGTCGATGGACGAACGCTGAAAGCCGATCGCGGCGTGCAGCACGGTGTTCGATTCGATGATGAGCGACAGCACTTGCGCCATGCGATGCCGGGCCATGAAGTCCGCATAGAACTCGGTGCGCTGCAACTGCGCGGGTTCGTACATTCGAGTGGTGTCCAGCCAGGTGCCGGCGGGGGCATTGCGCCCCTCCTGCTCAACGATGTCGCAGTTGCAGTAGTGCTCCTGGTAATCCGAGACGCACGCGTCGGCAAAACCGATGGCGGTCAGGGTCAGCAGCTTGTTCCTGGCGTCGAACACGATAAGCGCGCCGCTGTCGGCCCCGACAAGATCGCGGGCGGTGCCCAGGATGTCGCGCCACGGCGGTTCGGGGTCGGTCAGGTGGTCGACGGCCTCGACGGCGCGGCGCAATGCGATTCGATGATCGGGCATGGCGAGCCTCCAACTCTGGTTCAAACGTAATCGCTGCTACGTGTCACAGATGGTGGTAGGTGGCGCCGGCCGGCAAGACATGGCGGCGCACCGCTGCTGCGGATCAAAGCGGAGAGCGCGTCGCAGGGAGCGTACAGGGATAGCGGCGGGCCCAGCGCAGATTATCGTCGCAAATTTGCGGGCGATGATGATTTTGCTGCGCTTTCCCGCAAGGAAAATGGCGTGTTGATGCGGCGATACCAGGAAAATTCAACTGGCGCGAAACCCCTGCATATCGCCGCGTGACACCGCCGCGCTTATTGCGCCAGCAGTTGCAGCAGCAGCGCCTTTTTCGGTTCGTCCGCTTTGCGCGCCAGTGCCGCCAGCTTCTTGTCGGATCCGAACAGCCGTTCGCGCACATGCGCCCTCAGGTGCTCGGGCAGTGCGGCCAGTGCGTCAGCCAGCAGCGCAAGCAATGGCGCATCTTCAATCGTGAACCCCGCGGGCGGCTTGAAGCCGTCGGTGCAGACGCACAGGCATGTCACGACGGTGGCAAGGGTCTGCGGCGTCAGCCCATGCTGTTCGAGGAACACGGTGGTGTAGCGGTCCTGCACTGACTGATGTTCGTCGTCCACCAGATCCATGTAATGGCGCAGCAGCGCAAAGTGGCTGGCGTCGGCCAGACCCAGCGCAAACGCCGCATACGTGCCGGACAGGCAGGCCTTTTCGGCCTCCGCATCCGAATACCATTCGTAGGGCTGGATGGCGGCGTGCGCATAGCGCGCCAGCGCATCGTGCGCCTCGGGATGCTGCGCGGCGTTGGCAAAAAAGCGATGCGTGTCGGACTTGGCCAGGCCCTTGATGGGCAGGTAGTGGCGTGCACGGCTTTTCAGTTCGATGCGGTAGCCGGCCGGAAAGCCCGCGCGCAACAGGCTGGCGAGAAAGTCCAACGCCTGGCAGTAGGCCGCCGGCGACTCCTGCCGGATCGCAATGGACACGGTGGCTAGTACGTCGTTGGCGGCGCAGGTGACGGTGTCGGTCGCCAGGCGTGCGCGATCGGCGGGAATGGCGCCGCTGCCGCTGGCCAGCATGGTTTCGGCGCGCGCGCTGCCGACGTCGCGCGCCAGTTCCAGAAAGGTCAGGCCAAGCGGCCGCGCATAGCCGGGTTCAAAGCGCAGGATCAGCGTTGCCGCGTACAGCAGCAGGTCGATGCCGCGGTCGTTGGCATCCAGCGTTGCGCCGGGCTTGAGCGTGTAGGTGTTCGTGCGGAAGGCGTTCTGCGACACGTCGAAATAACGCGGCAGATACTGTTCCTCGGACCAGCGGCGCAGCGCGTGGATGATGGAGCCCCGCTGCTCGGCCAGCGACTCCTGGCCCGCGTTCAGCGCCAGCACGCGCGTGAAGACGGCAATCAGCCAGGGGTAATCGAACTTGGGAAACAGGCGTTCGTCCAGCAGATGGCGGCACAGCAGGCTGATGTGCAGGCGGCCGGTGGGTTGGGCGCCGTTCAGCACTTCCTGGTCTACGTATTGCGCGACGCGTTCGCGCAGGCCTTGCTGCTTGGCCTCGTCGGTGTGGTCCACCAGCGTCAGGCGCAGCCGGCCCTCGGTGGTGGGGAACTGCGCGCGAAAGCGGAAGTGGTGGTCCAGGTGCGGTTTGCCGGCAAGCCGGGCGATGCGTTCAAGCACGGCCTCGCGCAGCACGGGCGCCAGCGATTCGTGGACGGCATCGGGACTGAGCGGGCCGTTACGGCCTTCGGCGCGCAGGCCGTCTTCGTCGTCGGGCTCCCAGCTGGGCATGACGTCGAACATGATGCGCGAGGGCTCGTACTCCAGCAGGATCTCGCTGTGGATGCCGGCCTGCAGCGGTGTGCGGGCCACGATCGCGTCGATGTCGTCGCGCGCTTCCAGCTTGTCGAACCATCCATGAATGGCGGCCAGCGTTTCATCCTGGATCTGCTGGGCGGTCTTGTGATGCAGGCCAATGGCGCGGGACTCGTGGGACATCGTGATTCTTGAGGGTGGCAACAGGTGCGCCGAATGCTACACGATGAGGCGCCGCGCCCGCGTCAGTGCCGGGACGCGAAATCGCCGATGGCGGCCGCGGGCGACAGCGCGAACGACGCCTTCATATCGCGCACTTCCTCCACAGGCGTGCGGCCAAAGAATCGCTTGAACTCGCGGCTGAATTGCGATGCGCTTTCGTAGCCGACGCGGGCCGAGGCCGACGCGGCGGTCAGGCCGTCGCGGATCATCATGAGGCGCGCCTGATGCAGCCGCGTGGACTTGATGTACTGAATGGGCGAGGTCTGCGTCACCGCCTTGAAATTGACGTGAAACGCGGGGACGCTCATGCCGGCCTCCTGCGCCAGGTGCGTCACGTCGAGCGGCTGGGAATAGTCGGTATGGATGCGGCGCAGCGCGCGGGCAACGCGGCCGAAGCGGCCCGGATGCGCCAGGGCGGCGCGCAAGGCGCCGCCCTGTTCGCCGCTCAGGACGCGAAAGCAGATTTCGCGCACCAGCGCCGGGCCGAGGATCTCGGCATCGAGCGGATGGCACAGCGCGCGCAAGAGGCGCACGGTGGCGTCGGCCAGTTCATGGGACAGGGGGGTCGAGGCGATGCCGAGCGGCGCGTCGCCGTTGTGGGCGCCCGCAGCGGCTTCGGGACCTGCGCCCGAGCGGTTATCGATCGCCACCACCAGATCGGCCACCGTCGCCAGATCCATCCGTATCGACACCGCGAGCATGGGCTCTTCCTTGCTGGCCTGCGTCTCCGTGGAAAAGGGCAGGGGCACGGACAGCACCAGAAAGTGCTGGGCGTCGTAGACGTAGGTTTCGTCGCCCAGAAAGCCGAGCTTGCGACCCTGGCACACGATGACGATGCCGGGCTCGTAAAGCACCGGCGTTCGGCCCAGCGGCCGGTCCGAGCGCATGAAGCGTACGCCGTCCAGCGCGGACAGGCTGTAGCCCTCGTTGGGCGCCAGGCGGTCGATGAGGGCAATCATTTCGCGCGACAGCGGATTGGACGGCAGCGTCATGGGGCATCCGTGGTTCGGTTCCGGTGGGGGACATTCTACCGGCGCCCATCGGGGCGGAACAGGGTGCGCAATAGGAATGGGCAAGGGTGCGATAGACGCAGGTATTCGCGCGCGGGGCCGCAATCCTTAGCATTTCAGTCACGTCAACGACTTGGAGAAATGACCATGACTGCAACACAGAACCGGCAATCCAAAGTGGTGCTGATCACCGGCGCCAGCAGCGGCATCGGCGAGGCCACGGCGCGGCTGCTGGCCGCGCAGGGCCACCGCGTGTACGTCGGGGCGCGCCGCACGGACCGGCTGGAAACACTGGTGCAAGAGATTCGGGCAAACGGCGGTACGGCAGCGTTTCGCGCGCTGGACGTCACGTCGGCCGAGGACATGCGGGACTTCGTGCGCGGCGCCGAGGCGGCTTACGGGCAGGTGGACGTGATCGTCAACAACGCGGGCGTGATGCCGCTGTCGCCGCTGAGTTCGCTGAAGGTGGACGAGTGGGACCGGATGATCGACGTGAACATCCGCGGCGTGCTGCACGGCATCGCCGCCGTGTTGCCAGGCATGGAGCGCCAGGGACACGGACAGGTGATCAACGTGTCTTCCATCGGCGGACTCGCCGTGTCGCCGACGGCGGCGGTGTACTGCGCGACCAAGTTTGCGGTGCGCGCGATCTCGGACGGCTTGCGCCAGGAGACCGACAAGATTCGCGTAACCGTGGTTTGCCCCGGCGTCGTTGAATCGGAGCTGGCCGACACGATTACCGACGACACAGCGCGCGTGGCGATGCAGTCGTTCCGCCGCGTTGCTCTGCACCCGGACGCCATCGCCCGCGCCATTGCCTACGCCATCGAACAGCCCGACGACGTGGACGTCAGCGAAGTGGTGGTGCGCCCGACGGCCAGCCCGCATTGAACCTGCAACCATAAGGAATCGAACCATGACGGCAACGACTATTTCTGACCAACCCTTTTCAGACCAACCCTTTTCCGGCCAGACCGCCGTTGTGACCGGCGCCGCCAGCGGCATCGGCCTGGCCACCCTGGAACTCCTGCACGCGCAGGGCGCCCGCGTCGTGGCGGTGGACCGGGATGAGGCCGTGCGCGCGCTGGCGCGGCCCGGCGTCGAGCCCCTGGTGGCCGATATCTCGCGGGAAGACAGCGCCGAACGGGCGGTCAAGATAGCGATGGACCGCTTCGGCAGGCTGGACATCCTGGTGAACAACGCGGGCGTCATCATCAACAAGCCGGTGATCGACATGACGCTGGACGACTGGGAAGGCATTCTTGCGGTGAACGCCACGGGCGCTTTCCTGTTTTCCCGTGAAGCGATGCGCGTGATGGTGCCGGCGGGCCGTGGCGCGATCGTCAACGTCGGCTCGTACGCCTGCTACCAGGCCTTTCCGACCATCGCGGCCTACGCGGCTTCCAAAGGCGCGCTGGCGCAGCTGACGCGCGCGTTGTCGCTGGAGGCCATCGAGCACGGCATCCGGGTGAACGCCGTGGGGTCGGGCGACGTGGTCACCAACATCACCAACCACATCCATGCGGACGGTCCGGGCTTCCTGGCCGAGCACGGCAAGAACGCGCCGATCCGGCGGGCGGCCGAGCCGCGCGAGATCGCGGAGGTGATTGCGTTCCTGGCATCGGACAAAGCCAGCTATATCGTGGGCGCGGTGGTGATGGCCGACGGCGGCATGAGCGTGGCGCTGCGCTAGGCGCAAAGCGTGTGCGGGGTCAGCGCGGCGGAAAGATCGCCACGCGCCACAGGTCCAGGAAGTGACGCTTTTTCAGCGGGTCCAGGTACACCAGCAGGCCGACGCCCAATGCCACGGGCCGCACGCCGGCCGCGGGCACGACCGATGCGCTGACCGGCCGCATGCCGGACTCGCGTGCCAGCGCATCCTGCCCGCGCGCCGACAGCAGATAGTCCAGGAACAGCGCGCCCAGGTCGCCGCGCGGCGCCTGCTTCGGAATGATGGCCGAGCGCGACAGCATCAGCGTGTAGTCCTGCGGGTAGATGATGGCGAGCGGCGCGCCGTTGTCGATGCGGTGCCGGGTATAGGACTCCAGCAGGTTGTAGGCCAACGTAACGTCGCCGCTTTCCAGCTTGTCCAGCGCGTGTTCGGTGGACTCGTGGATGGACACGCCGTTGCGGCCGAAGGCGCCAAGCAGCGCGCCCGCCATGCTGTCCAGCCGCGTGTCCTGCGTGGCCGCCAGATAGCCGATGCCGCTGCCCTGCACGTCGTAGGTGGAGATGCGGCCGGCGAGCGGCTGGTCGGGCGCCTGCAGCAGCGACAACAGTTCGCGGCGGGTGTGCGGCACGCGCGCGGCATCGAGCTTGCGCGTGTTGTAGACCATCACGATGGGGTCGGTGCCGATGCTGAAGACCTCATCGCGCCAGTTGGCCCAGCCGGGCAGGGCGCGCGTCTGCGGCGATATGTGCACGCGCGCGTAGCCGTCGTTGACCAGCTTGGTCTGCAGGTCCATGGCGCTGCTGATGACGATGTCCGGCCCTGACGGGACGCCGGGCGCCGTGGCAGCGCGGGCCACGGTGTCGCTGTAGAGATCCTGCGTCGACAGCTCGGTGTATTCCAGCCGGACAGATGGGTTCAACCTGCTGAAGTCTTCCAGCACGCCGCGAAACACCTGCACGCTGTTGGACGCGTGCACGACCAGCACGTTGCTGCTGTCGGCCGGTCCCAGCGTGAGGCCGCTGCCGCTCACTTCGGCGGCGTGGCTGATCGCGGACAGCGTCAGCGCGGCGGTCGCGGCCAGGCCGCGCAGGATGGAGCGGGCGTCATGCATGATCGGCTTTCGCGGGCAAAGCGGTTGCGGGCAACGTGATGACGGCGTCCAGCCCGCCGCCCACGCGGTTGCTCAGGCTGAGCGTGCCGCCGTGGATGTCGACGACGCGCTTGATGATGGACAGACCCAGGCCGGCGCCTGGCGAGCGGGGATTGGGGCCTCGCGCAAACCGTTCGAAGGCCGTGTTGGCCAGGGCCGGCGGAATCCCCGGCCCCTGATCGGACACCGTGACGCGCCAGCCACCGTCGTGCGGATCCAGCCGCACGTCGATGTGGCCATCGTCATTGGCGCCGTGCCGCAAGGCGTTGTCGATGAGGTTCTTGAAGGCCTCGCGCAGCATCAGGTTGTCGCCCATGACGCGCGGCGGATTGCCGCCGTTGGCGGACGGCAGATGCAGCCGGACATCAGGCTGCGGGTCCGCCTGCGGGACGGTGTCGTACACGGCCTGGCTCAGCAGCTCGGCCACGTCGACGGGCTGGAACTGCCGGACGTTGCTGCGATGGATGACGCTGGCGTCGCTGAGCAGCTGGTTGACCAGGCGCGACAGCTTTTCGGCGTTGCGCAGCACGGCCAGCAGGCTGCGCCGCTGTTCGGCCGGATCGTCCTCATCCAGTGCAAGCTCCATCTGCGCATGCAGCGCGGCAAGCGGGGTGCGCAGCTGGTGTGCGGCCTCGGCGATGAACAGGCGCAGGGTGTCCAGGTTTTCCGACAGCCGGCCCATGAATCCGTCCAGCGAGTGAACCAGCATGTCCAGTTCCTCGGGCACCGGCGCAGCAATGGGATGCAGGTCCGATGCGGTGCGGCCGGCCAGTTCGCGCTCGACCCGCTGGATGGGCGACAGCGACCGCTGCAAACCCCAATACGCCAGCGCCAGCGCAGCGGCGGTAAAGCCAATCAACGCCAGTGTGCCTTGCCACAGGATGCGGTCGGCTAGCGCATTGCGCGCCTCGCGCGTCTGGGCGACCTGGATGATCGCGGTCTCGGTCTCTTGCGGGCCGGCTACCTTGCGTTCCATCCAGGCGACGCGCACCGGTTCGCCCTGGTATTCGGTTGCATAGAGCTGCGGCGTGCTGGGGTCGGCATTGCCGCGCGCGGGCGGCGCGGGCAGGTCACCGTACCCCGAGATAAGCGCCCCGCGCGCCGAGGCCACCCGGTAGAACACGCGGTCGCGCGGCGCCTGTTCCAGCAGCGCAAGCGCCGCGTAGGGCATGTCCATTTGCCACTCTCCCTGCACGAGCTGCAGGCTGTCGGCCATGGACAGCACCGAGGCGCGCAGCAACTGGTCGTACGTGGTGTCGGCGGTGTGATGCGCATAGCCGCGCACCAGCAGGTAGATCGCCCCCAGCCCCACCGCGAACAGCGCGCCGAGCACGGTCAGCAGGCGGCGGCGCACGGAAATGCGGCGGGGCTGCTCGGAACGCGGCCGGTTCATGGCGTGGCGGACCGCTACGGTAGCGGCGGGGCCGAGGGCTCGCCGTCCGTACCTTCCGCCGCCGTCAGCAGGTAGCCGGTGCCGCGCTGCGTCTCGATGCGCAACGGCGAGCCTTCCAGCTTGCGGCGCAGCCGGGCGATGTAGACCTCGATGGCGTTGGGCGCGGCGTCGTCGTCAAACGCGAACAGCTTGTTTGCGATCTCCGACTTGCTGACGGCGCGGTTCATGCCGGCCAGCAAGATTTCAAGCAGGCTGAATTCACGCTTGGGCAGGTCGATGCGCCGGCCGGCCAGCGTGACCTGCCGCGCCGCGCTGTCGATGACCAGGTCGCCAAAGCGCAGGGTGCCGGTGGCTTGCGGGCTGGGACGGCGCAGCAGCGCGCGGCAGCGGGCTTCCAGTTCACGGAAATCGAAGGGCTTGGCCAGGTAGTCGTCCGCGCCGGTATCCAGGGCGTGCACGCGGTCTTCGATGTCGATGCGCGCGGTCAGCGCCAGGACGGGCGTCTTGCTGCCGCGATCGCGCAGCCGGTGCAGGATGTCAAAGCCCGACATGCGCGGCAGGCCGATGTCCAGGATGACGAGATCGAAGGTCTCGTACTGCAGCACGCCGTCGGCGTTCAGGCCATCGTTTTGGCTGTCGACGGCATGGCCGAGACGGCGCAGCCGGCGCACAAGTGCGTCGGACAAATCCTCATCGTCTTCGATTACCAGGATGCGCATCAGGCGATTGTCGCATGGCAAGTTGACGGGGCGCGCCCAACAAAAACGACAGGTTCCAGACAGCTTTTCTTCCTAGTCTTGCGTACCCGCTTCCCCAGCCGGAGGCAGGCACACATAACAACGACTAGCTGGAGATAACCCTCATGCTTCTGACCCTGCTTGGCTTCGGCATGGTGATCACGTTCATGACGCTGATCATGACCAAGCGCCTGTCGCCGCTTGTCGCCCTCATCCTTGTTCCCATTATCTTTGCGCTGCTGGGCGGTTTTGGCGCGGGCATCGACAAGATGATGCTGGACGGCATCCGCAAGATCGCGCCGACCGGCGTGATGCTGATGTTCGCCATCCTGTATTTCGGCGTGATGATCGATGCGGGCCTGTTCGACCCCATCGTCGGCCGCATTCTGCGCGCGGTGAAGGGCGATCCGCTGAAGATCGTGGTGGGCACGACCGTGCTGGCGCTGGTGATCTCGCTGGACGGCGACGGCTCCACCACCTACATGATCGTGGTGGCGTCGATGCTGCCGCTGTACCGCCGCCTGAAGATGAACGCGCTGTCCATGACCTGCCTGGCGATGCTGGCCAGCGGCGTCATGAACCTGACGCCATGGGGCGGACCGACCGCGCGCGCCGCCAGCGCCCTGCACGTGGACGCGGGCGACATCTTCGTGCCGCTGGTGCCGGTGATGGGCGTGTCCATCGTGGCGATCCTGATCCTGGCGTTCTTCCTGGGCCTGCGCGAGCGCCGCCGGCTGGGCGTGCTGGCGCTGCCGGAGGGCGCGTCGCTGCATGCCGGCTACGACGAGGACGGTCCGAAGAACCTGCCCGAGATCGAGGTCGACCACGACCTGCGCCGTCCCAAGCTGTTGTGGGTGAACGCCGGCCTGACGCTGGCGCTGATGGTGAGCCTGGTGCTGGGCGTGCTGCCGCTGCCCGTGCTGTTCATGATCGCCTTCGCGATTGCGCTGATCATCAACTATCCGAACCTGGCCGAGCAGCGCCGCCGCGTGGCGCAGCATGCCGGCAACGTGCTGTCGGTGGTGTCGCTGATCTTCGCGGCGGGCATCTTCACAGGCATCCTGTCCGGCACCGGCATGGTCGAAGCCATGTCGCGCAGCCTGCTCGCCGTCATTCCCGACGCGCTGGGACCGTATCTGGCGGGCATCACCGCGCTGGTCAGCCTGCCGTTCACATTCTTCATGTCGAACGACGCCTTCTACTTCGGCGTGCTGCCCATCCTGAGCGAAGCCGCGCAAGGCTACGGCATCACGCCCGTCGAGATGGCGCGCGCCTCGCTGATCGGCCAGCCGGTCCATCTGCTCAGCCCGCTCGTGCCGTCCACCTACTTGCTCGTCGGCCTGGCCGGCGTGGAGTTCGGCGACCACCAGCGTTATGCGCTGAAGTGGGCCACGATGGTCTGCATGGTGATGCTTGCGGCCGCCCTGGCGTTCGGCCTGTTCCCCCTGGTGGGCGCGGCCGCCTGATTCCCCGCGGCGCCAGCCGCATGACTTTGAAAGGAAGCACCATGGCTTTGCGCATCGCTTACGTCACCAGCGGCATGGGACACACCGGCACCGCGATCTGCCAGGCGCTGCACCGCGCCGGCCATCGCGTGGTCGCCGGCTGCGGTCCGCGCTCGTCCCGCAAGGACCACTGGTTGAAGGAACAGAAGTCGCTGGGTTACGACTTCATCGCCTCGGAAGGCGACGCCACCGACTGGGCGTCGACCGAGGCGGCCTTTGCCAAGGTCCGGCGCGAGGTCGGCCAGATCGACGTGCTGGTCAACAACGCCGGTTCGATGCTGGACATGCGTTTTCGGCAGATGAGCCACGCGGACTGGTCGGCCGTCCTGCGCAGCAATCTGGATACGCTCTTCAACAGCACCAAGCAGGTCGTCGACAGCATGGCGGACCGCGGCTGGGGGCGCATCATCAACATCGGATCGGTGGCAGCCGAGAAAGGCCAGATCGGCCAGATCAACTTTGCGACCGCCAAGGGTGCGGTTATCGGCTTCACGCGCTCGCTCGCGCAGGAAGTCGCGGCGCGCGGCGTGACGGTGAACCTGGTGTCGCCGGGCTTCATCGCCGACGACACGGTCCGCGCCTTCCCGCCCGCGCTGCTGGACCGCATCGTGGAAAGCGTGCCGGTGGGCAGGCTGGGCACCGCGCAGGACCTGGCCGGGTTGTGCGTTTGGCTGGCCTCGGACGAAGCTGCGTTTGTCACCGGCGCCAATTACGCCATCAATGGCGGCGTTTACATGAGCTGATTCCGGGACAGCGGGAGGCCGCCAGCGGCCGCTCGCGCCCGGCATTGTTTACATCATTGCCGCGCAGTTCGTCCGCACTTCAGTTCGTCACCACCTCAGTTCGCCAGCTTCACCGCGCCGCTGTCGATCAGGGCCTTCCATTTGGCGTTGTCCGCCTGGATGAATTTCAGCAGGTCTTCCCGCGACCCGCCGCCGGCCAGCATGCCTGCGTTGTCGACCGCCGCCTTGAATGCGGGCGTGGCGACGGCGGCGCGCAGCGCGGCGTTGATGGGTTCAAGCTGGTCGCTCGTGATGGCATTGCTGGCCGCCACCGAAAACCATTGTGTCGCGGCGTAGCCCTTGAACCCTGATTCCTCCACTGTGGGTACGTCGGGCAGGCTGTCCAGGCGATAGGGCGTGGTCACGGCGTAAGCCTTCAGTGCGCCGGACTTGATCTGCGGCATGACCGGCGCGGATCCCAGGATGGCCAGCGGAATCTGTCCGCCGGCAACGTCGGCCACCGCCTGGCCGCCGCCCTTGTAGGGCACATGCACGATGCGGGTGCCGACGTATTGGTTCAGCAACTCGCCCGCCAGATTCTGCGAGGTGCCGTTGCCCGAGCTGCCATAGCTCCAGGCTTCGGGTTGGCGGCGGGCATCGGCCAACACGTCCTGCAGGCTGTTCTTGGCGTTGCGGGCCGGGCCCACGATGACCATGGGGCCTTGCGCCATCAGCATCACGGGGGCCAGCTCGCGGCCGATGTCGGGTTGCGGCGTCGGGTAGATGAGCGGTCCCGGCACGGTGAGCAGATGGCCGTCGGCGGCCTTGCTGCGCGCGACCAGTTGAAGCGCGATCGCACCCGAGGCTCCGGGACGGTTCTCCACGATGACGTTCAGGCCGGTCTGGCGCGCCAGCTCCTGCGCCGCGATGCGGGTCAGCACGTCCGCCGTGCCGCCGGGCACGAAGCCCACCACCCACGTGATCTGTTTGGCCGGCCATTGAGAATTGCTGTCGGCCGCCGTGGCGGCCGCGGCGGGCATGGCGATGCTTAGAAGCATCGCGCAGCATTGGATAGCGAATTTCATGTTTTCCCCTTGATTTCTGCTATCGGTGATTCGTCTTTCGCTCAGCCGGGATCCCGCTTGCCGGGCGGCGTGTTCGGATGTTCGGCGCACGACTGGTTGAACGCCTGCACCATTTTCAGGATGGGGCCGAGCACCCACGTATTGAAGATGAGAATGTCGCTCTCCTCCTTGGGGTCCTGTAGCAGATTGAACAGGTACGGGGATTCCAGTTTGCCCTTGCCCTCGTTGACCTCGGGCTCCCAGTAGAAGTGCAGCTTCCAGTCGCGCCATTTCACGGCGCGCAGGTCGCCCTTGATGTAGAACAGGAACCCCTCGCGCAGGGATTTCGGGCTGGCTCCGGTAAAGAAGTCGGTCTGGTCGATGCCGTCGATGGGCCGGTCCTGCGGAATATCTGCGCCGCCAATGCGGGACAGCGTCGTGTACAGATCGGTCACGTGGACCATCTCGTTGGACACCTGACCCGGCTGCACGCGGCCCGGCCAGCGGATGATGAAGGGCACGCGCAGGCTGCCTTCCATGGCGGTATGGTAGGTGCCGCTCCAGGGCCCTGCGGTGCCGCGATAAGGCTTGCGGTATTCGGGGCCGTTGTCGCTGCAGAAGATGAACACGGTGTCCTCGCGCAGGTTCAGCTCGTCTACGGCCTGCACGATCTGGCCGACGCGATGGTCCATTTCGACCATGGAGTCCGCGAAGTCGCCCGCGCCCGTGCGCCCGGCAAAGTCGGGGTGCGGCAGGGTGGGAAAGTGCAGATGCACCAGCGGCAGATACAGGAAGAACGGGCGCGCCGCCTCGGCATGCTTGCGCATGAATCCGATGGATCGGTCCACCAGTTCGGCGTCGATGCCGCGCCGCGTGTCCAGATCGTAGACCTTGACGTTCTCCGACGGCCCGCCGGCTTCGCCTTGCATGATGTGCGGAATGTCCGCCACCGTGGGATCGAAGCCGATCGACGACGTGAACTGGCTTTCGTCGGTGGTGCGCGGGATGCCGTACCACTCGTCAAAACCCCTGTCGCTGGGATAGCGGCCGGGGATGTCGCCCAGATGCCATTTGCCGAAATGCGCGGTGGCGTAGCCCTGGCCCGACAGTTGTTGCGCCAGCGTGATCTCGTCGCGCGCAAGCCCTTGGGGCAGGCCGGGCGGGACGGATTGCAGGCAGCCCGTCCGGATGGGGTGACGCCCGCTCATCAGCGCCGAGCGCGTGGGCACGCAGTCGCTTTCCACGTTGAAGTTCTGCAGCAGCAGGCCCTCGGTGGCCAGGCGGTCGATGTTCGGGGTGGGTGCGCCGCGCAGAGCGCCGCCGCCATAACAGCCAAGTTCTCCCCATCCCAGATTGTCGGCCACGATCAAGACGATGTTCGGCTTGTGTTCCATTGTGCTCTCGCCTCGGTGAATGCTCGGGTTGATCCCAGGATTCTAGGAGGGCAAGGTCGCCGTTATATTCCCGAAAGTACGTAAATGAATGAACTTTGGTTATGAATCTGTCGCTGCGGGATATCGAATATTTCCTCGCCGCCGTCGAGTACGGCAACCTGGAACGCGCCGCCGCGTCGTTCGGCGTCAGCCAGCCGGCGCTGTCGAAATCGCTGCAGCGCCTGGAGGCCGATACGGGGCTGGCGTTGCTGGACCGCAGCGGCCGTGGGCTGCGCCTGACGTCCGCCGGGCTGGTGTTCCTGGAGCATGCCAAACGGCTGTGGGCCGAGTACCGGGACGCCATGCGCCACGCCGCGGAATTGCGGGTGGGCCAGGCGGGTTTGCTGCGCGTGGGGGTAACGGGCGCGACCGTCGACAGCGTGGCGATGCCCGCGATGCGGCACCTGCTGCCGCGCCGGCCGGCGCTGCGGGTGCAATTGACGCAGGGGTTATCGGATGACCTGAACGAGCAGGTCGCCAGCGGCAAGCTGGACCTGGCCGTGACGCCCATCTATGCGGACGTGCCTTCGACCCTGCACCATGAACCGATCATGGAAGACCGCCTTTGCGTGGCGGCCAGCCGCCACCATCCGCTGGCCACGCGCCGCAAACTGGCATTGCGCGATCTGGCGGACCTGCGGTGGATTCTGCCCAAGCCTTCCTCGATTGCCCGCAAGGCCCTGGATTCGCGGTACGCGGAAAGCAATCTGCCGTTGCCCGCCGCGGCGCTGGAGGTCGAGCACTTTTCCAAGGGCACGCTCGAGCTGCTGGCGCAGACGGATCTGCTGGCGCTGCTGCCGCAAAGCGCGTTGGAGACTGAGGCGGACGTCGTCGCGCTACCGGTGGCGCTTGGCCGGCCGCTGCCCCGCGCCATTGCGCTGATCTCCCGGCAGGGGACCGCCTGGTCGCCGCTGATGCATGAATTCCGGCGCGCCATTCTGGATTGCGCAGCGGGCATGGCCTGAGCACGGCGACTGGCGCAATGGCGGTTTTCGGCTGTGCCACAATGGTCCGCTTTCAATTCATCAGGAGCGGGGTTCATGGCTGGAACGTCATTGCGGGTTGCGGCGGGCGCGGGGCTGCTGTCGCTGGCGGCGCTTGCCGCGTGCGGCAAGAAAGACGCCTATCCGCCCGAGGTCCAGCGCGAGACCTACAGTTCGTGCGTCGCCGGTTTTAAATCCCGGGTCCAGGCGTCGCCGGAAGTCGACGCGAAGGCCGCCAGTTATTGCAATTGCATGGTCGACGGCTTGCAGAAATCCGTGCCCTACGAGGAATTCAAGCAGCTGGACCAGCTGCTGGCGACCAAGAGCGCCACGCCGGACAGCGAAAGGCTGAGCAAAGGCGTGACCGATGTGGTCAATGCCTGCTTGAAGCGCGAAATGCCCAAGGGCTGACGGCCCGAAATGCCCAGGGGCTGACGGCCCTATTACCGAATGCAGTTGCCGAGCGGGCGTCAGGTGCACTGCCAAAGGTGCCCGCTGACGCGGCAGGCGGCGCACCAGAAGGTGTAGTTGCCGCCGCCGCTGCCCCACAGCCATTCACCGCCGTCCTCTTGCGGCAGGCCGGAGTCCAACTGCATGGCCAGGGGCATGTCCTCGCCGCAGTCGGGACACGCCGGGTAGTCGGCGGATTGCACCCAGCTCGGTGCGCCGCCGACCCGGCTGAGGTTCTGGCGGCCATTGGACTCGCCCCAGTCTTGCCAATGCCAGCGCGCCGGCGCCTTGAACAGCGTCACGTCGGCTTCCAGCAGCGGACTTGCGACGAAGTCCGGCGTCAAGGGGGCGTCGCGCTGCTGGCCGGGGTGCATAAGCGGCGCGCCGTCCTCGGCGTGGCGAAAGAAAAGGGCGCCGTCGGTTTCCCAACCCTGGCACGACAGGCAGGTCGAGAATTCGATGGCGCTGTGACTATCGATACCTGCTGCGGCGGCATCCTGAATCGCCAGCAGCCGGTGCAAAGGGCTGTGGCACAAGCCGCAGCGGCTTGCCGACGTGCCGCCCATGCGCGCTTGCACACAATCCGTTGATTCGGGCTTCCAGGTGGGATGCGCGCGCTGCACCTCGCGCCGCCATGCCGGCTGTTGCGCCAGCATGGATTTTCTTTGCGCAGCGCTGAAGCCGATGTGCAGCGGCTGTTCGCCGTGCAACGCGCGCAAGCTCCCTTCGTGTTCCGCGAAGCCCGTTTGCTGCAAGCACGATGCGGCATCGGGGTGGCCGTCGTCTGGGAACAGTCGACGCCAGGCGGCGTACACCGTCTGCGGCCGGCGCGACCGCAGCAACGCAATGGCGCGCGCGCGGCCTGGACTGCCTTCGGCGAGTTCGTCGTCCAGCCGGTGCAGCCAATCGTGCAGCGTGGCGTCGTCAAGGGCGCGCCATGCGTGATCGGCCGCGTACTCCGGGCTGCCGTCGTCGTCTTGCACGGCGGTCAGCAGCCGCTCCCATTCCGGAGCAAAGGCTTCGGGATGCTGGACCGCTGCGGAATCCAGGATCGCGCGCGCCAGTTCGGAATCCGCGCCGCGCCGCCAGACTTCGCCAACCGTAGCCACGTAGGCCGCGTCGTCCATCATGTCCAGCGCGGCGTCGACGAAGGTGGCGTGCTTGATCGGCCTGTCCAGCGCCTGCAGGACCAGATCGGCCAACGCGGCGGGCGCATCCCGCCGCAATTGCAGCATTTGCGCCATGGGGTCGTTGTTCTTCCAGCCCAGGCGCTCATAGGCGTCAAGAATCTCGGTGGCGGTTTTCATCGGCCGGTCCAGAATTGATCGAGCGGGGAGGGTATCCGATGGCATCGCTTGCCGCGGACCCGGTGACGCAGGCCGGAATTCCGCTCGGGGTTTAATTGGTTACTCATTAAGCACAAAGCGCGTTGACTTCGCCCTGCGCGCCGACCATAGTGGCTTTGAGTCTTTTCGAGCATCGTGATTTTCGTCCGGTCTTGCACCCTTCGTGGGGCGCCTCATTGTTCGCGATCCTTTCCTTGACGGGTCTCATGTCGCGGGATTACCCGCATTAAAAGGAAAGCATCAATGGAAACCGGAGTTGAAAATCAGCGTGTCAGCTATGTGACCGCGCAAGGCGCCAAGGGCCCTCACGCGACGCAGATCCGCGCATTGTGACCGGCGGCCGCAAGGCTTATCGGTCAGACATTGGAGGTTCCATGTTTCAGAACAATATGGTCTACAAGGGCTATCGGCTCACCGCGAGCGTCTCCCGGGTTGCAATCGGGAACGCGCGCCGGCCGGCTTTTACGGCAACCGTGGCCGTGGAATTGGCGGGCAATCATGATCGGCTCAGCGAGCCGCATGCCGTGCCGCTTTTCGTCTCCGGCGGGTTCGTCGCCACGCCCGGCATGGCGGTCGATGCGGCGATCACCCATGGCCGCTTGATGGTGGATGCGCATTCCCGGGCAGATTGACGGCGCGGTGCGCGCAGCCGGGCAGCGCCCGTCGCTGCCGATGAACGGCGCAATAGTCAGACAGGGCCGCCCTCGTTACGTGGGGCGGCCCGTTTTCATGTTGGGCCGCGGTGGTGTCAGCGTGAGTCGGTGCGCACAGACGCTTGAGGACGCTCTCCGGCCAACACGCCGGCCGCCAAAAAAATACGGTGAGCCGCCTCAGGCCTTCAAGCCCAGCCGCCTTGCCAGCTTGTGCAGGTTGCTGGGGTCCACATCCAGCGCCCGCGCCGCCACCGCCCAATTGCCTTGGTTTGCATCCAGCGCCCGCCGGATGACCTGACGCTGGCAGGCGTCCACCGCGTCCCGCAGCGATTGCAAGGGCGCGCTTGCATCGGGCGTCTCGGCCGCATCATCCTCCAGCGACGCCGGCATGTCGCCATCGGACAAATCCAGCAGCTTGGCCCCCAGCGTGACAATCTCGTTGCGGCTGGCGCCGTGGCTGACGGCCTTGATGGCCGCGCGGCTGATGACGTGTTCCAGTTCGCGCACGTTGCCTGGCCAGCGGTAGCGCCGCATCATTTCCTCGGCCTCGGGCGACAGCCGCAGGCTGCGCAGACCGAGCCGCGCGCGGTTCAGTTCCAGATAGCGTCCGGCCAGCAGCAGGATGTCGTTGCCGCGGTCGCGCAGGGGCGGGATGGGAATGGGATAGACCGACAGCCGGTGATAGAGGTCGGCGCGGAAGTCGCCCGCGCGCACCAGGTCGCGCAGGCTGCGGTTGGTGGCCGCCACGATGCGCACGTCCACGGTGCGCGGGCGGTCGTCGCCCAGCCGCTGGATCTCGCCGTTCTGCAGGGTGCGCAGCAGCTTGGCCTGCACCAGCAGCGGCAGTTCGCCGACTTCGTCCAGGAACAGGGTGCCGCCATTGGCGGCTTCGAAGCGGCCGGGGCGGTCAGCGACGGCGCCTGAAAAGGCGCCTTTCGCGTGGCCGAACAGTTCGCTTTCGGCCAGCGATTCGGGCAGCGCGGCGCAGTTTACGTGCACCAGCGGCCGGTCGCGGCGGCGCGACAACCCGTGCACGCGATGCGCGAACAGCTCCTTGCCCACACCGGTCTCGCCCAGCAGCAGGATGGGCAGCTCTGAATCGGCCACGACTTCGATCTCGTGCAGCAGCCGGCCGATGGATTCGCTTTGGCCCAGGATGTCGCTGCTGGCCGGGGCGGCGCTGTCGGCCGGCGCCTGCCCGCGCGCCACGCGCAGGGCACGGATCTCGGCTTCAAGGCGCGTGGTGCGGAGCGCCGCTTCGAGCAGCACGATGTAATCGCGCAGGTCGGCCTGCGCCTCCATGTCGAACGTGCCGACCTCCAGCGCGTCCAGCGTCAGCACGCCCCAGGTCTTGCCCTCGATGTGCAGGCTGGTGCCCATGCAGTCGTGCACCGGCAGCGGTTCGCCCGCCATGCCATTGATGAGTCCGTCATAGGGATCCGGCAGCGTGCTGTCGTGGTGAAAGCAGGTGACGCCGCGCCGTCCCAGGATGGCCGCCAGCCGCGGATGCTGCTGCACGGCGAAGCGGCGGCCCAGTGCGTCCTGGGTCAGGCCATCCACCGCGATGGGGCGCAGATGGTCTTCTTCAAGCTGCAAGAGTGCGACCGCGCCGCAACGGAAATGGGTGCGAAGGCTGGAGACCAGTCGCTGAAGCCGGATGGCGGGCGGCAGGTCGGCGACCAGGTCCGCAAGCAGGAGATTTTGCATGGGGTGAATTCTACCGTTGCAAGGTGAATAGAACCCTCCTGTTGAAGGGTGATATCTACCCTTTAAATCGCAGGTGGTTGATAAATCGCAAGTTTTTCCTGGCACGGATTTCGCGAGTAGAGAAGCACCGCAATGATCTTTGGAGAGACGCGATGAGCATGGTTGAGCAATCCCTGGGCCAGTTGGCCCGCAGCATTCCCGGCGCCACGCAGGTGTTTCACGAGTTCGATCTGGACTTCTGCTGTGGCGGCAAGAAGAGCCTGGCCGAGGCGGCGGCCCAGCGTTCGCTGGACCCTGCGCAGATCGAGGCCCGTCTGGAGGCCCTGGCGCAGAATCCGCAACACGAAACCGACTGGGGGCTGGCTTCGCCGGCAGAACTGGTCGACCACATCCTGGCGCGCTACCACGAGGTGCATCGCCAGCAGTTTCCGGAACTCATCCGCCTGGCGCTGAAGGTGGAACAGGTGCATGCCGACAGCCCGGACTGCCCGACCGGCCTGGCCGACCACCTGCGCACCATGCAGCAGGAACTCGAAAGCCACATGCAGAAAGAGGAACAGGTGCTGTTTCCCATGCTGGCCCGCGGTCACGGCGCCATGGCGACCATGCCGATCATGGTGATGCGCATGGAACACGACGACCACGGCGTCGCGCTCGAACGCCTGATGGCGCTGACCAACAACGTGACGCTGCCGCGCGCCGCCTGCAATACCTGGCGCGCGCTGTACCTGGGCATCCGGCAGTTCAAGGAAGACCTGATGGCGCACATCCACCTGGAGAACAACATCCTCTTTGAAAACGCAGGCGCGCGCGCGCCGGCCTGACGGGCGCGGCAAGGAAGGGCGGGGCCCGCCGGCCCCGCGGCATCAGCAGGGAAGGTTTGTATGAACATCGACAAATTCAAGCAGCAGCACGTGGATATCCTGGAAGGCATCGCGACGCTGCGCAGGCTGGCCCTGGCGGGCGTGGCGCGCAACGCGGCCGAAATCGCCCAGGGCATCGTGGCCATGAGCGCCACCATCAAGCTGCATCTGGCGGTCGAGGACCGGGCGCTGTACCCGGCCGTGGCGCGCAGCGCCGACGCAGAACTCGCGCGCAAGGGGCGGGAATTCCAGGAAGAGATGGACGCCATCGCCGCCGCCTATGAAGGCTTTGCCAAGCGCTGGAACAACGCGCGCAACCTGGAACTGGACGAGCGCGGTTTCCGGGACGACGCCAACACCGTGCTGCGCCGCGTCCACGAGCGCATGCAGCGCGAAAACCGCGATCTTTATCCGCGCATCGAGGCGATGTAGCAAACCGGTCCGATCCGGACACAAAAGGAATGAAAAGCGCCATCTCCGTTGCATGAAACCAGCGACCGCCGCCTGTACACTCGGAACACCTTACAGGGCGACAGGGGTTCTTGATGGCCGGAAGCAGTTTCTTCGCGTTGTTCGACGATATCGCCACCATCCTGGATGACGTTTCCGTCATGACGAAGGTGGCCGCCAAGAAGACGGCGGGCGTGCTGGGCGACGACCTGGCGCTCAATGCCCAGCAGGTCAGCGGCGTGCCGGTCAACCGCGAGCTTCCCGTGGTCTGGGCGGTGGCCAAGGGCTCCTTCATCAACAAGCTGATCCTCGTGCCCGCGGCGCTGCTCATCAGCGCGTTCGCGCCTTGGGCCATCACGCCGCTCCTGATGCTGGGCGGCGCGTTCCTCTGCTACGAGGGCGTCGAGAAACTGGCGCACAAGTACCTGTCTCACGGCGAATCCCCCGAAGGCCACCACGCTGCGCGCGCCGAGGCGCTGCAGAACCAGTCCGTCGACATGGTGGCGTTCGAAAAGACCAAGATCAAAGGCGCGGTGCGCACCGACTTCATTCTGTCGGCGGAAATCATCGTCATCAGCCTGGGCGCCGTGGCCGGCGCCGACTTCACGCGGCAGGTCGCAGTGCTGTCCATCATTGCCATCGGGATGACGGTGGGCGTCTACGGCCTGGTTGCCGGCATCGTCAAGCTGGATGACCTGGGCCTGTACCTCAGCCAGAAATCGTCGCGCGCGCTGGCCTGGATGGGCGAGCGCATCGTGGCTGCGGCGCCTTATCTGATGAAGACGTTGTCGGTGGTGGGCACGGCCGCGATGTTCATGGTCGGCGGCGCCATCCTGACCCACGGCATCCCGCCGGTGCATGCGGCCGTCGAACACGCCGCTGCGGCGGTTGGCGGGGGCGGCGTCGTTCACGCGCTGGTGTCCACGCTGCTCAATGCCTTGTTCGGCATCGTCGCTGGCGTGGTGGTGCTGGGCGTGGTCAGCCTCGTCAAGCGCCTGTTCAAGAAGGGCTGACAGGCAGCGGGGTCCGGCGCGCCGGGCAGGCGGGCGTGACCGGGCAACGGGGGCGCCCGGAAGACCGCCACGCCGAAAAGGCCGTGGCGAACCGCTACCGCTACTTCTATCGACTGCTACTGCTACTTCTACCGACCGGGACCGCTACTGCTGCGGCGGGGCGCTCGCCGGCGAGCCCATCGCCTGGAACAACGCCGCCGTTTCCGTCATGCGGGCGTTGGCGTATTCCAGTTCACGCAGGCGCGCCGCCACGTAATGCTGCTCAGACGCGTACTGGGTGTAAGGCGCCAGCGCACCCAGCCGAACGCGCTTGGCCGTGTTCTGATAGGACAGCTCCGCCGAGCGCCGTGAGGCTTCGGCTGATGCCAGCGCCTGTCCGCCGGCATCCAGCCGTGACAGCGTGTCGGCCACGTCGCGGAACGCGGTCAGCACGGTTTGCTTGTACTGCAACACGGCAGCCTCGTAACGCGCCTTGGCGGCGCTGCGCTCGGCAAGCAACTGCCCGCCGTGGAAGATCGGCTGCGTCAGCGACGCGCCGATGGCCCAGATGGAACCGGCGCCCGACAAGGCATCCGCCCACGCAAACCCGCCCTTGCCCATGGAAGCCGTCAGCGACAGGCTCGGAAAGAGCTGCGCGGTCGCCAGGCCCACGTCCGCCGCGGCTGCCACCAGCGCCGCCTCGGCAACCAGCACGTCCGGGCGGGAAGCCAGGAGTTCCGACGGCACCACCACCGGCACCGTATCGGGCACGGCGATCGTGCTGAAGGCCAGATCCGGCGGCGCCTGATCGGGGCTGCGGCCCAGCAGCACGGCCAGCGCGTGACGCGTCGCATGCCACCGCGCGCGCAGGCCGGGCAGCGATGCCTCCAGCGTGGCGGCATCCTGATCCGCGTCCAGCGCGTCGTTCTGCGACGCCGCGCCCAGTTCGTACCGGCGCTGCGTATCGCGCGCGACCTGCCGCAACAGCACCACCTGCTTTTCCGTCAACGCCACCTGTTCGGCCAGCGAGGCCGAGGTGATCGCACCCGTGACGATGTTGGCCGCCAGCGAACGCCGCGCGGCTTCCAGCTGATAGGCCTGCTGTTCCACCTGCGCGGCGAGCGACGTGTTGGCAAAGCGCGCCGCGCCAAAGAGGTCCAGGTTGTAGCTGGCCTGCACCTGACCTGTGAAGACATTGAAGAGCGCAGTGGGCTGCGGCAGGTTGGGCATCGTCAGCGCACGGTTGCGCGTGGCGCTGACGCCCGCGTCCACCGTGGGCAGCAGCGACGAATTGACCTGTCCGCGCAATTGCTCGCGCGCACCGGCCAGATTGCGTTCGGCGGCGGCCAGGTCCGGGCTGTTGGCCAGGCCTTCTTCAACCAGCGCATTCAGCGCGTCGGACTGGTAACGCGTCCACCATTGCGGCACCGGATGCGCGCCGCGTTCGAAGCGCTGCGCCACGCCCTGCGCGGCGGCGCCGGCGGCAGGGGCGGCCTCGACCCCGTATTGCGCGGGTTCGGCCATCGCGGGCGGCCTGCTGTCCGGCCCAAAAGCGCAGGCGCCCAGCGCCAGCACCAGCGGCAGCGCGGCAAATCGCAGGCAAACGGAAGGGATGGTGTGTTGCATCGTCAGGCTCCTCGTTCCACCGTGTCGCCCGCGTTGGCGCCGGGCGGCACGCCTTCAGGTTCGTCGCGTTCATCGTGCTTCACGCGGAACCACGCGGCATACAGCGCCGGCAGGAAGAACAGCGTCAGCACCGTGGCGCTGGTGATGCCGCCCATCAGGGCCGTCGCCATGGGGCCGAAGAAGTTGCTGCGCAACAGCGGAATCAGCGCCAGCACGGCGGCGGCCGCCGTCAGCGTGATCGGCCGGAAACGCCGGACCGTGGCGCCGACGATGGCGTCCACGCGTTTATGGCCCGCGCTGATGTCCTGATCGATCTGATCCACCAGGATGACCGAGTTGCGCATGATGATGCCGAACATGGCAATCACGCCCAGCATCGCGACAAAGCCGAAGGGCTTGCCGAACAGCAGCAGGGCGGCGACCACGCCGATCAGACCCAGCGGCGCGGTCAGCACCACCATCAGCACGCGGGCGAAGCTTTGCAGTTGCACCATCAGCAGCGTCAGCACGGCCACCGCCATCAGCGGCATCTGCGCATTGATGGACGTCTGGCCCTTGGCGCTTTCCTCCACCGGGCCGCCGACTTCGATGCGGAAACCGACCGGCAGCTCGGCGCGCAGCGTGTCCAGCTTCTTGTCGATGGCGCGCGTGACGTCGATGCCTTGCGCGCCGCCAATCACGTCGGCCTGGACGGTGATCGTGGGTTGGCGGTCGCGTTCCCAGATGACGCCGTACTCCAGGTCGTACTTCACCTGGCCGATGCTGCCCAGCGGCACGGGACCGTTCGCCGTGGGCATTGCCAGCGTGGCAAGGCGGGCGGGGTCGACGCGCTCTTCGCGCGGGGCGCGCAGGCTGACGTTGATGAGCTTGTCGCGTTCGCGGTACTGCGTCACGGTGTAGCCGGACAGCGTCATCGCCAGGAAGTCGGAAATGTCGCTGGAGCTGATGCCCAGTTCGCGCGCCTTCTGCTGGTCGACTTCGAAGCGAACCGAGCGCTCGGAAGGCTCGTCCCAGTCGAACTGCACGTTGGCCGAACGTGTGTCGGCGCGGACTTCGGCGGCCACCTTCTCGGCCACCGCTCGCACGTCCGGGATCTTGTCGCCGCTGACGCGGAACTGCACCTGATAGCCGACCGGCGGCCCGTTCTCCAGCCGCGACAGACGGCTGCGGATGGCAGGGAAGGCGCTGCGCAGCATTGGTTCCATCCACTGCGCGAGCTTTTCGCGATCTTCCACCGAGTGTGTCGTGATGACGAGCTGGGCGAAGTTGGGCGTGGCCAACTGCTGGTCCAGCGGCAGGTAGAAGCGCGGGGCGCCCGTGCCCACAAAGCTGACCGAATGCGCGATTTCGGGGCGGCCCTCGATCGCCTTTTCCAGACGCTCGACCTGGCGCAGCGTCGCCGCAAACGACGCGCCTTCCTGCAGCCGCACGTCGACCAGCAGCTCGCTGCGGTCCGAGCTCGGAAAGAACTGCTGCGGCACGAACTTGAAGCCCGCCATGGCCACGGCAAAAACAATTGCCGTGCCGGTCAGCACCAGAAAGCGGCGGTCCACGCACCACGCCACCCAGCCGCGCAGGCGCTGGTAGAAGCGGGTGTTGTAGATGTCGTGTTCGTGGTCGTGCGGCAGATGCGCCTCGCGCTTGCGCTCGGGCAAGAGGCGGTAGCCCAGCAACGGAATCAGCACCACGGCCGCGAACCACGAGGTGATCAGCGCAATGGCGGACACCTGGAAGATCGAGCGCGTGTATTCGCCCGTGGCGGACTTGGCCAGCGCAATCGGCAGAAAGCCCGCCACGGTGACCAGCGTGCCGGTCAGCATCGGAAACGCGGTGCTGGTGTAGGCGAACGCGGCGGCGCGTGTGCGGTTCCAGCCTTGTTCCAGCTTCACCGACATCATCTCCACCGCAATGATGGCGTCGTCCACCAGCAGGCCCAGCGCCAGCACCAGCGTGCCCAGCGACACCTTGTGCAGGCCGATGCCGAACATCTCCATGAACAGCGCCGTGATGGCCAGCACCACGGGGATGGAAATCACCACCACCATGCCCGTGCGCAAGCCCAGCGACACCAGACTCACGGCCAGCACGATCGCCACGGCTTCCGCGACGGAGCGCAGGAATTCGTCGACTGAATGCGACACGGCCGTGGGCATGCTGGAGACTTCCTTCAGCGTGAGGCCCGCGGGCAGTTGCGCCTGCAATTCCTTGAACTTCGCGTCCAGCGACTTGCCCAGGCGCACCACGTCCTGGTTCGGCTGCATGGTGATGCCGATGCCCAGCACGGTTTCCCCGCTGAACCGCATCTGCTGCGCGGGCGGATCGTCATAGCCCCGATGAATGGTGGCGATGTCGCCCAGCCGGATCGACTTGTCGTTCACGCGGATCAGCGTGTCCGCCAGCGCCCGGCTGTTGGGAAACTGCCCCGAAGGCCGCACGAAGATGCGGTCGTCTGCCGTGGTCAGCGTGCCCGCGCCCTGCACGGCGTTCTGGCTGTTGATGGCCTGCGCGATCTGTTGCGGCGACACGCCCAGCCGGGTGAGCTGCGTGTTCGTGATCTCGATATAGATGTGTTCGGGCTGATCCCCGAAGTAATCCACCTTGGCCACGCCGGGCACGCGCAGCAGCACCGTGCGCAGCTTGTCCGCGTAGTCGTGCAGCTGCGCCGGCGAAAAGCCGTCGCCCTGCAAGGTGTAGATGTTGGTGTAGACGTCACCGAACTCGTCATTGAAGAACGGCCCCTGCACGCCTTGCGGCAGCGTGGCCCGCATGTCGCCCACCTTCTTGCGCACCTGGTACCACTGGTCGGCCACCGTGTTGGCGGGCGCCGAGTCCTTCATCGTGTAGAAGATCAGCGATTCGCCGGGCCGCGAGTAGCTGCGCAGGAAGTCCGTATTGGCGGTTTCCTGGAGTTTCTTGGCGATGCGGTCGGTGACCTGCTCCTGCACCTGCTGCGCGGTTGCGCCCGGCCACAGGGTCTGGATCACCATGACACGGAAGGTGAAGGGCGGGTCTTCGGACTGCGCCAGCCGCGAATACGACAGCACGCCGAACAGCGTGACGAGCGTGATGATGAAGATCACCAGCGGTTGATGCCGCAACGCCCAGGCCGACAGGTTGAACCGGCCTTCCTCGTGGCGATGGGCGTCCTGGCTGGCTTGCTTGCCCCCTTCCTGGCCGGGGGCGCTCATGACGCGAAGTCCTCGGGATGCAGCGGCGGCACCGGGCGCACCTTCTCGCCCGCCGACACGGTGTGCACGCCTTGCCACACCACGCGCTCGCCGGCCTGCAGGCCTTGCGACAGCGTGACGGTGCGCGCGTCGTATCGAAGCACCTGCACGCGGCGCAGTTCCAGCGTGTCGGCATCGGGCTTGACGATCCACACCGCGGGCTCCCGGCCTTCATGGAACAGGGCGGTGGCCGGCACGGTAAAGGTGGTCTGCCCGTTGGCCGAGCGGTTGTCGAAGCTGATGTTGGCCGTCATGCCCAGCCGGACGTCGGGCGAGGGCGATTCCAGCGTGAGCTTGGCGCGGTAGGTGCGGCTTTGCGGATCGGCGGCCGGTGCAATCTCGCGCAGCACTGCCGTGAAGGTCTGGCCGGGCAACGGACCCAGCGTGACGCTGGCGCGTTGGCCGATCGCCAATCCCGCCAGCACGCTTTCGGGCACGTCGCACAGTGCGTCGATGTCGCCCGACCAGGCCAGTTGGTAGACCGGGGTGCCCGCCGCCACGTTCTGTCCGGTGTCGGCCTGTTCTGCCGTGATCACGCCAGCGTGGTCGGCCGTGAGGGTGGTGTAGTTGAGCTGGTCGGCCGCCAGCGCCGCCTGCTGCGCGGCCTGGTCCCGCTGCGCAAGCGCGGAGGCATAGGCGTTGCGGGTTTGTTCAAGCTGCGTCGCGGCAATCAGGTTTTCACGTGCCTGGGCGCGGTCGCGGTCCAACTGCTGCCGCGCGTAGTCCAGCTGGTGCTGCGCCGCGGACAGCGAGGCGCGCGCCGCCGCGGCGTTCTTGGCCGCGTCGGCCGGATCCAGCTTGGCGAGGACCTGGCCGGGCGCGACGGTGTCGCCCAGCCGCACCTTGCGCTCGATGATCTTGCCGCCCACGCGGAACGACAGCGGCGTGCTGTAGCGGGCCTGGACTTCGCCGGGCAACGTCCAGGCGGGCAGGGCTTCGTCCGCCTGCGCGGGCATGGCGACCACGGGACGCGGCGCCGGGGCGGGCGCCTCCTCGCGGCCGCAGCCGGCCACGGCGGCAGCCAGGGCAAGCACGGCAGACAATGCCATCAGGCGTGTCCGGCGGTGGGGCAGGGAAACGGGAGGTAGCGGCGCTGCATCCGCAGCGGCGTGGCGCGCGGTGGAACGCGCGGCCGGGCCAAGACAATTCACGAAACACCTCGCGGCGCGGAAAAGGGCAGGAAAAGGGCGAGTCGGACTCGATACGGACTGGATTCTAATACAGTCATGTATCCGGATTCAATGTTGAATCTGAAACCGTCGCCGGTGCTAAACTCCGCCCATGTCAAAAGTGCGCCTAACCCGAGAGCAGAGCCGTGACCAGACGCGTCAGCGCCTGCTCGACGCTGCCCAGTCGATTTTTCTGTCCAAGGGTTTCGTGGCGGCCAGCGTCGAAGACATCGCCGAGCAGGCGGGCTACACGCGCGGGGCGTTCTACAGCAACTTCGGCAGCAAGTCCGAACTGTTTCTGCAACTGCTCAAGCGCGACCATGAAAACGTCATGGCCGACATGCGCGCCATCTTCGAAGCCGGCGAGACCCGGCAACAGATGGAAGCGCGCGTGCTCGATTACTACAGCACGCACTATCGCGAAAACGACTGTTTCCTGCTGTGGATGGAAGGCAAGCTGCAGGCCGCGCGCGATCCGGACTTCCGCGTGGGGTTCATCGCCTGTCTGCGCGAACTGCGCGCCGCCACCACCGAATACATCCGCCAGTTTTCGGCTCTCGTCGGCACACCGCTGCCGCTGCCGGCCGAGCAGCTTGCGCTGGGCCTCCTGGCTCTGTCCGACGGCATGCAGTTCAGCTATGCCTTCGATCCCCAGGCCGTCACGCCCGAGATGACCGAGGCCGTGCTGGCCGGGTTCTTCCGCCGCGTGGTCTTCGGCGACGCAACGCCCGAATAAGACCGTGGCGCCGATCTGATAACTTCCGATTCCTGACTCAGGTGATTGTCAGCTTGGGTGCGCCCGTGATAGTAATACCGGCGGTGCACCGGTCGTGCTGAGGGGGCCAGCGCCATGTTCCGCGACCCTCGGGCACAAGGAGTGCATCCATGACTTCGGAATCCCGATCCGGCACGACGATCCATCGGCCCGTCTTCTTTTCCGCAGCCCTATTCACCGTGCTGCTCGTCGCCTTTGCCATCATTGCGCCCAAGGCGGCGCAGGACCTGTTCGGCGCGATGCAGGCCTGGATCATCAGCAACGCCAGCTGGTTCTACATCCTGGTCGTCGCGATCATTCTGCTCTCGGTCGCGTTCCTGGCGATCAGCCGGTACGGCGACATCAAGCTGGGCCCGGACCACAGCGAGCCCGATTACCGTAATTTCACCTGGTTCGCCATGCTGTTCTCCGCCGGCATGGGCATCGGGCTGATGTTCTTCGGCGTGGCCGAGCCCGTCATGCACTTCGTGTCGCCACCGGTGGGCGAGGGCGGCACGGTCGAGGCGGCGCGCGAGTCCATGAAGATCACCTTCTTCCATTGGGGCCTGCACGCCTGGGCGATCTACGCGGCGGTGGCGTTGACGCTCGCGTTCTTCAGTTTCCGTCACGGCCTGCCGCTGACCCTGCGGTCCGCGCTGTATCCGCTGATCGGCAACCGCATCCATGGCCCGATCGGCCATGCGGTCGACATCTTCGCCATCATCGGCACCGTGCTGGGCGTGGCGACCTCGCTGGGCCTGGGCGTGGCGCAGATGAACAGCGGGCTGAATCACCTGTTCGGCATTCCGGTCGGCGTGGTGCCGCAGATCATCCTGATCGTCATCACCTGCAGCCTGGCGACGATGTCGGTGGCCAGCGGGCTGGACAAGGGCATCCGCATCCTGTCTGAAGCCAACATGGTGCTGGCCGTGATCCTGCTGCTGTTCGTGCTGATCGCCGGCCCCACGGTGTTCCTGTTCCAGACCTTTGTGCAGAACACCGGCGCCTACCTGTCCGACATCGTCAACAAGACCTTCAACCTGTACGCCTACGAGCCGACCGACTGGCTGGGCGGGTGGACGCTGTTTTATTGGGGCTGGTGGATCGCGTGGTCGCCGTTCGTGGGTCTGTTCATTGCCCGCATCTCGCGCGGCCGCACCATCCGCGAGTTCGTCTGCGGCGTGCTGCTGGTGCCCGCCGGCTTCACGCTGTTCTGGATGACGGTGTTTGGCGACACGGCCATCTACTACATCCTGGTGGGCGGCGACCAGGGCCTGGCGCAGGCAGTGGATAAGGACAGTTCCCTGGCGCTCTTCGCATTTCTTGAGTTATTGCCCTGGAGCAGCGTGATATCGGTCTTTGCGATTGCAATGGTGGCCGTGTTTTTCGTCACGTCCGCCGACTCGGGGGCGCTGGTCGTGGACCTGCTGGCCTCGGGCGGCGCGGACCGCACGCCGGTGTGGCAGCGGATCTTCTGGTCGCTGTCCATGGGGGCGGTGGCTATTGCGCTGCTGCTGGCCGACGGCCTGACCGCGCTGCAGACCGCCACCATCGCCAGCGCGCTGCCGTTCTCGATCATCCTGCTGCTGTCGCTATGGGGGCTGTTCAAGGCGCTCAAGCTTGACGCGACCAAGCGGGGCATCCGCTACCAGTCGCTGACGCTGTCGCGCCCCGCGCGCGGCGGCCAGTCCTGGGAACGGCGCCTGCGCAACATGGTCATGATGCCGCGCCGCGCCCACGTGCTGCGCTTCATCTCGGACGTGGTGCGGCCGGCCCTGGAAGACGTGGCCGATGAATTGCGCAAGCAGGGCTACGCGGTTGAGGTGCGTGAAGACGAAGACGACGGCGGCGCGATCCTGGAAGTCTCGCACGGCGAACATCTGGACTTTTCCTACGCCGTCCAGCCGCAGGCCTTCGTGCGGCCCAGCCTGACGCCAGACGAGGCGGCCGACGAAGACGAGCGCAAGTATTTCCGCGCAGAAGTCCATCTGCGCGAAGGCGGCCAGGACTACGACATCATGGGCTGGAGCCGCGACGCGGTGATCGGCGACATTCTGGATCAGTACGAGCGGCATCGCCATTACCTGCACATGGTGCGCGGGTGAGCCGATTGCGCTGATCCGCCCGTTCCGCATTCCTCTTAGGCCACGCGCATCGCGTGGCCTTTTTTTCGCCCATAGGCCGCCGCTATCCCCTTCATTGCTTTCGCTGCTTTGACGAATCCCCGCGATTCGTGGATTATCCAAGCAAATTCTTGTTTAAATAAAAAGTGAGCGAAAAATGAAGGCGAAGGCAGGAGCTTGGGCGGTTGTCGCCCTGGCCGTGGCGGCGGTGGCCGGCGGGGCGATGTACTGGAAATCCAAAGCAGCAACGCAGGGCGGCGGATGGTCGATGCCGCCCGCCAAGGTCGCGGTGGCCGCCGCGGTGCAGGCGGATTTTCCGGTCGTCCTGGCCGGCATCGGCTCGCTGGAGGCTACGCGCCAGGTGCTGGTGCCCGCCGAAGTCGATGGTCGTGTCGCGCAGATCCTGTTCACGCCGGGCGAGTCCGTGAAGGCCGGGCAGTTGCTCGTGCAACTGAACGACGCGCCCGAGCAGGGCGAGCTGGCGCGGCTGCAAGCGCAGGCGCGCAACGCGCGGGCCTTGCTGGACCGCACGCGCCGGCTGGTGCCGCTGCAGGCCGCGACGCGCGAACAGCTCGATCAGGCGCAGGCCGACCATGAGCAGGCCGCTGCCGACGTGCGGCGCGTGCAGGCGCTGATCGACCAGAAACGCATCAAGGCGCCGTTCGATGGGGTGCTGGGCGTGCGCCGCGTGAACCTGGGCCAGTTTGCCCGCGCTGGCGATCCGCTGGTGTCGCTGACGGATGCGTCCTCCGTGTACGCCAACCTCACGCTGCCCGAACAGGCGCTGGGCACGCTGCGCGTGGGCCAGCCGCTGGCTGTGACGGTGGACGCCCACGCCGGCCGTGTCTTCCAGGGCAAGGTCACGACCGTGGAGCCGCAGGTCGACCCGGGGACGCGCACGGTCCGTGTGCAGGCGTTGCTGGCCAATCCGGACGGCGCGCTGTCCGCCGGCATGTATGCGCAGGGCAGGATCAGCCTGCCCGACCGCCCGAACGTCATCACCGTGCCGGAGACGGCCGTGAGCTACAGCGCCTATGGCGATTCGGTCTATGTCGTGGCCGCGCCGGAATCCGGCACGGCCAGCGCGGCGCCCACCGTCCGCCAGGCCTATGTGAAGACCGGCGAACGCCTGCGGGGCCGCGTGGTGGTGACCGAAGGGCTCAAGGCCGGCGACCAGGTCGTCACGTCGGGCCAACTGCGCCTGCATAACGGCGCCGCCGTCGAAATCCTGCCGAACGACACCGTCGCGCTGACCGCGCCAGGGCAGACCGTGGCGCAAGCCCGGTAAGGCACGGAGGCTCCCATGAAGTTCACCGATCTTTTCGTGCGCCGCCCCGTGCTGGCGCTGGTGGTCAGCACGCTTATCCTGCTGCTGGGCATCAAGGCGCTGAGCGGGCTGCCCGTCCGGCAGTACCCGCTGACCGAAAGCACCACCATCACCATCACCACGCAGTACCCGGGCGCCTCGCCCGACCTGATGCAGGGCTTCGTGACGCAGCCGATCGCGCAGTCCGTCGCCACGGTCGAAGGCATCGATTACCTGTCGTCGTCGTCCACGCAGGGCCGCAGCGTGATTACCGTGCGGATGAAGCTGAACGCCGATTCCAACAAGGCCATGACCGAGGTGATGGCCAAGGTCAACGAGGTCAAGTACCGCCTGCCGCAGGACGTCTACGATCCGGTGCTGGTCAAGTCCGCGGGCGAGGCGACGGCCGTCGCCTACGTGGGCTTTTCCAGCACGAATCTGTCGCTGGCCGCGCTGACCGACTACCTGTCGCGCGTGGTGCAGCCGCAGCTCTCGTCCATCGACGGCGTCGCAAGTGTCGAGCTGTACGGCGGGCAGAAGCTGGCGATGCGCGTGTGGCTGGACCCGGACCGCATGGCGGCGCGCGGCATTTCCGCCGGCGAGCTGGCTGACGCGCTGCGCCAGAACAACGTGCAGGCGGCGCCCGGACAGGCAAAGGGCCTGTACGTGGTGTCCAACATCCAGGTCAACACCGATCTCGTCAATGTGGCCGAATTCCGCGACCTGGTCATCAAGCAGGAAGGCGGCGCCATTGTCCGGCTGGGCGACGTGGCCACGGTGGAACTGGGCGCGGCGTCCTCGGACTCAAGCGGTCTGATGGACGGCGAACCGGCCGTGTACTTCGGCCTGAACGCCACGCCCGTCGGCAATCCGCTGGTCATCGTGAAGCGCCTGAACGACCTGTTGCCCAACATCAAGCAGAATCTGCCGCCCGGCACCAGCGTGCAGGTGCCGTTCGAGTTGGCCCGCTTCATCAGCGCGTCCATCGACGGCGTGACGCAGACGCTGCTGGAGGCCATCGTCATCGTGGTGGCGGTGATCTTCCTGTGCCTGGGCTCGCTGCGCGCGGTGCTGATTCCGGTGGCGACCATACCGCTGTCGATGCTGGGCGGCGCGGCCATCATGGCCCTGTTCGGGTTCAGCGTGAACCTCTTGACGTTGCTGGCGATGGTGCTGGCCATCGGGCTGGTGGTGGACGACGCCATCGTCGTGGTCGAGAACGTGCACCGCCATATTGAAGAGGGCAAGTCGCCCGTGCGCGCGGCGCTGATCGGCGCGCGCGAGGTCGCGGGGCCGGTGATCGCCATGACCATCACGCTGGCGGCGGTCTATGCGCCGATCGGGCTGATGGGCGGACTGACCGGCTCGCTCTTCAAGGAGTTTGCGTTCACGCTGGCGGGGGCGGTGGTGGTGTCGGGCGTGATCGCGCTGACGCTGTCGCCGGTGATGAGCTCGTTTCTCTTGAACGGCCGGGTGGCCGACGGCTGGATGGCCCGCAAGGCGGAACACTTCTTCGGCCGCTTGGGCAATGCCTACGGCCGCGTGCTGGACGTGTCGCTCCATCATCGCTGGGTCACCGGCGTGCTGGCCGTGGCCGTATTGGCCAGCCTGCCGTTCCTGTACAACGCCGCGCAGCAGGAACTGGCGCCCGTCGAGGACCAATCCACGGTGCTCACCGCCATCAAGTCGCCGCAGCAGGCCAACATCGACTACGTCGAGAAGTTCGGCAAGAAGTGGGACGACGTCATGAAGACGCTGCCCGAGCAGAACGGACGCTGGCTGATCAATGGATCCGACGGCGTGTCCAACAGCATCGGCGGCGTGAACTTTGTTGACTGGCAGGACCGCAAGCGCTCGGCCGACGAGATCCAGGCCGACATGCAGGCGATGGCCAATGGCGTGGAAGGCAGCAACATCTTCGCGTTCCAGCTGCCGTCCCTGCCCGGCTCCACCGGCGGGCTGCCCGTGCAGATGGTGCTGATGAGCGCGTCGGACTATGCCGTGGCCTATGACGCCATGGAGAGCCTGAAGAAGGCCGCGCGCGAAAGCGGCCTTTTCATGGTGGTGGACAGCGACCTGGACTACACCAATCCGGTTGTGCAATTGAAGGTGGACCGCAGCAAGGCGAACAGCCTGGGCGTCACCATGAAGGCCATCGGCGACACGCTGGCGGTGCTGGTGGGCGAAAACTACGTCAACCGCTTCGGCATGGACGGGCGTTCGTATGACGTCATTCCGCAAAGCCTGCGTGAACAGCGCATCTCGCCGCAGGCGCTGGCGCAGTACCACGTGAAGAGCGCCTCGGGCGCGCAGGTGCCGCTGTCCAATCTGGTGTCGGTGTCGATGGGCGTGGAGCCCAACAAGCTCACGCAGTTCAACCAGTTGAACGCCGCCACGTTCCAGGCCATTCCCATGCCGGGCGTCACCATGGGCGACGCGGTGCGGTTCCTGACGCGTGAGGCGCAATCGCTGCCGGCAGGCTTCAGCTACGACTGGCAGTCCGACGCGCGCCAGTTCACGCAGGAAGGCTCGGCGCTGATGATCACCTTCATCTTTGCCATCATCGTCATCTACCTGGTGCTGGCCGCGCAGTACGAAAGCCTGCGCGATCCGTTCATCATCCTGGTGAGCGTGCCCATGTCGATCTGCGGTGCGCTGATTCCGTTGGCGCTGGGCATGGCCACCGTCAACATCTACACGCAGATCGGGCTGGTGACGCTGATCGGGCTGATCAGCAAACACGGCATCCTGATGGTGGAGTTTGCCAACGAAATGCAGGTCAGCCACGGGCTGGACCGGCGGGCCGCGATGGAGCAGGCCGCCCGCATCCGCCTGCGTCCCATCCTGATGACCACGGCCGCCATGGTCATGGGGCTGATCCCGCTGCTGTTCGCCACCGGCGCCGGCGCGCACAGCCGCTACAGCCTGGGGCTGGTCATCGTGGTGGGCCTGCTGGTCGGCACGCTGTTCACGCTGTTCGTGCTGCCCACCGTCTACACCGTGTTTGCCCGCGATCACCGGGCGGCCAACGACACGCCGCGTGCCCGTGAACTGGCGCAGGCTGACGCCGAGGACGCGCGCGCCGCGGCCTCGCATTGAGGAATCGAACATGAATAAGCTGCACCGCTATCCCCGGCTGAGCCGCAGTGCCGTCGTGCTGCTGGCTGCCCTGGCCTTGGCCGGCTGCGCCGTCGGGCCGGATTACCAACAGCCGAACCCGGCGCCTGTCGTCCTGGCCAGCCCCGAACAGGCGCTCTTTTCCACCGACCAGGTCCAGCGCGAATGGTGGAAGCAATTGCAGGACCCGCAGCTCGATCGCCTGATCGACATGGCGCTCGCCCGCAACCTGGATATCCGCATCGCCCAGGCGCGCCTTGCCGAATCGCGCGCGGTGCTGGACGAAAGGGAATTGGACAAGCTGCCCGCCGTGACCCTGGGCGGCGGTTACGCGCGCAGCCTGTCGCAGGCGAACCCCGGCGTCGCCGGCCAGCGCAATCTGGCCGAAAGCTATCGCGCGGGCTTCGACGCGACCTGGGAGCTGGATCTGTTTGGCCGGCTGCGCCGCGCGGCCGAGGGCGCGGCTGCCCGCAGCGAGGCGCAGGCGGCCGACCTGGCGCAGGCGCGCATCGTGGTGGCGGCCGAGGTCGCGCGCAACTATTTCGAGCTGCGCGGCGCCGAGCAGCGGCTGGCCGTGGCGCGCGCCAACCTCGCCAGCCAAGAGGACAGCCTTCGCGTGACCCAGGCCATGGTGTCGGCCGGCCGCGGCGACGAGGGCGACCTGGCCAGCGCGCGGGCGGAGCTGGAGACCGTGCAGGCCAGCATCCCTGTGCAGGAGACCGCGCGCCGGCTGGCGCTGTACCGGATCGCGGTGCTGGCGGCCCTGCGACCGGTCGAACTGGGTGCGCTGGATGCCGCGACGCCGCTCGCGCCGTTGACGGCGCGGCTGCCCATCGGCGATGTGGGCGCCTTGCTGTCGCGGCGTCCGGACGTGCTGGCCGCCGAGCGCAACCTGGCCGCCGCCAATGCCGACGTGGGCGTGGCGACGGCCGAGCTCTACCCGCGCATCGACCTGGGCGGATTCCTGGGCTTCGTTGCGCTACGCGGCGCGGACTTCGGCTCGGCGGCCAGCCGCGGGTTCAGCGTGGCGGCGGACGCCGGCTGGCCCGCCTTCCATCTGCCCACGGCGCTGGCCCGCAAGCGTGGCGCCCAGGCGCGCCTGGAAGGCGAGGCGGCGCGCTACGAGCAGGCGGTGCTGCGGGCGGTGCAGGAAGTGGAGGAGGCGCTGGCCGAGTACGGACAGACGCAGCAGCGCCTGGGCAGTCTGGTGCAGGCCGCCGCGCACAGCGGACGAGCCGTGGAACTGGCCCGGCTGCGCTACCGCGAAGGCAGCACGGCCTATTTGACCGTGCTGGACGCGCAGCGTACGCTTTTGCGCGCCCAGGACGCCGTGGCCGTCGCCGAAGCCGAGTCCTACACGCGCCTCATTGCGCTGTACAAGGCGCTGGGGGGCGGATGGCAGGCCCATCCCGCCGACGCGGTGGCGGTGAGCCAGCCCGGCGCCGGCTGACCACTGCGAGCCGTCCGTGGCACCATAGGAACCTTCTTCCGGAGCATCGATACCTCTCATGTCTGACAGCTTGTCCCACCCGGCCGCCGCGACCCCGCACCAGCCTGCGGACCGCGTGCTCATGACCCTGAAGACGCGCGGACCGCAATCCATCGCGGTCATCGCGCGCGCCATGGACGTGACGGCCGAGGCGGTGCGCCAGCAGATGACGCGCCTGCATGCCGACGGGCTGGTCGACTTCGAAAGCCAAAGCGCGGGCCGCGGCCGGCCCACCCAGATCTGGTTCCTGACCCAGGCCGGCCATGGGCGCTTCCCGGACACGCACGCCGAGATGACGGTGCAGATGATCGCGGCCGTGCGCCAGGTGTTCGGCGACGATGGCATCGACAAGCTGGTGCAAGTGCGCGAAGGCGCCATGCTCAATGTCTACCAGCAGGCGATGCAGGACGCGCCGGACTTGAAGGCGCGGCTCGCGCGCCTGGTCGACGTGCGCAGCGCCGAGGGCTACATGGCGGAACTGCGTGAAGACGGCGCGGATTTCGTCTTCATCGAGAACCATTGCCCCATCTGCTTCGCGGCCAAGGCCTGTATGGGCTTTTGCCGCAGCGAGCTGGAACTCTTCCGCAAGGTGCTGGGCGAGGGCGTGCAGGTCGACCGCGAAGAACACATCCTGGCCGGCGCGCGGCGTTGCGCCTACCGCGTCAGCCAGCGGCCATGACGCTCAAGCAGCTCGAGGCCTTCTACTGGGCCGCCACCTGCGCCAGTTTCGCCGTGGCGGCCGAGCGGCTGCATCTGTCGGTGTCTTCGCTGTCCAAGCGCATCACGGAACTGGAAGAGGGGCTGGGCCAGCCCCTCTTTGACCGCAGCGGCCACAAGGCCGTGCTGACCGACGCAGGCCAGCGCCTGCTGCCGCAAGCGCGCGGGCTGCTTGCCACGGCCGACCAGATCCGCGCCTCCATGACCGAAATGCCGGGTCTGCGAGGCCGTTGCCGCTTCGGCGTCGGCGAGCTGACGGCGCTGACCTGGCTGCCGGGGTTGATACGCGCCGTGCGCGCGGCCTACCCGGAGCTGGTGCTGGAGCCGTACGTGGACATCGGCCAGGTGCTGGAACAGCGCGTCGCGGACGGCGAACTGGACTTTGCCGTGATCGCCGGCCGGTCTTCCCGCGCCGGCATTGCGTCATCGCCCATCGGCGAGGCGCACTTCTCCTGGGTCGCCGCGCCCTCGGTGCTGCAACCGGCCGACACCGGCATGACGATGGCCTTGCTGGCCCGGCTGCCGCTCGTGACCCTGCCCGAAGGCGCGGGCACCACGCGCATCATCGACGACTGGCTCGGCGGACGCGAATCCGCGGGCGAGCGCCTGTGCTGCAACAACTGGGGCGCGATCGTCGGGCTGCTGATCGAGGGCACGGGCGTGGGGTTGCTGCCCAGCCATTGGGCCGAAAAGCTCCAGGCCGAAGGCAGCCTGCGCGTCCTGCACGGCGAGCCCGAACTGGCCGCCTTGCCCTATGCCTTCCAGTACCGGCGCGACGACGCCCGGCCGCTGGTCGCCATGCTGCGCGACACGGTCGCCGCGTCGGCCGATTTCTCGGCCCCTTGCCGCCTGCCCTGAGCCATTCGTCCGCAAGGCGGCCGCCACGGGCGTATAGTGGGCGGCGCGTCACCCGCCGGTCTATACAATCGCCGCGCGCCTGGCGCAGAATCCAACAACAAACAGCGTGCGCACGAGGGGGATGGGCCCGGCGATGCGGCGCGTCCCGGGGTCTGTTGCTCCCAGCCAGGCGGTGCCTCCGCGCACGAGACGACAGATCCTGACGGAATCGACGGAGATCATTCATGCGTAAACTTTGCCTCGCCATCGCCATGGCGGGAATGCTGGCCACCGGATTGGCGAACGCCCAGTCCACGCTGCGTATCGGGCTGCAGGACGACCCGGACGTGCTGGACCCGGCGCGCGCCCGCACCTTTGTCGGCCGCATCGTGTTCGCCTCGTTGTGCGACAGGCTGGTCGACATCACCCCAGATCTGAAGATCGTGCCGCAGCTTGCGCAATCCTGGACCGTCGGCCCGGACAACAAGAAGCTGACCTTCAAGCTGCGCACGGATGCCGTGTTTCACGATGGCACCCCCATCAACGCCGCCGCCGTCAAGGCCAACCTCGACCGCGCCCGCACGCTGCCCGACAGCAACCGCAAGAGCGAGCTGGCCACCGTTGCCAGCGTGGACGCGCCCGACGAGCACACCGTGGTGCTGAACCTGTCGGAGCCGGACGCCTCGCTGCTGTCGCAGCTGTCCGACCGCGCCGGCATGATGATTTCGCCCGCCAGCTTCGACAAGGACCCCGGCGGCAAGCCCGTGTGCTCGGGCCCGTACCAATTCAAGGAGCGCGTGCAGAACGATCGCATCGTGCTCGAGAAATTCCCCAAGTACTGGGATGCGGCCAATTACCACTTCGACCGCCTCGTCTACACGCCGATTCCGGACAACACCGTGCGCCTGAACAACCTGCGCGCCGGCGATCTGGACATCATCGAACGCGTGGCGCCCAGCGACGCCAAGGCCGTCAAGGATGACGCCAGCCTGCGACTGGCGCCCGTCACCGGCCTGGGCTTCCAGTCCATTTCCGTGAACCTGGCCAACGGCGCGCGCGCCGACCATCCGCTCGCCAAGGACAAGCGCGTGCGCCAGGCGCTGGATCTGGCCATCGATCGCGACGTCCTGAACCAGGTGATCGGCGAAGGCATGTTCCAGCCCGCCCACCAGCCGTTCCCGCCCGCCAGCTTTGCGTACAACAAGTCCTTCGACCGCCCGGGCCGCGACCCCAAGAAGGCGCAGGCGCTGCTGAAGGAAGCCGGCTACGACCGCGTGAAGGTCGAAATCACCTTCGGCAACAACACCACCATGCAGCAGGTCTTCGAGCTGGTGCAGGCCATGGGCGCCGAAGCAGGCTTCGACATCTCGCTGCGCCCAGTCGAGTTCGCCTCGCTGCAATCCTCGCTGGCCCGCGGCGACTTCCAGATCGGCCAGAGCGGCTGGTCGGGCCGGGTCGATCCCAGCGGCAACATCCACCAGTACCTGAGTTGCAAGGGCAACCTGAACGACGGCAAATTCTGCGACCCCGCCGTCGACAAACTGCTCAACGACGCCCGCGCCGAAGCCGACACGACCAAGCGCCGCGCCATGTACGACCAGGTCCTGGCCGCGATGCAGGACCAGCGTCCGATCATCTACCTGTTCTACCTGCCGTGGACGTTCGGCGTGCAGGCCAAGGTGGACGGCTTCGTCCCGTACCCCGACGGTCTGATCCGCCTGAAGGGCGTAAAGAAATAAGCCCACCCCGTACCCGCTGACGCGGGCCCCCTCAAGGGGGCGACACCAGCGGACCGGCGGAGCCGGATCCGCGGTGTCCCGGATGGCGTCACTTGCTGCTGTGGGGCGTCTCGGTGTCAGACACCCGAATCGGTCTTACATCCCAACATCAGGACCCACCATGTTTACGACTCGCCCGGAAATCCTCGGCACCTTCGGTGTCGTGACGTCCACCCATTGGCTGGCCAGCTCAGCCGGCATGTCGCTGCTGGAGCGCGGCGGCAATGCGTTCGATGCCTGCGTCGCCTCGGCGTTCGTGCTGCAGGTGGTCGAACCCCATCTGGTCGGCCCGGCCGGCGAAGTGCCGGCCGTGTTCTATTCGGCCCGCACCGGCAAGGTCGAGGTCTTGTGCGGGCAGGGCACCACGCCCGCCGCGGCCACGCTGGAACGCTACCGCGCCGAAGGCCTGAAGCTCATTCCCGGCAACGGCCTGCTCGCCACCGTGATCCCCGGCGCGTTCGATGCCTGGATGCTGCTGCTGCGCGACCACGGCACGATGCGCGTGCGGGACGTGCTCGAACCCGCCATCTATTACGCGGAACACGGCCATGCGCTGATGCCGCGCATCTCCAACACCATTGCCGGCCTGAAGGCCTTCTTCGAAACCCACTGGCCGACGACCGCCCAGGTCTACGTGCCGGGCGGGCAGGTGCCGCAGGCCCGCAAGCTGTTCCGCAATCCGGCATTGGCCCGCACCTGGACCCGCGTGCTGCAAGCCGCCGAAGGGGCCGGCGCCGACCGCGAGCGCCAGATCGAGGCCGCGCGCGACGCGTTCTACCGAGGTTTCATCGCCGACGAGATCGACCGCTTCGCCCGCAACACCGACGTCATGGACGAAAGCGGCGCCACCCATCGCGGCGTCATCACGGCCGACGACCTGGCCGGCTGGTCCGCCAGCTACGACGAGCCGCTGACCTACGACTATCACGGCTACACGGTCGCCAAGGCCGGCGCCTGGAGCCAGGGGCCGGTCTTCCTGCAGACGCTCGCCATCCTGAAAGACATGGACCTGGCGGGCGTCAGTCCCACCAGCGCCGAGTTCATCCACCGGGTGACCGAGGCCATGAAGCTCGCCTTTGCCGACCGCGAAGCCTATTACGGCGACCCGGCCTTCATCGACGTGCCGCTGGCCCATCTGCTGTCCGACGCGTACAACGCCGAACGCCGCCAACTGATCGGGGAGGGCGCGTCGCACGACCTGCTGCCCGGCCAGGTGCCCGGCTTCGAGGCGCAGGTCGCGCGCGTCATGGACACGCTCGAGCGCCTGTCGCCCGTCACCGCGCCCGGCAGCGCCACGAACGAACCGACCCTTGCCGACATGCGCGCGTCGGCCAAGCGCGGCGACACCACGCACGTGGACGTGATCGACCGCTGGGGCAACATGATCTCGGCCACGCCGTCCGGCGGCTGGTTCCAGTCCTCGCCCGTCATTCCGGAGTTGGGCTTCGGCCTGAACACCCGCGCCCAGATGTTCTGGCTGGAAGAAGGCCTGCCTGGCACGCTGGCGCCGGGCAAGCGCCCGCGCACCACGCTGACCCCGTCGCTCGCGCTGCGCGATGGCAAGCCGTACCTGGCCTTCGGCACGCCGGGCGGCGACCAGCAGGAACAATGGCAGCTGCTGTTCTTCCTGCGACACGTGCACCACGGCCTGAATCTGCAGGAAGCCATCGACCTGCCCATGTCGCACACTATGCACTTTCCCACGTCCTTCTACCCGCGCGACCGCAAGCCCGGTCATCTGGCGCTGGAGGCCAGCTTCGGCGCCGAGGTCATTGCGGCCCTGCGCCAGCGCGGCCACCAGATCGAAGAACTGCCCGAGTGGTCGGTCGGCCGGCTGACCGCCGCCTCGCGTGACGCGGACGGACTGCTGCATGCGGCCGCCACCCCGCGCCTGATGCAGGCGTACGCCGTCGGCCGTTGAACGGACGGCGCACGCTTTCTTACAAAGCGTGCGCCGTGCGGCGTCTTGCGGCGGTTTACCCGCTTAGGGTATGTTTGTCGCATGACGCCATCCGAGCAGAGCCCGGCAACAGCGGCTCGACCCCTCACGGGAACAGAACCCTTATTCATCGTCCTCAATAAAGGATCGGGACGCGGCGATGCGCAGGTCTTGCAGGACACCATCCGGACAATCCTCGACGAGGCCGGGCGGCGCTACGAACTCATGCCGGTCGGCGATCCGTCGCGGCTGATGGACGTGGCGCGCCAGGCGGTCAAGCGCGCCCAGGACGAGCAGGGCGTCGTCATCGCCGCGGGCGGCGACGGCACGCTCAATGCCGTTGCGTCCACGGTGCTCGGACAGGGCGTGCCGTTCGGCATCCTGCCGCAAGGCACCTTCAACTACTTCGGCCGCACCTACGGCATTTCGCAGGAAACCGAGGTGGCGCTGCGCGGCTTCCTGCAAGGCACCATCCGGCCCGTTCAGGTCGGCCTGCTGAACGGCCGACTGTTTCTCGTCAACGCCAGCCTCGGCCTGTATCCGCAACTGCTCGAAGACCGCGAGGCCTACAAGCAACGCTACGGGCGCAGGCGCTGGGTTGCGCTGTGGTCAGGCCTGGTCACGCTCTGGCGCCAACCGCGCCAGCTGGGGTTGCAGCTCGAATTCGAGGGCAAGTCGCGCAGTCTGCGGTCGCCGACGCTGGTCGTGGGCAACAACAAGCTGCAACTGGAACACATCGGCATCGAGCACGACGAGCTCGACCGCAATCGGCTGATCGCCATGGCGGCGCGGCCGGTGGGCACGCTGGCCCTGTACGGCCTGCTAGTGCGCGGTTTGCTCAGCCGGATGGGCGACGCCGAGAACGTCATCAGCTTCGCCTTCGACAAGCTGACGGTCGGTGTGCGCGGGCGCCGCCGGGTCAAGGTGGCGATGGACGGCGAGATATCCTGGATGGACACGCCGCTTGAATTCAAGGTGGCCAGCGATCGCCTGCCCCTGGTGGTGCCGGCGGACCCCGAGCTTCTGGACCGCTCATGACGCGTATCCTGCATTTGTCGGACACCCATTTCGGCACGGAGCGCAAGGCGGTCGTCGAAGCCGTGCTGGACCTGGCGCGGCAGTTGTCGCCCGATCTGGTGGTGCTCAGCGGCGACATCACCCAGCGTGCGCGCCGCAGCCAGTTCGCCGCCGCGCGCCGCTTCATCGAGCGTCTGGCCCTGCCCGTGCTGGCGGTGCCCGGCAATCACGACATCCCGCTGTACAACGTATTCGCACGCGCCCTCAATCCCTACGGCAACTACAAGCGCGCGCTGGGCCCGATCCTCGAGCCCGTGTTCGAAAACGATGGCGTGCTCGCCATCGGGGTGAACACCACGCGGCCAAAACGCCACAAGGATGGCGAGATCTCCGATGCCCAGATCGCTCGCGTCGCCCAGCGGCTGCGGCAAGCCCGGCCAGGCCAGTTGCGCCTCGTCGTGGCGCACCACCCGGTGCGCGCCAAGGTCGAATCGGACCTGTCCAATCTGCTGATCGGCCGGGAGCGTGCGCTGTCGGCCTGGGCCCAGGCGGGTGTCGACCTGGTGCTGGGCGGTCACATACACTTGCCCTACGTGCTGCCGCTGACCGCGCCCACCGGACCGGCTGGCTGGATCGTCCAGGCCGGGACGACCTGCTCGCACCGGGTGCGGGGCACCGTGCCCAACTCGCTGGGCGTGATCACCCGCTCTGAAGAGGAAGGCCAGCAGGTCTGCCACGTCGAGCGGTGGGATTACGCGGCGGGCGCGCATGCCTTCGCGCCGGTCGACAAGACGCTGGTCTCGTTGTAGCAGGGCGCGCGGCCCACGCGCACCTTTCTTTTTGATGGCGCATACATGACCGATGTCTACGCGGCATGGGCCGCAGCCCATGCCCTCTCTTTGTTTGTCGCGCTGCCGCTGGTCGCGGGCGGCGTGGCGCTGCTCTTCATGCGCTGCCACGGCCGCCTGTCCGGCAACGGCCGTGCCGCGCTCTTCGCCGCGACGGCGGGCATTTCCTTTGCGTTGTTTCTGGCGCTGGCCTTGGCCGTCGAAAGCCGCGGGACGATCGTGGCGTTCGACAGCGCGCTCGCCAATGCGCTCAGCATGTCCATGTCGACGTCCATGCTTTGGTTGCTGTCCTGGATCACGTATCTAGGTGACCGCAACTTGCTCACGGTCGTCGCCGTGTTGATGACGATTGCGCTGCTATGGCGCGGGTCGTGGCAGCTCGCGCTCTTCTGCGCGGTCGCGACCGGCCTGAACGGCGCGCTGAACTGGCTGTTCAAGCACACGTTCGAGCGCGTGCGGCCCGACCACGATCACGGCTACGCCATGGCGACCGGCTGGAGCTTCCCCAGCGGCCACTCGTCGGCGGCAATGGCTGTGTACGGCACGGCCTGCTACCTGATGTGGCGATTCGCGCCACCCGCGTGGCGTCTGCCCTGCGTGGCGTTCATGGCCGCGCTCATCATGGCCATCGGTCTCAGCCGCATTCTGCTGCAGGTGCATTTTGCGAGCGATGTCGTAGCCGGATTCGCGGTCAGCCTGGGATGGCTGGTCCTGTGCGTGGCGGCCGTCGAACGGCTGCACGTGTCAGGCAGGACGGTTCAGCGCGTCCAGTAGGCGCGCCTCGATGCCGTCCGCGGCGGGCGCCTGCATGGGCGCGCAGGTGTAGCGCCCGCCCGCGCAGGTGATGGCGCGGTCAAGCTGCCGCATCCGGTCGGCGGGTGGCGGGTCCAGATCGATGATCAGCTTGCCGGCAATGGGCGCAGTGACCTGTCCGTCGCTGAAGCGCTCCAGCGTGCGATCGATCTCGCGCTCCCGGGGCAGGGCCAGCACGATGGTGTCTGACTCCGCCAAGGCTTCGCGCGCCGAGGTCGCCAGCGTCGCGTTACCACGGAAATCTTCGCACCGCTCCGCCTCGATGTCATAGAGGGTCAGCGCAATGTCGGGCTCGGCGGCCAGCAGCCGCCGCGCGGCCATCGTGCCGATCCTGCCCATGCCGACGATGCTGACGCGCGGGCTCATGGCTTGGGTACCGACCACGTGCTCACGATATGCGCGACCGGCTCGTCCGAGCCTTCGCCGGTCAGCACGACTTCGCCCGCGGAAAGCCGGCCCACCTTGAGCAGCCGGGCATGCGCATGGATGGCGCCTGCCGGACTTTTGCGCAGGAAATTGATGGTCAGGCTGGCCGTGACCGCGTGGGCCTGCCCGGTGGCGCCCACGACTGCCGCATACATGGCCAGGTCGGCCAGTCCCATCAGCATCGGTCCGGCAACAATGCCGCCCAGCCGCTGGTGCGTGTCCCGGGCGGGCAGTACGGCGTGCGCCGTGCCGTGGCCGATGTGCAGCACATCGATCCCCAGCAGCATCGAGAACGGATGCTGGTCGGCAAGCAGCACGTGAAAGTCGGCAAGGCTGATCTGCGGCGCGTGCGCATCGGCGGCGAGGGCGGTTGCGGTCATCGTTGTTCCAGGGCGTGGCAATAGTTGTCCAGCAGCGCATCGGCCTGCTGGCCCAGCGACTTGAGGCGGCGGGTGTGCACCAGCAGCAACAGTCCCATCAAATAGGTGAACACGTTCATCTGCTCGGCCTGAACGGTCTCGTCCCGCCAGCCTTTCGTGCGCGACAGCGCCTGGCCGATCAGATCGATGCATTGCCGCAACCGGCCATTGAGCTTTTCGTCCATGTCCCGGCCGAGCCCCCGCGGGCCCAGTCCCTGGAACAGATACATCCCCAGCGAAAAATCCGTGCGCCGCTGCGCGTAGTAGGCAAAAAACGCCCCTATCACGCCGCGCGCGGCCGACTGCGGCGTCTCGGCATCGCCCGCCTGCGCCAGATGCGCGTGCAGCCGTTGCAGCGATCCGTCCAGCAGTTCCCCGTAAAGCGCCTCCTTGCCCGCAAACCAGGGATAAATGGCGCCCGTCGTGCAACCAGCCTCTTTGGCGATGGCCCGGATCGTCGTCTTTTCCAGACCATCCCGTTCAAACACGCGCTGCGCGGCGTCCAGGATGATCTGCCTGCGCAGGGCGCTCAGGCGTTCGTTGCGGTCGGCACGAGGGGATGGGGTGGGCATGGCGCTCGGCGGCTATACGGTGCCAACGATCATATCGACGATTTTTATTAATAACAACGTTATTCGCGCCGCACGTGATTACGATGATTTTCAGTGCCGGCATCATCCCGGCCGCTCCGGTTTAGCGCTGCATGGCAGCCGGAGCCACGAAGAAAGTAGCGTGACGAATGGGTTTTGGAATTGCCCGGAAAATTGGGGGCAGGGCCGAAAGTCGCGTGGTTGCGCGCTCGGGCAGTTCGGTAAGGGAAAGCCCTAGCGTTGCGCGGCAAGCATCAGCGGGATGTTGCAACTTCCCAACAAGCCTGTCGCAAACCTGCACTTTTCTGATGCCGACCATAGCCAGTCCCCCCGATTTTTGATGCAATAGCGTCAACTTCCCTTCGCGGAGTTAGGGGGGCGGCAGGCTGGTTTGCTGGATTGCTGCTCTTGTCACTCAAATCAACGGAGATTTCTTAAATGAAAAAGACTCTGCTCGCTGCCGCCCTGCTCGCCGGTTTCGCCGGTGTCGCCCAGGCAGAAACGTCTGTCACCCTGTACGGCATCATCGACACGGGCCTCGGCTACAACCGTATCAGCGGTGCTAGCGATGCCAAGAACGGCAGCCGCTTCGGCATGATCAACGGCGTCCAAAACGGTTCGCGCTGGGGTCTGCGTGGTTCGGAAGATCTGGGTGACGGCCTGCGCGCTGTTTTCCAACTGGAATCGGGCTTTGATTCGGGCAACGGCCGTTCGGCTCAAGATGGCCGTCTGTTCGGTCGCCAAGCTACCGTCGGTCTGGCCAGCGACAGCTGGGGTCAGCTGGACTTCGGCCGTCAAACCAACATCGCCTCGAAGTATTTCGGTTCGATCGACCCGTTCGGCGCCGGCTTCAACGTCGCCAACATCGGTACTGGCATGAGCGCTGCCAACACGCAACGCTACGACAACATGGTCATGTACCAAACCCCGTCGTTCAGCGGCTTCCAGTTTGGTGCTGGTTACTCGTTCTCGGCTGATAATGGCGGCAACACCTCGCCCACCGATCGCAGCGGCTTCAAGACTGCTGACAACCTGCGCGCTATCACCGCTGGTCTGCGTTATGTCAACGGTCCTCTGAATGTTGCTCTGGCGTATGACCAACTGAATGCTGCCAACACCCAAGGTGTTGATCGCAACGGCAATCCCCAGACCGATGCTACGCCCCGTTCGTACATGATCGGTGGTTCGTATGACTTCGAAGTCGTCAAGCTGGCTCTGGCTTACGCTCGCACTACCGACGGCTGGTTCGCTACTTCGAACCCGGCTGGCGCAACGGGCACCATCACCGTTGATGGTACCTTGCGCTCGATCGCCTTCGGTAACAACCAGTTCGCTGACGGCTTCAAGGCCAACTCGTACATGGTCGGTTTGTCGGCCCCGATCGGCGGCGCTTCGAACCTGTTTGGTTCGTGGCAGCGCGTTGATCCGTCGAACGACCGTCTGACGGGCGACGACGCCAACATGAACGTGTACTCGCTGGGTTACACGTACGACCTGTCCAAGCGCACCAACCTGTACGCTTACGGTTCGTACTCGACCAACTACGCGTTCAACGACGACGTCAAGGCCACTGCTGTTGGTCTGGGTGTGCGTCACCGCTTCTAATCCAATGCGGGGCGCAAGCCCTGTGTGGATTTAAAGCAAAAGCGAACGGGCCTCGGCCCGTTCGCATGAACCACCCTTTTCGGGGTGGTTTTTTTTCGTCTGCTGACTGAATTCAGGCATACTACGGCTTCGTGTCGTTCGAGCCGCACATGCTCGACATGCACCGACGAAAGCTGCAATTGTTCCATTTAAGGAATGCAGTCTTTCGCCTGCTATTCAAGCTACAGAGTTCAGCCGGAAGTAACCGCGCGAATGCTACAATCCTAAGGTTTGCGCATTTGACGGACGCCTGAATGAACCTGCAACAGTATTTTCCCGTCCTGCTGTTTATCGTAGTGGCCACCCTTATCGGGTTCGCGCTTCTAACGGCCGGCTCCCTCCTTGGCCCGCGGCGTCCTTACGCTGAGAAGCTCTCGCCTTACGAGTGCGGCTTCGAAGCGTTTGAAGATGCACGCATGAAGTTTGACGTGCGCTACTACCTCGTGGCGATTCTGTTCATTCTTTTCGACCTGGAAATCGCGTTCCTGTTCCCGTGGGCCATTGCCCAGGGCACCGTCGGACTCGTCGGTTTCTGGACGGTCATGGTTTTCCTCGCCGTGTTGACCGTCGGCTTCATCTACGAATGGAAAAAGGGCGCGCTGGATTGGGAGTGACCTTCGGGTTCATTTCACAGCACGTTATCAGAGACGAATATGGCTATAGACGGCATTCTCAAGCAAGGGTTCATCACCACCAGCGCCGACAAGTTCCTGAACTGGGCGAAGACCGGTTCGATGTGGCCCATGACCTTCGGTCTGGCCTGTTGCGCGGTTGAGATGATGCACGCGGGCGCAGCCCGCTATGACCTGGACCAATTCGGCATCATCTTCCGGCCCAGCCCGCGCCAGTCCGATCTTATGATCGTTGCCGGCACGCTGTGCAACAAGATGGCGCCCGCGCTGCGCAAGGTCTACGACCAGATGCCCGAGCCGCGCTGGGTGGTTTCCATGGGCTCCTGTGCCAATGGCGGCGGCTACTACCACTACTCGTATTCGGTGGTGCGTGGCTGTGATCGCATCGTACCGGTAGACGTCTACGTGCCGGGCTGCCCGCCCACGGCCGAGGCGCTGGTCTACGGCTTGCTGCAAATGCAGAACAAGATCCGTCTGACCAACACGATTGCGCGCTGATGCTTCGTCAGGTCCGACGGCAGGCCTCAGCCGCCTCGAACCTGCGAAACCAGCGTATCGGTTCACCTAAGCGTACAAGATGATGACCAGGCTCGAATCCCTGAAAAACAATTTGCAGACCACCCTCGGCGCGGACATTGCGCTGACCGAGGCGCTGGGCGAGCTGACGCTCGAAGTGCCCGCGGAGCAGTGGTTCTCCGTCTGCAACAAGCTGCGCACCGAAGCCGGCCTGCGCTTTGAAACCTGTATCGACCTCTGCGGCGTTGACTACCTGACCTGGGGCAACGGCACGCGCCAGATGCCCGAGGAAACCAACGTCCGCATCCACCGCTCGCGTTATGCCGTGGTGGCGCACCTGCTCTCCCTCGAGAACAACTGGCGGCTGCGCGTGCGCACGTGGGCGCCTGACGACGAGTTCCCGATGGTCGCCTCGCTGATGGAATGCTGGCCCACGGTCGGCTGGTTCGAGCGAGAAGCCTTCGATCTGTACGGCATCGTCTTCGAAGGCCATCCGGACCTGCGCCGCATCCTCACCGACTACGGCTTCATCGGCCATCCGTTCCGCAAGGACTTCCCGCTGTCGGGCACCGTCGAAATGCGCTACGACCCCGAGCAGCGACGCGTCATTTACCAGCCGGTCACGATCGATCCGCGCGAGATCACCCCGCGCGTGGTGCGCGAAGACACCTACGGCATGGGGCGTTGAATCATGGCAGACATCAAGAACTACACCCTGAACTTCGGTCCTCAACACCCGGCCGCGCACGGCGTGCTGCGCCTGGTGCTCGAGCTTGACGGCGAAGTCATCCAGCGCGCCGATCCGCACATCGGCCTGCTGCACCGCGCCACTGAAAAGCTGGCCGAACACAAGACCTACATCCAGGCGCTGCCCTACATGGACCGCCTGGACTACGTGTCCATGATGTGCAACGAGCACGCCTACGTCATGGCCATCGAAAAGCTGCTGGGCGTCGAAGCCCCGCTGCGCGCGCAGTACATCCGCGTGATGTTCGATGAAATCACGCGTCTGCTGAACCACCTGATGTCGCTGGGCTCGCACGCCCTGGACGTGGGCGCGATGGCGGTGTTCCTTTACGCCTTCCGTGAACGCGAAGACCTGATGGACTGCTACGAAGCGGTCTCGGGCGCGCGCATGCACGCGGCCTACTACCGGCCGGGTGGCGTCTATCGCGACCTGCCGGATTCCATGCCGCAGTACGGCGACTCCAGCAAGTTCCGTGGCGACAAGGAAATGCGCGTCATGAACGAAGCGCGTTCGGGTTCGCTGCTGGACTTCATCGAAGACTTCACCAACCGCTTCCCCGGCTGCGTCGACGAGTACGAAACCCTGCTCACCGACAACCGCATCTGGAAGCAGCGTCTGGTCGGCATCGGCGTGGTCGATCCCGAGCGCGCCAAGGCGCTGGGCTTCACCGGCCCGATGCTGCGTGGTTCGGGCGTCGCCTGGGACCTGCGCAAGACGCAGCCCTACGAAGTCTACGATCTGCTTGATTTCGACATCCCCGTGGGTGTCAACGGCGACTGCTACGACCGCTACCTGGTCCGCATCGCCGAGATGCGCCAAAGCAATCGCATCATCCGCCAGTGCGTGGAATGGCTGCGCAACAATCCCGGCCCGGTCATGATCGAGAACCACAAGATCGCCCCGCCGTCGCGTACCGCCATGAAGACCAACATGGAAGAGCTGATCCATCACTTCAAGCTCTTCACTGAAGGTTTCCACGTGCCCCCGGGCGAGGCGTTCGCCTCGGTGGAGCACCCGAAGGGCGAATTCGGCATCTATCTGGTGTCCGACGGCGCCAACAAGCCTTACCGCCTGAAGATTCGGGCGCCTGGCTTTGTCCACCTGCAAGCGCTGGATGAAATGTCGCGTGGCCACATGATCGCCGACGCCGTCACCATCATTGGCACGCAGGACATCGTTTTCGGCGAGATCGATCGCTGATCCGCCCAGACAGTCACGAGCACGCCCGCATAACCCGGATTCAAACTATGCTGCTTTCCGAACAGGCCTACCAGAAAATCGACCGTGAACTGGCCAAGTTCCCGGCCGACCAGCGGCAGTCCGCCATCATGGCCTCGCTTGCCATCGCGCAAGAAGAGAAGGGCTGGTTGGCTACCGAAGTCATCGAAGACGTGGCCAACTACATTGGCGTTCCGCCCATCGCGGTCCAGGAAGTCGCCACGTTCTACAACATGTTCGACGTCAAGCCCGTCGGCAAGAACAAGATCGCCGTCTGCACGAACCTGCCCTGTGCCTTGCGCGACGGCGACCGCGCCGGCGAATACCTCAAGCGCAAGCTGGGCGTCGACTATCGCCAGACCACCGAAGACGGCCAGTTCACGCTGGTCGAAGGCGAGTGCATGGGCGCCTGCGGCGACTCCCCCGTGCTGATCGTGAACAACAAGCATATGTGCGTGCGCATGACCGACGAGAAGCTGGACGCGCTGGTCGCGGCCCTCAAGCAGCAAGGAGAGTCGGCATGAACGCGCCTGACCTGTACAAGCAGTTCGCGCAGGGGCTGGATCCCAACCCTCTGAACGACCTGTCCAACTCGATGGCCCTGCACGGCCGCCACCTGCAGCCGCAGATCATGGCCGACGTCGACGGCGCCAACTGGCGCCTGGCCGACTACGTCAAGCGCGGCGGCTACGAAGCCCTGAAAAAGATCCTGACCACCGGCATGAAGCCGGAAGACGTGATCGCCGAAGTCAAGGCGTCGGGTCTGCGCGGCCGTGGCGGCGCGGGCTTCCCGACCGGCCTGAAGTGGAGCTTCATGCCGCGCGCCTTCCCGGGCCAGAAGTACCTCGTCTGCAACTCCGACGAAGGCGAGCCCGGCACGTTCAAGGACCGCGACATCCTGCGCTTCAATCCGCACATCGTGATTGAAGGCATGGCGATCGCGGCCTACGCCATGGGCATCAGCGTCGGCTACAACTACATCCACGGCGAAATCTTCGAAGTCTACGAGCGCTTCGAAGAAGCGCTGGAAGAGGCGCGTGCCGCCGGCTTCCTGGGCGACCGCCTGTTCGGTTCCGACTTCAGCTTCCAGCTTCACGCTTTCCACGGTTACGGCGCCTACATCTGCGGCGAAGAAACCGCGCTGCTGGAATCGCTGGAAGGCAAGAAGGGCCAGCCGCGCTTCAAGCCGCCGTTCCCGGCCAGCTTCGGCCTGTACGGCAAGCCCACCACCATCAACAACACGGAAACGTTCGCGGCGGTGCCGTGGATCATCCGCAACGGCGGCCAGGCCTACCTGGAAGTCGGCAAGCCGAACAACGGCGGCACCAAGCTGTTCTCGATCACCGGCGACGTCGAGCGTCCCGGCAACTACGAGATCCCGCTGGGCACCCCGTTCTCGACGCTGCTGGAACTGGCTGGCGGCATGCGCGGCGGCAAGAAGCTGAAGGCGGTCATCCCCGGCGGCTCGAGCGCCCCGGTCCTGCCCGCCGACATCATGATGGAATGCACGATGGACTATGACTCCATCGCCAAGGCCGGCTCGATGCTCGGCTCTGGCGCTGTGATCGTCATGGACGAGACGCGCTGCATGGTGAAGTCGCTGCTGCGTCTGTCGTACTTCTATTTCGAGGAAAGCTGCGGCCAGTGCACGCCGTGCCGCGAAGGCACCGGCTGGCTCTACCGCATGGTGCACCGCATCGAAAACGGTCAAGGCCGTCCGGAAGATCTGGAGCTGCTGGACAACGTGGCGCTCAACATCATGGGCCGCACCATCTGCGCCCTCGGTGACGCCGCCGCCATGCCCGTCCGTGGCTTCCTCAAGCATTTTCGCGACGAATTCGCGCACCACATCGAGCACAAGTCTTGTGTGGTCCCGCAATATCTGTAGGTCTCAGGAACAGCAATGGTTGAACTAACCGTCGACGGCAACAAGGTCGAAGTGCCCGAAGGCAGCATGGTCATGCATGCCGCCCAGAAAGTCGGGCTTTACGTGCCGCATTTCTGCTACCACAAGAAACTGTCCATCGCGGCCAACTGCCGGATGTGCCTGGTTGAAGTGGAAAAAGCGCCCAAGGCGCTGCCCGCCTGCGCCACGCCCGTGACCAACGGCATGGTCGTCCACACCTGCTCTGAGAAGGCTCGCGCCGCTCAGAAGTCGGTGATGGAATTCTTGCTCATCAATCACCCCCTCGACTGCCCGATCTGCGATCAGGGCGGCGAATGCCAGCTGCAGGATCTGGCCGTGGGCTACGGCGGCTCTTCCTCGCGTTACCAGGAAGAAAAGCGCGTCGTGTTCCACAAGGACCTGGGCCCGCTGGTTTCCGCCGAGGAAATGTCGCGCTGCATCCACTGCACCCGCTGCGTGCGCTTCGGCCAGGAAATCGCCGGCGTCATGGAACTGGGCATGCTGGGCCGTGGCGAGCACTCCGAAATCACCACCTTCGTGGGCCGTTCGATCGAGTCCGAACTGTCGGGCAACATGATCGACATCTGTCCGGTGGGCGCGCTGACCTCCAAGCCCTTCCGCTACAGCGCCCGTACCTGGGAACTGGCTCGCCGCCGTTCGGTCAGCCCGCACGACAGCCTGGGCGCCAACTTGGTCGTCCAGGTCAAGGGCGACCGCGTGATGCGCGTGGTCCCGTTCGAAGACGAAGCCGTCAACGAATGCTGGATCAGCGACCGCGACCGTTTCTCGTACGAAGGCCTGAACAGCGACGACCGCCTGTCCGCCCCGATGATCAAGGGCACCGACGGCAAGTGGCAGGAAGCCTCGTGGGCCGACGCCCTGCAAGCCGTGGCCCAAGGCCTGTCGCGTGTGCGTGACAGCTTCGGCGCCGGTCAGATCGGCGCGCTGGCGTCCGAATACGCCACCACCGAGGAATACGCGCTGCTGGGCCGCCTGGTCCGCTCGCTGGGTTCCGAGAACATCGACTTCCGTCTGCGCCAGACCGACCCGGCCTTCGACGCCGCGCTGACCGGCGCGCCGTGGCTGGGCATGCCCATCGCCGAACTCGACAACCTGGACCGCGTCCTGGTCGTCGGCTCGTTCCTGCGCAAGGATCATCCCCTGATGGCCCAGCGTCTGCGCCAAGCCGCCAAGCGTGGCACGCAGATCCTGATGGTCGACAGCGCCGCCGACGATCCCCTGATGCCCGTCACCGCGCGCATCACCGTGGCCCCGTCGGAACTGGCGCGCGCGCTGGCCGAAGTGGCCGTCGCGCTGGCCCAGGCCAAGGAACAGGCCGTGCCGGCCGAGTTCGCCTCGGTCGCGCCGGGCGAAAACGCCAAGCTCATCGCCGCCAGCCTTGCGTCCGGCGCCAACACCGCCGTGCTGATGGGCAACCTGGCTGTCGCCAGCGCTCAGGCCACCACGCTGGCCGCCAACGGCCGCGCCGTGGCTGACCTGTCCGGCGGCAAGTTCGGCTTCCTGACCTCGGGCGGCAACACGGTCGGCGGTTACCTCGCCGGCGCCATCCCGGGCAAGGGCGGCAAGACCGCCGCGGCCATGCTCGCCGAACCGCTCAAGGCCTACATCGTCCTGCACGCCGAACCGCTGCTCGACGCCGACAATGGCCAGCAAGCCATCGCCGCGCTGCGCGGCGCGCAGTTCGCCGTCGCGCTCACGCCTTACCGTTCGGCCGCCGCTGAATGGGCCGACGTGATGCTGCCGGTGTCGCCGTTCACGGAAACCTCGGGCACGTTCGTCAACGCCCAAGGTCTGGCGCAAAGCTTCAAGGGCACGGTCACGCCGTTCGGCCAGACCCGTCCGGGCTGGAAGGTTCTGCGCGTCCTGGGCAACGTCCTGCACCTGGCCGGCTTCGATGACGAGACCTCCGAGTCCGTGCGCGACGCCGTGCTGGCCAGCGGCGTCGAAGGCCGTCTGTCCAACGACGTCAAGGCCCCGCTGGGTCTGGGCCAGGCGCTCTCCGGCCTGGAACGCGTCGCCGATGTGCCGATCTACCGCACGGACGCCATGGTGCGCCGTTCGGAACCGCTGCAGGCCGCGCCGGCTTCGAAGAAGCCCGCCGCCGCCATGAACGGCCGCACCCTCACCAGCTTGGGCCTGACGGCCGGGGTCAAGGTGCGCGTGTCGGCCGGGCAGGGCGCCGTCGAACTGGAAACCGTGCAGGATGATGCCGTGGCCGATCGCGCCGTGCGCATTTCCGCCGCCTTCGAAACTACCGCTGCCCTGGGTGGCGCATTTGGTCAAATCAGCGTGGAGCGTGCCTGATGGAATGGCTCAATGTTCTTGAAAGCCACGGTCAGGCATTGCTGGGTCCGACGGTCTGGATGGTCCTCTGGACCCTCGTCAAGATCGTCATCATTGCGGTGCCCATCATCCTGTGCGTGGCCTACCTGACGTACTGGGAGCGCAAGATGATCGGCGCCATGCACGTGCGCATGGGCCCGAACCGCGTCGGTTTCAAGGGGCTGCTGCAGCCGTTTGCCGACGTCTTCAAGCTGCTGACCAAGGAAGTCGTGGTCCCCAGCCAAGCCAACAAGGTGCTGTTCATCGTGGCCCCCGTGGTCACGCTGATGCCGGCGCTGGCGGCCTGGGCTGTCGTGCCCTTCGGTCCCGACGTCGTGCTGGCCAACGTCAACGCCGGCCTGCTGTACATCATGGCCATCACGTCCATCGGCGTGTACGGCGTGATCGTCGCCGGCTGGGCATCCAACTCCAAGTACGCGTTCCTGGGCGCGCTGCGCGCCTCGGCCCAGATGCTGTCCTATGAACTGGCCATCGGCTTCGTGCTGGTGACGGTGCTGCTGGTGTCGGGCAGCCTGAACATGTCCGAGATCGTGCACGTGCAGAACCGCGGCTGGTTTGCCGAAAAGGGCCTGACGTTCATGTCCTGGAACTGGCTGCCGCTGCTGCCGCTGTTCGTGATCTACGTGATCTCGGCCGTTGCCGAAACCAACCGTCACCCGTTCGACGTCGTGGAAGGCGAATCCGAAATCGTGGCCGGCCACATGGTCGAATACTCGGGCATGGCATTCGCGCTGTTCTTCCTGGGCGAATACGCCAACATGATCCTGCTGTCGTGCATGGCATCGATCATGTTCCTGGGCGGCTGGGCTTCCCCGATCGATATCGCGCCGCTGACCTGGATTCCGGGTTGGATCTGGCTGGGTCTCAAGACGTTCTTCGTGGTCTCGTTGTTCGTGTGGTTCCGGGCCTCGTTCCCGCGCTACCGCTATGACCAGATCATGCGCTTGGGTTGGAAAATCTTCATCCCGCTGACCGGCGTCTGGCTGGTCGTGGTGGCGATCTGGATGCAGACGCCCTGGAACATTTGGCGCTAAGCGCCAAGCAGAGGCAGGATATGGAAGCGATCAAGGATTTCTTCGGCAGCCTGATGCTGACCGAGTTGCTCAAGGGCATGCGCCTCACGGGCAAGTATTTTTTCAAGCGCAAGGTCACCTTGCGCTACCCCCAGGAAAAGACCCCTGCGTCGCCGCGTTTCCGCGGCCTGCACGCGCTGCGCCGCTACCCCAACGGGGAAGAGCGCTGCATCGCGTGCAAGCTGTGCGAAGCCGTGTGCCCGGCGCTGGCGATCACGATCGAGTCCGACCAGCGCGACGACGGCACCCGCCGCACGACGCGCTACGACATCGATCTGACCAAATGCATTTTCTGCGGCTTCTGTGAGGAAAGCTGCCCCGTGGACTCCATCGTGGAAACGCACATCCACGAATACCACGGCGAAAAGCGCGGCGACCTGTATTTCACCAAAGACATGCTGCTCGCCGTGGGCGACCGCTACGAAGCCGACATCGCCCGCCGCCGGGCCGAAGACGCGCCTTACCGCTGAAGCCCAGGGTCTGATCCATGACTTTTACCACTGTCCTTTTCTACATACTGGCCGCCGTGCTGGTGATCGCGGCGTTCCGCGTGATCACCGCGCGCAGCGCGGTCACCGCCGTTCTGCATCTGATCCTGGCGTTCGCCAACGCGGCCATGCTGTGGATGCTGCTGGGCGCCGAGTTCCTGGCGCTGCTGCTGGTGCTGGTGTACGTGGGCGCCGTGATGGTGCTCTTCCTCTTTGTCGTGATGATGCTCGACATCCGCATGGACACCTTGCGCCAGGGCATGAAGACCTACCTGCCGCTCGGCCTGGTCATCGGCGTCGTGCTCGTGCTGGAAGTGTCCTTCGTGCTGGGCACCATCTGGTACGGTTCCGGTCCCCAGGCGCAACTGCCCGCCGACTACAACAACGCCCGCGCGCTCGGCGAAGCGATGTACACGCAATACATCTACGCCATTGAAGTCGGCGCTGCGTTGCTGCTGGTTGGCATGGTTGCCGCGATTGCGCTGACCCTGCGCCGCCGCCGCGACGTCAAGTACAACGACCCGGTCGCCGCTGTCCGCGTGCGTTCGAAGGACCGCTTCCGCATGGTGAGCATGCCCGCCCAGAGCGAGCGCGCCCAGGCCAAGCGTGACGCCTCGAACGGTGCCGCGCCCCAAGGAGAAAAACAATGACGCTGACGCTGGCCCACTATCTGATCCTTGGCGCGATCCTGTTCGCGATCGGGATCTTCGGCATCTTCCTGAACCGCCGCAACCTGATCATTCTCCTGATGTCCATCGAGCTCGTGCTCCTGGCCGTCAACATGAACTTCGTGGCGTTCTCCAGCTGGTTCGGCGACACCGCCGGCCAGGTGTTCGTGTTCTTCATCCTGACGGTGGCCGCCGCTGAAGCGGCGATCGGCCTGGCCATTTTGGTGCTGCTGTTCCGCAACCTGAACACGATCAACGTTGACGAACTCGATCGCCTGAAGGGCTGACGGGGTATTGGAAGAAAATGTCTAGCTCACCCAATCTCTACCTGCTCATCGCGCTGGCGCCGCTGGCCGGAGCAATTCTCGCGGGCCTCTTCGGCACCGGGTTCCTTGGCCGGCCCATCGGCCGCCGCGCCTCGCACGTCATCACCATCCTGGGCGTGCTCATCTCCGCCATCGGTTCGGTGGTGGTGCTGGGCGACGTGCTGAACGGCCTGCGTTTCGACGGCGCCGTCTACACCTGGAGCCTCATCGGCCAGACCAAGCTGGAAATCGGCTTCCTGATCGATCCGCTGTCGGCCATGATGATGGTCGTGGTGACTTCCGTGTCGCTGATGGTGCACATCTACACCATCGGCTACATGGCTGACGATCCCGGCTACCAGCGCTTCTTCTCGTACATCTCGCTGTTCACGTTCTCCATGCTGATGCTGGTGATGTCGAACAACATGGTGCAGCTGTTCTTCGGCTGGGAAGCGGTGGGTCTGGTGTCCTACCTCCTGATCGGTTTCTGGTACACCCGTCCGACGGCGATCTTCGCCAACATGAAGGCGTTCCTGATCAACCGCGTCGGCGACTTCGGCTTCGTGCTCGGCATCGGCCTGCTGTTCGCCTACGCCGGCACCATGCACTACGGTGAAGTCTTCGCGCAGGCCGACAAGCTGGCCGGCATGACGCTGCCCGGTTCCGACTGGATGCTGCTGACCGTGGCGTGTATCTGCCTGTTCATCGGCGCCATGGGTAAATCGGCCCAGGTTCCGCTGCACGCCTGGCTGCCCGACTCGATGGAAGGCCCGACCCCGATCTCCGCGCTGATCCACGCCGCCACCATGGTGACGGCCGGCATCTTCATGGTCGCGCGTTTCTCGCCGCTGTTCGAACTGTCGGACACCGCGCTGTCGTTCATCATCGTGATCGGCGCCATCGGCGCGCTGTTCCTGGGCATCCTGGGCATCATCCAGAACGACATCAAGCGCGTCGTCGCGTACTCCACGCTGTCGCAGCTGGGTTACATGACCGTGGCACTGGGTGCGTCGGCCTACTCGGTCGCGATCTTCCACCTGATGACCCACGCGTTCTTCAAGGCGCTGCTGTTCCTGGGCGCGGGTTCGGTCATCATCGGCATGCACCACGACCAGGACATCCGCAACATGGGCGGCCTGCGCAAGTACATGCCCATCACCTGGATCACCTTCCTGCTGGGTACGCTGGCGCTTGTCGGCACGCCGTTCTTCTCGGGTTTCTACTCGAAGGAAAACATCATTGAAGCCGCCGGCCAGGCCAACGTCTGGGGCGCGAGCTTTGCCTACTATGCCGTCCTGATCGGCGTGTTCGTCACCTCGCTGTACTCGTTCCGCGTGTACTTCCTGGTCTTCCACGGCAAGGAACGCTTCGACACCAGCGATCACGGTCACGGCCACGGTCATGATGCGCATGGCCATGACGACCATGGTCACGACGACCACGGCCACGGCCATCACGGCGGCAAGCCGCACGAGTCGCCCTGGGTGGTTACGCTGCCGCTGATCCTGCTGGCGATTCCGTCGGTGTTCATCGGCGCCTGGGCGGTCGATCCCATGCTGTTCGGCAAGTTCTTCGACGGCGTCATCAAGGTCCTGCCGCAGCAGCATCCCGCGATGCACGTGCTGAGCGAGGAATGGCACGGCTGGGTCGCCTATGGCCTGCATGCCTTCCAGACCCTGCCGTTCTGGCTGGTCGTGGCTGGTTTCGTGATCTCCTGGTACTGCTACCTGATCAACCCGAAGGTGCCGGCCGCCATCAAGGCCAACCTGTCGGGCGTGAACAAGATCCTCGAGAACAAGTACTACGTGGATTGGGTGAACGAGCAGGTCATTGCGCGTGGTCTGCGCTGCCTGGGCCGTGGCCTGTGGCAGACCGGTGACCGCGGCATCATCGACGGCATCCTGATCAACGGCAGTGCCCGCGTCGTGGGCTGGGTGGCAGCCATCAGCCGCCACCTGCAGTCCGGCTTCATCTATCACTACGCGTTCGCAATGATCATCGGCGTCATGGCGCTGGTGACTTTCTTTGTGCTGATTCCCCAATGATGGCAAGCGAGATGGCATCCAACACTTTTCCCTGGCTCACGCTTGCGATCTTTGTCCCGATCGTATTCGGCCTGCTGGTGCTGGCGGTGGGCCGTGACGACCGTCCCGGCCTGACGCGCGGCCTGTCGCTCGTCGGCTCGATCGCCGGCTTCCTGGTCACGATTCCGCTCTACACCGGTTTTGATTCCTCCACGGCCGCCATGCAGTTCGTGGAGAAGGCCTCCTGGATCGAAGCCTTCAACGTCAATTACCACCTGGGCATCGACGGCATCTCGATGTGGTTCGTGCTCCTGACCGCGTTCATCACCATCATCGTGGTGCTGGCCGGCTGGGAAGTCATCACGAGCCGCGTCGCGCAATACATGGCCGCCTTCCTGATCCTGTCGGGTCTGATGGTGGGCGTGTTCTGCGCGCTGGACGGCATGCTGTTCTACGTGTTCTTCGAAGCCACGCTGATCCCGATGTACATCATCATCGGCGTCTGGGGCGGCGGAAACCGCGTGTACGCGGCGTTCAAGTTCTTCCTGTACACCCTGATGGGTTCGCTGCTGACGCTGATCGCGTTCGTGTACCTCTGGAATGTGTCGGGCGGTTCGTTCGACATCCTGACCTGGCAGCAGACCAAGCTGGGCTACACGCCGCAGATCCTGATCTTTGTGGCGCTGCTGGCTGCGTTTGCCGTCAAGGTGCCGATGTGGCCGGTCCATACGTGGTTGCCGGACGCCCACGTTGAAGCCCCGACGGGCGGCTCCATCGTGCTGGCCGCGATCATGCTGAAGCTGGGCGCCTACGGTTTCCTGCGCTTCTCGCTGCCCATCGCGCCTGACGCCTCGCACAGCCTGGCCGGCATGATGATCACGCTGTCGCTGATCGCCGTGATCTACATCGGTCTGGTCGCGATCGTCCAGGAAGACATGAAGAAGCTGGTGGCCTATTCGTCGGTCGCCCACATGGGCTTCGTCACGCTGGGCTTCTTCATCTTCAACACGGCCGGCGTCGAAGGCGCCATCGTGCAGATGATCTCGCACGGCTTCGTGTCGGGCGCCATGTTCATGTGTATTGGCGTGCTCTATGACCGCATGCACTCGCGCCGCATCGCCGACTACGGCGGCGTGGTCAACGTGATGCCGCGTTTTGCCACGTTCTTCATCCTGTTCTCGATGGCCAACAGCGGCCTGCCGGCCACCAGCGGCTTCGTCGGCGAATTCATGGTGATCATGGGCGCGGTCGAGCACAATTTCTGGATCGGCCTGCTGGCAGCCACTGCCCTGATCCTGGGCGCGGCGTACTCGCTGTGGATGGTCAAGCGCGTCGTCCTGGGCGACGTCGCCAACGACCACGTGCGCGAGCTGACCGATATCAATCGCCGCGAATTCGTGATTCTTGGCGTGATGGCGATCGCCGTGTTGTACATGGGGATCTATCCCAAGCCCTTCACCGACGTGATGCACGTGTCGGTCGAGGCCCTGCTGCAACACGTTGCCGTCTCGAAACTGTAAGACAAGACAATGATGCAATCCCAAATCGATTTCGCCCTGGCGACACCGGAAATCCTTCTGCTGATTTTCGGCCTGGCTATTTTGCTCATCGACGCGGTCAGCAATCACCCCGAGCGCAAGCCGACGTTCCTGCTGACCATGCTTGCCCTGGGCGTGCTGACCGTCGTGTCGGCCGTGCAGTGGAAGAACGGCGTGGCTGGCTCGACGTTCAACGGTCTGTACGTCACGGACGAGCTGTCGCACCTGCTCAAGATCGCCTCGTATCTTGCCGTCGGCGTAACGCTGATCTATGGCCGCGTGTATGCGCAGGTCCGCGACATGATGCGCGGCGGCGAACTGTACGTGCTGACGCTGTTCGCGCTGCTGGGTCAGATGGTCATGATTTCCTCCGGGAATCTGATCTCGATCTACCTGGGCCTGGAACTGATGTCGCTGGCGCTGTACGCGCTGATCGCCCTGCGCCGTGACAACGTCGTGGCCACCGAAGCCGCCATGAAATACTTCGTGCTGGGCGCGCTGGCCTCGGGTTTCCTGCTGTACGGCATGTCCATGATCTACGGCGCCACGGGTCACCTCGACCTGACCGAAGTGTCCAACGTTATCGCCGCCGGCAAGGCCGAGAAGATGGCGCTGGTGTTCGGCATCGTGTTCCTGGTGTCGGGTCTCGCGTTCAAGCTGGGCGCCGTGCCGTTCCACATGTGGGTGCCGGACGTCTACCAGGGCTCGCCGACCGCCGTCACGCTGATCCTGGGCGGCGCGCCCAAGCTGGCCGCCTTTGCGATCACGCTGCGTCTGCTGGTTGATGGTCTGCACGGCCTGGCCACGGACTGGCAGCCGATGCTGATGATTCTGGCAGTGCTGTCCCTGGCCATCGGCAACCTGACCGCCATCGCACAGACCAACTTCAAGCGCATGCTGGCTTACTCGACCATCTCGCACATGGGCTTCGTGCTCCTGGGCCTGATGTCGGGTTCGGTGGCCGGCAAGCCGGAACTGTCGTCGGCCGCCTACGGCGCCTCGCTGTTCTACATGCTGACCTACGTGCTGACCACGCTTGCCAGCTTCGGCATCGTGCTGCTGCTGTCGCGTCAGGGCTTCGAGTGCGAGCACATCGACGACCTGAAGGGCCTGAACCGCCGCAGCCCGTGGCATGCCGCCATCGTGCTGCTGCTGATGTTCTCGCTGGCCGGCATCCCGCCGCTGGTGGGCTTCTACGCCAAGCTGGCCGTGCTGCAGTCGCTGGTTGCCGCGGGCCATGTCACGCTGGCGGTGGTGGCGGTGCTGTTCTCGCTGATCGGCGCGTTCTACTACCTGCGCGTGGTCAAGGTCGTCTACTTTGACGAGCCGGCGGCCGACGCTGCCCCGATGGTGGCCACGGCCGGCCAACGCGGCGTGCTGTCGATCAACGGTGCCCTGATCCTGGTGCTGGGCCTGTTGCCCGGCGGCTTGATGGCGCTGTGCGTGCAAGCCATCCGCTCGTCGCTGACCCTCTAACGGACGGAGTGCAGCCATGAACCAGACGCTGGCGGTATGGCTGTTGATCGCGCTGGCGCTTGTCAGCGCGAATCTTCCCTTCCTGACCGAGCGCGTCTTTGCCGTGCTGCCCTGGAAGCAGGGCGGGGCGGTGGTGGTCAAACCGTTCTGGATGCGCCTGATCGAAGTGCTGGTGTTCTACGCCATCGTCGGCGCGCTGGGATTTGCCTTCGAGTCCACGCTGGGCAACCGTTTCGCCCAGACCTGGGAGTTCTACGCGATTACGCTCAGCCTGTTTCTGGTGCTGGCGTATCCCGGGTTTGTGTACCGGTATCTCTTCAAGCGGCATCCGCGTCTGCGGACCTGACGACGCAGCAGCCTGCCTGCACATGGACGCACCAAGACGCCCCGATCGGGGCGTTTTTTATGTGTGCTGCAACCTCCGAGTCGACTTTGCCTCGCGCAGAATACGGCCGCAATCCGCCCCTTTTTTGATCTCCGATCCGTTCTGGATTTTGAGCAAGATCAAAGCTGTTGTTTTTTTATCCTTTTGATTTGGAAGGGGCTTTCATTCAGGTTTCATTCAGCGCCTCCGTTCAGAATCGCAAACAACAAAAAACAAGAATCGTTGTTATTTACGTTCTGGAGAAGTCCGCTTGAAGCCCCAAGATTCGTATTCGCTGAATACGCTCGCCACCTCGCTGGCCGCCGCCATTGCCGCGCCCGCGTTGTTCGTCAGCCCCTATGCCGCAGCCCAGTCCGCCGACACCGGCGTGACGCAGTTGTCGCCTGTCCGCGTCGAGGGCGAAAGCTCGTCCTATCAGACCTCGACCGCGCAGTCGCCCAAGATGACCGCGCCTTTGCTGGACACGCCGCGCACAGTGCAGGTTGTGCCGCAGCAGGTGATCCAGGATCAGGCCGCGTCGACGTTGCAGGACGTGCTGCGCAACTCGCCGGGCATCACGTTCGGCGCCGGCGAAGGTGGCCGTCCGGGCGGCGACTTGCCGATCATCCGCGGCCAGAATTCCGCCGGCAGCATTTTCCTGGACGGCATCCGCGACAGCAGCACCCAGGTGCGCGATACGTTCAATCTGGAGCAGGTCGAAATCATCAAGGGGCCGGACTCGGTGTATTCGGGCCGGGGCGGCGCGGGCGGCAGCATCAACATGGTCAGCAAGGCGCCCAAGACCACGGACTTCACCGAAGCCACGGCGCAGATCGGCACGGACAACAACTACCGTGCCACCATCGACAGCAACTGGCGCCTGGGCGACAAGGCGGCGTTCCGCCTGAACGTGATGGGCAACAAGGGCGACACGCCGGGCCGCGATGACGCCGTGGATTTCGAGCGCTGGGGCGTTGCGCCGTCGCTGATGCTGGGCGTGGGCACGCCGACCCGCATCACGCTGAGCTATTACCACTACCAAGACGACAGCATGCCCGACTACTCCATTCCGTATGACCCGAAGTCGGGCCAGCCGGTGACGGAGACGATGGGCGTGAGCCGCAAGTCGTTCTACGGCCTGACCGGGCGCGACTTCATGAAGACGCGCGATGACGTCGCCACGGTGGACTTCCAGCACGACTTTTCCGACAAGCTGCAACTGCGTAACGTGACGCGCTATGGCCGCGGCACGACCGACTTTGCAGCGACCAATCCCGACGACAGCAAGGGCAACATCCCGAACGGCCTGGTGTACCGTGCGCTCAAGTCCGGCTACTACGTCACCAAGACCTTCGCCAACCAGACGGACCTGACGGGTGAATTCGAGACCGGCAGCCTGAAGCACTCGTTCGACCTGGGATTTGAGTACAGCAACATCAAGCAGGACAAGGACAGCTACACCCAGACGATCGCCCGAGGCCCGATGGACTGCAAGGTCAGCGCAACCGACCTGTCGAACCCGGCGCTGTGCACGTCGCTGTGGGATCCGAATCCCCACGACGACTACACCGGCAAGCTGACGCGCAACAACAACCCCGCCGTCTACAACACGGACACGCTGGCGCTGTACGGCTTTGACACCATCAAGTTCAACGAGCAATGGCAAGCGAGCCTGGGCGCGCGCTGGGACAACTACCGCACCAGCGGCAGCAACATCGCGCGCGGCCGCAGCGATCCGGCCAGCACGCCCGCGTTCTACAGCACGAGCCGCGAGGACAACCTCTTTAACTACCAGGTCGGCCTGGCGTACAAGCCGGTGCCCAACGGCACTATTTACGCCACGTACGGCACCTCGTCCACGCCGTCCGCCATTGCCGGCGGCGCGATCAGCGATGCGACGTCACTGTCGACGTCTTCGCTGGAACCTGAAAAGAGCCGCACGGTGGAGCTGGGCACGAAGTGGCAGGTGTTCGACGACAAGTTGACGCTGTCGGCCGCGGCGTTCCAGGACATCCGCAAGAACACCAGCGTGGCCGTGTCCGCGACCGAAGTGGCGCAGGTGGGCGAAGCCAAGGTGCGCGGCATCGAACTGGGATTCTCGGGCGCCATCACGCCCAAGTGGAACGTGTTCGGCGGCTACACCTTCATGGACAGCGAAATGACCAAGGGCGCGTACAACAGCGGCGCCGTCGGCCAGGACCTGCCCAACACGCCGCGCAACGCCTTCAGCCTGTGGACGACCTACAAGGTCCTGCCCAAGCTGACGGTCGGCGGCGGCGCGTATTACGTCGACAAGGTGTACGGCAACTCGGACGCCACGAAGAACGCCGACGGTACGCCCAAGGCGCGCTGGGTGCCTTCGTACTGGCGCTTCGACGCGATGGCCGGCTACGAATTCAACGAGCACTTCTCGGCGCAGTTGAACGTGCTGAACATCTTTGATGAGACGTACTACACGAAGGCCTACGCCGCGCACTATGCGGCGCTGGGCACGGGCCGGGCGGCGCTGCTGTCGCTGCGCGTGCGGTACTGATCAAGGGGCGCCGCGTCCGCGGCGCCGACTTGCATGAAAAAAGCCACCTCATTTATTGAGGTGGCTTTTGCTTTGGGAAAGGGGGCCGGTGTCTGACACCCTGTCGCAGGATCAGCTTTCGAACCAGTTCAGCACGCCGTCCAATCCCGAGACATTGAGCGCATAGCGCGTCTGCTGACGCACCAGCGGCTTGGCGTGGTAGGCCACCGGGAAGCCGGCGTTGGCCAGCATCTTCAGGTCGTTGGCGCCGTCGCCCATGGCGATGATCTGATCCGTCGAGGCGCCGTGCGTGCGCGCGAACTCGCGCAGGTGCGTGGCCTTGGCGTCGGCGTCCAGGATGTCGCCCAGCACGCGGCCGGTCAGCACGCCATTTTCGATCTCGAGCGTGTTGGCATGAGCGCTGTCCAGGTTCAGGCGGGCGCGCAGGCGCTCGGTGAAGAAGGTGAAGCCGCCCGACACCAGCAGCACCTTGATGCCGGCGGCCTGGGCCGTGGTGATCAGACGCTCGGCGCCCGGATTCAGGCGCAGCTTTTCCTCGTAGACCTCGTCCAGCGCGCCAGCGGGCGCGCCCTTGAGCAGCGCAACCCGGCGGCGCAGGCTTTCCGCGAAATCCTTGATCTCGCCGCGCATGGCGGCTTCGGTGATCTCCGACACCTTGTCCTTCACGCCCACCACGCCCGCGATCTCGTCGATGCACTCGATGTTGATCAAGGTCGAATCCATGTCCATGGCCAGGATCTTGCAGTTGGCCAGCTTCAGACCGGCGGGCACGAAGGCAGCGTCGACGCCGCGCGCTTCGGCCCAGGCGCCCACCACGGCGCGCGTCTCGTCGTCGTGTTGCACGTCGAGCAGGCGGGCGGCGGTGTTGCTGATGCGCGCCACGCCCTGGGCCTGGGCCAGCGCGGCAAGCTGCTCCGCATGTTCGATGGCGAGGCCGGGGGATTGGACGACGAGATTGTGGGTAGTCATGGCGGATGGGTAAGGGTGTCGGGAATTACTTCAGGGCGCGCAGAACGGCGCGCACGGCGTCGGCACGGGCCGGGAGTTGAGGCGCCTTGATCTCGACGCGCAACTTGTCCTGCCCGGCCAGCTTGATGTGCCGCTGCCGCTGGACGAGCTCGATGATGCGGGCCGGATCGACCGAGGTCTTGGGGCCGAACTGGATCAGCGCCTGCGCTTCGCTGGCATCGATCTTGACGATGCCCAGCGGTTGGGCGGCGAGGCGCAGGCGGTGCGTGGCCAGCAGCGTCTGCGCCGCCTCCGGCAGTTTGCCGAAACGGTCGATCAGTTCTTCCTGGATGTGGATCAGGTCGTCTTCGTCCGCCGCGTGCGCCAACCGCTTGTAGATGGCCAGGCGCGCGTGCACGTCGGCGCAATAGTCGGACGGCAGCAGCGCCGGCGCGTGCAGATTGACTTCGCACGCCAGGTTGAAGGGCGCGTCCAGGTCGGGCTCTTCTCCCGCGCGCAGGGCGCGCACGGCCTCGTTGAGCATCTCGTTGTACATCGAGAAGCCGACTTCCTGGATGTTGCCCGACTGCGAGTCGCCCAGGACTTCGCCGGTGCCGCGGATTTCGAGGTCGTGCATGGCCAGGTAAAAGCCCGAGCCCAGCTCTTCCATGGCCTGGATGGCTTCCAGCCGCTTCTTGGCGTTGCTGGTGATCGCGTCCTCGCCCGGGGTCAGCAGGTAGGCGTAGGCCTGGTGGTGCGATCGCCCGACGCGGCCGCGCAGCTGGTGCAGTTGCGCCAGACCGAAGCGGTCAGCGCGGTGGATCACGATGGTGTTGGCGCTGGGCACGTCGATGCCGGTTTCGATGATGGTGGTGCACAGCAGCACGTTGTAGCGCTGCTGGTAGAAGCCCTTCATCACCTGTTCGAGTTCGCGCTCGGGCATCTGGCCGTGCGCGACGGCGATCCGGGCCTCGGGCACCAGCTCTTCCAGGCGCGCGCGGCGGTTATGGATGGTTTCGACCTCGTTGTGCAGGAAGTAGCACTGGCCGCCGCGCTTTAGCTCGCGCAGCAGGGCTTCGCGCAGCGTGCTGCCGTCCTCGCGCCGCACGAAGGTCTTGATGGCCAGGCGCTTTTGCGGCGCCGTGGCAATGACGGAGAAGTCGCGGATGCCTTCGAGTGACATGCCGAGCGTGCGCGGGATGGGCGTCGCGGTCAGTGTCAGCACGTCGACTTCGGCGCGCAGCGACTTGAGCGCTTCTTTCTGGCGCACGCCGAAACGATGTTCCTCGTCGATGATGACCAGGCCCAGGCGCTTGAATTTCACGTCCTTAGACAGGATCTTGTGCGTGCCGATGACGATGTCGACCCGGCCGTCGTTGATGCCTTCGATGGCGCTGGAGACTTCCTTGGCCGAGCGGAAGCGCGATAGTTCCACGACGCGCACGGGCCAGTCGGCAAAGCGGTCGGTAAAAGTCTGCGCGTGCTGTTCGGCGAGCAGGGTGGTGGGGCACAGCAGCGCCACCTGTTTGCCGTTGGCGACGGCCAGGAAGGCGGCGCGCAGCGCGACTTCGGTCTTGCCGAAACCGACGTCGCCGCAGACGAGCCGGTCCATGGGGCGGCCGGAGGTCATGTCGCTGATCACGGCCTGGATGGCGGCGGCCTGGTCGGCCGTCTCTTCGAAGCCGAAGCCCTCGGCAAACGCCTCGTAATCGTTCAGCGGCAGGTTGAACGCAAAGCCTTCGCGTGCGGCGCGCTGCGCATACAGCGCCAGCAATTCGGCGGCGGTGTCGCGAACCTGTTTGGCGGCCTTGCGGCGCGCCTTGTCCCATTGGCCTGAACCCAGCTGGTGCAACGGTGCGGCTTCCGGGTCGGCGCCGCTGTAGCGCGCGATCACGTGCAGTTGCGACACGGGCACGTACAGCGTGCTGCCGTTGGCGTATTCAAGATGAAGGAACTCCATCTCGCCTTCGCCCATGTCCATGTTGACCAGGCCGTGATAGCGGCCGATGCCGTGCTGGGCGTGGACGACGGGGTCGCCCTCGCGCAGCTCGGACAGGTCGCGCACCATGGCTTCGACGTTGCTGGCGCGTTCCTGGTCGCGCTTGCCGCGGCGGCCGGTGGTCGCCAGTCCGGGGTAGAGATCGTTCTCGGTCAGGAAGGCCAGGTTGGCGCCGGGCAGTTCGAACCCGATGCCCAGCGGCGAGGCGACGATGCCAAAATGCGCGTCCGACGCCAGGAAGCCCTCGATGGTGTCAGGCTGCGCATCAGGCGTGACGCCGAACTCGTTCAGCATCTGCACCAGTGTCTCGCGCCGGCCGGCCGAATCGGCGCACAGCAGCACGCGGGTGTGCCGCTTTTCTACCAGCGTGCGCAGCTTGGCGATGGGATCTTCGGCGCGCCGCGCCACGCTGACGTCGGGCGCGGCCCGGAAGTCCGGATGCGGCTGGCCCGCAGTCAGCGACAGGCGGCGGAATGCCTTGAGGCGGCCATAGAGCGATTCGCTGTCCAGGAACAGGGCGGACGGCGGCAGCACGGGGCGTTCGCGGTCGCTTTTCAGGAAGCCGTAGCGGCTGGTCGTGTCCTGGTTGAAGCGCTGGATCGCGTCGTCGATGTCGCCGACGGTGACCATGACCGTGCCGTCGGCCACGTAGTCGAACAGCGTGGCGGTTTCTTCAAAGAAGAGCGGCAGGTAGTACTCGACGCCGGCAAACGGGATGCCGTTGCCGATGTCTTTATAGGGCAGGGCGCGGGAAGGATCGCCTTCGAAGACTTCGCGAAAGCGCGCCCGGAAGCGGTTGCGCGAGTCTTCGTCCATCGGGAATTCGCGGCCGGGCAGAAGCTGCACCTCGCGCACGGGGTACAGGCTGCGCTGGGTGTCGACGTCGAAACTGCGGATGGTTTCGATCTCGTCGTCGAACAGGTCCAGCCGGTACGGCACCACCGAGCCCATCGGGAACAGATCGATCAGGCCACCCCGCAGGCAGAATTCGCCCGGCGAGGTTACCTGGGTGACGTGGTTGTAATTGGCCAGCGTCAGTTGGGCGCGCAGCGCCGCTTCGTTCAGCCTGTCCTTCTGCTTGAACGAGAACGTGTAGGCGGCCAGGAACGAGGGCGGTGCGACGCGGTACAGCGCCGTGGTGATGGGCACCGTCAGCACGTCCACCGTCTTCATCATCAGCGCGTGCAGCGTGTTCAGGCGCTCGGAGATCAGGTCCTGGTGCGGCGAGAATGCGTCGTAGGGCAGCGTTTCCCAGTCGGGCAGCTGCCGCACGCGCAGGCTGGGCGCAAACAGCTGGATTTCCTCGGCCAGCCGCTGCGCTTCAAGGGGCTCGGCGGTCAGGATGACCAGCGGCGCGCTGGCCTGGCGCGCCAGATCGGCCAGCAGCCAGGCGTCGCCGGAGCCCGGCGGCCGGGGCTGCGCATAGCGCGTGCCGGGCTTCAGCGCGGACAGGGTGGGGACCGTGGCGGGGACGGGCGGTGCGGCCGTGGCGGAGGAGGAAGGGGCGGGCATCAGGCTGGAAGCGGACATCAAGCGAACGATTATAAAATCTCCGCACCATGTCTGACTCAATCATCGCAATCGTGCCCGCCGCCGGCGTCGGCGCCCGCGCCAGCCGGCCCGGGCACGAGGCCGTTCCGAAGCAATACCGTCCATTGGCCGGACAGCCCATGCTGCGCCACGCGGTAAGCGCGCTGCTGGCCGATGAACGCGTGTCGCAGGTGCGCGTGGCGGTCACGCCGGGCGACGGCTGGGTCGACGCCGCGCTGGCGGGCTTGCCGCGCACCGTCTGGCGTGCCTGCGGCGGCGCCACGCGCGCCGATACGGTCGCGGGCGCGCTGGCCGACAGCGAGGTCACGGACGATGCCTGGGTGCTGGTTCATGACGCGGCCCGCCCGGGCTTGCCCGCCGCGGCGCTGGGGCGGCTGATCGACGCGTGCCTGGCGGACCCGGTCGGCGGGCTGCTGGCACTGCCGGTGGCCGACACGGTCAAGGGCGGCCACGATCGCGTGGAGCGCACGCTAGACCGCAATGGCCTTTGGCTGGCGCAGACGCCGCAGATGTTTCGCGCGGGCGTGCTGCGCGATGCGCTGACCGCCGCGTCCGTGAACGGCATCGCCGTCACCGACGAGGCCTCGGCCATCGAGGCCGCCGGCTATGCGCCGCTGCTGGTCACCGGTTCAACGCGCAACTTCAAGGTGACGTGGCCGGACGATTTTGAACTGATGGAAAAATGGCTATGAGCATTCCTTTTCGCGTCGGGCAGGGCTTTGACGTGCATGCGCTGGTCGAAGGCCGGCCGCTGATTATCGGCGGGGTCACGATTCCCCATACCCACGGCCTCTTGGGCCATTCCGATGCGGACGTGCTGCTGCACGCGATCACCGACGCGCTGCTGGGCGCGGCGGGCCTGGGCGACATCGGCCGGCACTTTCCGGATACCGATCCGGCGTTCAAGGGCGCCGACAGCCGTGTGCTGCTGCGCGAGGCCATGGCGCGCGTGCGCAAAGCGGGGTGGACACCGGTCAATATCGACGCCACGCTGCACGCCCAAGCGCCCAAGATCGGCCCGCACGCCCCTGCCATGGTGAAGAACATCGCCGACGACACCGGCCTGGCCGAATCCGAGGTCAACATCAAGGCCAAGACCAACGAGGGCCTGGGTTATCTGGGCCGCAAGGAAGGCATCGCGGCCACCGTAGTCGCCTTGCTGGCGCGCGCGGACCCCTGACCCGCGGGCCGCGCTGCGTGGCGTTCGCGCCACGCTTATCCGGTATTTCAAAGCCGCCCGAGCCGCCAGGCCGGGCGGCTTTTACGTTGGCATACATCTTTAACAAATGAATAAGCGGACCGCATTGTTCTGACTTACGCTGCGCGACTTGAAATCTGACTAATCAGGGACACTCAGATGCGATTACGTGGCGCGGGGCTACTTTTTGTGCTGGCCGCTTTTGCTACCTCCGCCCACGCGGCCTACGAGAAGCAGCTCGGTCCACTGGCCGGCACGGTCAAGCAGCAGCTTTTGCAAGGCTGGCATGTCGGCGAGCAGGACGGCTGGTTCACCCTGCGCAACAGCGATGTCCCGGGCGGCGAGCAGACGTTCTACATCAATCCGGGACCCGCCCCGGAAAGCGGACGCATCACCGACGTCAACGTGATGGTCAACTCGAAGAGTCCCAAGGCGTCCATCGGCATTGCGCTGAACAACAACGCGCGCAAGGGCCTGTGCCTGCTGGAGATCCGGGCGGACCGCAACATTTTGCTGTTCTGTCTGGAAGGCCAGAAGCGCCGCGATATCGCGTCCGTTCCCAACGTCGCCAAACTGGACGGCACCGACCGCATCCGCGTGGTGGAGGTGCCGGGCGCCGCGCGTTTCCTGGTCAATGGTCAGAAGATCGGCGATATCGAGGACGAGGCCGCGCTGGGCAGCGAGATCGGCATCATGGCCTATGACGAAGGCACGTTCGGCATTGCGGATTTCATGATCGTCTCGGACGTGGCCGGCAAGCCGGTCGGGGTGGGAGCGCAAGGGACCGCCGGACAGGGCAGCGCCGGACGGGGTAGTGCCGGGCAAGGTAGTGCCGGCGCGCCGCGCGTGCCGTCGGCGGCGTCGCCCCCCGCCCAAGCCCCCGCCGACAACAGCCCGGAGCTGGCCGGCGCCGGCCCATATCCCCGTTTCGGCGGGGACACCTTGCGCATCGTCGCGGTCTACATCGGCATCATGCGCAGCATCTTCCTGCACGAGTTCGGACACGCCCTGATCGGCGAGCTGGAACTGCCGTCGACGGGCGCGGAAGAAGACGCGGTCGACATGTATTCGGCCTTGCGGATCGTCGAGCCCACCATCTACCCGTCCGACAACGAGGACGTGAACTTCATGGCCCGCGAGGCTGCCACGTATGCGGCCCTGCAGTGGTACTACAGCGGCATGCTGGCGGAAAAGCGGGGCGCGTCGGCGAACTCGGCCTGGCAGGACGAGCACACCGGCGACCTGAAGCGCTTCCGCAACATGCTCTGCATCATGTATGGCGGCAATCCCGCCGTCTTCGAGAACGTGGTCAAGCACGTCGGGTTCGAGGACCGGACCAAGGCGCGTTGCACCGACGAATTCAACAAGCAGAACCGGGCCTGGCGCCACCTGTTGGCGCCCCATACCCGCGTGGGCACCTGGACGCCGGACGGCCAGCAACCGGCCAACGCGCCCGGCGCGCCGGTCAACGTAGTGCTGGAACCCTCCAAGCGCAAGATCGGCAACCTGTTCGCGACGGCCATGTCCAACGCCGTCACCAACAGCGTCAAGGATCTGGGCAACACCTACGTCCTGCCGCGGCCGATCAATGTGACGTTCAAGGACTGCGGCCAGTTGAACGCCTGGTACAACCCGCGCGAGGGCTCGATCACGATGTGCTACGAGCTGATCGAGAACATCGCGGTGATGATTTCCGACATCGAAATGGGCACGGTCGGTGGCGAGGTCGTCGCCAACAAGGGTGGCGCGTCGCAGACGGCGCCGCGGCAAGCACCTGCGGCGGGGCAGGGCATGCCCGCGCTGCCCGCCGGCGCTTTCGACGAGCTGAAGGACTTCGGCGTGCCGCCGACCAGCCTGCTGTTCTCGTCCCCCTACCGGGGGCCGACGCCTGTCAAGCACACACGCGCCGATGTCATCACCACGGCCGACCTGGTCAAGCTGATCAATAACGAGAAGAACATCCTGATCATCGACACCAGCGCGGGGCGGGACACGCTGCCCATCGCCTATCCGCTGCCCGATGCCGGGTCGGACGGCAGCGTCGCGGACCATCTGCAAGGCGCGCTGGACGACTGGCTGAAGAAGAAGACCGGCGGGCAGCGCAACGCGCCCATCGTGTTCATGGGCGCGGGCATGAATGACCGCTCGGCCTACAACGGCGCGTTGCGCGCCGGGTCGCTCGGCTGGCGCGCCTACTGGTATCGCGGCGGCATGGAGGCCTGGACCGCCAACGGCCTGCCCACTGCGCCGGTGAAACCCGCCGCGGGCAAGTAATCCGGCGGTGACTTGCCGGGCTGCGGCAACGGGCCCGGCGCCGGCCAGAACCGCGTCATCGGAAACGACGCAGCGGCGCCGCCAAAAGAAAAGCCCGCCTGCATGATGCAGGCGGGCTTTTTTGCGGTCGGCGAATCGCTTACTTGCCTTGGGCAGCCAGCGCCAGCGCGGCGGCGTTGACGACGGCGGCGATACGGCCGGCATCGCGCAGCTGTTCGGTCGACAGGCCGTCGTTTTTCAGGTTTTCATAATGCGAGGCCACGCAGAAGTGGCACTTGCCGATGATGGAGGCCACCAGGGCGAATAGCTCGAAGCGCTTCTTGTCCACGCCGCCATGGGTGGCGTAGGCATTCATGCGCAGCTGGGCCGGCAGGCTTTTGAGCTGGGCGTCGCCGGTCATCTCCACGTAGGGATACCAGGTGTTGTTCATGCCCATGAGGGCGGAAGCGGTCAGGGCGGCGTTGGCGTCGCCTTCGGACAGGCCGCTCTTGAAGGCTTCAACCAGCACCGGGCTGCGCGCGGCATAGGCGGCGGACAGGGCGGCGCCCACGGCGTCTTCGGGAGCCAGCGTCGAGCGGGCGATCACGGCGTCCAGATTCAGGCGGATGTCCTTGGCCCAATCCGGCAGCTGTTCCTTAATGGTAGTAAGAAATTCCATAGTTTTTACCTATAATCTAGCGCAGTTAAAGCCCGGCGCGGGCCCCTGCAGGGCAGGGTCCGGACCGGGCTGGAAATTACAGCGTGGCGCCGCCAACCGTACGGTTGCACGGGCACAGTTCGTCGGTTTGCAGACCGTCGAGCAGACGCAGAACTTCTTCCGGATTACGGCCGACGTTCAGGTTGTTCACCGAAACGTGCTGGATCGTGTTGTCCGGGTCAACGATGAAGGTGGCGCGCAGCGCAACGCCAGCACCCTTTTCACGCACGCCCAATTGGTCGATCAGGGCGCCGGTGGTGTCGCCGAATTGGTAGTGACCCAGCTTGTTCAGATCCGGGTGCTCACGGCGCCAGGCCAGCTTGACGAATTCGTTGTCGGTCGAACCGCCCAGCAGGACGGCGTCGCGGTCTTCGAAATCCTTGGCCAGCTTGTTGAAGCCGACGATTTCGGTCGGGCACACAAACGTGAAGTCTTTCGGGTAGAAGTAGATCACCTTCCACTTGCCGGGGAACGAGCTTTCGGTGATGTCTTCGAACGCCGACACGCCGTTTTCTTCGTGCTGATTGAAGCCGGGCTTGACGCCGGTGACCTTGAAGGGTTCGAGTTTGTCGCCAACAGTTTTCATGTTTACTCCCGTAGTTGTTGGGTGGAGATGAGGCCAGGCCTCAAAACCATAAATTCTACGCTATGGATTAGCGTTGTCTAATTGATAATTCCTAAACTTGGCTTTGGGCAGCTCTATCCTCGCGGTCAGTCCGCCGCCTTCTCGGGGCAGCATCCGGAGCGACCCGCCAACGTGTTTGAGCAGGCGTTCGACGATGGCCAGACCCAGTCCCGCGCCGCTGACGCCGGTGCGCGCCGCCTCGCCGCGGGAGAACGGGCGAAGCAGGCGATCCACGTCTTCGGGCGCGATGCCGGGGCCGCGATCGGAGACCTCGATGACGATCATGCTGCCTTCGGCCTGCAGTGTCATGTTCAGGTGCGCCATGCCGTCATCGGGCGAGCGCCCGTAGCGGCGCGCGTTCTCGATCAGGTTGCTGACGATACGCTTCAGGTCCAGCGCGGTGATGCGGGCGCGCAGGCCAGGTTCCAACGCCGCGTCCAGCTCGCCGCCCAGCGAGGCGGTGTGGCTGCGTTCGCGTTCGTACAGTTCGGCCAGCACGGCGGAAATGTCGGTGGCGAGCTGCGGCAAGGTGCCGGCGGGACGGGCGTACTCCATGAGCTGCCCGATGCTGTGGTCGATCTGGCCCAGGTCTTCGTCGATGGCCTGCCGCGCGTCTTCCGATACGCCGCTCAGCTCGATTTCCAGACGCATCCGGGCAAGTGGCGTGCGCAGGTCATGTGAGATGCCCGCCAGCATGAGCTCGCGGTCGGCCTCCGCCTGGCGCAAGTCCTTGGCCATGCGGTTGAACGACGCGTTCAGGTCGCGGATCTCGAGCGGGCCTTGTTCGGGCAGGGCCGCGGGCGTTTCGCCGCGCGACAGCACCTGTGCGGCCCGCGCCAACCTGGACAGCGGCCGGTTGACGAAGCCCACGCTGACCGCCGCGCCGACCAATGACAGCAATAGCGCCGTGGCGCCCCAGCCCAGCCACTCGATTCCGCCTGTAAGACCGATCTGCTCACGCTCGAACACCAGCCAGTACAGATCTTTTTCTATCTGGAAACTGACCCAGAAGCCAGGTACCTGGTTCACGCCCCAGGCAATCTGCGTCTCCGGGCCGAAGCGCGTGCGGATATGCTGCGCCACACGCTGCCAGTAGTCGTCGTCGGGGAGGGCTTCGGCGAAGTCGGTGACCTCGCGCGGATAGACCTGGATGCCTTCATTGGTAGCCAGGTCGAGGAGGAGCTTGCTGCGTTCGCCGTTATGCGAATAGATCAGCGCGGTGCGCGTGATATTGACGGCCGTGATCACCCGCTGCGCCATTTGATTGGCGCGCGGTCCCAGCTCCATGCTGAAAAATACTTGAAGCCACGCGCCCAGGCTGACGAGCATCAGCGCGGCGAGCAAAAGGAACGTGCGGCCGAACAAGCCGAGCCGCAAACGTGATGTCAGGTTCCTGAATGTTCTGCGCAAGCGCGGCACGACGCTGCGCTCCTGCACCGGGCGGGCCAGCCGATCAGCTACCACCGTCCGGAACGAACACGTACCCCAGACCCCAGACGGTCTGGATGAATACGGGCTTGGACGGGTTCGGCTCGATCAGCTTGCGCAGACGCGAGATCTGGACGTCGAGGCTGCGATCGAAGGCTTCGTATTCGCGGCCGCGGGCCAGTTCCATGAGCTTGTCGCGCGACAGGGGAATCTTCGGATGGCGCGCAAAGACCTTGAGCACCGAAAATTCACCCGTGGTGATGGGCACCTGTTCGCCGTTGCGCGTGAGCGTACGGGTGGACAGATTCAGCACGTAGGGGCCGAAGACGATGGACTCGTTTTCCTGGCTGGGCGCGCCGGGGTGTTCCTCGGTGCCGCGGCGGCGCAGAATCGCATTGATGCGCGCCAGCAGTTCGCGGGGATTGAACGGCTTGGACAGGTAATCGTCCGCGCCCATCTCAAGCCCGACGATGCGGTCGATTTCTTCCGCCTTGGCCGTGAGCATGATGATGGGGGTATTGTCGTGGCCACCGCGCAGCCGGCGGCAGATGGACAGGCCATCTTCGCCGGGCAGCATCAGGTCCAGCACGAGCAGGTCAAAATGCTCTCGTTGCCAGAGTTTGCCCATCTCTTTCGCGTCTTCGGCAACGAAAACGTTGAAACCCTGTTCGGACAAGTACCGGCGAAGCAGATCGCGCAAGCGCGGATCGTCGTCAACGACGAGGATTTTTCGGGTGGGGGTGGTGTTTTGCGTATTCATGGCCGGAAATGTAACAGTGACAAGAACCGGGGGCTAGAGGGCGTTCACAAGATATTACACATTGCGATCCCTGGTTGAAATCCCCCTTACACACGGGGGTAACAGCGGCTTATTTCGTACAATCTGCATCTATGGAACTAAACCTGCTGGCACTGGAAACTTCGTCGTCACGTTGTGGCGTGGCCCTTTTACGGGCGGTCGACGGCCGTCTGGAGATCAGCGTCCGCGAACACGAAGGATCCCAGGAACACGCCGAGCGCCTACTGCCTATGGCCGATGCGCTGCTCGCCGAGGCCGGCATCACGCCGTCCGGGTTGCATGCCGTGGCGTTCGGGCAGGGGCCTGGCGGCTTCACGGGGCTGCGCGTGGCATGCGGCGTCGCCCAGGGCATGGCCCTGGGGCTGGGGATCCCGGTGTTGCCTATTGTTTCGCACCAGGCCGTGGCCGCCGACGTCGATGGCACCCCCGCCGACGCTGTCGTCGTGGCCCTGGACGCCCGCATGAACGAGGTCTATCTGGCAGTCTACCGTCGCGGCGACGCCGCGGGCGAGGAATCTGTCTGGGAAACGCTCCAAGCCCCGATGCTGATTGCCGCCGCCGAGGTCGTGCCCTGGACGGCGCACCATCTGCCCAACTGGTCGGCCCGCGCCGGGCAGCCGCTGACGCCGCTACTGGCTGGCGATGCCTGGGAAGCCTATGCCGCCGACATGGCCGCGCCCGCCGAATGGCGCCGGGCCACCGAAGCCCAGCGGTCGCAGGCGGCCAGCGTGGCGCGGCTTGCCCGCCAGGGCTGGCTGCGCGGCGAAACGCTGGCGCCCGAGCTGGCCGCGCCGCTCTATGTGCGCGACAAGGTGGCGTTCACCACCGCCGAGCGCCTGCGCGGCGAGGGCGGCAATCCCAAGGCGCAGCCGTCGCTTGCCGCGCCGGTCCCGCAGCCCATGACAGATGCCGATCTGGACGAGGTCGTGGCGCTGGAGGCGCAAGTGCAGGCCTTCCCCTGGACCCGCGGAAACTTCGCGGACGCGCTGGCGTCGGGCTATGGCGCCTGGACGTTGCGGCGGGAGGGCAAGCTGGCGGGCTTCTGCATTCTGATGTTTGCGCCGGACGTGGCGCATCTGCTGGTGATCGCGGTGGCCCAAGACCTGCATCGGCAGGGACTGGGCGGCGTGCTGCTCGACTGGTGCGAGCAGCAGGCGCGCGAACGCGGCCTCGAAGGCCTGCTCCTGGAAGTGAGACCGTCCAACACGTCCGCCATCAGTTTCTATAAGGGCCACGGCTATCTGCAGATCGGCATGCGCCGGGCCTACTACCCGGCCGAGAAGGGCGGTCGCGAGGACGCCATCGTCATGCAGAAGCGCTTCGGCGAACCCGACGGAGCACCGGCATGAGCCCGATGGACGCCGCGCCGCGCCCGGCGCCGCCCCGCATCAACCCGTTGCAGCGCATCTGGTTGCGCGAGCTTGGCATGGAGCGGCTATGGCTGCGCACGCCGCCTGCCGTGCCGGTCGCCAAGGCGGGGCCAGTAGCGTCTGGCGCCGCGCCCGGGCAGACGCCGGCTGCCGAGTCTCCTGGCGGTCCGAATACCGCACCCCATTCCCCGATTGATGCGCCGACTCCCGTCGAAGCGCGGCGCGACGCCCCGGCGGCTGCTCCGGTGGACGCCGCCGAGCCGGTCGCCCCGCCCGCCGTGGCGCGCACCGCCCCGGCAGAGCCGGCTTCTGGCCGCGCATCGGCTATTCCGGCTTCGATCCTGAACCGCACCGGCCCCCCGCCGCGTCCCGCGCCGAAGGTCGAGGTCCAGGAAGAGGCGCCGCCGCCCATTCCGGTGGCCGAGGCCGTCAAGGATGCCAATCTGGAGCAGTTGGCGGCGCAGGTCGTGGCGTGCGCCGCGTGCGGCCTGTGCAAGGGACGCCGTCACGCGGTGGTCGGGCAGGGCGCCCAGCCCACCCGCTGGCTCGTCGTGGGCGAAGCGCCGGGCGAACAGGAAGACCGCCAGGGCCAGCCTTTCGTGGGACGGTCCGGGCAGTTGCTGGACGCGATGTTGGCGGCGGTCGGCATGAGCCGCGAGCGCGACGTTTTCATCACCAACGTCATCAAGTGCCGTCCCCCGGGCAACCGCAATCCCAAGCCCGAGGAAATCGCGGCCTGCAGCCCGTACCTGATGCGGCAGATTGCGCTGCTGAAACCCGAGCGCATCCTGGTGCTGGGCCGGTTCGCGGCGCAGACGCTGCTGGGCACCGACGCCACCATCGGCAACCTGCGCGGCCGCGTCCATCATCTGAAGACGGACGAAGGCGTGCAGATCCCGGTCATCGTGAGCTACCACCCCGCCTACCTGCTGCGCAGCCCGTCCGAGAAGGCGCGGGCCTGGCAGGACCTGAAGCTGGCCGCCCGCGAGCTATAGGGCGCAGGGGTCAAAGAAAAACCGGGCAATTGCCCGGTTTTTTGTTGCTGCATCAAGCACTTGGCGCGATTGTCCTAGTGCGTCGAATCCAACGCGCGGCCGTGGCCTTCCTGGCCGATCTGGTCATGCAGGTCGGGGTTGGCCTGCATGTTGCGCTTGCTCCAGCGCATGAACACCACCATCAGCACGGCCACCACGGTGCCGAAGATGACGATGATCACGTTGATCGGCAGTTCCAGCCACAGCAGCAGCGTGTACATCGCCACCATGAGCAGGATGTTGAGCTGTTCGTTGAAGTTCTGCACGGCGATCGAATGGCCGGCCGACAGCAACACGTGACCGCGGTGCTGGAGCAGGGCGTTCATGGGCACCACGAAGAAACCGGCCAGGCCGCCCGTCAGCAGCAGGAGAAGATAGACGCTCCAGGGCTGGTAGACCAGCGGCATCAGCAGCACGACGAGACCCATCATGGCGCCTACCGGCAGCACGGCGAGCGCGCGGCGCAGCGGAATGCGCCCGGCCAGGATCGACCCCACCACCGTGCCCAGTGCGGCCACGCCCATCAGCATCGAGGCCTTGTCGAGCTGGTAACCCAGATGGCTGCGGCCCCATTCGATGACGATCAGCTGCAGGGTGGCGCCGGCGCCCCAGAAGAGCGTGGTGACAGCGAGGGAAATCTGGCCCAGCTTGTCCTTCCACAGCACGCAGACGTAGCCCCAGAACGTGCGGATCAGGCGAACGGGGTTCTTCTGCTGCGGCGGATAGCGCACGTGCGTGCGCGGAATCATCAGGTTGCACAGCGCGGCCAGCAGGTACACGAAGGCGATGACCAGGATGGCTGCTTCGGCCGGCGTGTGGACCAGGCTGCCGATGAAGGAGTGGCTAAGCAGGGCGGTGGACACCGACGAGGAAATCAGGAGGCCGCCCAGGACCGTGCCCAGGATGATGGAGAAGACGGTCAGGCCCTCGATCCAGCTATTGCCCTTGACCAGCATGGTCGGCGGCAGCATTTCCGTCACGATGCCGTACTTGGCGGGGGAGTAGGCGGCGGCGCCGATGCCCACCACGCCGTAGGCGGCGCAGACCAGCCAGGTCTGGTATTCGGGGGCGACGCCAATGCTGGCGTACGAGAACATCAGCAGACAGCCCGCCACCTTCAGGGCATTGGTGGAGAACATCACGCGGCCCTTGGGGTAGGAGTCCGCGATGGCGCCGACGAATGCGGCCAGCACGACATAGGCCAACGCGAACGACCACTTCATCATGGGGGCCAGCCAGTCAGGGCCGTGCAACTCCTGAATCAAGGCGATCGCTGCGATGAACAACGCGTTGTCCGCCAATGACGAGAAGGCCTGCGCCGCCATGACCAGATAGAAACCACGTTTCAAGAATGTCCCCGTTCTTCGGCCAGAGCCTGGCCAGTCCGCGTGAAAATTATGTGTCGTGCCAAAAAGTGTCAGGGAGTATAGCCGGAGCGTTGCGGCCAGCCATTGCGCGTTTGCCCGCGGGTTGTCCGGCCCCAACGTCTGGGTAAAGACCGCCTGCGGTATCATACGACCCATATGAGAGCCGGCCCTTCTTGGGCCGGTTTGCAATCTGTGCGGCAGGTCCGTTAACGCCTTTCGTTCAACCCACCCCGTCGTCATCGTACTGTGCGCCTTACTCAGCTCAAACTCGCCGGCTTCAAGTCCTTCGTCGATCCCACCGTCATCCCCGTGCCCAGCCAGCTGGTCGGCGTGGTGGGGCCCAATGGCTGCGGCAAGTCGAACATCATCGACGCCGTGCGCTGGGTGCTGGGCGAGGCCAAGGCGTCGGAACTGCGCGGCGAGTCCATGCAGGACGTCATTTTCAACGGGTCGGGCAACCGCAAGCCTGCCGCCCGGGCGTCGGTCGAAATGGTGTTCGACAACAGCGAGGGGCGCGCCGCCGGCCAGTGGAGCACCTACGCCGAAATCGCGGTGCGCCGGGTCCTGACCCGGGACGGCACCAGCAGCTATTTCGTCAACAACCAGCAGGTCCGCCGCCGCGACATCCACGACATCTTCCTGGGCACCGGCCTGGGCGCCCGTGGCTACGCCATCATCGGGCAGGGCATGATCAACCGCCTGATCGAAGCCCGCCCCGAAGAACTGCGCGTCTTCCTGGAAGAGGCGGCCGGCGTGTCGCGCTACAAGGAACGCCGCCGCGAGACCGAAAACCGCCTGTCCGACACGCGCGAGAACCTGACCCGCGTCGAAGACATCCTGCGCGAACTGAACAGCCAGCTTGAAAAGCTGGAAGCCCAGGCCGAAGTGGCCACGCGTTACCGCGAGCTTCAGGCCGACGGCGAAAAGAAGCAGCATTCGCTGTGGTTCCTGAAGGAAACCGGGGCGCGCGAAGAACGCGCCAAGAAGACGCAGGAAATGGCGCAGGCCCAGAACGAACTGGAGGCCGCCATTGCCGGACTGCGCGCGGGCGAGGCCGCGCTGGAATCCCGGCGCCAGGCCCACTACGCCGCCAGCGACGCCGTCCACACCGCCCAGGGCGCGCTGTACGAGGCCAATGCCCAGGTCAGCCGCCTCGAAGCCGAGATCCGGCACGTGGTCGATTCCCGCAACCGCCTGCAGGCGCGCCGCGACCAGCTCCAGCAGCAGATCGCGGAATGGACCAGCCAGCGCGAACACTGCACTGAACAGATCGCCCAGGCCGAAGACGACCTGGCCGCCGCCGCCGCCCGCACCGAAGAAGCGCGCGCCACCGCTGAGGACGCGCAGGCCGGCCTGCCCTCGGTCGAGCAGCGCGTGCGCGAAGCCGCCGCCGGCCGCGACGAGATGCGCGCGGCGCTCGCCCGCGTCGAGCAGAACCTGGCGCTGGTCGCGCAGACGCAGCGCGACGCCGACCGGCAGATGCAGACCCTGGACCAGCGCCGGGAGCGCCTGCAACAGGAACTGCGCGAACTGCACAGCCCCGATCCCGAACGCCTGGAACAGTTGGCCGGCGACCGCGCCGCGGGCGAAGACCAGCTTGAAGCCGCCCAGGAAGAACTGGCCACCCTGGAAGGCCGCGTGCCCGAGGCCGACGCCGAGCGCAGCCGCGCCCAGGGCGCCGCGCAGACCGAAGCCCAGAACCTGGCCCGCCTGGAAGCCCGCCTGTCCGCGCTCGTGAAGCTGCAGGAAGACGTGCAGAAGCAGGGCGCGCTGGAACCATGGCTGGCCAAGCACGAACTGGCCGGGCTGTCGCGCCTGTGGCAAAAGCTGCACGTCGAGCCGGGCTGGGAAACGGCCCTGGAATCGGCGCTGCGCGAACGCATGGCGTCGATGGAAGTGCGCAACCTGGACTGGGCGCGCGCCTTTGCCGACGACGCACCGCCCGCGCGGCTGGCGTTCTACCAATTGCCCGTCGCGGCGCCCGCGCCCACGGCGCCTGCCGGCTTCACGCCGCTGGCCAGCCTGCTGCGCATCACCGACCCTGACCTGCGCACGCTGCTCAACGAATGGCTGGCCGGCGTCTATACGGCCAATGACCTGACCCAGGCCCTGGCCTTGCGCGCGACCCTGCCCGCCGGCGCCGCCTGCGTGGTCAAGGCCGGTCACCTGATCGACGCGCACAGTGTGCGGTTCTACGCGCCCGATTCCGAACAGGCCGGCCTGCTGGCCCGCCAGCAGGAAATCGAAAACCTGCAACGCGAAATCAAGGCCCAGCAACTGATCGCCGACCAGGCCCGCGCCGCAGTCGCCCGCGCGGAAGCGGCGTGGCAGCAGGTGTCGCAGGCCATCTCCCCGGCGCGCACCCGCGTGGCCGAGGTCACGCGCCGCGTGCACGACATCCAGCTGGAACACTCGCGGCTGCAGCAACAGGCCGAACAGTCCGGCGAGCGCGCCTCGCGCCTGCGCCAGGACCTGGAAGAAATCAAGGCGCACGAGGAAGATCTGCGAGCCACCCGCGAAGAGGCCGAGGCCCGCTTCGAGGCGTTGGACGAAGAGCTGGCCGAGCATCAATCCAAGTTTGCCGACGCTGAAATGGATGGCGAGACGCTGGCGGCGCAAGCCGAGGCGGCCCGCACCCGCCTGCGCGAACTCGAACGCGCCGCCCAGGAAGCTGAATTCGCGGAACGCGGCATCCAGGTGCGCATCACCGACCTGCAACGCAACCAGCAACTGGCCGCCGACCAGAGCCAGCGCGGCGCGGTGGAACTTGAACAACTGATGGGCGACCTGACCGAGCTGGACGCATCCGCGTCGCAGGCCGGCCTGCAGGATGCCCTTGAAGCGCGCGCCGAACGCGAGGAAGCGCTGTCGCGCGCCCGCCAGGAACTCGAAAACCTGGCCGCGCTGCTGCGCGGCGCCGACGAAGACCGCCAGCAACAGGAGCAGACCCTGGAGCCGCGCCGCGCGCGCATCATGGAACTGCAACTGCAGGAGCAGGCCGCGCGCCTGGCCGAAGAGCAGTTCACCGAACAGCTCAATGCACGCGAAGTCGACCGCGAGGAGCTCGCCCAATTCCTGGCCAACCAGCCCGACGAATGGCGCCGCGCAAGCTGGCTGCAACAGGAAGTTGGCCGCATCTCGCGCCAGATCGAAGCGCTGGGTTCGGTCAACCTGGCCGCGCTCGACGAACTGAACACCTCGCGCGAACGCAAGGGCTTCCTCGATTCGCAGCACGCCGACCTGATGACCGCCATCGAGACCCTCGAAGACGCCATCCGCAAGATCGACCGCGAGACGCGCGAACTGCTGCAAGAGACGTTCAACATCGTCAACGGCCACTTCGGCGAGCTTTTCCCCAAGCTTTTTGGCGGGGGCGAAGCCAAGCTCAGCATGACGGGCGAGGAAATCCTCGATGCCGGCGTGCAGGTGATGGCGCAGCCGCCGGGCAAGCGCAACAGCACGATCCATCTGCTGTCGGGCGGCGAAAAGGCGCTGACCGCGACTGCGCTGGTGTTCGCGCTGTTCAAGCTGAACCCCGCGCCGTTCTGCCTGCTGGACGAGGTGGACGCGCCGCTGGATGACGCCAACACCGAACGTTACGCGAACCTGGTCGCCAACATGAGCGAGCAGACGCAGTTCCTCTTCATCTCGCACAACAAGATCGCGATGCAGATGGCAAAGCAATTGATCGGCGTAACCATGCAAGAGCAAGGGGTTTCGCGTATCGTTGCGGTAGACATAGATTCGGCCGTCCAGATGATGGCCTCCGAAGCGGCATAAACCCAATATTGAGAAAGGCGCCGCCTTCCAGGCGCGGGATTTACACATGAGTGATTTGCAGATCGGGCTGATTGCCCTGGGCGTCTTGCTGATACTGCTGGTGTTGGGATTCAACTGGTGGCAGGACCGTCGCGTCCGTCGCAAGATGCAGAGCCACTTCCCCACCTCCGAACAGGATCCGCTGCTGGGCGCGGGTGTGGCGGGCGCCAGCGCCGCCACGGCCGGTGCTTCCCGGCGCGAACCTGGCATGGGCGGCGATTCTGCGCGCGTCCAGCCCGGCCAGCCCGCGCCGGTGGATCCCGGCAGCGATGCCGACGACGCCGAAGAACCCGATCCCGCCTGCGAAGTGGTCATCGAAGTCAACTTCGCCGAGCCCGTGCGCGGCGCGGATCTGTTGCCGTATATGCAAAGCCTGCGCAACGTGGGCCGCAAGCCCGTGCGTGTGTTCGCCGAAACCGACCAGCGCCGCCACCGCGCGCGCGTCCATGCCGGCGAGTCCTATGCGTCCATGCAGCTTGCCGTGCTGCTGGCCAATCGCAGCGGTCCGCTGACCGCGATCGAATGGTCGCAGGCCTGGGCCCGCGCCCAGGACATGGCCGAACGCTTCGACGCCACCATTGAAGGTCCCGACCAGCAGGCCGTGCTGGAGCAGGGCGCCCGCCTGGACGACACCTGCGCGGCGCTGGACACCCAGGTCGGCCTGACCCTGCTGCTGGGCTCGGCCCAGCCGGCGGCCGAAGTCATGGCCGTGGCGCGCGACGTCGGATTTGTCGCCGACGGCAACCGACTGGCCTGGCCTAACGAAAACGGCGTGGCCCGCTTTACGTTGGCCCGTGCGGACGGGGCTGCTTTCGATGCGGGCATGGGCGGCATCGAGCGCCTGTACCTGCTGCTGGACGTGCCTTGCAGCCCGGCCGACACCCGCGCGTTTGGCCGCATGGTCGACGTGGGCCGCGACCTGGCCTCGCGCCTGCGCGCTGAACTCGTCGACGATCAGGGCAAGCCCCTGGCCGACGGCTCCGAGACCGTCATCGACGAGCGCCTGCAGGTCCTGTTCGGCCAGCTTGAACAAGCGGGCCTGCCCGCCGGCAGCGAGCGCGCCCAGCGCGTGTTTGCCTGATGGCCAGCGGGTCCGGCGAGAATCCGGCGCAAGCCGCCGCGCGGCTGCGCGCCGAGATCGAGCAGCACAACGTCCGCTATTACGTCTACGACGAGCCCTCCGTCTCGGATGCCGAGTACGACGGGCTGATGCGGGATTTGCAGGCCCTGGAGGCCGAGCACCCGGAACTGGTGACACCGGAATCCCCCACGCAACGCGTGGGCGCGGCGCCGGTGTCCGCGTTTGGCAGCGTGCGCCACGTGGTGCCGATGCTGTCGCTAAACAACGCGTTTTCCGAAGAGGAAGTCGCCGCCTTCGACCGCCGTGTTACCGACACGCTGCGCGGGGCCGGCCTGCTGGGTCCGGCGCAGCAGCCGGACTACTTCTGTGAACTCAAGCTCGACGGCCTGGCGATCAGCCTGCGCTACGAGGGCGGCCGTCTGGTGCAGGCCGCCACGCGGGGCGACGGCCAGACGGGCGAGGACGTCACGTCCAACATCCGCACGATCAAGGCGATTCCGCTGCAACTGAAGGGCGCGGCCCCGAAGGTGCTGGAGGTGCGCGGCGAGGTGCTGATGAATCGCGCCGACTTCGAAAAGCTGAATGCGGCGCAGGCCAAGCGCGACGAAAAGATTTTCGTGAATCCCCGCAACGCCGCGGCGGGCAGCCTGCGCCAGCTTGATCCTCGCATTACCGCCAAGCGGCCGCTGCGTTTCTTTGCCTACGGTTGGGGCGAAGTCCAGGGCCTGCCCGGTTCGCAAAGCGGGCTGTTCGACGAAGCCTCGGCCGGCGCGGACCAGGCCTCGCAACTGCCCGAAAAATCCCACGGCGCCATGCTGGAATGGCTGGCCTCGTTAGGGCTGCCGGTCAATGTCGTGCACAACCACCGGGCAAGCGGCGCCGAAGGCCTGATGGCGTTCTACGCCAAGGTCGGCGCCTTGCGCGCGAATCTGCCCTACGACATCGACGGCGTGGTCTACAAGGTGGACTCGCTGCCGGCGCAGAAGGTGCTGGGTTTCGTGGCGCGCGCGCCGCGCTTTGCATTGGCGCACAAGTTTGCCGCCGAAGAGGCCACCACGACGCTGGTGGACATCGAAGTGCAGGTGGGCCGCACGGGCGCCATCACCCCGGTTGCGCGGCTCAAGCCCGTGTTCGTGGGCGGCGTCACCGTCACCAACGCCACGCTGCACAACGAAGACGAGATCCGCCGCAAGGACGTGCGCATCGGCGACACGGTCATCGTGCGGCGTGCGGGCGACGTGATTCCCGAGGTGCTGGGCCCGGTCCCGGAAAAGCGGCCCGAGGACGCACGCGAATTCGTCATGCCGACGGAATGCCCGGTCTGCGGATCGGCCATTGAACGCCTGGAAGGCGAAACCATCGCGCGCTGCACCGGGGGCCTTTTCTGCGGCGCCCAGCGCAAGCAGACGCTGTGGCATGCCGCCAGCCGCAAGGCGCTGGATATCGAAGGCCTGGGCGAAAAGCTCGTGGACCAGCTGGTGGACAGCGGTCGCGTCAAGACGCTGGCCGACCTGTACAGCCTGCGTCCGCTGGAACTCGTGGGCCTGGACCGCATGGGCCAGAAGTCCGCCGACAATCTGGTGGCCGCCATCGAAAAGGCGCGCTCGCCGAATCTGTCCCGCCTGCTGTTCGCGCTAGGGATCCGGCACGTGGGCGAGACCACCGCCCGCGACGTTGCACGGCACTTCGGCAGCATCGACGCCATCATGGATGCGGATGAAGACGCCTTGTCGTCGGTGCCCGACGTGGGGCCTGTCGTGGCCGCGTCGATCCGCCATTTCTTTGCCGAACAGCACAACCGCGACGTGATCGGGCAGCTCAAGGCGCAGGGCGTGAACCCGGTGGCCGAAGCCGCGCCGCAAGCCGACACGCTGGCCGGCAAGACCTTCGTGCTGACGGGCACGCTGCCGAACTGGACGCGCGAAGAGGCCTCGATGCACATCCAGGCGGCCGGCGGCAAGGTCAGCGGCTCGGTGTCCAAGAAGACCGCCTACCTGGTGGCGGGCGAGGATTCGGGTAGCAAGCTGACCAAGGCGCAGGAACTGGGCGTGCCGGTACTGGATGAAGACGGGCTGAAGGCGCTGTTGGGCGTGTCCTAGCCTGGACGCTGCCGTGGTTGAACGAAGGGCTGCACGCCATCGGCGCGCAGCCCTTTTTGTTGCTGGCTTCGGGCCGGTGTCGGACTATCGGGGAAGATCGTCTTCAGCCTGCGGCGCCGTCTTGAGGGGAGGCTGGCATCTGAGCACCTTGCCGAGCGCGCAAAAAAAAACTGCCCGCGTTCGGCGGGCAGTATTCTGAGCAGAGCGGGCCTTATTGAATCTTGGCCTTTTCGCGCAGTTGCTTCTGGTAGTCGGCCAGGGTTTGCTGGCGCAGCATTTCTTCCAGTTGCGGACGCACTTGATCCATCGGCGGGAATTCGACCGGACGGGTGTCGTCGACCATGATGATGTGCCAGCCGAATTGGGTCTGGACCGGCTTGTCGACCAGTTGGCCCTTCTTCAGTTGCGTCACGGCTTGCGCGAACGGTTGCACGTAGTTGGTCGGGGGAGCCCAACCCAGATCGCCACCCTTTTCGGCGCTGCCGGGGTCCTTGGAGTTCTTCTTGGCCAGTTCGTCGAACTTGCCCTTGTTTTTCTGCAACTGTGCCAGCAGGTCGTTCGCCTTCTTCTCGTCTTCGACGAGGATGTGGCGGACCTTGTATTCCATCTTGCCGGCCTGTTCCTTCTTGATCTTTTCGTATTCGGCGGTGACTTGGGCGTCGGTGACCGGGTGCTTGGCCAGGTAGTCGGCCATCAGCGCGCGAACCAGGATGCCTTGGCGGGCCAGCTCGATTTCGGTCTGGACGTCAGCCTGCTTGGCGATGCCGCTGGATTCGGCGGCCTGCACGAAGATCTGACGGTTGATCATTTCCTGCTTGACCTGTTCGCGCAGTTGCGGCGAATCGGTGGCGCCCTGGCCGACCAGGAGCTTGACGAATTGATCCAGGCTCTTTTGCGGGATGGCTTTACCGTTGACGGTAGCCACGTTTTGCGCAAAAGCAGGCACGGCGATGACGCAGGCCGCAGCCAGCATGACGATGCGTTTCATGAATATCCTTTGACTTTCTATTTGGGAGCCTGGGCGTCAAGCGCAAGCGCATGAATCGGATAGGGGATCAAATCTTGCAAATGATGATACACCAGCCGGTGTCGCGCAACGGCGGAGAGCCCCGCAAAGCAAGGCGCTACGATGATTACGCGATAGTGGCCGGCGCCGTTTTTACTGCCTTCGTGGCCGGCATGCAAATGGGAGTCGTCCAGGATGTCCAGACTGACGGGCTCCAGGGCGGCAAGACGTTCCCGGATCAGGGCGATGCGGTCGGTGTTTTCTGACATGAGTTCAGGGTTTGCCGGGCGGCGTGGCGCCCGGATTGGCCGGCGTGTTTTCTTCGGTCTGGATGTGCTTGCCCAGCCACAGCGACTGGCCAATGACGAAGACGATCATCAGTCCCATCAGGCCGAAGGCCTTGAAACTGACCCACTGCGACTCGGTGAAGTGGCCCGAGAACGCGACATACAGATTGAGCGCGCCCGCAATCAGGAAGAAGGCGGCCCAGATCAGGTTGAGCTTGTCCCACGCCGCATCCGGCAGCTGGATCTGCTTTTCCATCAGGCGGCGGATCAGGTTGCGCTTGAACAACAGGCGGGCAAAGACCAGCGCGCCGCCAAACATCCAGTACAGCACCGTGGGCTTCCATTTGATGAAGACGTCGCTGTGCAGCCAGATGGTTGCGCCGCCAAACACCAGGATGACCGTCAGGTTGATCCAGTGCATGGCTTCGGTGGGGCGGCCGGTGGCCTTGAGCCAGACGATCTGCGCCACGGCAGCCGCCATGGCGACGCCCGTGGCCGTGAAGATGTCCGTGTACCTGTAGGCGATGAAGAACAGGAGCAGCGGAAAGAGGTCGAACAGGAACTTCTTCATCAGTCTTCTAGGGGCTCAAACGTCATCGACAGGGAATTGATGCAGTAGCGCAGGCCGGTGGGCTCGGGGCCGTCGGGAAAGACGTGGCCCAGGTGCGCGTCGCAGACGTTGCACAGGACTTCGGTGCGCACCATGCCGTGCGTGGTGTCGCGTTCTTCGCGGACGAGTTCGGGGTCCAGCGCCTGGAAGTAGCTGGGCCAGCCGCAGCCGGCGTCGAATTTGGTGTCGGATGCGAACAGCGCCGTGCCACAGCCGACGCAACGGTAGATGCCAGGGGTGAACGTATCCCAGTAACGCCCGGTGAATGCGCGTTCGGTACCTTTTTGACGGGTGACCACGTATTCTTCGGGGGAAAGCTGGGCGCGCCATTCGGCGTCGGTTTTGCGTACTTTTTCCATATGAGCTCTTGGAGTCGCGATGCCCGAAATGGTTCGGGCATAATCCCGCCCCATGTTAATCGAGTTTGACCAGGCGGTAGTGTCGACGCCCCAGGCGGAAGTGTTGCGCGGGGTGAGCGTCACCCTGGCCGAACGCCGCATCGGCATCGTGGGCCCCAACGGCGCCGGCAAGAGCACGCTGGCGCGCCTGGTCAACGGCCTGGTGATGCCGTCTTCCGGCAGCGTCCGCGTGGACGGGCTGGATACGCGCCAGGATCTGAAAGCCGTGCGTGCGCGCGTCGGCTTCGTGTTCCAGAACCCCGAAAACCAGATCGTCTTTCCCATCGTGCGCGAAGACCTGGCCTTTGGCCTGAAGCGCCTGGCGCCCGACCGCCAGCAGCGCGAGGCGCGCATCGACAGTCAACTGGCGCGCCTGGGCGTGGGGCACCTGGCCGACCGCAGCAGCCACACGCTGTCCGGCGGTGAGCGCCAGCTGGTGGCGCTGGCCGCCGTGCTGGTCATGGAGCCGGCCCTCATCGTCTTTGACGAACCCACCACCCAGCTCGACCTGCGCAATCGCAACCGGGTGCGCGCCGCCATCGATGGGCTGCCCCACGACGCCATCGTCGTCAGCCACGACCTGGAATTGCTCGAAGACTTCGACCGGGTGCTGGTCGTGCGCGACGGCGTGATCGCGGCCGACGACACGCCCGCCGCGGCGTTGCGCTGGTACCGGGAACACTGCGGATGATGGAGCCCCTGTACGTTGCGGGCAACACGCCGCTGCATCGGCTGCCAGCGTGGGTGAAACTGCTGGCGCTGATGGCGGCCGGCGCGGGTCTGTTCGTGCTGCGCGATCCGCTCTGGCTGGCGTTTGCCTTTGGCTTCTCGGTGGCGCTGGTCTGGTCCACGGGCGTCGCCGCCGCGGCCGTCTGGCGTCAGGTGCGCGGACTGCTCTGGGTGCTGCTGGCCGTCGCGCTCTTCACCGGCTGGTTTCAGGGGCCGCTTGAGGCGCTGGCGGTCGTGCTGCGCGTGGCGGCGATGGTGGGTCTGGCCCAGGCCGTCACGCTGGCCACCCGCACGTCGGACCTGATTGCCGTCTGCGAGCGGACATTGCGGCCGCTGGAACGCACCGGGCTGGTCGATGCCGAAAAGGTGGCGCTGGCGCTCGCGCTGACGCTGCGCTTCGTGCCCGAGATCTGGCGCAATTTCCAGGAAATCCGCGAGGCGCAGGCTGCGCGCGGGCTGGGGGCGAATCCGGTCGCGCTGATCGTGCCGCTGATCGTGCTGACGTTGAAGCGGGCCCAGGAAGTCTCTGAAGCGATCGACGCGCGCAGCGTCTGAAGGCCGCGCGCCCTGAACTCATTCAAAAGGGGAAACCATGAAATCGAACAATACGGTGCTGGTGGCGCTGTTTGCGGCGCTGATCGTCGTGCTGAGCCTGATGCCGCCCATTCCGATGCCCGGCATTCCGGTGCCCATCACCTTGCAGACGCTCGGCGTCATGCTGGCCGGCGCCATGCTTGGCCCCGTGCGCGGCGCGCTGGCGTGCCTGCTGTATCTGGCGCTCGCGGCGATCGGCCTGCCGGTGCTGCCGGGCGGGCGCGGCGGGCTGGGAGCGTTTTTTGGCCCGACCGGCGGCTTTCTCATCGGCATGGTGGCCGGCGCATTCGTGACGGGCTGGTTGGCGCGCCGCCTGGCCGCGCGCGGAACCGGCACGTGGGTGGGGCTGGCGGGGTATGTGGCGGCCTGCGTCGTTGGCGGCGTTGCGGTGGTGTATGCCTTCGGTGTGCCCTGGCTGTCGGCGGTGACGAAGATGGGCATGGCGAAGGCCGCCGGCGCGGTCGTGGTGTTCCTGCCGGGTGACCTCGTCAAGGCCGTGGTGGCGGCGTGGGTCGCTTCGCGCGTCGAGCGGGTGTGGCCCATGCTTGGCCGTTGATCACGGCGGGCCGCAGACCGTACGGCGAAAGACCCCAATCGCCCCAAGGGAATCCCCCAACATGACGCCTGCGACCCTTTCAAGTACAAGTTCGCCATTAACAAATGCGTTCGCCAAATCACGATTTCCGTAGCACATCAGGGAATTACCGTAGTTGCGCTACGTCATCTGATACTGTTTTAACCATATAATATTTTTTTCTGTATAACTTTAAACAGGCTCGCTTCGCCTCGTTCGAGGCACATAAGAGCCAACCACAGGAGACAAAAACATGCGCAAGCACTTCGGCTTGTCCGCGGCCGCCGCCGCTGTAGCCCTGACTCTGCCGCTTCTGGCGAGCGCACAGGTCAAGGTTGGCGTGACGGTGTCCAGCACCGGCCCCGCCGCCTCGCTGGGCATCCCCGAGCGCAACACCGTGGCCTTGCTGCCCAAGGAAGTTGCCGGCCAGAAGATCGAATGGATCGTGCTGGACGACGCCACGGACACCACGCAGGCCGTCAAGAACTCGCGCAAGCTGGCTTCCGACGACAAGGTCGACGTGCTGATCGGCACGTCCATCACGCCGGGCTCGCTGGCAATGGTCGACGTGGCTGCCGAAGCCAAGGTGCCGATGATCAGCGTGGCCGCCAGCGCCAAGATCGTCGAACCCGTGGACGACAAGCGCCGCTGGGTCTTCAAGACCCCGCAGAACGACGCGCTGATGGCTGGCGCCCTGGCCGACGCGATGGCCAAGTCCAAGGTCAAGACGCTGGGCTTCATCGGCTTTGCCGACGCCTACGGCGACGGCTGGCTCGACGTGATGCAGAAGGCCGCCAAGGCCAAGGGCATCGAGATCGTCGCTATCGAAAAGTATGGCCGCACCGACACCAGCGTGACGGGCCAGGTGCTCAAGCTGGTCGGCGCCAAGCCCGACGCCATCCTGATCGCCGGCGCCGGCACCCCGTCCGCGCTGCCGCAAAAGGAACTGAAGGCCCGCAACTACGGCGGAACCATCTATCAAACCCACGGCGCCGCCAACAACGACGTGCTGCGCGTGTGCGGCAAGGACTGCAACGGCATGTACCTGCCGGCCGGCCCGCTGCTGGTCGCGGCGCAACTGCCCGACAGCAATCCGGTCAAGAAGTCGGCGCTGGCCTACGTGGAAACCTACGAGAAGGCCAACGGCGCCGGTTCGACCAACACGTTCGGCGGCCACATGTGGGATGCCGGCCAACTGGTCGTCGCCGCGCTGCCCGTGGCGCTGAAGTCGGGCGCCAAGCCCGGCACGCCTGAGTTCCGTGTCGCGATGCGCGACGCGCTGGAAGGCGTGAAGGACCTGGCCGTGTCGCAAGGCGTGTTCAACATGTCGCCCACGGACCACGCCGGCTTTGACGAGCGCTCGCGCGTCATCGTCAAGGTGGAAAACGGCAAGTGGGTCTACCAGCCCGATCTGTAAATCCCCTGGATCGCCCGAGCGCGGGCCGCCCGATGACGGGCGCCCGATCGCGCGGGGGGCGGCTCTCCGCCCGCCGCGCCGCGCCCGGCAGGACTTCGCACCGGCCTTTCCGGCCGGTGTGTCGTATCAGTGTTCCGGATGGGGTCGGGACACCAAGAAACCACAAGGTAGTTGTTAGATGGATTCCTCAATTGCGCTGATCCTGCTGCAAGACGGTGTCGTCAACGGCGCCATCTATGCCCTCCTGGGCATGGCTCTGGTGCTGGTTTTCGCCGTCACGCGCGTCATTTTCATTCCCCAGGGCGAGTTTGTGGCGTTCGGCGCCCTGACCCTGGCCATGCTGGTGGACGGCAAAGTGCCGGGCACCGCCTATCTGCTGCCGTTGCTGGGCCTGGTGTGCCTGGCGCTTGAGCTGGTGCGCGCCGTGCGCACGCGCAGCGCCGCGGCCCTGCCCAAGACCATCGCCACGTGCGTCGTGCTGCCGCTGGCGCTGTTCTGGTTGACCAAGAGCTACACCGGTCCCGAGAACTCGCTGTGGCTGAACATGCTGCTGACGCTGTTCCTGGTGATTCCGATGGGTCCGATGGTCTATCGCATCGTCTACCAGCCGCTCGCCGAAGCCACCGTGCTGGTGCTGCTGATCGTATCGGTCGCCGTGCACTTTGCGCTCATGGGCCTGGCGCTCGTGTTCTTTGGCGCCGAAGGCTGGCGCACCCCGGCATTCGTGAGCGGGCAGGTCGACCTGGGCTTCATGACGTGGTCCGCGCAGAGCCTGTTCGTGGTCGCCACGTGCGCGCTGCTCATCATTGCCTTGTGGGTTTTCTTCGGCAAGACGCTGTATGGCCGCGCGCTGCGCGCCACCGCCGTCAACCGCCGTGGCGCGCGCCTGGTGGGCATCAGCACCAACATGTCGGGCTCGCTGACGTTCACGCTGGCCGTGGGCATCGGCGCCATGTCCGGCATGCTGATCGCGCCCATCACCACGGTCTATTACGACACCGGCTTCCTGATCGGCCTGAAGGGCTTCGTCGGCGCCATCATCGGCGGCCTGGCCAGCTATCCCATCGCCGCGGCCGGCTCGCTGCTGGTCGGCGTGCTGGAATCCTTCTCGTCGTTCTGGGCCAGCGCATACAAGGAAGTGATCGTCTTCACCCTGATCATCCCGGTTCTGGTCTGGCGTTCGTTCAGCACCCATCACGCGGACGAAGAGGAATAAGCCATGAACCGCATTCTGCTTGCCGTTTTTCTCGTCGTCCTGGCGGGCCTGCCGATGGTGTCGGCCACGCCCGAGTTCTGGGTGACGCAACTGAACTACATCGGCCTGGCCAGCCTGGTCGTGCTGGGCCTCGTGCTGCTGACCGGCGTCGGCGGCCTGACGTCCTTCGGCCAGGCGGCGTTCGTCGGCCTGGGCGCCTACACCACGGCCTACCTGACGACGCAGTACGACGTGTCGCCCTGGCTGGCGCTGCCTGCGGGTCTGATCCTGACCGCCGTCGTGGCCTATCTGCTGGGCGCGATCACGCTGCGCCTGTCGGGCCACTACCTGCCGCTGGGCACCATCGCCTGGGGCCTGTCGCTGTATTACCTGTTCGGCAATATCGACTGGCTGGGCAAGCATGACGGCATCGCCGGCATCGAGCCCATCAGCATCTTCGGTATCTCGCTGGCCAACGGCCGCCACATCTATTACCTGATCTGGGTCTGCGTCCTGTTGGCGCTGTGGGCCACGCGCAACCTGCTCAACTCGCGTCCCGGCCGCGCCATCCGCGCGCTCAAGAGCGGGGCGGGCATGGCGGAGTCCATGGGCGTCAACACCGCTGCCTACAAGATCGTCATCTTCGTGTGGGCGGCGTTGCTGGCCTGCGTGTCGGGCTGGCTGTATGCGCACATGCAGCGCGCCGTCAGCCCCAGCCCGTTTGGCCTGAACTACGGCATCGAGTACCTGTTCATGGCGGTGGTCGGCGGCGCGGGTTACGTGTGGGGCGCCTTGCTGGGCTCCAGCGTCATCCTGGTGATGAAGGATCAGTTGCAGAACCTCCTGCCCAGGCTGCTGGACACGAATGCCAACTTCGAGATGATCGTCTTCGGCGTGCTGTTGATCCTGATGCTGCAATACGCGCGCAACGGTCTGTGGCCGATCCTGGCGGGCTGGTGGGGCAGCATCACCGGCGCCAACGGCTCGCGCCGCAATCTGGCGCCGCCCGCCGCGGCCCCGGCCCTGCCGACGCGCGAGCGTCCGCAGCCTGGCCAGGTCGTGCTGGAAGTGGATGCCATCCGCAAGGAATTCGGCGGCCTGGTGGCGGTGAACGACATCACCTTCAAGGTCAGCTCGGGCGAGATCATGGGCCTCATCGGTCCCAACGGCGCGGGCAAGAGCACGACCTTTAACCTGATCAGTGGCGTGCTGCCGGTGACGCGCGGCCAGGTCACGTTCATGGGGCAGCGCATCGACAACCGCTCGGCGCGCGAGATCGCCAAGATGGGCGTGGGCCGCACGTTCCAGCACGTGCAGCTGCTGCCGGGCATGACGGTGCTGGAAAACGTGGCGCTGGGCGCGCACCTGCGTTCGGACGTGGGCGTGCTGTCGGGCGCGCTGCATTCGGACCGCGCCCGCGAGGCGCAGCTCCTGCATGAAGCGGCCGAGCAGCTCAAGCGCGTGGGCCTTGGCGAATACCTGTACGAACAGGCAGGCAACCTGGCCCTGGGCCAGCAGCGCATCCTGGAAATCGCCCGCGCGCTGGCGTGCGATCCCGTGCTGCTGCTGCTGGACGAACCGGCCGCCGGCCTGCGCTACAAGGAAAAGCAGGACCTGGCGCGCGTGCTGGAACAGCTGCGCGCGGAAGGCATGAGCATTCTGCTCGTTGAACACGACATGGATTTTGTGATGCGCCTGACCAACCACCTCGTGGTGATGGATTTCGGCACGAAGCTGGCCGAAGGCGTGCCGGCCGACGTGCAAAAGAACCCGGCGGTGCTTGAAGCCTATCTGGGCGGCATCGACGACGACCTGCCCGAAGCGGACCAGGCCAAGCCCGTGTCGGCGGGGGGCGTGTGATGAGCACAACGAATTCCCCCGTTCTTGAAGTCAGCAACCTGTCGGCCCGCTACGGCAAGGTCGGCGCACTTGCCGGCGCCACGCTCAGCGTGCCGGCCGGCAGCATTGTCACCGTGATCGGCGCCAACGGCGCCGGCAAGTCCACGATGCTCAACGCCATCATGGGTTCGCTGCCGCAGACCGGCCACGCCGCCGGCACCGTGCATTACGCCGGGTCGGACGTGTCGGGCTGGATGGTCGAACGCCGCGTGGCGGCGGGCATGTCGCTGGTGCCCGAGCGCCGCGAGCTGTTCGGCACCATGTCCGTCGAAGACAACCTGCTGCTGGGCGGCTTCCGGCGGTATCGTGCCCGCGAAAGCGGCTGGCGCGACACGCTGAATGAAGTGTTCGATCTGTTCCCGCGGCTGCGCGAGCGCCGCGCCCAGCAGGCCGGCACCTTGTCCGGCGGCGAGCGCCAGATGCTGGCCGTGGGCCGCGCGCTCATGGCCAAGCCGACGCTGCTGATGCTGGACGAGCCCAGCCTGGGTCTGGCGCCGCGCATCGTGCGCGAGATCTTCCACATCATCGCGCGCCTGCGCGAGACCGGCGTGGCGATCCTGCTGGTCGAACAGAACGCCCGCGCGGCCTTGCAGGTGGCCGATTACGGCTATGTGCTGGAAACCGGCGAGGTCATCCTGCACGGCCCGGCGCGCGAATTGGCTGGCGATCCGAAGGTGATCGAGAGCTATCTGGGTCTGGGCAAGGGCGCCGAGGCGGCCTGAATTACCCACCCGATGGGACAAAAAAACGCCGGCGGCCGATAAGGCCCCGGCGTTTTGCGTTGGCGCGGCTGCTGACGCAAGCTGGCCAGTTCCGGCAAATCAACGACGCGTACTTTCCGCGTATTCCATGTACAGCTGATGCGCACGGCGCGCGATCGGGCCGTATTCCAGCGGGCGGTCTTCAACGCGGTTCACGTGCACCACCTTGCCGTAGTTGCCCGACGAAAACACTTCGTCGGCCGCTTCGACGTCGGCGCGCGTCAGGCTGCGTTCCTGCACTTCAATGCCGTCGGCCTTCAGCAGCGCCAGCACGCGGCGGCGCGTGATGCCGTTCAGGAAGGTGCCGTTGTCCACGGGCGTGGAGACGACGCCGTCCTTGGCCAGCCACAGGTTGCTGGTGGCGAATTCGGCCAGGTTGCCTGCGCCGTCCAGCATGATGGCGTTGTCAAAGCCCTTTTCGGCGGCTTCGCGGATGGCGCGCTGGCCGTTGGGGTACAGGCACGAGGCCTTGGCGTCGGTGGGCGCCATGTTGGGCCACGAGCGCGCAAAGCTGGAGAAGCAGGCGGAAAAGCCCTGGTCGCCCGGCATCGGCACCTTGAACACGTGCAGCACGAATTGCGTTTTTTCGGCGTCGGGCAGCAGGAAGCCATCGGCGCAGAAGAACATCGGCTTGATGTAGAGCTCGGAGCCCTCGGGGAAGCGCGCCACGGCCTGCAGGCACAGGTCCTGGATTTCTTCCCAGGCCAGTTGCGGCTTCATCAGCATCTTTTCCGCCGAGCGCACGACGCGCTGGCAATGCAGGTCCAGGTCGGGCGTCAGACCGCGGAATGCGCGTGCGCCGTCGAAGACCATGCTGGCCATCCAGAAGGCGTGGTCGGCCGGGCCGAGCAGTTTGGGGTTTTCAGTGGTCCAGTGACCGTTGTGCCAGAACAAGGCATCCATGATTGTTTTCCTTGGCTTAAATCGGGTTGGCGATCGGGCGCGGAGCGGGTCCGGAACGCCGAATCGCCAGAATACATGAGCGGGGCTGTTATTCCTTGGCCAGCGCTGCCTGCACGCGGTCGGCGACATCCGCAGGCACCCACTGCCGCCACACAGGCGCGTACTGCTTGAGGAAGTAACGCGCGGCGTCCTCGGGTTCCTTGCCTTCGTTTTCCAGCCAGCCCAAAGTGGCATCGATGGCGTCGTCCGGCACCGTCAGCTTGGTCAGGAACTCGGTCACGCGCGGCGCCTGTTTGGCGAATTCAGCATTCATGCCGGTGACGACCGGGTTGGGCTTGAACTGCGTGGCCACGGGATTGGCGCACTTGGGGTCGGTCATGCACGTGTAGGCAGCCTGGTCGAACGCAGGCAGTTCCAGCTTGACCAGGTCCAGCGCGCCAACCAGCGACGTGGGCGTCCAGTAGTAGAAGACGATATCGCGCTTGCGCTTGTAGGCCGACACGATCGCCGCCTTTTGCGCGGCGCCGGAGCCGGGGGCGAACAGGGAGTAATCCTTGTCCAGCTTCAGGGCGCGCAGCAGGTTGTCGTTCAGTGTGCCGCAGGCCCAACCCGCCGGGCAGCCATAGATGCGGCCGCGGCCCGGGTCTTCGGGGTCGGCAAACACTTCCTTGAAACGCGCCAGGTCGGCGGCGGACTTGAGCTCGGGATGCCGTTCCACGGTGTAGCGGGGCACATACCAGCCTTCGCCTGCGTCGTAGACGTGGCCCACGCCCAGCACCTTGCCGCTGGCCAGCGCCTTCTTCCACGCGCCTTCGATCTGGCCGGGCCAGACTTCGGGCGTGATGTCGACGTCGCCACGCTGCAAGGCGGCCAGCATGGGCAGGGTTTCGCCGATTTCGACAGATGTCCTGCAGCCGTAGCCGTGTTCGAGCACGTAGCGCTCGATGCCGGCAAGCACCAGGTTGGATTCCCAGTTCAGGCCGCTGAAACGGATGGGCCGGTCGACTTCGCATACCGGGGCGGCGGGGGCGGCCTGGGCCGCGGCGGGGGACAGCAGGGCGGCGGCCAGCGCGAGCGCGCCGAGGCCGGGAACGAGATGCGTGATGCGCATGGTCGGCACCTGTGTAGTGGGGTGCCTGCCATTGTACGAGGCGATGGCGCGCGCCCCAATGCAACGGGGCCGCGATGCGCGGCCCCGAGGGTCAATCCACCGAAGCGTCAGATCACGCGCGGGCGGTGCGGCGGCGGTTGAAGAGGGCGCCCAGCTCGCCCACGATGCCGCGCCGGAAGGCCAGCACGCAGATCACGAAGATCAGGCCGCTGACGATCGTGACCGATTCGCCCAGACGCAGGAACCATTCGACGCCGGTCAGGTTGGCCATCATCTGGCCGAAGTCGCCCACCTTGTTTTCCAGCAGCACCACGATGAACGCGCCCAGCACGGGGCCGGTCAGGGTGCCCAGGCCGCCGATCAGCGTCATCAGGATCACCAGCCCGGACATCTGCCAGGTGGCGTCCGACAGCGTGGCCGACACGAACACCAGCGTCTTGGTGGCGCCCGCCAGGCCGGCCAGCGCGGCCGACAGCACGAAGGCCACCAGCTTGAAGCGGTCCACGTCGTAACCCAGCGAAATCGCGCGCGGCTCGTTCTCGCGCAGCGCCTGCAGCACCTGGCCGAAGGGCGAGTTCACCGTGCGCCAGATGATGAAGTAGCCAATGATGAAGATGGCCATCACCAGGTAGTACAGGTTGATGTCCTTGGACAGGTCGACCAGTCCCAGCAAGGTGCCGCGCGGCACGCTCTGCAGGCCGTCTTCGCCGCCCGTGAACTTGGCCTGCAGGAAGAAGAAGAACACCATCTGCGACAGCGCCAACGTGATCATCGAGAAGTAGATGCCGCTGCGGCGGATGGCAAGCGCGCCCATGGCCAGCCCCAGCAGCGCCGCCACGGCCACGCCGAACAGCAGCCCCAGCTCGGTCGGCAGGCCCCAGACCTTCATGCTGTGCCCGGCCGCGTAGGCCGCGCTGCCCAGGAACGCGGCATGGCCGAAGGACAGCAGCCCCGTGAAGCCCAGCAGCAGGTTGAAGGCGCACGCAAAGAGGGCGTAGCACATGACCTTCATGGCGAAGATCGGATACACGCCGGCGAAGGGAAGCAAGGCCACCACGATGGCCAGGACCGCATAGCCCAGGAATTGACGATTCATTTTTCTTTTCCGAACAGCCCGGCCGGGCGGATCAACAGAACAATGGCCATGATGATGAAGACGACCGTGCTGGACGCTTCGGGCCAGAACACCTTGGTCAGGCCCTCGATCACGCCCAGGCCCAGCCCGGTGACGATGGCGCCGAAAATGGACCCCATGCCCCCGATCACGACCACCGCGAACACGACGATGATGAGGTTCGAGCCCATCAGCGGCGAAATCTGCAGCACCGGCGCGGCCAGCACGCCGGCAAAGCCCGCCAGCGCCACGCCGAAGCCGTAGGTCAGCGTGATCATGCGCGGCACGTTCACGCCGAAGGATTCCACGAGGCGCGGGTTCTCGGTGCCGGCGCGCAGCAGGGCGCCCAGGCGGGTGCGTTCAATGACGTACCACGTGGCGAAGCAGACGATGATCGACGCCGCCACGACCCAGCCGCGATAGTTCGGCAGGATCATGAAGCCCAGGTTGGTGGCGCCGCGTAGAGCCTCGGGCGTGGGATAGGGCTGGCCCGACACGCCGTAGAAGCTGCGGAACAGCCCCTCGATCAGCAGCGTCAGCCCGAAGGTGAGCAGCAGCCCATACAGGTGGTCGAGCTTGTAGAGATGCTTGAGCAGCAGTTTTTCAATGATGATGCCGAACAGCCCCACGATCAGCGGCGCCAGGATCAGCATGATCCAGTAGTTCAGGCCAAAGTACGAAAGCCCCATCCATGCGACGAAGGCGCCCAGCATGTAGAGGGCGCCGTGGGCGAAGTTGATGACGTTCAGCAGCCCGAAGATGACGGCAAGTCCGAGCGACAGCATTGCATAGAAGGAACCGTTGACCAGGCCCAGTAACAGCTGGCCGAACAAGGCCTGTATGGGGATGCCGAAAATGTCAGTCATCTTGGGAAAGTCCTGCGCGGTACGGAAGGAAGCGAGCTAGTCAGGAGGAATGCGGCCGGGCCATCGGCCCGGACCGCATCCGGGATCACAGGGGCCGGTTTATTTCTTGACCAGCTTGCAGGTGGACTCGGACAACTTGGTGTAGACCTCGTCGCCAGGCAGCGTCGCCACCACCTTGTAGTAGTCCCACGGGCCCTTGGATTCGGCCGGGGTCTTCACTTGCATCAGGTACATGTCGTGGACCATGCGGCCGTCTTCGCGCACGACGCCGCCTTGGGCAAAGAAGTCGTTCACCTTGTTCGACTTCATCCACTTCATCACGTCGTCGCCGTTATCCGAGCCGGTGGCCTTGACGGCGTTCAGGTAGAACATCGCCGACGAGTAATCGCCCGCCTGCAGCATGGACGGCTTGCGGCCGACCTTGGACTCGAACTTCTTGGACCAGGCGCGCGAGGCGTCGGATTGATCCCAGTACCAGCCGTCGGTCAGGTACATGCCCTTGGTGGCATCCAGGCCGAGCGAGTGCACGTCGTTGATGAACACCAGCAGGCCGGCCAGCTTCATGGTCTGCGTGACGCCGAATTCGTTGGCGGCCTTGACGGTGTTGATGGTGTCGCCGCCGGCATTGGCCATGCCCAGGATCTGGGCCTTGGACGATTGCGCCTGCAGCAGGAACGACGAGAAGTCCGAGGCGCCCAGCGGTGCGCGCACCTGGCCCTTCACTTCGCCGCCCGCGGCCTTGACGACCGCCATCGTGTCGCGCTCGAGCGCGTGGCCGAAGGCGTAGTCGGCAGTCAGGAAGAACCAGCTCTTGCCGCCGTCCTTCACCACAGCCGAACCCGTGCCGCGCGCCAGCGCCACGGTGTCGTAGGCGTAATGCACGGTGTAGGGCGAACATTGCGCATTGGTCAGGTCGGACGAGCCGGCGCCCACCGCGATGAAGGGCTTCTTCTTTTCAGCGGCAACCGCTGCCATGGCCAGACTGGTGGCCGAGTTGGTGCCGGCGATGATGACGTCGACCTTCTGCTGGTCGAACCATTCGCGGGCGCGTGCCGAGGCGACGTCGGCCTTGTTCTGGTGGTCCGCGGAGACGATTTCGATCTTCTTGCCGTTGACCGTGCCGCCGAAGTCCTCGACCGCCATGCGTACGGCTTCCAGGCCCGCCTTGCCGTCGATGTCGGAGTACACGCCCGACATGTCGGTGATGAAGCCGATGCGGATGACATCGTCGGAGATACCTTGAGCGTGGGCGGTTGCCCCCGCGAATCCCAGGCCCGCCATGGCCAGTGCAGCAGTGATGGTGTGCAGCTTCATGGGATGACTCCTCTTCCCTACAGTGTGATGTTTGCCGGGGTTCCGGCGGATGACACAGGTTGCTTTAGACGCCCAGCAGTTCGTTGAGCGTGTCCTGTTTTTCTGAAAGTTCGGCGGCTTCGAAGTGCTCAACGATCTGGCCGTGCTCCATGACGTAGAAGCGGTCGGCCAGCGGCGCGGCGAAGCGGAAATTCTGTTCCACCATGACGATGGTGTAGCCCCGCTGCTTGAGCGCGGTGATCATGCGGGCCAGCGCCTGCACGATGACGGGCGCGAGGCCTTCGGAGATTTCGTCCAGCAGCAGCAGGTTGGCGCCGGTGCGCAGGATGCGCGCGACGGCAAGCATTTGCTGTTCGCCGCCAGACAGGCGCGTGCCGGGGGAATTGCGGCGCTCCTGCAGGTTGGGGAACATGTCGTAGATCTCGGCCAGCGACATGCCGCCGCCCAGCGAGCCGACGACGGGCGGAAGCAGCAGGTTTTCTTCGCAGGACAGGCTGGCGAAGATGCCGCGTTCCTCGGGGCAATAGCCGACGCCCAGGTGGGCGATCTTGTAGGTAGGCAGGTCGATGGCTTCGGTGCCATGGATGCGCACCGAACCCTTGCGCGAGCCGGTCAGGCCCAGGATGGCGCGCAGCGTCGTGGTGCGGCCGGCCCCGTTGCGGCCCAGCAGCGTGACGACTTCGCCCTGTCCCACGCGCATGTCCACGCCGTGCAGGATATGCGATTCCCCGTACCAGGCATTCAGGCCCGAGATTTCGAGTGCGGGGGTGCTCATGCGTGCGCTCCTTGAAGTTCGCCGTCGGTCGTGCCCATGTAAGCCTGCATCACGGCCGGATGGCGGGAGACTTCGGCGTAGGAACCTTCGGCCAGCACCGAGCCGCGCGCCAGCACGGTGATGGTGTTGGCGATGGAGGACACGACGTTCATGTTGTGTTCCACCATGAGGATGGTGCGCCCCGCGCTCACGCGCTTGATCAGTTGCGTGACGCGGTCCACGTCTTCGTGGCCCATGCCCTGGGTGGGTTCGTCCAGCAGCATCAGCTCGGGCTCCATTGCCAGCGTGGTGGCGATCTCGAGCGCGCGCTTGCGGCCGTACGGCAGGTTGACCGTGGTTTCGTCGGCAAAGCCGCCCAGGTCCACCTGTTCAAGCAGCGCACGCGCGGGCTCGTTCAGGGCAGCCAGGCGCTTGTCGCTTTGCCAGAAGTGATAGGACAGGCCGGTCTTGCGCTGCAGGCCGATCCGCACGTTCTCGAGCACGGTCAGGTGCGGGAACACCGCCGAGATCTGGAACGACCGGATGATGCCGCGCCGTGCAATCTGCGCGGGGCGCTCGCCGGTGATGTCGATGCCATTGAACTTGATGCTGCCCGACGTGGGCGCCAGGAATTTGGTCAGCAGGTTGAAGCATGTGGTCTTGCCCGCGCCGTTAGGCCCGATCAAGGCATGAATCTCGCCCCGCTTGATACGCAAATCGACCCCGTTGACCGCGACGAAGCCGCGGAACTCCTTGGTGAGGCCTTTTGTCTCCAGGATTGTGTCATCCATGTTCGCTGCACCAGCGTTGTATTTATATGGTCTCTGCCTGGCGTCATTGCGTCAGGCCCCCGCAGGGTTCGAAAACTGTTTTCGTGCGTAGTTTTCTTATGAGTTGCCGGCGAGTATGCGGACGTCGCAATCAAAATTCCATGAGGGTTTGTCATAGGTTTTGCACTGCGGAAAGGGCAATTGTCGGCATGCCGACAATGCTGTCTGCATATGGGGAGAAAGGGAGCCCGATATGCAAATGCATTGCAGCAATTACGCGTTGATCGTCATCAAGATGTCATGCGGGAATAGGCGAGGGAAAACCCGGTTTTCACTCGCATGTTTCGCGGCCGCGTGCGCACGTCGGATGCTTTATGCAGGGGTTTTCTGCTTGAATTCGCAGAGATCGGAAATGCCGCATTGGGGGCATTTCGGTTTGCGCGCCACACAGACGTAGCGGCCGTGCAGAATCAGCCAGTGATGCGCGTCCAGCAGATATTCCTGCGGCACGAACTTCATCAGTTTCAGCTCGACTTCCAGCACGTTTTTTCCGGGCGCAATACCGGTGCGATTCGAGACGCGGAATATGTGCGTGTCCACTGCCATCGCCGCTTGCCCGAACGCGGTGTTGAGCACCACGTTGGCGGTCTTGCGGCCCACGCCGGGCAGGGCTTCAAGCGCCTCGCGCGTCTGCGGCACCTGGCCGCCATGCTGTTCGATCAGGATCTTGCTGGTGGCGATCGCGTTCTTTGCCTTCGTGCGGAAAAGGCCAATGGTCTTGATGTAGTCGGCCAGCCCTTCCTCGCCCAGCGCCGCGAGTGCCTCAGGGGTGCCGTATTGGGGAAAGAACTTGCGCGTGGCGATGTTGACCGACTTGTCCGTGGCCTGCGCCGACAGCAGCACGGCAATCAGCAACTGGAACGGCGTGTCGTATTCCAGTTCGGTGGTGGGGCTGGGGTTGGCCGCATGCAGGCGGGCAAAGATCTCTCGGCGTTTGGCGGCGTTCATGACTGCGTGGGATTGCGGCGGGCCCGGGCGCGGGCCAGTGCGGATTCGATGGCGGAGCGCTTGCGGTCTTCTTTTTGCGCGTCCTCCTTTTGCGCGTCCTCGGAAGCGGGCGCGGCGGGCGCGGGCGCTTCCGGGATGTCGGGCGCCATCAGGCGGGCGTTGTCGGCCGCCTGGCGCTCGGCGCGCGCCAGGTGGTTGCGATGGCGCTGGCGGCTGATTGCGGCGTCTTCGCTGGTCCACGCGCGCCCGGCCGGCACCATCTCGATGCAGTCCACCGGACAGGGCGCCACGCAAAGATCGCAGCCCGTGCACCAGTCGTCCAGCACGGTGTGCATGTGCTTGTTCGCGCCGACGATGGCGTCGACCGGACAGGCCTGGATGCACAGCGTACAGCCGATGCAATGCGATTCGTCGATGCGCGCGACCAGCAGCGGGCCGGGTTCGCCGCGTGACGGATCCAGCGGCAGGAGAGGCGTGCCGAGCAGCGCGGCCAGTGCGGCGACGCCATCGTCGCCGCCGGGCGGGCAGCGGTTGATCGGCGCGGCGCCCTCGGCGATGGCGTCGGCATACGGCCGGCAGCCGTCGTAACCGCATTTGGTGCATTGCGTCTGAGGCAGCAAGGCGTCAACGCGGTCGGCTAATGAGCGACAGGACATGTAAAGCCAGTAATGAAAAGGGGCCGCTGGGGCCCCGGGGTACGGATCAGGTTGCCGGCGGCCGGCGCGGGGCCGTCGTCAAGCCGATTGGCGGATGAACTCGGCAATTTTAGGACAGATCATTTCGCGCCACCGGCGCCCCGAGAAAATGCCGTAGTGGCCGCAGTTCGGCGCGGTGTAGTGCGACTTGCGGTCGGCCGGGATGTTCTTGCACAGCTTGATCGCGGCGCGCGTCTGGCCCTGGCCGGAAATGTCGTCCAGTTCGCCTTCGATGGTGAACAGCGCGACGCTCTTGATGTCGGCCGGGCGCACCAGCTTGCCGTCGACTTCCCAGGTGCCGTTGGGCAGGTCGAAGTCCTGGAACACCATGCGGATAGTGTCCAGGTAGAACTCGGCCGGCATGTCCAGCACGGCGTTGTATTCGTCGTAGAAGCGGCGGTGCGCTTCGGCGTCGCTGTCGTCGCCACGCAGCAGGTCCAGGTAGAAGTCGTAATGCGACTTCATGTGGCGGTCGGGATTCATGGCCATGAATCCCGCATGCTGCAGGAACCCCGGATACACGCGGCGTCCGGCGCCCGGATAGCGGGGCGGCACGGGGTGGATCACCTGGTTCTCGAACCACGAATAGGGTTTGGTGGTGGCCAGGCGATTGACCTGCGTGGGCGACTGGCGCGGGTCGATGGGGCCACCCATCATCACCATGCTGCGCGGCTGGCAGGGATCGTTGGCGGACGCCATCAGGGACACGGCGGCCAGCACCGGCACCGTGGGCTGACAGACGGAAATGACGTGCACGTCCGGGCCCAGATGGCGGATGAAGTCCTGCACGTAGCGCACGTAGTCGTTCAGATGGAACGGACCGGCTGCCAGCGGCACCATGCGCGCGTCGACCCAGTCGGTCACATAGACGTCGTGATCGGGCAGCAGGGCGCGCACGGTGTCGCGCAGCAGGGTGGCGTGGTGCCCGGAGAGCGGGGCGACCAGCAGGACCTTCGGATCGTTCTTGCCGGCCAAGCGTACGTCGCGCTGGAAGTGCACCAGGCGGCAGAAGGGCTTGTCCAGGGCAACGGCTTCGATCACGCGGGCGGACTTGCCGCCAATCTGGGTGGTGGGCAGATTCCAGGCGGGCTTCTGGTATTCCTTGCCGATACGGGTCATCAGCTCGTACCCGGCGGCCATCTGGCGGGAGATCGGGGTATAGGCGAGCGGGCTGTAGGGGCTGGAGAACAGCTGAGAACCGGCGTCCGTGAATGCAGCGAACGGAGTCAGGAAAGCGCGCTGCATTTCGTGCAATTGGTACAGCATTTCGGGGAAGTCCTTCTGGGTCGAGCGTGTGCCCCGATTATTGCTCCGGGGCGTAACGATATTTCCAATCAGCCTGAAGAATGTCCGGCAAACTGCCCTGTTTTGTTGCTAAAAAGCGACCCGTCATGTGTTACGCACCAGTTTAGGGCCGCGTTAATGCCTTGCGGTGATACCAAATGGTGGATTTACGGACTACGCCACGCGGTGGCGGATCACCAGTAGTTTTCAACCGCCAGGTTGCCCGGAATGCCGCGGCGCCCGGGCTTGAACCCACGATCACCCAGCAATTTGCGTGCCTCCGCCAGCATGGCGGGGTTGCCGCACAGCATGACCTTGGCGGTCTCGGGATCCAGCGGCTGGCCGGCCAGCTGCTCCAGGCGGCCGTCGGCGATCAGCGTGGTGATGCGCGCTTGCGGCATGCCGGGCACGGGTTCGCGCGTGGCGATGGGCAGGTAGATGAGCTTGCCGGGATTTGCGGCGAAGACGTCGGCCAGGGCCGGATCGCGGCGCCAGCCGTCGATTTCGTCGCGGTAGGCGAGTTCGGCTGCGGTGCGTACGCCATGCACCAGGATGATGCGGTTATACGCGCGCCAGACGGCGGGGTCGCGCAGGATGGACAGGTAGGCCGACAGGCCGGTGCCCGAGGCAAGCAGCCACAGGTCGCCGCCGGGCGCAAAGCGCTCCAGCGTCAAAAACCCGTAGGGGGCTTTTTCGACGTAGAGCGCGTCGCCGGGCTGCAAACGCGCCATGCGCGGGCTGAACAGGCCTTCGGGGACGACGATGGAATAGAACTCCAGGCCCGGCTCATGCGGGGCCGACACCATGGAGTAGGCGCGCCAGATCGTGGGCGGACCATCGGGGTCTTCAGCGCCGGGCAGGCCGACCCGGGCGAACTGGCCCGGCAGGAACGTGAAGGCTTCGTCCCGCGTCACGCGCACGGAGAACAGTTTGTCCGGCACCCAGGTGTGGACGCTGGTGATGGTCTGGCGCGTGTATTTGGAGTCGTCGGTCATCGGGACATCGCACGAAAGCGCCGGCCTGGCCGGCGCCCGTGGATTACTTTTCCAGGTATTGCAGCTTGTCCTGCTTGCCGTTCCAGTCGTCGGCGTCGGGCAGGGGCTTCTTGGCACGGCTGATGCTGGCGAATTCCGGAGAGAGTTCGGCATTCAGCGCGATGAAATTGAGTTGGTCCTGCGGCACGTCTTCTTCGGCGTAGATCGCGTTGGCGGGGCATTCGGGGATGCAGACCGCACAGTCGATGCATTCGTCCGGGTCGATCACGAGGAAGTTCGGACCCTCACGAAAACAGTCCACCGGGCACACGTCGACGCAATCGGTGTACTTGCACTTGATACAGTTTTCGGTGACTACGTGGGTCATTCAGGAACTCCGGGGCTCGGCGGCAGATGTGTCTTAATGGGCGGATTTTACCCAATGCCGCGCGGATGTGTCGGCAATACCCGTATTGACAGCGTGGCACTTCGTGCCGAAGGCCCTGTTCTTCATGCTATGGTGTCGCGAAACGAAACGCGCAATCATGATTATTACTTCGCTGCTCGACACCGACCTGTATAAATTCAGCATGATGCAAGTGGTGCTGCATCATTTCCCCGCTGCCCAGGTCGAGTACCGGTACAAATGCCGTACAAAGGGCGTGGATTTGCGCCCCTATATGGACGAAATCCGCCAGGAAGTGCATCAGCTTTGCCAATTGCGCTTCACGGACGACGAACTTAAATATCTGGGCAACTTGCGCTTTATCAAAAGCGACTTCGTTGATTTCCTTCGTCTGTTCCACATGCCCGAGCGCTGCATCCACATCAGCGAAGGCGAGGGACCCGGTGAAATCAGCATCGAGGTCAAGGGCCCGTGGCTGCACACGATCCTGTTCGAGATCCCTGTGCTGGCCATCGTCAACGAGGTCTATTTCCGCAACACGCGCAAGCATCCGGACTGGGAAGAAGGCCGCAAGCGCCTGCAGTCCAAGATGCACCTCGTGCTGGATGATCCCGCGCTGGCCGACTTCCGCGTGGCTGAATACGGCACGCGGCGCCGCTTCTCCAAGGCCTGGCACGAAGAGATCGTCACCACCCTGAAAGCCGAGATGGGGCCGCATTTCGCGGGTTCCAGCAACGTGCTGCTCGCCAAAGAGCACGACGTGCTGCCGTTGGGCACCATGGGCCACGAATACCTGCAGGCCTGCCAGGCGCTCGGTCCGCGCCTGCGTGATTCGCAGGTGTTCGCGCTGGAAGTGTGGGCCAAGGAATACCGCGGCGACCTCGGCATCGCGTTGTCCGACGTCTACGGCATGGATGCGTTCCTGCGCGACTTCGACATGTATTTCTGCAAGCTCTTTGACGGCGCGCGCCATGATTCCGGCGATCCCTTCATCTGGGGCGAGCGCCTGCTCGAACACTATCGCAAGAACCGCGTGGATCCGCGCGCCAAGACGCTGGTGTTCTCGGATTCGCTGACCTTCCCGCGCGCCATCGAGCTGGCGCGCCAGTTCTCGGGGCGCTGCAAAGTGTCCTTCGGCATTGGCACCAACCTCACCAACGACCTCGGCCACGAACCGCTGCAGATCGTCATGAAGATGGTCCGCTGCAACGGCCAGCCGGTGGCCAAGGTGTCGGATGCGCCCGAGAAGACGATGTGCGACGATCCCGCCTACCTGGCCTATCTGCGCCAGGTTTTCCAATTGCCGCCCGCCTGACGACGCCCGCGCGCCGCACGCGGGCAGCTTTGCCCAGTTCCACCCAAACCACTCGACTCTAGGGGAATTCTCATGAGCAGCATCAAGCGCTTTCACGTGACCAAGCGCCTGTCGGACATGGCCGTGTACAACGGCGTGGCCTACCTGGCAGGCCAGGTGCCGGACGATGCCACGCTGGACATCACCGGCCAGACCGAGCAAGTGCTCGCCACGATCGACCGCCTGCTGGCCGAAGCCGGCACCGACAAGACCAAGATCCTGATGGCCCAGATCTACGTGGCCAACATGAAGGAATTCGACGGCATGAACAAGGCCTGGGACGCATGGGTCGCCGACGGCAACTCGCCCCCCCGCGCCACCGTTGAAGCCCGCCTTGCCAACCCCGACTACAAGGTCGAGATCGTGGTGACGGCCGCGCTTTGATGAACGGTCAGGGCCGGCTGCGGCTGGCCTTGTGAAAAAGCCCTCTGGCGTGAGCCGAGGGCTTTTTTTGGCTCTGGTGTCAGACACCGGCAGTGCAGAACGCCGCCTCACGCGCCCATCAGCATCATCCCGGCCAGCAGGCCGCCCAGTTCCTCGCAGCGCGCCAGATCCGCAGTCGGCACCGTCTTGGCCGCCAGGATCTGCGCCGCCGTCTGCGCGCCCATGTTTACGATGACGGCCGGCGCCACCGCCGTCAGCCGCCAGCCGGTGCAGATGCGTTCGACCTGCCGGGCCGCGCCCGAGCCGTCGCTGCCCGCGCTGATCAGGGCGGCATAGGGCAGTCCCTGGATGCGGTCCAGCACCGCGTAGTAATTGCGGTCGAAGAACTCCTTCATCTCGCCGCTCAGGCTGGCAAGATTTTCGGGGGCGCAGAAGACAAACCCCTGGCTGGTCAGCAGGGTGTCGGCATCGGCGTCCTGCGCGCGCCGCAGCTCGATGCGCAGATCGTCATGCTGCTCCAGGGCAGCGGCCGCCGACGCCGCGCCGCGCGCCGCGGCCTGCGCCATCTGCTCGGCCGCGCCGGTGCGCGAATGCCAGACGATCAGCAACTGCTTCATGCAAATCGCTCCAGCGGATCCTGCCGGTAATAGGCCCGCAGCATGGCATACCACTCGGGCAGCGCTTGCTGCATGGGAAAGGGATCCACGAAAAAGTGTTCCGAACTGACCGCGAAGAACTCGCCTTCGTCCGTGGCGGCGTAGGGATCCATCGGCAACTGGCCGTACCAGGCGTCCGCTTCCTCGCTTTCGGGGTCCACGTCGTGCGGAATCGCCGCTTCCACGGCGTCGACCGCCGCGATGAAGCGGTCCAGGCTGTCGTCCAGCACCTGTCGCCACGCGCGCGGCTTGATGTCGGGATGCGCCGACAACGACGGCATGCCGTCCGCAAAGCCCGAGCGCAGGTCCAGCTTGTGGGCGAACTCGTGGATCACCACGTTGAAGCCGCCCGCGGACAGCTGCGTGTCTTCCCACGACAGGACCAGCGGCCCGCCTTCCCAGGCTTCGCCCGCCGCGTCCTCGATGTACTCGTGGACCACCCCGTCCTCATCCTCGCGCGTCCGGGGGATGCGAAAGCTCGCGGGATACACGATGATCTCGTCCCAGCCCTCGTACAGTTCGGGCGTGAGATTGAGGATGGGCAGGCAGGCCTGCGCGGCGATGGACAGCCGCATGAAGTCCGAGACCTCCAGCCCCTGCGCGCCATTGATCGTCTTGCTGGCAAGCAGCCAGGCGGCGCGCGCCTGCAATTGGGCGGCTTCGCTTTCGGTCAGCGCCGCCAGGAATGGGTAGGTGTCCAGCACCTGCCGCCAGAGTTCGGGCGGGATGCGGGCCTGCATCTCGGCGACCTCGGACGGGCGGGCGCCGCGGCCCTTCAGCCAGCGCAACATAAGCTTTGGTTCCTTCCATATGCCGGGATGCGGCAGTGTGTTCAGGGTGACTGAACCCTAGTGTAGAGTGTCGAAATATTCAACCCGATACCTGCGCTACGCCCCGTCATGTCCGCCCCGCCCGTTCCCGATGCGCCTTCGCCATTTGACGCTTCCTGGCGGCAGGAGGCCGGAGCGGGCCTGGATGCCGAGGGCCTGGCATTGCTGGACCGGGTCGCCTGCTGGGCCGAGCCTCGCTTCCAGGGCCAGAACGCCCTGACGGGTGAGCCGCTGGCCGGCCATGCCGCCGGCGTCGTCCGTATCCTGGCGGCCTTGCACACCGATGCCGCCACGCGCGCCGCCGCCCTCCTGGCCGCGCTGCCCACCGATCTGATGGCGCCCGCGCCCTCGTTGCGCAACGATCCCATCGCCGTCGCCTTCGGCGCGGAAATCGCGCGGCTGGTGCAGGGCGCCTACGCGTTGCTGCGCCTGGGCGTGGTGGCCCGGCAGGCGAGCGATGCGTCGGCCGAAAGCGGTTCGCAGAAGGAAATGCAGCGCAAGATGCTGCTGGCCATGGCCGCCGACCTGCGCATCGTGCTGATGCGCCTGGCGTCCCGGCTGCGCACGCTGCGCTGGCACGCCGAGAGCAAGGCGCCGTGCTCGCCCAGCTTCGCCCGCGAAACGCTGGACCTGTACGCGCCGCTCGCCAACCGGCTGGGTATCTGGCAGATCAAGTGGGAAATGGAAGACCTGTCCTTCCGCTTCCTCGAACCCGACAAGTACAAGCACATCGCCCGCCTGCTCGAAGAAAAGCGGGTCGAGCGCGAGGCCTTCATCGCGGGCGCCATCACGCGCCTGCAGCAGGCGCTGGCCAAGACCGGCATCGACGCCGAGGTCAGCGGCCGGCCCAAGCACATCTACAGCATCTGGAACAAGATGCGCGTCAAGCGTCTGGATTTTTCCCAGATGTACGACCTGCGGGCGCTGCGCGTCATCGTCGACGACGTGCGGGCCTGCTACACGGCGCTGGGCATGGTGCACGAGATGTGGACGCCGCTGTCCGACGAGTTCGACGACTACATCTCGCGGCCCAAGCCCAACGGCTACCGGTCGCTGCATACGGTGGTGGCCGACGACGACGGCCGTCCCTTCGAAGTGCAGATCCGCACGCGCGAGATGCACCAGTTCGCCGAATACGGGATGGCCGCGCATTGGCGCTACAAGGAAGCGGGCGCCAAGGGCGGGCAGGTCGCCGCCTCCAGTGAATACGACCGGCAGCTTGCGTGGATGCGCCAGCTGCTGGCCTGGAACACGGATGTCGAGGGTGGCGAAAACACGCCGCCCGAGCCCGCCAAGCCCGCCACGGGCCGGGCCGCTGCGGGCAAGAGCCGCGGCGCGGTGACGGCGCCGGCGCATACCGACGAACGCATCTACGTGCTGACGCCCCAGGCGCGCGTGATCGAACTGCCCGCCGGCGCCACGCCGGTGGACTTCGCCTATCACCTGCACACCGACCTGGGCCACCGCTGCCGCGGCGCGCGCGTCGATGGGCAGATGGTGCCGCTGCAGACGCACCTGTCCACCGGCCAGACCGTGGAGATCATCTCCGCCAAGTCCGGCGGCCCGTCGCGCGACTGGCTCAATCCCCAGCTTGGTTTTCTGGCCAGCCCGCGCGCCCGCGCCAAGGTACGGATGTGGTTCAACGCGATTGAACTGCAGCAGCGCATCACGCAGGGGCAGGCGCTTGTCGAAAAGGAATTGCAGCGCCTGGGCAAGACGGCCATCAATCTGGAGCAGCTGGCCCAGAACCTGGGTTTTGCGCGGGCCGACGACCTTTACGTCGCCGCCGCCAAGGAAGAATTCAGCCTGCGCCAGATCGACGCGGTGTTCCAGCAGCCGGCGCCCGCGGTCGAACCCACGCCGGCGGCCTTGCGGAACGCCAGCGCCGGCAGCGCCGAGAAAAGCGGCAAGAGCGGCGTGCTGGTGGTGGGGGTGGGGTCGCTGCTGACGCAGTTGGCCCGATGCTGCCGCCCGGCGCCGCCGGATGCAATCTCCGGCTTCGTGACGCGGGGGCGCGGCGTGTCCATCCATCGCCGCGACTGCCACAGCTATCTGGCGCTGGCCGCGCGCGAGCCCGAGCGCGTCATCGAAGTGGCGTGGGGCGAAACGGCCGACACCTTCTATCCGGTGGACATCAGCGTGCGCGCGCATGACCGCTCGGGCCTGTTGCGTGACCTGTCCGAAGTGTTTGCGCGCCTGCGTCTGAACGTCGTGGGCGTGAACACGCAGAGCAAGCAGTCGCTTGCCCATATGGTGTTCACGGTGGAGGTGCGCGGCGGTGAATCGCTGTCCCGCGCGCTGGATGCGCTGGCCGAAGTGCCAGGCGTGTCGTCGGCGATGCGCCGCTAGACGCAGTTTCCGGCAGCGAGAACCGCTGCCGGATCATTTCCCGCCATGCCCGCCGCTGGCGTGAAGGCCAGGCGGCAGCACGCGGCGGTTCAGGCCTCAGTGTTCCAGTTCTTCATGCGCGCGGTCGCGCATGTAGAACGCGGCGACCAGACCCAGCGCCACGCCAAACATCACGTAGTAGGCAGGCGCCATGGGCGAGCCGGTGGTCTTGATCAGCCAGGTCACGATGAACTGTGCGAAGCCGCCGAAGATCATCACGGCCACGTTATAGGCCAGCGACAGGCCCACCGAACGCACACGCGCCGGGAACAGCTCGGCCATCACCGTGCTGAACACGCCGAAGAACGCCGACACGAAAATGCAGACCACGACCTGCACGGTCAGCAGGCGGCCGATCGACGGGGCGTCCGACAGCCAGAAGTACAGCGGGTACAGCACGATCAGGTAGCCGATCAGCGAGCCGATCACGAGCGGACGGCGGCCGATGCGGTCGGACCAGGCGCCCATGAACGGGGTCAGCACCACCATCAGGGCCGCGCCGGCCATCTGCACCAGGAAGGTCTGGTTCAGCGGCAGCATCAGCACCTTGGTCGAATAGGTGACCAGATACGTAAACGTGATGTAGATCGACACCGTGGCCGTCACCACCAGGCCCACGCCGATCAGCGTCTCGCGGGTGTGGGTGCGCAGCATCTGGCCCAGCGACAGGCGCTTGACTTCGCCACGCTCGGCGGCCTGGCGGTCGGCTTCCTTCATCTGCTTGAAGGCGTCGGTTTCGTCGACGTTGCGGCGGATATAGATGGCGATCGGCACAATCACCAGGCCGAAGGCGAAGGGCAGGCGCCATGCCCAGTCGGCAATCTGCTGCTCGGTGAAGAACTCGGTGATGAGCGTGCCGCAAGCCGCGCCGATCAACAGGGCCAGCATCTGGCCCGCCATCTGCCACGAGCCATAGAAGCCGCGCTTGCCGTTGGGGGCCATTTCGATCAGCAGCGCCGTCGACGTGCCGAATTCGCCGCCGGCCGAGAAGCCTTGCAGGAGGCGCGCGATCAGGATGAAGATCGGGGCCAGGATGCCGGCCGCGTGGTAGGTCGGGGCCACCGTGATCAGCGCGATGGACACGGCCATCAGCGAGGTCACCAGCACCATGGCGGCCTTGCGGCCCTTGCGGTCGCCGTACAGGCCCAGGATGATGCCGCCCACCGGGCGCATGAAGAAGCCCACGCCGAAGATGGCAGTGGTCATCAGGATGGCGTTCAGTTCGCTGCCGGGGACGCTGGGGTCGGTGGGAAAGAACAATTTGGCGATGATCGGCGTCATGAACGCGAACACCAGGAAGTCATACCATTCGAGCGCGTTGCCTATTACCGCTGCCACGATGTTGCGTGTGGGGACTGCTTTGTGCTGCACGGGATCTCCTTGGGGGCTTTAATTTCCGGGCGACATTCTAGGCGGTGCCGCCCCGGCCGTCTTGCGCGTCGTCCGAAAAGCGGCCGATCGGAAGCTTGCGCCTCGTAAACCGGCCATCCGGACGGTGCTCGTCCGGGACGCGGCCGCCGCCTGGCTTTACACTGCGTCTTTTCCCCACGAGAGTAGTGACATGAACGCGCGCACCTGGCTGGAAACGCTGGTTGGCTTTGACACCACCAGCCGCAATTCCAATCTTGCCCTGATCGAAACCGTCCGTGACTGGCTCAAGGGCCAGGGCGTCGAGGCATGGCTGGCGCACAACCCCGAGCGCACCAAGGCCAACCTCTTTGCCACGCTGCCGGCGCAAGACGGCAACCAGCAGGGCGGCATCGTCCTGTCGGGCCACACCGACGTGGTGCCCGTGGATGGTCAGGACTGGAGCACGGACCCGTTCAAGCTCGTCGAAAAAGACGGCCTGCTCTATGGCCGCGGCGCCTGCGACATGAAGGGCTTCATCGCCGGATCGCTGGCCCTGGTGCCGGAATTCATGGCCATGCCGCGCAAGAAGCCGATCCACCTGGCGTTCTCCTACGACGAGGAAGTCGGCTGCGCCGGCGCGCCGTACATGCTGGCAGACCTGCACGAGCGCGGCATCCGTCCCGAGGGCTGCGTGGTGGGTGAGCCCACCGGCATGCAGGTGGTCGTGGCCCACAAGGGGATCAACCTCTTTCGCTGCAAGGTGCACGGCAAGGCGGCCCACTCGTCGCTCACACCGCGCGGCTGCAACGCCATCGAATACGCCGCCCGCCTGATCTGCCGCATCCGCGACCTGGCTGACAGCTTCAAGGCGAACGGCCCCTACGACCAGTTCTACGACGTGCCGTTCTCCACGATGACCACCAACCAGATCCGGGGCGGCATCGCGGTCAACACCATCCCCGAGCTGTGCGAATTCACCTACGAATTCCGCAACCTGCCGGGCATGCGTCCGGACGACATCCAGGCGGAAGTCGAAAAATACGTGCGCGAAGAGCTGCTGCCGAAGATGAAGGCTGAATTCGACGGCGCCACCATCGAGATCGAGACCGGCGCCGCCGCGCCCGCGCTGGAAGCCTCGGAAGAAGCCGCCATCACCCAGCTGGTGCGCGCCCTGACCGAAGACCGCGCCACGCGCAAGGTTGCCTACGGCACGGAAGCCGGCCTGTTCCAGGGCATCGGCATCCCCACGGTGGTCTGCGGCCCCGGCCATATCGAACAGGCCCACAAGCCCAACGAATACGTGGCCCTGGACCAGATGGCCGCGTGCGAAACCTTCCTGCGCCGCATGGGCCAGTCCCTCTGACGCGCGGGGCGCCCGGGAGCGGGCGGCACGCCGGTGCCGTCCGCGTCAGGTAAAATGCCGGGTTGCAAACCGGATTTGCGGCTGGCATTGGCCTGCCGCGATCCCGGGGGAGATGCTGTGGTGAAACCTTACGACTTTCCGGATGCCAAGGGCCATTTCGGGCCTTATGGCGGTGTTTTCGTGGCGGAAACGCTGATGCACGCGCTTGACGACCTGCGCGCGTCCTATGACCGTTACCGGGTCGATCCCGCCTTCCTCGAAGAGTTCAACTACGAGCTCAAGCATTTCGTGGGCCGGCCCAGCCCGGTCTACCATGCCCGGCGCTGGTCCGAACTCGTGGGCGGCGCCCAGATCTGGTTCAAGCGCGAAGACCTGAACCACACCGGCGCGCACAAGGTCAACAACTGCATCGGCCAGGCTCTGCTGGCCAAGCGCATGGGCAAGCCGCGCGTCATCGCCGAAACCGGCGCCGGCCAGCACGGCGTGGCCACCGCCACGGTCGCGGCCCGCTACGGCATGGAATGCGTGGTGTACATGGGCAGCGAAGACGTGCGCCGCCAGGCCTCCAACGTCTACCGCATGAAGCTTCTGGGCGCCACGGTGGTGCCCGTGAACTCCGGTTCGCGCACCCTGAAGGACGCGCTGAACGAAGCCATGCGCGACTGGGTCACCAACATCGAAAACACGTTCTACATCATCGGCACGGTGGCGGGTCCCGACCCCTATCCCCGCATGGTGCGCGACTTCCAGACCGTCATCGGCAACGAATGTCTGACGCAGATGCCCGAGGCCATCGGCCGCCAGCCCGACTACGTCGTGGCGGCGGTGGGCGGCGGCTCCAATGCCATGGGCATCTTCCATCCCTACATCCCCTACGAAAACGTGCGCCTGATCGGCGTCGAAGCGGCGGGCGAGGGCATGGACAGCGGCAAGCACGCCGCATCGCTGGCCGCGGGCCAGGTGGGCGTGCTGCACGGCAACCGCACCTACGTCATGCAGAACGCCGACGGCCAAGTTCAAGAAACGCATTCGGTCTCGGCCGGCCTGGACTACCCCGGCGTCGGTCCGGAACACGCCTGGCTCAAGGATTCGGCCCGTGCCGAGTACGTCGGCATCACCGACGACGAAGCCCTGAAGGCCTTCCACGACTGCTGCCGCATCGAAGGCATCATGCCCGCGCTGGAGTCGTCGCACGCCATCGCCCAAGCCGTCAAGATGGCCGCCACGCTACCGCGCGACGCCGTCATCCTGGTCAATCTGTCTGGCCGCGGCGACAAGGACATGCACACCGTCGCCGAACGCGCCGGCATCGAGCTCTGAACATGACAACCCGCACCGATCGCATTGCCGCGGCTTTCGCGCGCACCGCAGAATCCGGCCGCGCAGCGGCCCTGATTCCCTACATCGCCGCCGGCGATCCTTCCCCCGCCGCCACGGTGCCGCTGATGCACGCGCTGGTTGACGCCGGCGCCGACGTCATCGAACTGGGCGTGCCGTTCTCGGATCCCATGGCCGACGGCCCGGTCATCCAGCGCGCCGCAGACCGCGCCATCGGACAAGGCGTGGGCCTGGCCCGCGTACTGGAGCTGGTGGCCGACTTCCGCCAGCGCGACACCGAGACGCCCGTGGTCCTGATGGGCTACGCCAATCCCATCGAACGCATGGGCCAGGCCGAATTCGCCAGCCGTGCCGCGCAGGCCGGCGTGGACGGCGTGCTGGTCGTGGACTACCCGCCCGAAGAAGTCATCGAGTTCGCCGCCACCCTGGGCGAACACGGCATTGCGCCCATCTTCCTCTTGGCGCCCACCTCCACTGAAGACCGCATCAAGGCCGTCGCGGCCGTGGCACGCGGCTATGTGTACTACGTGTCGCTCAAGGGCGTGACGGGCGCTGGCTCGCTGAACACCGACGACGTCGCCGATCGCGTGGCCGTGATTCGCCGCCACGTGCGCGACATCCCGGTTGGCGTGGGCTTCGGCATCCGCGACGCCGAAAGCGCCCAGCGCGTGGCGCGCGCCGCCGATGCGGTCGTCATCGGCAGCAAACTGATTGAAACCATGGAGCAGGCGGTCGCCAACGCACCGGCTGCCCAGCAAACCGACGCCGCAGTCGCCGCCGCCAGCGGCTGGCTGCGCACCATCCGGCAGGCGCTGGATCAAGTAAAACGAGAGAACGCGTCGGCCTGAGCGGCCGGGTCGCGATCTCAAACGGGATGAATACTCAATGAGCTGGATCGATAAACTCCTGCCGCCTCGCATCAACAAAACCAGCGACAGCGGCGCCCGCCGCGTGCCCGAAGGCCTTTGGGTGAAATGCCCGTCGTGCGAATCGGTGCTGTATAGCGAAGACCTGGCAGCCAACCTCCACGTCTGCCCCAAGTGCGACCACCACATGCGGATCGGGGCTCGCGCCCGCATCGATTCGCTGCTGGACATGGAAGGCCGAGTTGAAATCGGCCAGAACACGCGTTCGGTCGACACCCTGAAGTTCAAGGACACGCGCAAGTACCCCGAGCGTCTGCAAGAGGCCGTCAAGGCAACGGGCGAAAGCGACGCGCTGGTCGTCATGAGCGGCTCGATCCGCGGCGTGCCCGCCACGCTGGCCTGCTTCGAATTCGAATTCATGGGGGGCTCGATGGGCTCGGTGGTGGGCGAGCGCTTTGCGCGCGGCGCTCAAGCGGCCCTCGACAACAAGACCCCGTTCATCTGCGTGGCCGCCTCGGGCGGCGCGCGCATGCAGGAAAGCCTGCTGTCGCTCATGCAGATGGCCAAGACCAACGCCATGCTGACCCGCCTGTCGGCCGCCGGCCTGCCGTTCATCAGCGTCCTCACCGATCCCACCATGGGCGGCGTGTCGGCCAGCTTTGCCTTCATGGGCGACGTGGTCATCGCCGAACCCAAGGCCCTGATCGGCTTTGCCGGTCCGCGCGTGATCGAACAGACCGTGCGTGAAAAGCTGCCCGAAGGCTTCCAGCGCGCCGAGTTCCTGCTGCAGAAGGGCGCCATCGACATGGTTGTCGACCGCCGCCAATTGCGCGAGGAAATCGCCCGCCTGCTGGCGCTGCTGACCAACCAGCCGGCGGACGTGGTCACCGCCTGATCGGGCCGACATTGCCGGGCTGCCGCTTGCGGCTGCATCGGCATCAATAGACATGCCGCCGGTCGCTTCTCGCGCCTGGCGGCATTTTGTTTTTCCGCAGCAGGGTGAACCCCTGGGCACGAGACTTGCTCCAGCCGCCTAGCGCAATTTCACCTGCGTGAATCCCGCGATTTTCGGAACAGTCTTTTTCACGGCGCTTTGTTGCCATATTGCGACATGCGCGCAGCGTGTTGGTCCGGATTTTGCTAATGTTCCCCGTTAGTCCAGAAATAGATGGAGTTGATCCCATGCAGTCGACGAAGAAGAAAATGCTGACGCGCCTTGCCGGCCTTGCCCTGGCAGGGGTTGCCACCTTTGCTAGCGCCCAGTCGTCCGAGGGCACCCAAGGTGGCGTCAGCCTGCACTATGGCATTGGCGACCACTACAAGCGCCTGACCCTGAACTACGAGACTGCCTCGCTCTGGACCTATCAATTCGGCGGCAACTGGGGTCGTCTGGACCTGACGCCCGAATTCGGCGCGTCGTATTGGCAAGCCGATGGCTCGCGTTCGCCGGGCCACGTCTGGCAGTTCAGCGCCATCCCGATGTTCCGCTGGTGGACCGGCGAACGCTTCTACATCGAAGCGGGTATCGGCGCCACGCTGTTCTCCAGCACGCGCTTTGCCGACGAGAACATCAGCACGGCCTTCCAGTTCGGCGACCACGTCGGCGTGGGCTTCCTGGTCACGCCGAACAACCGTATCGGCGTGCGCTATTCGCACTTCTCGAACGCCAGCATCAAGCGCCCGAACCCGGGCCTGGACGTGGTGCAGCTCACCTACACGTACCAGTTCTGATCGCATGGCGCCGACTCAGCGCGTGCTCGCGTGAGCGCGCGCCCCGCTCGCATCTTGAAAACCACCCATCTGGGTGGTTTTTTTTGTCCTGCCGGTGTGCGTGTCCCGCGCGTGCGTCGTCGCAGAAACGACAAAAAAATTATGTTTTGACTGCGTGTCCACGTACTTGTTGGTGTTGAGTGCAATGGCCAGAATGCCCTGGCAGCACCCAAAACCACAACGAGCCGTCGCTCGGGCTTCCGATCCGCCGCTGCGCGCGCGGGCACGGCCAGATCCGGCAGGCGGCACATGGAGACTCAGATGAAGCACCCCTGTACGCAGGCGCGCCGCTTGGCGCGCATGGCCGGCGCCGCTGGCCTGGCCCTAGCCCTGGCCACCGCCTCGTCCGCCGTCCTGGCCGACGACTTCCCGAACAAGCCCTTGCGTATGGTCGTCGGCTTCGCGCCGGGCGGCGGCGCGGATATCGTGGCCCGGCTGGTCGGCGCCAAGATGGCCGAGAGCCTGGGCCAGCAGGTCGTGGTGGAAAACCGCGCGGGCGCCACGGGCACGATTGCGGCCGACAACGTCGCGCGTTCCCCCGCGGATGGCTATTCATTGTTCCTGGGATCGCAATCCACCATGGTGGTGGCGCCGTCGCTGTTCCCCACGCTGCCGTTCAAGCCCGAGACCGATTTCGAGCCGGTATCGCAGGTCGTGACCATGCCGCTGATCCTTGTGGTCAATCCGGCGCTGATCGACGTCAAGAGCGTCGGTGAACTCACCGAGCACATCCGGAAGGCCGGCAACGGTGCGCTGAGCTACGCGTCGTCCGGGCAGGGCGGTCCGCAGCACATCGCGGGCGAGCTGTACGCGCACCGGGTCGGCACGAAGGTCACGCACGTGCCGTACAAGGGCGAGTCCGCAGCCATCGCCGACGTGTTGGGCGGTCATGTGCCTTACATGTTCGCGAACCTGCCGGTGGCGCTGCCGCACATCGCCTCGGGCAAGGTCCGTCCGCTGGCCATCACCAGCCTCAAACGCGATCCGAAGGCGCCGGAGATTCCGACGCTGGCCGAATCCGGCTTCAAGGACTTCGAGGTGTCGACCTGGTACGGCGTCTTTGCGCCGGCCAAGACGCCCAAGCCCGTGGTCGACAAGCTCTCCGCATCGATCCGCACCGCGCTCGAGCAGCGCGACATGCAGGCCAAGCTGAGCGAGCAGGGCTTCACCGTGGTCGGCAGCGACTCGGCCGACTTCAGCCGCTTCGTCGGCGCCGAACTGCCGCGCTGGTCGGTGCTAATCCGCGATATCGGCATCAAGCCGGAATAGCCTGGACGCTTCGCCTGGGCGCTCCTCAGCCGGGTTGCCCCTCAGCCGGGTACCCCTTAGCCGGGCGCCCCTAGCCGGGCGCCCCTAGCCGGGCGCCCCTTCATCCATCCGAGACAACGACATGATCGACTTCACCGAAAAACGCGCCGCCGGCCCCGTCATCCGGCTGCATTCCGCCGATAACGTCGTGGTGGCGCGCGTGCCTATCGGCATCGGCACCGCCGTGCCTGCCGAGGGCCTGGTCAGCCGCAGCCAGGTGCCCGCCGGGCACAAGATCGCGGCGCGCGACCTGCGCGCGGGCGAACCCATCCTGAAATACAACGTGTGCATCGGCTTTGCCGCGACGGACATTCCCGCCGGCACCTACGTGCATTCGCACAACATGGACTTCCAGGAGTTCGACCGCGACTACGCACATGCTCGTGACTATGTGCCGACGCCCGTGCTGCCTGAATCGGCGCAGGCGCAATTTCAAGGCATCGTGCGGGCGAACGGTCAGGTGGGCACGCGCAACTACATCGGCATCCTTGCCACGGTGAATTGTTCGGCCACGGTGGTGCACCGCATTGCGTCCGCCTTCACGGACGAGGTGATGGCCGCCTATCCCAACGTGGATGGCGTCGTCGCGCTAAGCCACGGCATGGGCTGCGGCATGGAAATGTCCGGCGAGCCCATGGACCTCCTGCGGCGCACGATGGGCGGGTACGCCTGTCATGCGAACTTCGCGGGCGTGCTGATCGTTGGCCTGGGCTGTGAACGCAATCAGCTCGATGCGCTGCTCAAGGACCAGGGCCTGGAAGCGGGCGCGCGGCTGCAGACGTTCATCATGCAGGAGACCGGCGGCACCCGCAAAACGATCGAAGCCGGCGTCGCCGCAGTGAAGACAATGTTGCCCGCCGCCAACGACGTGCGCCGCGAGCCGGTGTCCGCGCGTCACCTGAAGATCGGCCTGCAGTGCGGCGGGTCGGATGGCTTCTCGTCGATCACCGCCAATCCTGCGCTGGGCGCGGCCATGGACATCCTGGTGCGTCACGGGGGCACGGCGATCCTGTCCGAGACGCCGGAAATCTACGGCGTCGAACATACGCTGACTTCACGGGCGCGCAGCCGGGAAGTGGGCGAGAAGCTGGTCCAGCGCATCCGCTGGTGGAAGGAAGAGTATTCCCCGGGCCGCGACGTGCAGATCAACGGCAAGGTCAGTCCCGGCAACCAGATGGGCGGGCTGGCCAATATCTTCGAGAAGTCGCTGGGCTCGTCGATGAAGGGCGGCACCACAGCGCTGATGGAGGTCTATCGCTACGCGGAGCCGGTCCGGCAGCCCGGCATGGTGTTCATGGACACGCCGGGGTTTGATCCCGTGTCGGCAACGGGGCAGATCGCCGGCGGCGCCAACATGATCTGCTTCACGACAGGCCGCGGTTCGATGTTCGGCGCCAAGCCGGTGCCGTCGATCAAACTTGCCACCAACACGCCGATGTACGAGCGGCTGACCGAAGACATGGACGTCAATTGCGGCGACATTCTGGACGGCACCGCCACGCTGCAGGAGGTGGCGCAGCGCATCTTCGAAGAGATCCTGCGCGTGGCCTCGGGCGCGCGCAGCAAGAGCGAGTTGCTGGGGTTGGGCGATCACGAGTTCGTGCCCTGGAACATCGGCGTCGTGAGCTGACCGCTTCCGGAAAGCAGACAGCGGACGGCCAGTCGGTGACCGTCCGCGCCCGGGCCCAGACGCTCAGGCGTCGGACAACGAGTCGGCGCCGGGCATGTCGAAGCCGTTGGCCTGCAATGCGGTCTTCAGTGCGTCCGTCTGCGCGGCATTCAGCTCGACCAGGGGCGGACGCACCGTGGCCCACGCCGCATCGCCCGACTTCCAGGCAATGGCGGCCTTCATCGCGGGAATCATCGGGAATTGCTGGAACACGTTGCGCGTGGCGTTCAGCCCGGCCTGGCGCTCGTCGGCATCCGCCTCCTGCCAGCGCTGCTGCAGCGCCACGATGGGACCCGGATTGACGTTGCCCGTGGCCGTGATGCAGCCCACGCCGCCTGCGCGCAGGGTCTGCAGCAGGAATGCCTCGCTGCCCGCATACACCTGGAATCCGCGCGGCGTGAAACGCTCGATCATCGCCGCCGTGTTGGCCCAGTCGCCGCCACTGTCCTTTACGCCCGCCACGATGCCGGGATAGCGGGTCAGCAGGCGGTCGATCAGGTCCAGGCTGAGCGGCACCTGGCTGACGGGCGGGATGTGATACAGGTACAGGCGCAGCTTGTCGTCACCCACGCCTTCGATCAGCTCGGCAAAGTAGCGGAACAGGCCTTCGTCGCTGACGCCCTTGTAGTAGAAGGGCGGCAGCACCAGCACGCCCATGCTCCCGCTGCGCACGGCATGCTGCGTCAACGCAATGGCGTCGGGCAGCGCGCACGCGCCCGTGCCGGGCATCAGCGCAGACGGCTCCACGCCCGCTTCCAGCAGGGCATCGAGCAGCGTGTGCTTTTCCGAGAGCGACAGCGAATTCGCTTCGGAGTTGGTGCCGAAAATGGCCAGTCCGACGGACTGCTCTCGCAGCCAGCGGCAGTGCTTCACGTAGCGCCCCAAGGCCGGGCGGTAGCGTTCATCGAACGGCGTCAGGACCGGCGAAAAGACGCCGGGAATGCGGGCAGGGGTCGTCATGTCTCTACTCGTTATTGGATGGGTGAAAAGGACGCGCCGCGGCCGCGCGGCTGCGATTTCCGATTCTGGCACCGATCCGCCCACCGAACATCTGCTGTTTAATGGGTTCAATCCATAAAATTGTTGTGGTTTGCCGCAGAGCGCGCCACACGTCCAAAAGAAGGGGAGACCGTGGATACGCGATATGTGCAGAGCTTTGTGTCGGTCATTGAAAGCGGCTCGCTGGCCGAGGCGGCGCGGCGGCTGGATCTGACGCCCGCCGCCATCGCCGCGCGCGTGCGCACGCTGGAAGAAGAACTGGGCGCCACGCTGGTCAAGCGCGTCGGCCGCAGCGTCAAGGCGACCGAAGCCGGCCTGAAGGTGCTGGAGCGCGCCCGCAGCGTGCTGCGCGAGGTGCGCGATCTGCGCGCCAGCGCCACGGACGATGCGCCGCTGGGCGAGCTGCGCCTGGGCGTCTCGGCCTCGGCACTGACTGGCATCATGCCCATCGTGCTGGCCCGCCTGTATCGGCGGATGCCCAAGCTGGCGGTCTTCATGGAACCCGGCACTTCCAACCATCTGTACCACCGCGTCATCAACGGCGACCTGGACGCGGCGTTCATCGTCAAGCCGCAGTTCAACCTGTCCAAGGGCTATGCGTGGAAGCTGGTGACCGAGGAGCCGCTGGTGGTGCTCGCGCCGCCCGATACGCCGGGCAACGATGCGCATGAACTGATGCGCACCCAGCCCTTCATCCGCTACGACCGCAACGTCTGGGGCGGGCGTCTGGCCGACCAGTACCTGCGCCAGCACGGCATCGCGCCCCGCGAGCGGCTGGAGGTCGATGGGCTGATGGGCATTGCCTGCATGGTCTCCGAAGGCTTGGGCGTGTCGCTGGTGCCCGACTGGGCGCCGGACTCGCTCGACAGCCGCCGCGTCAAGCGGGTGCTTCTGCCCGGGCGTGCGCCGCTGCGCCGGATGGGCATCCTGTGGGCGCGCCACATGCCGCATTCGGCGCTGGCGGAAGCCTTTGTGGAAGAGGCGGGCCGGGCGCTGGATCCGCAATCGCGCCGCTCCGTGGGCGACTGACGTATCGGTTGCGGCACGCCGCCCGCACATACTGAGGCCACAAAAAAACACCCCGCAAACCGTTTCCGGTGTGCGGGGTGTTTTGCCTGTCAGGGCCAGGCCCTGACGGCCGTGCGGCTTAGTGGCGCGTTTCGACCTGAACCAGCGGCTCGTTCGAGACGGGCGTCACCGGCTTGCGTTCGCGGCCCAGGCGGACCGGCGCGTACGAGGCGGCAATGCGCTGCTGCGTTTGCGCGTGGCGTTCCGGATCGGTTTCCACCCACTTCAGGCCGGCGGCATTGACCACGTCGTGCAAGGCTTGCGCCTTGGCGGCCGGGGCAACGGCAGGGACCACGATGGGCTGTTGCGCGCTGGCCGGCGCGACCGGCGCGGGGGGCGGTGCGACGGGAGCAGCGGCCACTGCCGGCGTCTGGACCACCGGTTCAGCGGCGGGCGCTTCCACCGGCGTCTGCACCGGCGCAGCGGGGACCGAAGCCTCGCTGGCGGGTTGCACGGCGACAGGCGGGGTCGCTTGCGGCGCGGTCTGCACGGGTTGAGTGGCAGTCTCAGCTGTGGGCTGGGCTACGGGCTCAACGGCGGGCTTCACCGCGGGTTCGACGGCGGGCGCCACCACCGGCTCGGCAGCGGCCTGGACGGGCTCAGCCTTGGGGGCTTGAACCGGTTCGACCGGCGTTTGCTCGGGCTGGGCGGCGGTCTGCACGGGCTGGGCCGGGGCTTGAACCTGCTGCGCGGCGGCAGGAGCAGTTTGCTCGGCGGCCGATTGAACCGGCTCAGCAGCCTGGGCGGCGACGCCTTCGGCTTGCTGTTCGCCGGCGTCTTCGGCGCCGTCTTCCTGCAGCTCGTCGCTACCGGGCAGACCGGCTTCGTCCTGGCTGCGGCGGCCACGGCGGCTGCGGCGGCGGCGGCGCTTGCGCTCGGGATCGGCGGCGCCTTCGGCGCCTTCAGCGCCCGGGAACGCATCGGCGGACTGTTCGTCGGCGTCAGCATTGTCCAGGGCTTCGGCGGCGGGCTTGGCATCCGACTTGGCGTCAGGCAGCGCGGTGGCGACCGTCTGGGCCAGCGCGGCGACCATGCTTTCCTGTTCGCTCATCGGCGCGTCGGATTGGCCTTCCTCGCGGCGGTTACGGCCACGGCCACGGCGGCGATTGCGGCCTGCGCCGGTGTCTTCACCGTTGAGTTCGGGCGTCTGTTCCGGACGGGCGGATGCCAGGGCTGCCTGGGTGGCCGCCTGGGTGTCGCGCTCGCCGCGGCCTTCGCCACGATTGTTGCGTTCGCCGCGTTCGCCATCCGAGCGGCGGTTGCCGCGGACGTGGTGACGGCCGCCTTCGGTGGCCTCGGCGCCTTCGCCACGGCCTTCGCCGCGGCGGTTGCGGTTGCGGTCGGAGCCGTGGCGTTCGCCGCGGCGTTCCTGGCCGTCATGGCTGCTGCGGCCCTTGCCACGCGACGAGCCCGCGCGCTTGGCGGTTTCTTCGGCGACTACGGGGGCGGGCTTGGCGGGTTCGGAGCCGCCGGTCAGCCAGCTGACCAGACGCTTGAACAGGCCGCCCAGACCGGCGCCTGCCGCGGGCGCGGCGGGTGCGGCGGCCGGCGCTGCGGGCGTCGAGACGGGGGCGGGCTGCGACGGCGTGATGCCCTTGACCAGGGCTTCCGGACGCGACTTGATTTCGCTTTCGCGCGGCTGCCAGGGCGCATCCGTGGCCGGCGCTTCCACCAGTTCGAAGCTGGTCTTCAGCTCTTCCAGGCGGGGATCGTCGTGGCGCAGGCGCTCGATGTGATGGTGCGGCGTTTCCAGATGCTTGTTGGGGATCAGCATCAGGTTGACCTTCAGGCGGGCTTCCATCTTGGTGATGTCGGCACGCTTTTCATTCAACAGGTACGTGGCCACGTCGACGGGCACCTGGGCGTGGACTGCCGCGGTGTTTTCCTTCATGGCTTCTTCCTGCAGCAGACGCAGGACGTGCAGGGCGCTGGATTCGGCGTCGCGGATCACGCCGGTGCCGTTGCAGCGCGGGCAGGTGATGTGCGAGCCTTCGTTCAGGGCCGGACGCAGGCGCTGGCGCGACAGTTCCATCAGGCCGAAACGCGAGATCTTGCCCATCTGGACGCGGGCGCGGTCGAAATGGAGGGCATCACGCAGGCGCTGTTCGACGGCGCGCTGGTTCTTGCTGTCTTCCATGTCGATGAAGTCGATGACGATCAGGCCACCCAGGTCGCGCAGGCGCAACTGGCGGGCCACTTCGTCGGCCGCTTCCGAGTTGGTGCGCAGCGCGGTTTCTTCGATGTCGGCGCCGCGGGTCGAGCGGGCCGAGTTCACGTCCACGGAAACCAGGGCTTCGGTGTGGTCGATCACGATGGCGCCGCCCGAGGGCAGTTGCACCGTGCGCGAGTAGGCCGTTTCGATCTGGTGTTCGATCTGGAAGCGCGAGAAGAGGGGGATGTCGTCACGGTAGCGTTTGACGCGCTGGACGTTGTCCGGCATCACCACGCTCATGAAGGCGGTGGCTTGGTCGGCGATCTCGTCGGTGTCGATCAGGATCTCGCCGATTTCGGGCGAGAAGTAATCGCGGATCGCGCGGATGACCAGGCTGGATTCGAGATAGATCAGGATGGGCGCGGAGTTGTCGCGCGCGGCGCCGTCGATGGCGGTCCAGAGCTGCAGCAGATAGGACAGGTCCCATTGCAGTTCTTCGACGTTGCGGCCGATGCCTGCGGTGCGGGCGATGATGCTCATGCCCTGGGGCAGGTCGAGCTGTTCCATCGTGTCGCGCAGTTCCTGGCGATCCTCGCCCTCGACGCGGCGCGAAACACCACCGCCGCGGGGGTTGTTGGGCATCAGGACCAGGTAGCGGCCAGCCAGCGAGATGAACGTGGTCAGGGCTGCGCCCTTGTTGCCGCGTTCTTCCTTTTCGACCTGGACGATCAGTTCCTGGCCTTCGCGCAGGGCGTCCTGGATGCGGGCGGTACGGACATCGACGCCTTCCTTGAAGAAGCTGCGCGCAACTTCCTTGAAGGGCAGAAAGCCGTGACGGTCTTCGCCGTAGTTGACGAAGCAAGCTTCGAGGCCGGGTTCGATCCGGGTGATGACACCTTTGTAGATATTGCCTTTGCGCTGTTCGCGGCCGGCAGTCTCGATGTCAAGGTCGATGAGTTTTTGCCCATCGACGATAGCGACGCGTAATTCTTCCTGATGCGTCGCATTGAACAGCATGCGCTTCATGAGAGGGTTTCTCCGTTGTCATGACGCGCCGATATCGGCGCGTGACCTCGGGCCACTCGGGCTGCGGCTGAAGCGGGCAAGAAGGTGCGGACCGTACCTGGGCGGCGCCCAGGCGTATCCGCCGCGGGTCAGGCGGGCACGTCGTGCCGTGGGGCACGGGGTTCTGTCAGCAGGAGGGTCAGCTTCACTGAATGTGGTTTGACGGAAAAAATGCTGTGAACGGCAGCTGCGGTCGGATTGGTTGCCCACACGCAGCTGGTGCTTTAAATATGCGACGATTCTTGCAGTGCTTCAGAGCCGCTTGCGGCATGCAACGGACCTGCCGGAACAGCGGGCAAGATGAATGCCACACCACTATTCCGCAGGGCTCGGTTGCGCCGGCGACCAAGAGACCCAGGGGTTGAATGAGCAGGCAGTACAATGGCGGCCCGCGCGCTCGACGGAGTTGCGTGTTGGTTGCATCTCTACGCCAGGCGGCTAGTTCAGCCCCTTAAGGCTGTCCCGATTATATGTCGCTTTCCGCAATGCGCAAAGAAACTTCCTCCCCCGTATCCGCCTCTAAAGCAGCCCCCGCCGTCCGCATGGTTGAAGTGGGCGCCGAGCATGCCGGCCAGCGTCTGGACAACTTCCTCATGCGGCTGTGCAAGGGGGTGCCCAAGACGCACATCTACAAGGCGATCCGCGGCGGCGAAGTCCGCGTCAACAAGGGACGCATCCAGGTGGATTACCGGGTTGAGGAAGGCGACGTCGTCCGCATTCCGCCCCTGCGCCTGCCTGATCCCGGCAAGCCCCGGCCCGTTCCCGCCGCCGAATTCCCGATCGTCTTCGAAGACGACGCCATGCTCGTGGTGGATAAACCCGCTGGCGTTGCCGTCCACGGTGGCAGCGGCGTGTCGTTTGGCGTAATCGAACAGCTGCGCGCCGCGCGCCCGCAGGCCAAGTTTTTGGAACTGGTGCACCGGCTGGACCGCGAAACTTCCGGGTTGTTGATGGTCGCCAAGAAGCGCAGCGCGCTGCTGGCGCTGCACGCCATGCTGCGCGAGGGCCGGAGCGACAAGCATTATTTCGCGCTGGTCGAGGGCGACTGGGTCAACGACCGCCAGCACATCAAGCTGTCCCTGACCAAATGGACCACGCAGTCCGGCGAGCGCCGCGTCAAGGTGGATCCGGACGGGCAGACGGCGCACACGATTGTCACGCTCAAACAGCGTTTTGGCGGTTACAGTCTGGTCGACGCCGAGCTGCGCACCGGACGCACCCACCAGATCCGGGTTCATCTGGCATCCAGCGGCTTTCCCATCATCGGGGACGACAAATACGGCCACGACGACGTACGTGCGCAATTTGCGCGGCAGGGCTTCAACCGCATGTTCCTGCACGCTCACAGCCTCACCTTGCCTCACCCGCTGACGGGTGAGGTCATGACACTGACCGCCGAGCTGCCGCCAGCTTGCCGGAACATCCTGAAAACACTGGAGTCTGCCTGATATGTCGTATTCGCTGGTCGTCTTTGACTGGGATGGCACCCTGATGGATTCCACGCACAGCATCGTGGCCGCCATTCAGGGCGCTTGCCGCGATCTGGATCTGGCGGTGCCGTCCGCGTCCGAGGCAAGCTGGGTCATCGGCCTTTCGCTCGAAAGCGCGTTGCGCCGTGCCGTCCCCGAATTGACGCAGGCCATGCTGCCTCGCTTCCTTGAGCGCTACCGCACGCACTACCTGCTGCGCGATCCGGAATTGCGCCTGTTCGAGGGCATCAACGAGTTGCTGACCGACCTGGCCAGCCAGAACGTGCGGCTCGCTGTCGCCACGGGCAAGAGCCGCGTCGGCCTGACGCGCGCGCTGGCCGCGACCGGCCTGGGCCCGCTGTTTGACGCGACCCGCACCGCCGACGAGACCTTCAGCAAGCCGCATCCGGCCATGCTGCACGAACTGATGCAGGAACTGGACGTGGATCCGTCGCGGGTCATCATGGTGGGCGATACCTCGCACGATCTGCAGATGGCCTGCAACGCGGGTGTGCACGGCCTGGGGGTCACCTACGGTGCGCACACCCTGAAGGAGCTTGAGGGATGTGCCCCGCAAGCAGTGCTGGACACCGTTCCGCTCGTGCGCGAATGGCTTATGCCGCGCGTGAGTGCCGGCGCGTAGGCTCTGGCTGATGAAGGCCGGCAGGAACGTCCGCCGGTCCGGCGGGTCTATCCGAAAGGCGCTGCGCGTGCTTCGCAAGACCGCTGCGGAATAAGATAGCCCCGTCCAGCGTCCATGGTTGACGCGGGCGCGCGCTCACGGAGCGCGGCGCCATACCGGAGATTACGATGCTGATACGCAAGCCCGACGACTTTTTGCCGTCCGAGATCACTTCCGAGGCCGTGTGGCAGTCGCGCCGCGCACTCATGTTGCGCGCCGGCGCTGCCGCTGCTGCCGTCGGGCTGCCCGGCTGGGCTACGCGCGCCGCCCACGCGCAGGACGCCGGCGCGCTGCCGGGCAAGTCCAACCCTGCGTTCAGCATCATGGACAAGCAGACGTCCCTGGCTGACATCACGTCGTACAACAATTACTACGAGTTCGGCGTAGATAAGGGCGAACCGGCCAAAAATGCTGGCAAGTTGCAGACCCGGCCGTGGACCGTGAGCGTCGAGGGCGAGGTCAACAAGCCGCGCACGTTCACCATCGAAGAGTTGCTCAAGCTCGCGCCCATGGAAGACCGCGTCTACCGCCTGCGCTGCGTCGAGGGCTGGTCCATGGTCATTCCGTGGGTTGGGTATTCGCTGTCCGAGGTGCTCAAGCAGGTGGAGCCGAATGGCAACGCCAAGTACGTCGAATTTGTCACTGCCGTTCAGCGGGAAAATATGCCGGGCGTGCGTGCTGCCATCCTGGAGTGGCCGTATGTGGAGGGGTTGCGCCTGGACGAAGCCATGCATCCGCTGGCGATGCTGGTCTTTGGCGTCTATGGGCGCGTGCTGCCCAACCAGAACGGCGCGCCGCTGCGGTTGGCCGTGCCGTGGAAGTATGGATTCAAGTCCGGCAAATCGCTGGTGAAGATCCGGCTGGTGGAAAAGCCGCCCGTCACGTCCTGGGTCAAGTCGGCCCCGCACGAATACGGCTTCTACGCCAATGTGAACCCTAACGTCGCGCATCCTCGCTGGAGCCAGGCCACCGAGCGCCGCATCGGCGAGGACGGCCTGTTCACGCCCAAGCGCAAGACGCTCATGTTCAACGGCTACGGCGATCAGGTGGCGTCGCTTTATCAGGGCATGGACCTGAAGGCCAATTACTGAGGCGCTGATCCGTGTCCGTTGCTCCTCGCGCTGCCTCGGCTGCGGCACACAGGAAGGCGCAGCTCTCGGCCCGGACGATCGGGCGCTTCAAGCCGCTGCTCTTTCTGCTGGGCCTGGCGCCGTTCGCGCGGTGGATATGGCTGGGGATGCACGACGGCCTCACGGCCAATCCCGTTGAATTCCTGACGCGATCGTCTGGCACCTGGGCACTGGTATCCCTGCTGGTCACCCTGGCCATCACGCCGCTGCGCCGTCTGACGGGGCAGCCCGCGCTGGTACGCGTTCGGCGCATGTGCGGATTGTTCGCGTTCTTCTACGCGGCGCTGCATTTCATGGCGTGGGTATGGTGGGACCGTGGCTTCGATCCCGCAGAAATGGTGCGTGACATCGTCGAACGTCCCTTCATCATGGTGGGATTTTCGGCCTTCGTGCTGATGACCGCTCTGGCTGCCACGTCGACGCAGTGGGCGATGCGGCGTTTGGGCAAGCGCTGGCAGACGCTGCACCGGGCCATCTATGCCATCGGCCTGCTGGCGATTCTGCACTACTGGTGGCACAAGGCGGGCAAGAATGACCTGTCCGAGCCCGCGATCTACGCCGCGGTGCTGGCCGTGCTGCTGGGTTGGCGCGTCGTCGCCTGGTGGCGCGGGCGGGCATAGTCCGCTTGCGCGCTGGGGCGCCGCAGCTACTGCATGGCCAGCATGATGGCCGCGGTTTCCGCGTCAGGCTGGCCGTCGTGCAGGGTAGGGCGGTAGTGCATCTGGAACGCGGCCAGCGTGTTGATCGTTGCGCGGTCCAAAGTGCCGTCCTGCGGACTGGCGTAGCCAAGCCGCTGCAGCTGCTTCTGAAACCATGCGACATCCGGCACACCTTCGATCTGCAGGCGCGCCAGATGCTGGGCCGCGCCTGCCTCGTTGTACCAGCGCCCGATACCCGCGTCAGCCAGCGTCTTCCAGGGGAACAGCGGGCCGGGATCCACCTTGCGCTGCGGCGCGATGTCGCTGTGGCCCACGACGTTCTCCGGCACGATGTTGTGCCGGCGGATGATGTCGCGCAGCAGGATGGTCAGCGCCCGGACCTGGCGGTCGTCATAGGGGTGCCAGACGCGCTCCCCGTTGCTGCCTTCGGTCCAGCCCGGATTGACGATCTCGATGCCGATCGAGGTGCTGTTCATTGCGATGTTGCCGTACCAGGAACTGGCCCCTGCGTGCCATGCGGCGCGGTTTTCGTCGACCAGCCGATAGGCGCGGCCATCCAGGTCCAGCAGGTAATGCGCGCTGACCTTGCCCTTGGAAAGCAGGCGCAGCGACTCGGCGTCGTTGACCGTGGTGTAGTGCAGGACCACGGATCGCACCCGGCTGCTCTGGCTGACGGCGGTGATCGAGGTGTCCAGGTCCAGGCCGGCGGGCCCGCGCGCCGCGCAGCCGGCCAGCACCGCCGCGGCCAGCAGCGTGGAAAATAGGCGGATCATGGTCAGCGCGCCAGGTACAGGAACAGCGTCGGCAGCTTGTCCAGCTGGGGCGCCGGCAACTTCTTCCAGTCGGCCACCGTATGGGTGACCACCCATTCGTCTGCCGTCGTCATCGAGCGCGCCACGCACAGCTTGGTGTCGCCCTTCAAGGTGGCGATCAGCGTGGCAAACATCGCCGCGTTGCGGTACGGGGTCTCGATCAACAGCTGCGTCTGGTTGTGGCGGGCCGAGTGCTGCTCCCAGGCGCGCAGTTGCTTGGCGCGCTCGCCGGGTTCCACCGGGGCATAACCATGAAAGGCGAAACGCTGCCCGTCCAGGCCGCTGGCCATCAAGCCCAGCAGAATCGAAGAGGGGCCTACCCAGGGTTTGACAGCGATCCCCATGCGGTGCGCTGCGTCCACGACCTTGGCGCCGGGGTCCGCGACGGCGGGGCAGCCTGCCTCGGAAACCAGGCCGATCTCCGCGCCGCGCTTTGCGGAGTCGAGCCACGCCTTGATCTGCGCGGCGTCGGCCTTATCAGTGAGGGTGTGGATGGTGATTTCCTGTAGCGGCCGGGTGGTGCCGATGAGCTTCAGGAAGGCGCGGGCGGTCTTGGCGTTCTCGGCGATGTAGGTGTCCAGCCGGCCGGCCAGCGCGCGCACGTCGGCGGGCAGCCAGCGCTCGGGCGGCGCGTCGCCCAGGCTGACGGGAATCAGGTGCAGGGCGCCGGTCATGCGGATGCTCCGGGGGCGTCGAGCGGATCCAGTCCGAAAGTTGCCAGCATGCGTGTCAACTCGATCAGCGGCAGGCCTATGATGGCGGTTGGATCGTCGCTTTGAATGCTTTCCATCAGGGCAATGCCCAGGCTTTCCGCCTTGGCGCTGCCTGCGGTATCGTAAGGCTCTTCGGCGCGCAGGTAGGCGTCGATGGCACGGTCGGACAGTTGGCGGAACCGGCAGCGCGTCACAATGTCGGCCTTTTCGACGCGTTGGCCGTCGGTCACGGCCAGCGCGCTGTGAAACTCCACCAGTCTGCCCGACAGCGCGCGCAGTTGCGCCTGGGCCCGCGTGAAATCGCCCGGCTTGCCGATGGGGGCGCCGTCCACAGTGGCAACCTGGTCAGAGCCGATCACGATGCTGCCCGGATGTTTTTCCGCCACCACCATCGCCTTGGCGACGGACAGGCGCAGCGCCAGCACCTCGGGGGTTTCGCCGGGTTGTGGCGTTTCGTCTACATCGGGGGAAATTGCGGAAAAGGGCAGGCGCAGGCGCGACAACAGTTCTTTGCGGTATCGCGAGCTGGACGCGAGGATCAAGCTAGGTTTGTGGGGCATGCGGCATTTGACGGTAATACGTAAGTCACAGTATTATCTAACGTTTTGCGGCATTTTTGCAGGAACATCAACATGACACCGAAGGGAAAGCCTGGCGATGCGAGTCGCCGCGCGGACGGATCGGCCGGTGCTGGTGTGAATGCGGCGGACTCTGACGTCAAGCGCATCGACGCCTTCGCCTTTGCCCGTTTGGGTAAAAGCGCGCAGGGCAGCATCGCCTTGGTGCGTCTTGCCCGCGTGGTCGATGGCCTGCCCGAGCAACCGCTGGGCGAAGCCGGACTTGTGACCTGGTCCGTGCAAGGCGAAGAAGGCAAAACTGGCTTGCTGATGGACCAACCGCTTTTGCGCCTGCATGTGAAGGCGAATCCGGTGGTTGTGTGCCAGCGGTGCAATGCGCCGTTTGCGTATCCGGTCGACAGCGAAGTCGTGCTGCAACTGGTCAAATCCGAAGACGACCTCGACGATGATCATTCCTTTGCCGATCAAGGCGACGATGACGACGACGAGGACGACGAAGGCGTAGGAAGGGATTCTGTGGCCCAGCTACCTGAAAAGGTGGTGGGTTCGCATCATTTTGATCTGTTGGCCCAGATCGAAGATGAGCTCATTCTGAGCATTCCGTATGTGCCCAAGCATGATGTATGCCCGGGCGCGCAGGCCAAGGCCAGCGAAGCTTCTGAAGAGGAGCCCGCTGTCAAGCGTCCGTCGCCGTTTGCGGTGCTGGAACAACTGAAGCACAAAGATTGAGATCAACATCGGGCCGCATCGCGTACAATGCGCCCCGTTTCTAGGAGTCATCATGGCCGTTCAACAAAACAAGAAGTCCCCCTCCAAGCGCGGTATGCACCGTTCGCACGATTTTCTGGTGGCCCCGTCGACCGCCATCGAACCGAACACCGGTGAAACGCACCTGCGTCACCACATCAGCCCCAACGGCTTCTACCGTGGCCGCAAGGTCCTGAAGACCAAGGCCGACGAATAAGGCCCCCGGGCCGAACTCGTACTCGGACCATTTCGGCTGAGCGCTGATACCTGGCACCCGTGATACGCATCGCCATAGACTGTATGGGCGGAGACTTCGGTCTGCCCGTCACGATTCCGGCTGCGATCGAGTTCGCCCGGCAATTTCCGGACACCCGGCTATTGCTGGTCGGGCTTCCCGACGCTATCGAAGCGGCGCTCTCCGAGCACCGCAACGTGGCGCGCGATCGCTTTGAGATCGTGGCGGCTTCCGAAGTCGTCGCCATGGACGACCCGGTCGAGGTCGCCCTGCGCCGCAAAAAAGACTCCTCCATGCGCCTCGCTGCCCAGTCCGTCAAGGACGGGCGGGCGGACGCCTGCATTTCCGCGGGCAACACGGGCGCCTGGATGGCCATCTCACGTTATGTGCTCAAGACGCTGGATGGCATTGATCGCCCGGCGATCGCCACGTCCATTCCGAACCAGACGGGCCGCGCCACCACGGTGCTGGACCTTGGCGCGAATGTGGACTGCACGGCCGAGCACCTGCTGCAATTCGCCATCATGGGCGCCGCGCTGTCGCAGGCGGTGGACCATCGCGACAACCCCACCGTGGGCTTGCTGAACATTGGCGAAGAAGTCATCAAGGGCAACGAAGTCGTCAAGGAAGCCGCCGAGCTTCTGCGCGGCAGCCCGCTGAACTTCTACGGCAACGTCGAAGGCAATGACATCTTCAAGGGCACGGTCGACGTCGTCGTCTGCGACGGCTTTGTCGGCAACGTCGTGCTCAAGTCCGTGGAAGGACTGGCGAAGATGCTGTCCAGCATCATTCGCGAAGAGTTCAAGCGCAACCTGATCACGCTGATCGCCGGCGCGGTGGCCAAGCCCGTGCTGAACCGCCTGCGCAACCGCGTGGACAACCGCCGCTACAACGGCGCGGCTTTGCTCGGCTTGCGTGGCGTCGTCATCAAGAGCCACGGATCCGCGGACGTTTACGCCTTCGGTTTTGCCTTGCAACGCGCGCGCGAAGCCGTAGTGAGTAAACTGCTGGAGCGCACCGCGCAGACGGTCGCTCAAATTACCAAGCGCGTTCAATCCGGCGATCGCCCATCGGCGGCGTCGCCCAACGTGGCTGGGGATACCGCTTGATGGATACCGCAATGAAATACTCCGTGATCGCGGGCACCGGCAGCTTCCTGCCGGAACGCGTGGTTTCGAATGACGAACTGGCTGCGGAACTGGCGACGCGCGATATCGCCACCTCCGACGAATGGATTGTCGAGCGCACGGGCATCCGTCAGCGCCATCTGGCCGAGCGTGGCGTGACCACCAGCCAGCTGGCCACCGAGGCCTCGCGCCGCGCGCTGGCCGATGCGGGCGTGGATGCTTCCGAAATCGATCTCGTCATCGTGGCCACGTCCACGCCCGATTTTGTGTTTCCCAGCACGGCCTGCCTGGTGCAGGCCAACCTCGGCGCCAAGGGTTCGGCCGCGTTCGACGTGCAGGCCGTGTGCAGCGGCTTCGTCTACGCGCTCACCACCGCCGACAGCTTCATCCGCGCGGGCCGCGCGCGCTGCGCGCTGGTGATCGGCGCCGAAGTGTTCTCGCGCATCCTCGACTGGAACGACCGCAGCACCTGCGTGCTGTTCGGTGACGGCGCCGGCGCTGTTGTGCTGAAGGCCTCCGACACGCCCGGCATCCTGGCCGCGCAACTGCATGCCGACGGCAGCCAGATGAAGATCCTCAGCGCCGCGGGCAACGTGGCCTACGGCGACGTCACGGGCGATCCCTTCCTGCGCATGGACGGCCAGGCCGTCTTCAAGCAGGCCGTCACCGTTCTGGACCGCTCGGCGCGCGACACCTGCGCCGAAGCCGGCGTCACCGTTGCCGACGTCGATTGGCTGATCCCGCATCAAGCCAACGTGCGCATCCTGAATTTCCTGGCTCGCAAGCTGGACGTGCCCGTCGAGAAGGTCGTCATCACCGTCGACAGCCACGCCAACACGTCCGCGGCCAGCGTGCCGCTTGCGCTCGATGCTGCGCGCCGCGACGGCCGCGTCAAGCCGGGCCAGCTCATCCTGATGCAGGGCGTGGGCGGCGGATTCACCTGGGGCTCGGTACTGGCTCGCATGTAAGGGTGTGCCCTGGCCGCGGCGGCACGTGTGCCGCGGGCGGCCGGAGAGCGCGCCTGGCATTCCACACAGACACTGAATCAATCCACACGCTCAATCATGAAAATCGCTTTTGTCTTTCCTGGCCAGGGTTCGCAAGCTGTCGGCATGCTGGACGCCTGGTCCGGCGTGGCGGCGGTCACCGACACCGTCGCACGGGCCTCGCAGGCGCTGGGTCAGGACCTGGGCGCGCTGATCGCGCAGGGTCCCCTCGAACAGCTCAACCTGACCACCAATACGCAGCCGGCGATGCTGACCGCCGGCGTTGCCTTCTACAACGCCTGGATCGCCGCGGGCGGCCGCAAGCCTGATGTCGTGGCCGGCCACAGCCTGGGCGAATACGCCGCGCTGACCGCTGCCGGTTCGCTGGCGCTGGAAGATGCCGTGCGCCTGGTGCGCGTGCGGGCCGACGCCATGCAGGCCGCGGTGCCGGTCGGCACCGGCGCCATGGCCGCCATCCTGGGCCTGGACGACGACGCTGTGCGCACCGCGTGTGCGCAAGCCGCACAAGGCGAAGTGGTCGAAGCCGTCAACTTCAATGCGCCCGCGCAAGTCGTGATCGCCGGCCACAAGGCCGCGGTCGAACGCGCCTGCGAACTGGCCAAGGCTGCCGGCGCCAAGCGCGCCTTGCTGCTGCCCGTATCCGCGCCGTTCCACTCCAGCCTGCTCAAGCCCGCCGCCGACGTGCTGGCTGGCGCGCTCGCTGGCGCCGCTGTGTCCGCGCCGCAAGTGCAGGTCATCAACAACGTCGATGTGGCTTCGCCCACCGATCCCGACGCGATCCGCGATGCGCTGGTTCGTCAGGCGTGGCATCCTGTGCGCTGGGTCGAAACCCTGCGCGCCATGAAGGCGCAAGGCGTCACGCACGTCATCGAATGCGGTCCGGGCAAGGTCCTTGCGGGTCTGACCAAGCGCATCGACCCCGAACTCACCGGCCTGGCCATCACCGATCCTGCTTCGCTGGAAGCGGCGATGGCAGCCGTAAACGGAAACTGATCAATGGACAACACCTCGACCGAACTGCAGGGCAAGATTGCGCTCGTCACGGGCGCGACCCGCGGCATTGGCCGCGCGATCGCCCTGGAACTGGCCGGGCGCGGCGCAACCGTCGTCGGCACCGCCACGTCCGAATCGGGCGCGGCTGGCATCACTGAAGCGCTGGCGCCGTTCGGCGGCCGCGGTGTGGTGCTGGACGTGACCGACGCCGCTGCCTGCGATGCGCTGATCGACGCGCTGGGCAAGGAAGGCGGTGGTCCGCACATCCTCGTCAATAACGCCGGCATCACCCGTGATACGCTGGCGATGCGCATGAAGGACGACGATTGGTCGGCCGTCATCGACACCAACCTGGCTTCGGTCTTCCGCCTGTCGCGCGCCGTGTTGCGCAGCATGATGAAGGCCCGGTGGGGACGCATCATCAACGTGACTTCCGTGGTGGGTTCCAGCGGCAACGCGGGCCAAGCCAATTACGCTGCCGCGAAGGCGGGCGTGGCGGGCATGGCGCGTGCTCTGGCTCGTGAACTGGGCAGCCGCAACATCACCGTGAACTGCGTGGCGCCTGGCTTCATTGACACCGACATGACGCGTGCGCTGGGTGAAAACCAGACCGCGGCGCTGCTGCAACAGATTCCGCTGGGCCGTTTGGGCTCGCCGGCTGACATTGCGCATGCCGTGGCCTTTTTGTCCGGACCGCAGGCGGGTTACATTACCGGCACCACCCTGCACGTCAACGGCGGGATGTACATGCAATAAATCACGAATCACGCGCCGCCGCCGGGCAGCCGGCAAGGCGGCGCGCGATTCTCCGGAAACGCCGCACATGGTCAACCTGCGCCGGTCTCGGCGACAGAACAAATGCGCGGTGTTATTTTTGTCACGGTCAGGCGTTGCATCACTCCGCGCTTGGCTATAATTCGCGGGATTTTTCCCAATTGGAGATCTGCATGGAAAGCATCGAACAGCGCGTCAAGAAGATCGTCGCTGAACAACTTGGCGTCAACGAAGCCGAGATCAAGAACGAGTCCTCCTTCCTTGACGACCTCGGTGCCGATTCGCTCGACATGGTCGAACTGGTCATGGCCCTCGAAGACGAATTCGAGACCGAGATCCCCGACGAAGAGGCCGAAAAGATCACGACCGTGCAACAAGCGATTGACTACATCAATTCGCACGGTAAGCAGTAAGCTCAGCCTATATCGTCCTGGTTGCCCGATTTCGTCGGCCAACCTGGAATCAGGGCGGTTTCAGGAGTGCCGTGTGGTCCACCGGCAGGTCGGGCGTTGTAATGCCTCACCTGCCTTCATGTGGTCCACACGCGCAGCGCATCCCGAAAACCGCCTTTCTTTTGTCTGTTTGAGGAGTCATCCGTGAAGCGACGTGTCGTCATCACCGGCCTGGGTATCGTTTCCCCCGTAGGAAATGATCTGACCACCGCTTGGGACAATATCGTCAACGGACGTTCTGGCATCAGCCGCATCACCCGTTTCGATCCCTCGGCCATCACCACCCACATTGCTGGCGAAGTCAAAGACTTCGACATCAGTACCTATATTTCGGCCAAGGAAGCCCGCCAGATGGATACGTTCATCCATTACGGCCTGGCTGCCGGAATGCAGGCCTGGCGCGATTGCGGCCTGGAAGTCACCGAAGAAAACGCCGAGCGTATCGGCGTGATCGTGGGCTCCGGCATCGGCGGTCTGCCGCGCATCGAAGAAACCCAGGTCGATTACCTTGCCAAGGGACCTCGGCGCATTTCGCCGTTCTTCGTGCCGGGTTCGCTGATCAACCTGATTTCCGGGCATCTGTCGATCGCCTACGGCATGAAGGGCCCCAGCTACGCCGTGGTGTCGGCTTGCACGACCGGTCTGCATTGCATTGGCGATGCCGCACGCCTTATCGAATACGGCGATGCCGACGTCATGGTGGCTGGCGGCGCCGAATCCACCGTGTCGCCGCTGGGCATTGGCGGCTTTGCCGCCATGCGCGCGCTGTCGACCCGCAACGATGATCCTCAGACCGCATCGCGTCCCTGGGACCGCGACCGCGACGGCTTTGTGCTGGGCGAGGGCGCTGGCGTCCTGGTGCTGGAAGAGTACGAGCACGCCAAGAAGCGCGGCGCGCGTATCTACGGTGAACTGGCTGGCTACGGCATGAGCTCCGATGCCCACCACATCACCGCACCGGACAAGGACGGCCCGCGCCGCGGCGTGATCAACGCGCTGCGCAACGGCGGCCTGAATGCCGAAGACGTCCAGTACGTCAACGCGCATGGCACGTCCACCCCGCTGGGCGACAAGAACGAAACCGACGCGCTGAAGCTGGCGTTCGGCGACCACGCCAAGAAGCTGGTGGTCAACTCGACCAAGTCGATGACCGGCCACCTGCTGGGCGCGGCCGGCGGCATCGAAGCCGTGTTCACGACGCTGGCTGTGTACAACCAGGTCTCGCCTCCGACGATCAACATCTTCAATCAGGATCCCGAATGCGATCTGGATTACTGCGCGAACGAAGCGCGGCAGATGAAGATCGACGTGGGTCTGTCCAATTCGTTCGGCTTTGGCGGCACCAACGGCTCGATGGCCGTTCGCCGGGTCTGATTTGGACGACTTGGTCGGGGGGCGTTGGTCGTTCCGCCTACCTGTCTCGCAGCCCAGGGGAGCCGTCGCGCTTTTCGGGCTGGCGCTGGCCGCTGCGGCGGCCAGCGTGCTGACAGCGGCAGCGTGGCATGGTTATGCCTGGGCTGCGGCCGCGCTCCTGGCCCTTCTATTCCTCTTGGCCGGGCTGTTACACTCGGCTCGGAACGCCCCGTCCCCGGTAACGGCGCTACGTACCGCGACCGGGACTGGCCACTGGCAGCTACGCCGGCCGCAAGGCTGGCAGGACGCGCTGCTCCTGGACCAGCAACGGGGCCCAGCGTGGCTGACGCTTATCCTGCAGCCCTTGCCCACCGGGAGTACGGCCTTTACCACTAGCAAAATCACCCTCACCGTCTGGAAGCACACGCTGCGACCCGAATCCTGGCGCCGTCTGCGCCTCGTCGCTGGCACGGCGCGGCAGGCACGCCCGGCGCGTCCTTTGCGGGAGGCCTCATGAGCGAGCGCGAAGTCGACGCCGAGCTTGTCGCCCGCGTGCAGCGGGGCGACAAGAAGGCATTTGATCTTCTGGTGCTCAAGTACCAGCGCAAGATCCTCCGTCTGCTGGCCCGGATGATCCGCGATCCCGCCGAAATCGAGGATGTGGCGCAGGAGGCCTTCATCAAGGCTTACCGCGCCTTGCCCCAGTTCCGCGGCGAAAGCGCCTTCTACACCTGGCTGTACCGCATCGCCATCAATACGGCGCGCAACTGGCTTGCCTCGCAGGGGCGGCGCCCCAGCGCGCCCAACGCGATTGAAACGGAAGACGGTGAAACTTTTAACGAAACCGACAACCTAACGGATATAAGCACGCCGGAATCCATGGTTGCCAGCCGCGAAATCGCCGAGACGGTGAACGCGGCCATTGAGGAACTACCTGAAGAATTGCGCACCGCAATTGTCCTGCGTGAAATCGAAGGTATGAGTTACGAAGACATCGCCCAGAGCATGGATTGCCCGATCGGTACGGTGCGCTCCCGCATTTTTCGTGCGCGTGAAGCCATTGCGACCAAGTTGCGTCCGTTGCTCGACACCGATGTCGAGCGTCGCTGGTAAGGAGTGGCAGTCATGCAAACAGCAGCCAAATCCGTTGAGATCGCCGAGTCCTCCTGGGAGGAATCGGTCTCCGCCTGGATGGACGGAGAAGATTCCGACGATATTCTTCCCAGTCTGTTGTCCAAAGAGGGACGTCAGACCTGGGACACCTATCATTTGATTGGTGATTCCCTGCGCAATTCCGATCTGGCGCTGACGCCCAGCGCGGCCTTCTCGGCCCGCCTGGCGCGCGCGCTGGACGCGGAACTGCCCATCGTAGCGGCGCCTCGGCGCCGCTCGCCGTTGCGCATGGGCCTGTCCGGCCTGGCCGTTGCCGCCGCAGTGGCCACGGTCGCGTGGGTGGCGCAGCCGTACGTCACCGGCTCGCCGGCGACGGATGTGCGCGTGCTGGCCGACGCCAGCTCGCCGGCTTCGGCCTCCGACGACTCGGGCCTGCGCGACTACCTGGAGGCCCATCGCCAGATGGCCGGCCCCAGCGCGGTCCGGCAGGTGTCGTTCGATGTCGGAGCGGGACGTTGATGGCGCTTGTGCTTCCATCACGCTGGCCGGTGCTGGGACGTGCTGCCTCGTGGCAGGCTCACCGCGCTGGCTGGTTCGCCGCCACGCTCCTCACCGCTTTCCTTGCCGCGCACGGCCCCGCGGCCGCCGCTGGCGCCACGCCGGCCGGCCAGACCGAAGACGTCGTGCAGCTGCTCACGCGCATCCAGCAGGCGGCCCGCAAGCAGGACTACGCCGGCGTCTTCATGTATCAGCAGGGCGACGTTATCCAGTCCTCGCGCTTGGTGCACGTCCTGGATGGCACCGGCGAGCGCGAACGCCTCGAGATCCTTGACGGCCAGCCGCGCGAATACCTGCGTCACAACGACGACGTGCAGTGCCTGATCCCCGAACGCAAGACCGTGCTTGTCGAGCGCCGCCGCGGAGATCGCTTCCCCGGCTTGTTGCTGGGCGATCCGGCCAACCTGTCGGAACACTACAAGATCCGCACGGAACCCACGCCGCACCGCGTTGCTGGCCGCGAATGCCGGCTGATCACGATCGAACCGCTGGACAAGCTGCGTTACGGCTATCGCCTGTGCGCGGACGTCGAAACCAATCTGCTGCTGAAGGCCCAGACGCTCAATGCCGCGCGTGGCGTGGTCGAGCAGGTGTCGTTCACCTCGCTGCGATTGGGCTCCGAAGTCGATCCGCAATCGCTGTCCTCGCGCTGGAATACCCGCGACTGGAAGGTGCTCGAGGCCAACATGCAGCCCGTGGACCTGGCGGCTCAGGGTTGGCGCATTCCGGCGCCCGACGGCTTCAAGACGATCATGCAGGTCTCGCGTGCCATGAAGCGCGGATCGCCGGTCAGCCAGATGGTGCTGTCCGACGGCTTGGCGGCAATCTCGGTCTTCATCGAGCCCTATGACAGCCAGCGCAATCACCAGCCGGCGCACGGCGCGTCCCAGCGCGGCGCGATCAATGTATATGGCGCGCGCATTGCGGATTTCTGGCTGACCGCGGTGGGCGAAGTGCCCGCCGCCACGCTGGAACAACTTGCGCAGGCCACTGAGTACGTGCCTCCCGCACCCGCGGCATCCGCACCCGCGGAGGGCGGGGCCAAATAATTCCCGCCGTTCCGCAAGCAGCAATTTCGGAGTGACATATGAAAGCAATGACGGTCTCGAACGCTTTTTTCCGGCGCTTTCTGGCGGCTGTCGCGGCGGGGGCCATGCTGTCCACCGCCTACGTGCCGGTGACGGTGGCGCAGACGGCGCCTGCCGCGGTTGGATTGCCCGACTTCACGGCCATCGTTGAAAAGGCCGATCCGGCCGTCGTCAACATCCGCACGACCGCCACGGTTCCGGTGCGCGGCGGCGGCAATGGTCCTGGCGGCAGCGATCCCTACGAACTGTTCCGCTGGTTCTTCGGTCCCGAATTCCAGCCGCCCGGACAGCAATCGCCCAATCCGCGCCAGCGTCCGCAGCCGACGCCGCCTGAAGAGCGCACCGTGCCGCGCGGCGTGGGTTCGGGCTTCTTCGTGTCGGCCGACGGCTACATCCTGACCAACAACCACGTGGTCGTCGACGCGACGGACATCTACGTCACCCTGACCGACGGACGCGAATTCAAGGCCAAGGTCATCGGCACGGACGAGCGCACGGACGTGGCGCTCATCAAGATCGAAGCCAAAGACATGACGCCGCTGGTGATCGGTGATCCCAAGAAGCTCAAGAAGGGTCAGTGGGTGCTCGCCATCGGCTCGCCGTTCGGCCTGGATTCCACCGTCACTTCCGGCATCGTCAGCGCCATCGGCCGCGATACCGGCGAATACCTGCCGTTCATCCAGACCGACGTGGCGGTCAACCCCGGCAATTCGGGCGGCCCGCTGATCAACCTGGACGGCGAGGTCGTGGGCATCAATTCCCAGATCATCTCGCGCAGCGGCGGGTTCATGGGCATCTCGCTGGCCATTCCGATCGACGAAGCCATGCGCGTGGTGGACCAACTGCGCACTACCGGCAAGGTCACGCGTGGCCGGGTTGGCGTGCAGATCGGTGAAGTCGGCAAGGATGTGGCCGAGGCCATCGGCCTGCCCAAGGCAGAAGGCGCGCTGGTCAGCAGCGTTGAAGCCGAAGGCCCTGCCGAGCAGGCGGGTGTGCAGCCGGGCGACGTGATCCTGAAGTTCAACAAGGAACCGATCAAGCGCTGGTCCGACCTGCCGCGCATCGTCGGCGAGACCAAGCCGGGCACGCGCGCCGACATGGAAATCTGGCGCAAGGGCAAGAGCATGACGCTGTCGGTCAAGGTGGGCGAGATCCCCACCGAGAAGGCCGCTGCCGCGGGCAAGAAGCCTGCGCCGGAACCCGAGGTCACCAACGCGCTGGGCCTGGGCGTCATCGACGTCCCCGCCGATATCCAGAAGAAGCTGCGCATCAAGGGCGGCGTCCAGGTGAAGGTTGCCGATGGCGCGGCCGCGAAGGCGGGCCTGCAGGAAGGCGACATCGTGTTGGCGCTGAACGACACCGATGTCACCGGCGCAAAGCAGTTCGGCGAACTGGTCGCCAAGCTGGACAAGAGCCGCGCGACGGGCCTGCTGGTGCGCCGTGGCGACCAGACGCAATGGGTAGCGGTGCCTGCGTCCAAGTGATGACGGCCCGGACCGGCGGGCGCCTGTCCGGCGCCGCCACCAGGCAGCCAGCATGGCGGGAAACCGCCAGGTGCGGCCACCCTAGGGCGCTTTTTGTCCCGGGGCGCGCCCCGGGCAAAAAAAATGGCTCAAGACCGGCTAAAATGGCTGGTTGCCGCAAGAGGGGGCGCTTGGCGCCCCCTCAGTTTTGTACGGGCCTAGCCCGTCAGCGCCTCACACGTCGGCCGTGCACATTCCGGCGGCGGTGTCTCCCGGCCGTGTGCCGTCTGTTCCGTCCCTTATAAATTCAAGCATGCAGCATATCCGCAACTTTTCCATCATTGCCCACATCGATCACGGCAAGTCGACCCTGGCCGATCGCCTGATCCAGCGCTGCGGCGGACTGGCGGATCGCGAGATGTCGGCGCAGGTCCTCGATTCCATGGAAATCGAGCGCGAGCGCGGCATCACCATCAAGGCCCAGACGGCCGCCCTGCACTACAAGGCGCAGGACGGCAAGATCTACAACCTGAACCTGATCGACACCCCGGGGCACGTGGACTTCTCGTATGAAGTCAGCCGGTCCCTGTCCGCCTGCGAAGGCGCACTGCTGGTGGTGGACGCATCGCAGGGCGTGGAAGCGCAGACGGTGGCCAACTGCTACACCGCCATCGAACTGGGCGTGGAAGTCGTGCCGGTGCTGAACAAGATGGACCTGCCGCAGGCCGATCCCGAAGGCGCCCGCCAGGAAGTCGAGGACGTGATCGGCATCGACGCCTCGGACGCCGTGCTGGCCAGCGCCAAGACCGGCATGGGCATCGACGAAATCCTCGAAACCATCGTGGCCCGCGTGCCCGCCCCGGAAGGCGATCCCGAAGCGCCGCTGCAGGCGCTGATCATCGATTCGTGGTTCGACAACTACGTCGGCGTGGTCATGCTGGTGCGCATCATCAATGGCGTGCTCAAGCCCAAAGACAAGATCCTCCTGATGGCGTCCGGCGCCACCCACCTGTGCGAGCAGACCGGCGTGTTCACGCCCAAGTCGCAGCAGCGTCCACATCTGTCGGCGGGCGAGGTGGGCTTCATCATCGCCGGCATCAAGCAGCTTGAAGACGCCAAGGTCGGCGACACCGTCACGCTGGCCAACAAGCCCGCCGCCAACCCGTTGCCGGGCTTCAAGGAAGTCAAGCCGCAGGTGTTCGCCGGGCTGTATCCGGTCGAAAGCTCCGAATACGACCAACTGCGTGATTCGCTCGAAAAGCTCAAGCTCAACGACGCCGCGCTGATGTTCGAACCCGAAGTCTCGCAAGCGCTGGGCTTCGGTTTCCGCTGCGGTTTCCTTGGCCTCTTGCACATGGAAATCGTGCAGGAGCGCCTGGAACGCGAATTCGACATGGACATCATCACCACCGCGCCGTCGGTGGTGTACGAAGTCGAGCAGCGCGATGGCTCCGTGATCACCGTGGAAAGCCCGTCGCGCATGCCCGAGATCGGCAAGATCCAGGACATCCGCGAACCCATCGTGAAGGTCACGCTGTTCATGCCGCAGGACTACGTCGGTCCGGTCATGACGCTGTGCAACAACAAGCGCGGCGTGCAGGTCAACATGAGCTATCACGGCCGCCAGGTTCACCTGGTGTACGAGATTCCGCTGGCCGAGATCGTGCTGGACTTCTTCGACAAGCTGAAGTCCGTGTCGCGCGGCTATGCCTCGATGGACTACGAGTTCCTGGAATACCGCTCCGCTGACGTGGTGCGTGTCGACCTGCTGATCAACAACGACCGCGTCGACGCGCTGGCCGTCATCGTCCACCGCAGCAACGCGCGCCACCGCGCGCGCGACGTGGTGACCCGCATGCGCGGCCTGATTCCGCGCCAGATGTTCGACGTGGTCATCCAGGCGGCCATCGGCGCCGAAATCATCGCGCGCGAGAACGTGAAGGCGCTGCGCAAGAACGTGCTGGCCAAGTGCTACGGCGGCGACATCTCGCGCAAGAAGAAGCTGCTGGAAAAGCAGAAGGCGGGCAAGAAGCGCATGAAGCAGGTGGGTAGCGTGGAAATTCCGCAGGAGGCGTTCCTTGCCATCCTGCAGGTGGAAGACAAATAGAACCCCAGAAGGCGATTAGCTGATGAGTTGGAACTTTGCCCTGATCCTTTTTATTCTGCTGGTGGTTACCGGCGTTATCTGGGTGCTCGATCTGGCCGTATTGCGCAAGGGGCGCGAGCGCCGCGCTCAGGCCGCGATGGCGCAATACGACGCGGCACTGGTGGGCGATGCGCAAGAGGCCGAGCGCCTGCGGCGCGAAGCCGGCGACGCCGCGCGGCGCGTGCCCTGGTGGGTCGAATACGCGGTCAGCTTCTTTCCCGTCATCCTGTTCGTGTTCATGCTGCGCTCGTTCGTGGTCGAGCCGTTCCGCATTCCGTCCGGCTCGATGCTGCCCACGCTGCAGTCCGGCGACCTGATCCTCGTGAACAAGTTCAGCTATGGTCTGCGCCTGCCGGTGATCGACAAGAAGGTCATCCCCGTCGGCGAGCCGAAGCGCGGCGACGTGTTCGTGTTCCGGTACCCCGTTGATCCGAACGTCGACTACATCAAGCGCGTTGTGGGCCTGCCGGGCGACGAAGTCGCATACATCGACAAGAAGCTTTATGTCAATGGCGAACTGGTCCCGCACGTGCGTGATGGTGACTATTTCGAGCCGGATCGTGTTTCGTACATCGCGCAATATAAAGAGAAGTTGGGCGACGTTGAGCACAAGATCCTGCTGGAAGAGAAGGTCCCGCAGGTATATTCCCCGGAAAGGTGGACTTTTCCATACCGTGAAAACTGCCAATACAGCCACAATGGGGTACGCTGCAAAGTACCCGAGGGCAATTATTTCGCCATGGGCGATAATCGGGACAACAGCGCGGACAGCCGGTATTGGGGCTTCGTTCCGGAAGCCAACATCGTCGGCCGTGCTTTCTTCATCTGGATGAACTTCAGCGATCTGAGCCGTATCGGCCGATTCAACTGATTATGTCGCTAGCCACGCTAGAAAACCGCCTGGATTACCACTTCGGTGATGCGGCCTTGCTTGAACAGGCGCTGACGCACCGTAGCCACGGTGCGCGCCATAACGAGCGGTTGGAATTCCTTGGGGATTCCGTGCTGAACTTCGTCGTGGCGGCGATGCTGTTCGAACGCTATTCAAAAATCGACGAAGGCGATCTGTCGCGTTTGCGGGCCAACCTGGTCAAGCAGGCGTCGCTGGCAGATATCGCCCAGCGGCTGGAACTGTCCCAGTACCTGCGTCTGGGCGAAGGCGAACTCAAGAGCGGCGGATTCCGCCGCCCGTCCATTCTGGCCGACACGGTCGAAGCGATCTTCGGCGCTGTCTTCCTGGATGCGGGTTTCGAGGCAGCGCGCCGCGTGATCGTGCGCCAGTACCAGCCGGTGCTGGCATCCGTGGATCCCAAAACACTCGGCAAGGACGCCAAGACCTTGCTGCAGGAATTTTTGCAGGGCCGCAAGCTGGCCCTGCCGCTGTATACGGTGGTGGCCACGCACGGCGCGGCCCACAGCCAGCAGTTCGAAGTCGAGTGCGCCATTCCGGCGCTCGATATCAAGGTAATGGCGCCCGGCGCCAGCCGCCGCGCCGCCGAGCAGTCGGCCGCCAAGCTGGCGCTCGAGGCCGCGCTGGCCGTCAGCCCGGCCACCAAGGCTGCCCGCAAGTCGGGCAAGGCGCGCAAAACCGCGCAATTGTCGCTGCCCGTGGCAGTGGCTCAAGAGACTAAATGAGCGATACCCCTTTTCGTACCGGCTTCGTTGCCATCGTCGGCCGCCCCAACGTGGGCAAGTCCACGCTGACGAACGCCCTGATCGGTTCCAAGATTTCCATCGTGTCGCGCAAGGCGCAGACCACGCGCCACCGCATCCACGGTGTGCTGACGCGCGAGCACGAGCAGTTCGTGTTCGTCGACACCCCGGGCTTCCAGACGCGCCACGGTGGCGCGATGAACCGCATGATGAACCGCGTCGTCACGCAGGCCCTGGCCGACGTGGACGTGGTGGTGCATGTGGTTGAAGCGGGCAAGTGGTCCGAAGGCGACGCCAAGTTGCTGCCGCTGTTGCCCAACCCCGAACGCACGATCCTGGTCGTCTCCAAGATCGATGCGCTGAAGAACCGCGACGATCTGTTCGCGTTCGTGTCCAAGATCATGGCGCAGCATCCGTTTGGCGCCGTGGTGCCGGTCAGCGCCACCAAGAATCAGCAACTGGACCAGTTGCTCGACGAAATCGCATCGCGCCTGCCGGAAGGCGAGCCGATGTTCGAGGAAGACACGCTGACCGACCGTCCCATGCGCTTCATCGCCGCCGAACTGGTGCGCGAGAAGATCTTCCGCCTGGTGGGCGACGAACTGCCTTACGGCTGCACGGTCGTCATCGAGCAATGGGAAGAGACCGCCAAGGGCGCCACCATCAACGCCTGTGTCGTCGTCGAGCGCGACAGCCACAAGCCCATCCTGCTGGGCACGGGCGGCATGCACATGAAGCGGATCGCCACCGAGGCGCGGCAGGACATTGCCAAGCTGCTGGACAAACCCGTGCATCTGGAGGTCTACATCAAGGTGCGCAAGGGCTGGTCCGACCGCGAGGGTGCGCTGCGCGACTTGGGTTATGAGTAGACGGGCGCCACGCGTCCAGGATCGACCGGGGTTCATGCTTCACGCCACCGCGTGGCGTGAAACCTCCCTGATTGTCCAGACTTTTTCTCGCGATCATGGCTGCGTGGCCATGGTCGCCAAGGGCGCCAAGCGCCCTTATTCCGTCTTGCGCCCCGTGTTGTCGGCTTTCCAGCCGCTGCTGCTGTCCTGGACGGGCAACGGCGAGGTCAAGACGCTGACGCGCGCCGAGATCGCCGGTATCCGGCCGCTGGCCGGCGCCGCGCTGATGTCGGCGTGGTACATGAACGAACTGCTGCTGCGCCTGCTGCCGCGCGAGGACGCGCATCCGCTGTTGTTCGACGCATACGACATGGCCTTGCAGCAACTGTCTGCCGGCACCCGCGCGGCCGGGGCGCTGCGCCGCTTCGAATGGACCTTGCTGCGCGAAACGGGTTACGGCGTCGACGAGGCGCCGCCCGATTTCGACGATCCTGCCATCGAGCCCGCCTTGCGCACCGACTTGCGCGCGCGACTGGCCGAGATTCTGGCGGGCCGTCCGCTGTCCACGCGGCGCGTGCTGCTGGATCTGCAACGCATCTGATTGCGGCGCCGGCCTCATGACGTTCACGCTCAAACAGGTCGAAACCTTCCGCACCGTCTACGAGACGGAAAGCGTCACCGCCGCCGCACGGCGCCTGGACGTGTCGCCTGCGACCGTCAGCGCAACACTGGCCGCACTGGAAGCCAGCATCGAGCTGCGCCTTTTCGAGCGCGTCCGCCAGCGGATGCAGCGCACGCCTGAAGCGACCCTGCTGTATGAAGAGATCCGCCGCTTGAATGTGGGCCTGGAAAGCCTGGGACGCAAGATCCGGGCGATCCGCGGCGCGGCGCAGCCGCGGCTGCGCATCGGCTGCATCCACGCCTACAGCGGCGCGATCGTCAGCGATGCGATATCGCGTTTTCGCGTGCGCTATCCGGATACGCCGCTATACCTGCAGATCCGCGATTCCAACACCCTGCGCGACATGGTGGTGTCCGGGGAATTGGATCTGGCGGCGGTGGCCGATGAATCCGAACTCGAAGGGCTGCGCGGGCATCGTCTGGCCAGCTTGCGCGCGGTGGCCGTGTTTCCCGCCAGCCATGCGCTGGCCCGCCTGGAATCGGTGAATTTCTCCCATCTGGCCGAAGTCGATGTGATTGCGCTGAACGCCGAAGACGGATCGCGCAAGCGGCTGGATGCGCTCTTGCACCAGGCCGGCCAAAGCCTGCGCGTGGCGATCGAGACGCCGTATTCCAGCACCGTGTGTCAGCTTGCGCTGGCCGGGCATGGGGTGGGTATCGCCAACCCGGCTACGGCGCTGGGCATGGAGGCCATGGGCCTCACCTACCGGCCGCTCGAGGCGCCCGTGCATTTCGAATGCCACATGATCGTACACGGCAGCCGCCCGTTGTCCGAAGCCGGCAAGTTCTGGGCGACGTGCCTGCGCGGCGCACTGGCGCCGCTGGTCGAACGGTTTGGTGTGTAGCCCGGGAATCAGCCCCGGCGGCCGTCGGACGTCAGCATCAGCACCACGTTGGATTCCGCATCCAGCTTGCCTGCCCGCCTGAGCCGCGCGACGGCCGCCAGCGCGGCGGCCGACGACAGTTCCGCGCCCAGTCCCATGCGCTCCAGGCGTTGCCGAGCCTGCGCGGCCTGCGCGTCGGAGGTCTCCACCGGCATGCCTTCCGACCGCGACAGGGCTTCCAATGCTTGCAGCGTGCACGTGCCGCCCGCAATGGAATACTGCTGGGTCGCGCTTTCCCATTGGCCACGGGCATCGCCGGTTTCCAGCGCGCGCGACAGGCGGGCGTAGGGTTCCACGGCGTGCAGCCGGGGCAGTCGGGCGATGCGTCCGGTCTGAAGCAGGTGCTGCCAGCCCAGGAAGATGCCCCACAGCAGGTCGCCGCGCGCGGTCGGGACGATGATGTCCGTGGGCAGGCCGCAGTCGTCCAGGATTTCCTGAGCGATCGGCTTGTAGCCCTCGACGCCGTACGGATGCGTGCCCACCGGCGGATTCAGGTAATTGGTGCCCGCGAACGCGCCGTGGTTGCGGCACAGGTCGGCCACGTACGGCCAGCGGCCCAGGCTGTCTTCGAAGGCGCGCAGCCGTGCGCCGAAGCGCTCCATCGCCTCGCGCTGCAGCGGGGGGCAGTTATGGGTGATGGCGATGTCGGCCTGCAAGCCGGCCGCCGCGCAGTAGGCAGCCAGCGACACGCCCGCATTGCCGCTGGAGGCCGCCGCGACGCGCGTGGCGCCGGCCAGCCGAGCGCGCGAGACCAGTTGCGCCGACATGCGGTCCTTGTGGCTGCCGGTGGGATTGGCGCTTTCGCACTTGAGCCACAGCGTGCCCACGCCTTCTTCAAGCGCCAGGTCGGGCGCGGACAGGCATGGGGTGCCGCCTTCGCCCAACGTCACGGCCGACAGCACCGGCAGGGGCATGGCGCCGTCCCGCGACGGCGCGTCGTATTGGCACTCCAGGGTGGCGGGGTGCCCAGCCGCCAGGCACGAAGGGCAGCCTTCGGGATAGTCGCCCGCGGGCCAGAGGGTTGCGCAGCGGATGCAGCGCAGGCCGGACAATCTGGGGTTCATCTGCATGGGTCAGTATCTTGAAGCAAGAGATTCCAAGGAAAGAGCGGGCGCGACCTGCAGCAGGCAATCGCCGTCGTCACTGCGCGCGATGGGACGCAGGCAGACTACGGTGCCCGCCTGTGGGCTGAGCAATGGGCGCGGAGGGACGTCGGGCCGTGCCGGTTCGATCAGGCGGCCGATGGGCTGCTGCGCGGCCACGGATTGTCCCAGCTCCACGGCGGGAACGAATACGCCGGACTCGCGGGCACGCAGCGTCGCGGCGGGGGGGGCCAGGTCGTAGAGGCGGACCTGCGCATCCTGGGCGGGGTGTGCAGACTCGGGACGGGACAGCAACCCCAACTCTGCCAGGCAGCCCAGCAGCCCGTCGCGGCAGCTGTCCGCCAGCGATTGGCTCGTTTCCCGGCCGCCGCCGATCTCGGCCGAAAGCCGCAGCACGCCGTGACGGCTGGCCGCCGCCGGCATGGAACCGGCCTCGCCACCGCGAAAGAACACGCAGTCGGGCAGTCCGAATGCCCGCGCGAGCGCCGGCAGACGCTCGTCATACGCATCGTCGCCGTAGCGGGTGATGACCGATGACGGCAGGTAGCGCAGCGACGCGCCGCCGCTGTGCACGTCCACCATGGCCTGCACCCGGGGAAGCAGCCGCGCCTCCAAGGCCGCCGCGATGCTTTCGGTGTAGCCGCGCGCCGGTTCGCCCAGGAAAGCGCGGTTCAGGTTGCCGCCATCAGATGGCGACAGCCGCGTGCCGGACAGCGACGCTTCCGCATTGACGGCGGGAAGCAGATAGACCGTGCCGCGTTGCAGAATCTCCGGCAACTGATGCCACAGATCCAGAATGGCGGCCTGGCCTTCCCATTCGTCGCCGTGCACGCCTGCGATGAGCGCGACGGCAGGCCCCGGGCCCGCCTCGATCCGCAACATCGGGATCGTGACGCGCCGGTAAGCCGACGCATTGGTAGCGGCGGCCACGGAGAAATCCTCGCGGGTTACGTTGGCCATGCGCGGGCTCCGTCGGGTGTTCGGGCGCGGTTCAATCCAGCGTGGCGGCCTTGATGATGCTTTCCCACTTGGGCAGCTCCTTTTTGATCTGGGCCTGGACATCCTGCGGCGTGCCACCCAGGGGTTCCTGCGAGCGGCTGCGCAACTCGCGGCTCACCGCGTCCGAGCGCAACGCCTGATTCATCGCGGCGTTCAACCGCGAGATCGCGGCAACGGGCGTGCCTGCCGGTGCAACCAGGGCGCTCCACGCGGACTGCTCGTACTCCGGATAGCCTTGTTCGGCGACCGTCGGCACGTCCGGGTTGGACGCGGCGCGCTTGCGGGTGGTGACGGCGAGCGCGCGCAGGCGGCCGTCCTTCAGGTTGCCGATCAAGGGCGGCAGGTTTTCCATCATGGAGTCCACGTGGCCGCCCAGCAGGTCCGAGAGCTGCGCGGCCGTGGCCTTGTAGGGGATCTGCCGAACCGCGGCGCCGGTCTGGGCGATGAACAGCTTGACGCCGACTTCGCTGGTCGTGCCCGGATCGGCCGAGGTCATGGTCAGGCGGTCCGGCTGCGCCCGGCTGGCTTCGATGAATCCTTTCAGATCGCGGTACGGCGACGCGGCATTCACGACGATCACATTCGGGGTCTCGGCGACCAGGCCGATGGGCTTGAGGTCACGGTCCAGGTCGTAGAGCTGCTGCTTGAACAGGTACCGATGCAGCACCAGCGTGCCGACGTGGGCATAACCGATGGTGTAGCCGTCCGCGGGGGCCCGGACCACGGCCTGCGTGCCGATGCGGCCGCCGGCGCCCACGCGGTTTTCGACGACGACTGGCTGGCCGAGCAGCCGGCTCATCTCCTGACCGATCAGGCGGGCGGTGATGTCGGCATTGCCGCCCGCGGCGGCCGGCACGATCAGCGTGATGGCGCGTTCGGGGTAATCGGCTTGCGCGTGCGGCGCGGCAAGGCAAAGCAACAGGGCGGCAAGGCAGGCAGAGCGTTTCATGACGATTCCCGAGGCGTTGAGGGCTGCGCCATTGTGCGTCCGGGAATCGGCGTTTCCGTTTGGATGAATAAGATGGTTATTCAGAAAAAGTTAAGGCAAGTCGCCGTTGCGCCGATCAGCCTGCTTGCCCAATCCATAGCCGACGGCGGCCGCACCCAACGCCACCACGGCGCCCAGCAGCGCGATCAACGCCGCGCCGTAGCCCAGCATGTCGATGCCCGCCTTCACCCAACCGCTGGCGGCATCGCCGCCGCGATAGACCACGGTGTCGATGACGTTCTTCGTCTTGTACTTGTCTTCCGGCGTGACGGCCGTGAACAGCATTTCGCGCCCTGGACGGATCAGCGCGTACTCGCCGGCGCGGCGCAGGATCATGGCGGCCGCCAGCACGGCGAACACGGGGAACGCGGCCAGCGCCAGGAACGCCAGCGCCACCGCAAGCGGCACCGCGGTCAGCAGGAACCGCAAACCCAGGCGTGCGGCCACGCGCCCGGTGATGAAGATCTGCGACAGCAATGCCAGCGTCTGCACGGTGAAATCCAGGGCGCTGAAAACCCGGATGCGCTGGGCGGTGTCGGGGAACGCATCGGCGACCAGCCGCGCCTGTTCCATGTACAAAAACGTGTTCAGCGTGGCGAGCAGCACGACCAGCAGCGAAATGCCCAACAGGTAGCGGGACTGAAAGATGCGCGCCAGCCCGGCAAGAATGCCGCCTTCGATGGGACGCTGCATGTCCTGCAGGCCCACTTCTGGCCGGGAAGCGGCGCGCCACGCCAGCAGCCATTGCTTGAGCGGCAGCGTGGCGGTCAGCAGCAGGGCCGACAACACCAGCAGGCCCGCCGGACCCAACACGCCAGCGAGCAGCGCGCCGAGCAGGGGGCCGCACAGGCCGCCCGCGCTGGCGCCCGCCGCGATCAGCGCGAAGAGCCGCTTGGCCGATTCCATGCGAAACACATCGGCCATCAGGCTCCAGGCGATGGACACGACGAACAGGTTGAACACCGACAGCCAGACATAGAACGCGCGCGCCGCCCAGACGCTACCGGGCTGCTGGTGGAGCAGGGCGGCAAAGCCCACCATGGTCAGGGCGAAGATGGCATAGACCCAGGTCACCAGCGTCGCGCGCGGCACGCGGGTGGAGATCCAGCCAAACAGCGGCACGACGGCCAGGGTGGCAAGAAACGTGGCGGTGAACAGCCATTGCAACTGGTTTACGCCCGCCTGGATCCCCATCGTCTCGCGGATCGGGCGCAGCATGAAATAGCCGCAAAAGAGGAAGAAGAAAAACGCGAAGCCGCAGGCGGCGGGAGCGAGTTCGTCCTCCTGGATGCCCAGCGCCCGCGACATGCGGGCGCGCCAGGACAGGGGGGCGGGCGCCATGGCGTCAGGCGAGCAGCGCGGCGATGCGGTCGCGCAGCGCGGCATCGGGCTGTCGGCCAAAGCCGGCGCGCGCGTTGTCCGCCATGTTGGCGGGCTTGGACGTGGCGGGGATGACGGCCGTGACGGCGGGGTGGCCGATGATGAACTTCAGGAAGATCTGCGCCCAGGAAGTGCAGTCGATCTCGGCGGCCAGCTTGGGCAGCGCCACCCCCTTGACCTGGCGGAACAGCGCGCCGTCCTCGAACGGCCGGTTGATCAGCACGGCGACGCCGTTGGCCTGGCACGCGGGCAGCAGCCGCTTTTCAGCGCTGCGCGAGGCGATCGACAGGTTCACCTGCAGGAAGTCGGGCTTTTCCTTTTCAACCAGCTCGGTCAGATCGTCGTGGGCATGGTCCGTGTAATGCGTGATGCCGATGTAGCGCGTCACGCCCTGCTGTTTCAGGTCGCGCAGCAGCGCGAGCTGGTTGCGCGTGTCGATCAGGTTGTGCACCTGGATCAGGTCCAGCTTGTCGCTGCGCAGCGCCTCCTGCGACTGCCGCACCTGGCGCATCGCGGATTCGTGGCCGCGCGTGCTGATCTTGGTGGCCAGGAACACGCGCTTGCGCAGGCCGCCCTCGCGAGCCAGCAACGCGCCTGTGACGGCCTCGGCCTCGCCGTAGCTGGGCGCCGTGTCGATCAGCGTGCCGCCCGCCTTCAGCAGCGTTTCAAGCACCTGGGCCAGCGGCGCCATGGCCATCGCATCGCTCGGGGATACGTTGAAGGTGTCCGCGGTGCCCAGTCCCACGACGGGCAGCATTTCACCCGTCGACGGGATCGCGCGTTTGAGCATGGCTTGCGCCGGCTCAGCCGCCCATGCCGGCCACACGGTTCCGAGGAGGGCGGCGCTGGCGGTGGTCTGGAGGAAGCGGCGGCGATCGGGCATGGCGTAGCTCCGGGCAGGAAAAAGGTGAACAGGCGGGCCAAAGGAAGAGGGCCAAAGGAAGAGGGCCAAAGGAAGAGGGCCAAACAAAGCTGGCCAAAGAAAAAGGGCCTACATGTTGTGCATGCAGGCCCTTTCGGTGCTGGTCTGGCGACGGCGCGTTACTCGCGGTTGCCGCCGAAGATGCCCAGCAGCATCAGCAGGTTCGAGAAGACGTTGTAGACGTCCAGGTAAATGGCCAGGGTGGCGGACACGTAGTTGGTCTCGCCGCCGTTGACCACGCGCTGCAGGTCAACCAGCATGAATGCCGAGAAGATCACGATGGCGAGCACCGAGATGGTCAGCATCAGGGCCGGCAGTTGCAGGAAGATGTTGGCCAGCGCGGCAACCAGGATCACGACGGCGCCGATGAACAGGAATTTCTGCAAACCCGACAGATCGCGCTTGATGGTCGTGGCGAGCGTGGCCATGGTGCCGAACACGATTGCGGTACCGCCGAACGCCGTCATGACGAGCTGCGAGCCGTTGCTCATGCCCATCACGAAGCCCAGCAGGCGCGACAGCATGACGCCCATGAAAAACGTGAAGGCCAGCAGCAGGACGACGCCCAGCGAGCTGTTCTTGTTCTTTTCAATGGCGAACATCAGGCCGAAGGCGCCGACCAGGAAGACGATGGCCGACAGGCCGGGGCTGGCGCCCATGACGCGGTTGATGCCGGTGTAGAGGCCGACCGCCGCGCCCAGCACTGTCGGGATCAGCGACAGGGCCAGAAGCCAGTACGTGTTGCGCAGGACCTGGTTGCGAGCGACCTCGCCCGGCGCGCCGGCGACAGAGCCGGAACGGTTAAAAGGGGACGGACGATATTCGTTCATGGAGAACTCCTGTATACGGCAAATATGGTGATTGCCTAGAAGGCTTAGATGCGAAGGATACCTTACAGTTCCCTGAAGAATCCAGTTTGAGAAAGAAGTAGGACTGCCCGTTTCAGGGCAAATTGATCCTGCGCATGGCGTAGGATCACCCTCGCCGAACCTCATTGAGCACGCGGGAAACAATAGCAGGCAATTCCGCGTCCATGCGCGCCTGAAGCTGCTGGACCGCATCGGCAAGCGCCTGCTGCATGAGCTGTTCGACCTCGGCCTGCAGGCGCGCGGCGAGGACGGTGGCGTCGGGCAGCGGGGCGGGGCGCACGGGGGCGGCGGCCGGTGAAGGCGCCGCCGGCGTGGCCGTTGGCGCGGCAAGCGGGGCCGCCGGCTCGGACGTCCGCGAAACCGGCAACACCGGCGGCTGGTCGTCGCCGGCCACGTCCGTCAGGACGGGAACCGGGTCATGTTCATAGGGGTCGTTTTCGTACACCGGACCCGCCTCGTCGGCCAGTTCGGTCAAGAGCGGCGCATCGGCGTCGTCGTCGGCCGGGTCGTGGAACGAGGGTTCTGCCCGATGGGTCAGGGTGGGGATGCCGGGGTCGGATGGGCGAGCGGGCATGGAAACTCCCGTAGTCTGGTGGAGCGCGGCGCGCGGGCGCGCGTGGGACGGTTCAGCCGCCTTGGGCCTTGCGGCTCAGGTCGTGGCTTTGCGGCGTATGACCGGCCGTCAGGTAGGTTCGCCAGCGCTGCCGGGCCGCCTGCTTGTCGTCGGGGTCGTCCGAGACGATTTCCAGCAGGCGCTCGAAAGCATCGAACCCGGGCGGACAATCGTCGTCGAGGTTCAGCAGCCAGGGCTGGGGCTGGTCGGGCTGCCCGGCCGCCTGCAGGGCCTGCAGCGGATCCCCGGCGGTGAGCACCACCGGAGTTTCAGCGGCCAGCGAATCATTTGCCAGCACGTGCGGCACGAAAGCCGTGTCGTCGAACGCCCACAGCATCCGGTCGAAGGCGGACAGGCGCGAACCGTCTTTACAGTACACCACCAGCCGCTGCCCGGCCAGGACGCGCTTGCGCACGACCTGGCAGGCCATGCGCAGGCGGTCCGGCGCGCCGAAGGCGAAGTCGATGCGCGTCATGGCGCTGTCGGCGTCCGGCGCTTCAAGCCTGGTCCAGCAGGTATTGCATCAGGAGCGGCACCGGACGGCCCGTTGCACCCTTGTCCTTGCCGCCGCGCCAGGCGGTGCCGGCGATGTCCAGGTGCGCCCAGGGGTATGCCTTGGCGAAGCGGGACAGGAAGCAAGCCGCCGTGACGGCGCCGGCCGGAGGCCCGCCGATGTTGGCGAGGTCAGCGAAGTTGGACTTGAGCTGTTCCTGGTAGGCGTCGTCCATGGGCATGCGCCATGCGGTGTCGAGCGAACGGCGGCCGGCCGAGGCCAGAGCGTCCGCCAGCGCGTCGTCCTTGGAGAACAGGCCGGTGTTGACGTTGCCCAGCGCGACGACGCACGCGCCGGTCAGCGTGGCGATGTCGATCACGGCCGACGGCTTGAAGCGTTCGGCGTAGGTGAGGGCGTCGCACAGGACCAGTCGGCCTTCGGCGTCGGTGTTCAGGATTTCGATGGTCAGGCCGGCCATGCTGGTGACCACGTCGCCCGGCTTGTTGGCCTTGCCGCTGGGCAGGTTCTCGCACGCGGGAATGAGGCCGACGACATCCAGCGGCAGTTCAAGTTCGGCCAGGGCGCGGAACGAGCCGAGCACGCTGGCGGCGCCGCACATGTCGTACTTCATTTCGTCCATGGTGGCCGCGGGCTTGAGCGAAATGCCGCCCGCGTCGAATGTGATGCCCTTGCCGACCAGCACGATCGGACCCTGCGCCGCCTTGGCGCCCTTCTTGGCAGCCTTGGCGCCGGCGTGGCGCAGCACGATGAAGCGCAGCGCTTCCTCGGAGCCGCGCGCAACCGACAGGAACGAGCCCATGCCCAGCGCCTCGACCTGCTTGCGGTCCAGGACCTCGACCTTCAGGGACTTGAATTCGCGCGCCAGACGCTTGGCGGTGTCGCCCAGGTAGGTCGGCGTGCAGATGTTGCCCGGCAGGTTGCCCAGCGTGCGGGTCAGCTCCATGCCGTTGGCGATGGCGCTGCCTTCGCGCAGGCCCTTCTGGGCCTGTGCCGCGTCGGCGCGCTCGACGACCTGCACGATCTTCTTGAGCTTGGGGCGCGCGTCGCGGTCGGGTTTGCCGAAGCTGGCGTCGTAGTGGTAGACCGCGCTGCCGGCCGCGATCGCGGCGCTGCGGGCGCGCGCAATGAGGTCGGTGTCGGCGATGGGATTGGCGAGCAGCGTGGACACGCCTTCGGCAAGCTGGGCGGCGACGCAGGAAGCGGCGAATGCCTGCTCGGCCGACGCGTGGGTGCGGGCCGAGTATTCTTCCTGCTTGCCCAGACCGACCAGCACCACACGCTGCGCGGCGACACCCGGCAGCGTACGCAGGGTCAGCGTCGCGCCGGCGCGGCCGCGGAATTCGCTTTTGACCACCGCACGCACGGCGCCGTTGGAAGCGCGGTCGATGATGTCGGCGGCGGGGCTCAACACGCCGTCCGCGAACACGCCGACGGCGAGGGCCGCGGTTTTGACCTGGTGCAGGGAAGCAGTGGTCTGTGTGCTAAATTCCATGAGGGTTTCCCGTGTGCGTCTGTGTATGATGCGGTCGATTATCCCGCATATTCTCCCATGTCTCTATTCAAACGCTCTGTCGTCAGCGAGATCACCAGTCACGCTGGCGTTGTCTTTTCCACGTTGCTCGTCGTGTGGCTCAGCGTGCTTCTCGTGCGCCTGCTCGGTGAAGCCGCGGGAGGCAACATCGGAGCGGACGTGGTGGTCGTGCTTGCCGCGCTGTCGACCATCACCGCGCTGCCGACCATTCTGGCGGTCTCGATCTTCATCGCGGTGCTGACCACGGTCACGCGAAACTACCGCGAATCCGAAATGGTCGTGTGGTTCGCCAGCGGCCTGTCGCTGGCAGACTGGCTCAAGCCCGTGCTGCGCGTGGCGGTCCCCGTCGCGATTGCCGTGGCAGGCCTGACGCTGGTCGCGTCGCCCTGGGCCTACCGCCAGATCGGCGAATACCACGAACGCTTCGAACAACGCTCCGACCTGTCCAAGGTCACGGCCGGCCAATTCGCTGAATCCTCCGGCGGCAGCCGCGTGTTCTTTGCTGAAGACCCCGTCAATCCCAGCGACGAACTCGGCAACGTCTTCGCGCGCGAGATCGGTCCTGAATGGCTCAGCGTGCTGACCGCAAGCAGCGCGCACAGCGAAACCCTGCCCAACGGCGACCGCTTCCTGGTGCTGGGCGAGGGCCATCGTTACGACCTGAAGCCGGGTACCCCCGAGCTTCGGCTGGTGCACTTCGAAAAATACGGCCTGCGCCTCGAAAGCAAGTCGGGTGGCGATCCGGTCGCCGAGGCCCGTGCAGCGGCAGAGCGGTCCTCCAAGGCGCGCAGCACGCCGCAGCTGGTTGAAGACAACACCAACAGCAGCTGGTCGCAGGTCATGTGGCGGATTTCGCTGCCGCTCGCCGCGCTGAATCTTGCGCTGCTGGCCATTCCGCTGGGCGCGGTAAATCCGCGGCTTGGGCGTTCGGGCGACCTGCTCATCGCCGGTCTGGTCGGTCTGCTCTATATGAACCTGATCAACCTGTCGCGCGCCTGGATCTCCAACGGCAAGCTCAGTTTTGGTCTGGGCGTGTGGCTCATCCACGGCGCCGTCGCGCTGCTGACCGCCTTCCTGCTGATGCGCCGCCTGCGCGTGAAGGCGCCGAAGAGCAGCGCTTAGCGTAGCGGGCGCCGCCGGCCGGCGCGCTCAGGGCAGATACTTCATCGTTCCACGCCGGCCTGCCAACAGGTCGGCGTTTTTCAATACCGATTTGCGGATGAACTCCCACAGCACCGTTACGCGCTTGAGCTTGCGCAGGTCTTCGTGGCAGTACATCCAGAACGAGCGCGTGATGGCGATCTCGTCCTGCAGCACGGGTTTCAGCCGCGGATCCTGGGCCGCGATGAAGCACGGCAGGATCGCGAGCGACTGGCCCTGCAGCGCCGCGTGGTACTGGGCCACGACGCTCGTGCTGCGCAACACCACCTTGCTTGCCGGCAGCACGTCTTCCAGATAGCGCAGGCGCTCGCTGAATAGCAGCTCGTCCACATAGCCAATGAACGTGTGATCCGCGAGGTCCTCGCGGCGCGTGATGGGCGCATGGTTCGCCAGATAGCCAGGTGTGCCGTACAGCCGCAGCGTGTAATCGCAAAGCTTGCTGCACACATAGGGACCGCGCTGCGGGCGCTCGATGGTGATGGCCAGATCGGCCTCGCGCTTGGACAGGCTGACAAAGCGCGGCACGGGCAGGATATCCAGCGTGATGTGCGGATAGCGCCGCTGGAAGTCTGCGGCAAGCGGGGTGAGCACATAGCTGCCGAAGCCTTCGGTGGCGCCGATGCGCAGATGCCCCGACAGCGCCTGCCCGATGCCGGACAGGTTCTCGCGCGCGGTGTGCACGACGCTTTCCATCTGCTCGGCATGGACGAATAGGCGCTGGCCGTCGTCCGTCAGCACGAAGCCCGCGCTGCGGGATTTTTCAAAGAGCAGGGTGTCCAGTTCCGTTTCCAGCGCCCGGATGCGGCGCGACACCGTGGTGTGTTCCACGCCCAGCTTGCGTGCCGCTGCGCTGACGCGCTGCGTGCGCGCCACTTCCAGGAAATACCGCAGGCTGTCCCAATCAAGCAAGATCCATCGCTCCAAGGCCCCGGCAGCACGCTGCAACGCGGGTTTTTTTGTGTGTGCATGAATGCACAAGGAATGTGCATTTCTGGTGTTGCTTGTTGATTTTCACACATCTACACTGGATCGGCTGGCCTTGGGCTATGCCCTGGGACCGCAGGCCGCGAAGACGGCGCCACAACGCTAACACTCAGCGCATAAAAACTCAGGAGACAAATCCATGAAATTGCACGCACGCGGGCTCGCCGCAGGCTTATGTCTGGGCGCCGGTTTGCTTGGGCAGGCCCATGCGGCGGATAAGCCGCCAGTGAAGATCGGCATTCTGACGGATATGTCCGGCACCTATGCCGGCATGGGGGGCGCAGGTTCGGTCGCCGCGGCGCAGTTGGCCATCGACGACTGCCTCGCGGCGGAATGCAAAGGCATGAAGATCGACCTGGTGTCCGCGGACAACCAGAACAAGGCGGACGTCGGCGCCGCGCGCGCCCGCGAATGGTTCGACCGCGACGGCGTTACAGCCATCGCAGACCTCACCAATTCCGCCGTGGCGCTGGCCGTACAGGGCATCGCCCGCGAAAAGAACAAGGTCGTGATGTTCTCCGGTCCGGCCACCACGGCCCTGACCAACAAAGAATGCTCGCCGGTCGGCTTTCACTGGATGTTCGACACCTACTCGCAGTCTGCGGGCGGCGCCAAAGCCACCGTGCGCGAGGGCGGCAAGTCCTGGTTCTTCATCACCGTCGACTATGCGTTCGGCCACTCGCTGGAAGCCGACACGGCCAAGGCGGTGAAAGCGTTGGGCGGCACGGTGGCGGGCAGCGTGCGGCATCCGCTGAACGCACCCGACTTCGCGTCCTATCTCTTGCAGGCGCAAAGCTCCAAGGCGCAGGTGGTGGCGCTGGCCAACGGCGGCCAGGACACCGTCAACGCGGTCAAGCAGGCGCGCGAGTTCGGCATTGTGGCCGGCGGCCAGCGCCTGGTTTCGCTGCTGATCTTCCTGTCCGACCTGCGTGCGCTCGGCCTGGAGAACGCCCAAGGGTTGTCCTACGTGGACGGTTTTTACTGGGACTACGACGACGCCACGCGCGAGTGGTCCGGCCGTTTCGAGAAGGCCTTCCGCGGCCTGAAGCCCACCATGACGCAGGCCGGCGTGTATTCCAGCGTGCTGCATTACCTGCGCGCCGTGGCCGCCGTCAACAGTACGGATGGCAAGGTCGTGGCCGACAAGATGCGCGAGATTCCCATCAAGGATCCCATCATGCGCAACGCGTCGATCCGCCCGGACGGCCGCGTGATCCACGATATGTACCTGTACGAAGTCAAGAAGCCCGCGGACTCCAAGGGCGGCTGGGATTATTCGAAGCTGGTGGCCACCATTCCGGCGGCCGAAGCCTTCCAGCCCCTGGCCGATTCGAGCTGCCCGCTGGTGAAGAAATAATCCGAGGCCCGCGGGCGTTGTCCCGCGGGCCCGGTTCGATCCAAGAACGCGGACGACCATCCGCATCGACTACGCAGTGTGAGGAGCATCAAAATGAGTGAAGTCCCGCGCGTTCCGCTACTGATCGGCGGCAAGCTTGTGCAGTCCAAAACCACCGAATGGCGAGACGTGATCAACCCCGCCACCCAGGAGGTCGTCGCCAAGGTGCCCTTCGCCACGCGCGAAGAACTGGACCTGGCCGTCTCCAACGCCAAGGAGGCTTTCAAGACCTGGCGCAACGCCGGGCAGGGCGCACGCATGCGCGTCATGCTCAAGTTCCAGGAGCTGCTGCGCGCCAATACCGGCAAGCTGGCCGAGATGATTACCCGCGAACACGGCAAGACGCTGCCGGACGCCGAGGGTGAAGTCGGCCGCGGTCTGGAAGTGGTCGAGCACGCCTGCTCGATCGCCAACCTGCAATTGGGCGAATACGCGGAAAACGCGGCGTCCGGGATCGACGTCTACACGCTGATCCAGCCGCTGGGCGTGTGCGCGGGCATCACTGCGTTCAATTTCCCGGTGATGCTGCCGTGCTTCATGTTCCCCATCGCCGTGGCCTGCGGCAATACGTTCGTGCTCAAGCCCTCCGAGCAGGATCCGACCTCGTCGCTGTTCCTGGCGGAACTGGCGCTGGAAGCCGGCCTGCCGCCTGGTGTGCTGAACGTGGTGCACGGCGGCCCGGAAACGGCCAACGGCCTGTGCGAGCATCCGGACATCAAGGCGGTTTCGTTCATCGGCTCGACCCGCGTGGGCACCGAGATCTACAACCGCGCATCGGCTGCCGGCAAGCGCTGCCAGTCGATGATGGGCGCCAAGAACCACTGCGTGGTTCTGCCGGACGCTGATCCGGAAGTCGCATTGAACCAACTGCTCGGGGCCGCCTTCGGTGCGGCCGGCCAACGCTGCATGGCGTCGTCCGTGGCCGTGCTGGTGGGCGAGGCCCGCAACTGGCTGCCCGATTTCGTCGAACGCGCTAAGAAGCTCAAGGTCAACGCCGGCACGGACCGCCAGGCCGACCTGGGTCCGCTGGTGTCGCCCAATGCGAAAAAGCGCGTGGAAAGCCTGATCCAGAAGGGCGTGGACGAAGGCGCCAAGCTGCTGCTCGACGGCCGCAACCTGAAGGTGGCGGGTTTCGAGGAAGGCAACTTCGTCGGCCCGACCGTTTTCGACGGCGTTGCCGAGAACATGACGATCTACACCGAGGAGATCTTCGGACCGGTCCTGTGCTGCGTTGGCGTCGAGACGCTGGAAGACGCGGTGGAATTCATCAACCGCAACCCCAACGGCAACGGCGTCGCCCTGTTCACGCAGGACGGGGGCGCCGCGCGCTACTTCCAGAACAACATCGACGTGGGCCAGGTCGGCATCAACGTGCCGATTCCGGTGCCGGTGGCGTGGTTCAGCTTCACGGGTTCGCGCGGTTCCAAGCTGGGCGACCTGGGCCCCAACGGCAAGCAGGCGGTGCAGTTCTGGACGCAGACCAAGACGGTCACCGCACGCTGGTCGGCGCATGCCAAGACCGTCAATACCACGATCTCGATGCGCTAAAAGAGGGGACGCCTTGCTCCTAAGCTTATACGAATAATTCATATAGCAAGGCGTTCTTATTACTTATAATTGGCCCGTCTATCAGGGGCCAATTAATGAACCTCCAGCAATTTCGTTTCGTGCGTGAAACCATCCGGCGCGACTTCAACCTGACCGAAGCCGCCCGGATGCTCTACACGTCGCAGCCCGGCGTTTCCAAGGCCATCATCGAGTTCGAAGACGAGCTGGGCATCAAGATCTTCGAACGCCACGGCAAGCGCATCAAGGGGCTGACCAAGCCGGGTCTTGCCGTGTCGCAGGTGATCGACCGCATCATGCGCGAAGTCGACAACCTGAAGAAAGTCAGCGACGAATTCGCGCGCCGCGATGAAGGCGGCCTGGTTATTGCCTGCACCCACACGCAGGCGCGCTATCTGCTGCCGCGCGTCATTCCCGCGTTCCGCAAGCAATTCCCCAAGGTTCACCTGTCGCTGGCCGAGGGCAGCCCCGCCCAGCTTGCTGAAATGGTCTTGCATGAACAAGCCGATCTGGCGCTGGCCACCGAATCGCTGGCGTTGACGCCGGGCCTGGCCACCTTGCCGGTCTATGCGTGGGAACACACCGTGGTGGTGCGGCCCGATCATCCGCTGGCCGAACTGACCTCCAGCGCCGCCAAGCGTCTGTCGCTGGCGCAACTGGCCGAGTACCCCATCGTGACCTACGACCGCGCTTTTACCGGCCGCAGCACGATCGACGAGATCTTTGCCAACCAGGGCATTCATCCGGACATCGTGCTGGAGGCCATCGACGCCGACGTGATCAAGACGTATGTGGACGTGGGCCTGGGCATCGGCATCATCGCGGGCGTCGCCTATGACCCGCGACGTGATTCAAATCTGGTCGGCCTGCCGGTGGGGCACCTGTTCGGCACGCATACGACCCGCGTGGGCGTGAAAGCGGGTGTGTTCCTGCGCGACTACGTCTACACCTTCCTGGAAATGCTGGCGCCTTCGCTGACCCGGGCGGTGGTGACCGATGCGGTGCAGGGCGCGCCGAAATAGCCTCTGCCGGCTGCCGGCGCCTGCCTCGACAACACGCGACGTCCTTTCGACGTCGCGTTTTTTTTGCCCGATGACCCTGTGGAAAGCGTGAGACGGCTATCCCTTTCCCTAAGCTCATAAAAATAATTAAATAAGAACCGATCTCATTTGAGTTGACGAAAAAATAGGAATCATTATCATTACATCCAGGCTCAACGACCCAGTGAGGTAAATCATGACGGCAGGACTTAGTGCAGTGGTAGTGGGCGCCGACCGCCTCGGCAATATTCCCGATCTGCTAAAAGGACACAACATCTCGATCACGCACCACATCAGCGGGCGCGATCCTTCACATCAGAAGAAGACCCTGCAACTGCCCTCGGGCACGCAACTGGTCATCCTGCTTACCGATTTTCTTGGCCACAACGTCATGAAGACGTTCCGCAACGCCGCGCAGCGCGGTGGCATCCGGGTCGTCGCTTGTCGCCGTTCCGTGTGCAGCATGCAGCAGGCGCTGCAGCAATGCGGCCTGTGCCCGCGCGCCGGTACCGTTCATTGATGGGACGCGTCTTGCCGCGCATCCACGACAAACTGGGGAGGCCGATACGGCCTGCGGTCTGAACGCCGCGAAGAGAACAAACAAAAACGCCGCCGGACGAAAGTCTGGCGGCGTTTTGCATTTTGGACGATGGCGGCAGGTAGGCCTGCGTGCGACTATGTTGCCTTGAGCCTGGACAGGGCAGGGCGGTCAGTTTGCCGCGCGGGCCGAAGCCATCAGGGTGTTGTCGAGGCGGCGGGCGCCGTTGTAGCGCTTGGACCAGTAGGCCATGGTCATGTTTTCGACACGCACCACGCCGCCGGCGCTGGGGGAATGCACGAAGCGGTCGTCGCCCAGGTAGATGCCAACGTGGGAATAACGGCGGCCCATGGTGTTGAAGAAGACGAGGTCGCCGGCCTGCAGTTCGTTCTTGGCGACGGCCACGCCTTGCTGGGCGATTTCGGCGGCGTTGCGGGGGAGCTTGAGGCCCAGGCCGCGTTCGGCCGAGTATGCGACGAGGCCGCTGCAGTCAAAGCCGGTGTCGGGGGAACTGCCGCCGAAGCGGTAGCGGATGCCCAGGTGATTCAGGGCTTCGCTGACCATGCCGTTGTCGGTGCCGACACCCGAATGGGTACGCTGGCGTTCACGCTTGAATTTCTGGACCACCAGCATGCCGATGGGATCATCGGCGGTGGCAACCCACTCCGTTTCGTAAGGATCGATCTCGGACGTATGGGCGGTTGACTTTTGACTAGTGCTTGCACAACCCGCCAGACCCGCAAAGCAAGCAATCAACGCGAGCATGCGCAGACCGCGCTTTGCATGGCCAGTGGTTGAATTGAATCGCGCGGGTATGGAGTGTCGATGCATTCGCCTGGGGATGATTCACTGAACACAGCAAAAACCGCGCATTAGCCGCGGTTGGGGCCGAAATGTCAGCAAATTCAACAATCATGTGCAACTTCGCGGGGATTCTACCAAACTTTTAGTGCCGGTTCGTTACGTATCGGCCCTAAAGATCCATGCAGCGTGGACATCTGGAAGAATTTTTTGACGTGCGGCAAGTCTCGTGCAAGGTTTGCCTACCAGAATGACCGAAATGATTAGACAAAAAATCAATCAGCCTTAAGGCCTATGAACAATACCAGGAGACAGACATGCAAAGAACCCGGGATTTCCACTATCGCTCGGTGAATGACCGCGACGCCTTCTGGCGCGAAGAGGCCACGCGCATCCACTGGGAAACGCCTTTTGACAATGTGCTGGACTTCTCCCGTCCGCCCTTCGCCAGGTGGTTCGTGGGCGGGCGCACCAATCTTTGCTACAACGCCGTGGACCGCTGGCTGCCGACACAGGCGGACAAGCCGGCGCTGATCTGGGTGTCCACCGAGGTGGACCGTGAGCAGGTCTACACGCGGCAGGACGTCTTCGAGGAAGTGAACGCGGCAGCCGCCATGCTGCGCGAGTTGGGCGTGGAACGCGGCGACCGGGTGCTGCTTTACATGCCGATGGTGCCGGAAGCCGTGTTCACCATGCTTGCCTGCGCGCGCATCGGGGCAGTGCATTCGGTGGTGTTCGGCGGGTTTGCATCCGTGAACCTGGCGCAGCGCATCGACGATGCGTCGCCCAAGGTAGTGGTGTGTACGGACGGCGGCTCGCGGGCCGGCAAGGTCGTGCCGTACAAGCCGCTCCTGGATCGCGCCTTGAGCCTGGCCAAGTCGCCACCGGGCTCGGTGGTGGTGTTCGACCGCGGCCTGGCCCCGTTCGAACCGGTGGCGGGTCGCGATCTGGATTACGCGACGCTGCGCGAACGCCACCGCGGCGCGCGGGTGCCCGTCGAGTGGCTGGAATCGTCCGAGCCCAGCTACATCCTCTACACCTCCGGAACCACCGGCCGCCCCAAGGGCGTGCAGCGCGACACGGGCGGATACGCCGTGGCGCTGGCGTCGTCCATGGAATATTTGTTCGATGGCAAGCCCGGCGACACCTATTTCTGCACCAGCGACATCGGCTGGGTGGTCGGGCATTCCTACATCGTCTACGGACCGCTCATCGGCGGGCAATCGACCATCCTGTACGAGGGAACACCCGTGCGCCCGGACGGCGCGATTCTCTGGAAGCTGGTCGAGCAATTCGGCGTGAACACGCTGTTTTCGGCGCCGACGGCAGTGCGCGTGCTCAAGCGCCAGGATCCCGAGCTCCTGAGGCGGCACGATCTGTCCACGCTCCGCGCCGTCTATCTGGCCGGCGAACCGCTCGACGAGCCGACGGCGCAATGGATCTCGGAAGGCCTGGGCAAACCCATCATCGACAACTACTGGCAGACGGAATCCGGCTGGCCGATCCTGTCGGCGCAGCCGGGCGTGGAAAAGGTCGCCACCCGGTTCGGCAGCCCGTCGTTCCCGGTCTACGGCTTTGACGCGCGCATCGTCAGCGAATCCACCGGCGAAGACCTGGGTCCGGACGAGAAGGGCGTGGTCGCCATCGTGCCGCCGCTGCCGCCCGGCGCCATGTCCACCATCTGGGGCGACGACGCGCGCTTCGTCGAAACCTACTTCACGTCGATTCCTGGCCGGCAGGTGTATTCGACCTTCGACTGGGGGCGGGTGGACGCCGATGGCTACTGGTTCATCCTGGGCCGCACGGACGACGTGATCAATGTGGCGGGCCACCGGTTGGGCACGCGCGAGATCGAGGAGTCGGTCAACAGCCACAACGGCATCGCGGAATGCGCGGTGGTGGGTGTGTCCGACCCCCTAAAGGGGCAGGTCGCCATGGCGTTTGCCGTGCTGAAGAATCCCGCCGGCGCCGACACGCCGGAAGCGGCAAAGGCGCTGGAAGCGGATATCATGCGGCTGGTGGAAGAACAGCTTGGGGCGGTGGCAAGGCCGGCCAGGATCCGGTTCGTGGGCGCCCTGCCCAAGACCCGTTCCGGCAAGGTGCTGCGCCGCGCGATCGTCGCGGTATGCGAGTCGCGCGATCCCGGCGAACTGACCACCATGGAAGACCCTAACGCCCTCGAACAGATCAAGGAGTCACTGCAATGAAAACCAAACCCGTGCTGAGCGCCGACGACGTCAAAAAGATCCTGGCCGCGGCCGAAGCACACGCCTTGCAGAACAAGTGGGCCGTCACCATTGCCGTGACCGACGATGGCGGCCATCTGCTGGGCATGCTGCGCCTGGACGATGCGGCGCCGATCTCGTCGCACATCGCGCCCGCCAAGGCCAAGACGGCCGCGCTGGGCCGCCGCGAATCGCGCATCTACGAAGAACTGATCAACAACGGTCGCTACTCGTTCCTGTCGGCGCCGCTGATCGAAGGCATGCTCGAGGGCGGCGTGCCGGTCGTCGTTGACGGCCAGGTCGTCGGCGCGGTGGGAGTTTCGGGCGTCAAGTCGACCGAAGACGTGCAGATCGCGCAAGCAGGCATCGCCGCGCTGGGCCTATGAGCCAGGCGCTGCCGCCGGAAACGCCGGCTGGCGTTTCCGCGCAGGACACCCGGGGGGCGGACAGCGGTCCGCTGAACCCCGGCGTGAAACGGCGCGAAGTCTGGGCCTGGGCCATGTACGACTTCGCGAACTCCGGATACACCACCGTGATCCTCACGGCGGTTTTCAGCACCTATTTCGTCGGCGTCGTCGCCGGGCGTGCCACATGGGCCACGCTCGCGTGGACGTCCGCGCTGTCGCTGTCGTACCTCGTCATCATGCTGACCATGCCTACGCTGGGCGCCCGCGCCGATGCACGGGCCAGCAAGCGGCGGCTGCTCTACACCAGCACGGCCGGCTGCGTGGCGGGCACGCTGGTCCTGACGCAAGCGGGGCCGGGCGACGTCTGGCTGGCGCTTGCCGCCATCGTCGTGTCCAACTACTGCTATTGCGTTGGCGAATCCGTGGTCGCGGCGTTCCTGCCTGAACTGGCCAAGCCGCAGGCGTTGGGCCGCGTCTCGGGTTGGGGATGGAGCTTTGGCTATTTCGGCGGCATGCTGACGCTGGGGTTGTCGCTTGTCGTGGTGACGCTGGCCGAAGGGCGAGGCGAGACCGCCGAGCAGTTCGTGCCCTGGGTCATTGTGGTGACAGCCTCGGTATTTGCGCTGGCCGCGCTGCCGTCGTTCTTCATGCTGCGCGAGCGCGCCAAGCCGCAGCAGGGCAATCCGCCCGCACTGCACATGCTCAAGCGCCTGGCCTACGCCTGGCGCGAAACGGGCCTGCATTTCCCGGAATTTCGCCGCCTGTTGATGTGCATTGCCTGCTACCAGGCCGGCATCTCGGTCGTGATCACGCTGGCCGCGGTGTATGCCTCGGAAGTCATGGGTTTCACTACGCCGCAGATCATGCTGCTGGTGTTCACCGTGAACATCGGCGCGGCGGCGGGGGCGTTTTCGTTCGGCTACGTGCAAGACCGCATCGGCCACAAGCCGGCGCTGGCCATCACGCTGGTCGGATGGATCGTGATGGTGCTGACGGCTTACGCGGCCGTGACCGCGCCGGTGTTCTGGGTGGCGGCAGTGCTGGCCGGCCTGTGCATGGGCACGACGCAGAGCGCGGGCCGTGCCATGACAGGCGCGCTGGCGCCGGCGGGCCGGCTGGCCGAGTTCTATTCGCTGTGGACCTTTTCCGTGCAGCTTGCCGCCGTGATCGGCCCGTTGACGTACGGGCTGGTGACGTGGGCCACGGAAGGCAATCATCGCCTGGCCATCCTCGTCACGGGGCTGTTCTTCGTCGGCGGACTGGTCCTGTTGTCGCGGGTGGACATGAAGCGCGGCCTCGCCCGGCAGGCCGCCTGAATGCGGTATACGCCAAGCGGGAAGCGACTGCTATCCTTATGGACTGCCTTGTGCCGCCGCGTCCCGATGCGGCGGCACATGCTGATTGCTTGGCATTGTTGGCGCGTCGCCGTGCGGCGCGTCGTTGGCTTGTGCATGCTGCCCGGTTGGCGCCTTGCGGCGTCTTCCTGCCCGGATCCGGCGCAGACGCATCGCCTTGGGCCTCGTCAATCTGCGGGCTCCGGCCCGCATTTTGCGTAAGGTGCCCGTAAGAGCGCGGCGATACGGTTGCAGGTGGGTAATAAAAAAGCAGCATAAACAACAGAATCACCGATTGGAGACAAGATCATGTCGAACGCTATTGAGTCCGTACTGGTGGAAAACCGCGTGTTTCCGCCGCCCGAGCGCGCCGCGCAGGGCGCCGCGATTTCCAGCATGGACGCCTACAACGCGCTGTGCGCGCAGGTCGAGAACGACTTCGACGGATTCTGGGCCGGACAGGCCCGCGACAATCTGCAGTGGACCAAGCCCTTCACGCAGGTGCTGGACGAGTCCGATGCCCCGTTCTACCGCTGGTTCGGCGACGGCGAACTGAACGTCTCGGCCAATTGCCTGGACGTACACCTCACCAACGGCAACGCCGACAAGACCGCCATCATCTTCGAATCCGACGATGGCAAGGTCGACAAGGTCACCTATCGCGAACTGCTGGCGCGCGTCTGCCGCTTCGCCAATGGGCTGGCGGCGCTGGGCTACAAGAAGGGCGATCGCGCCATCATCTACATGCCCATGTCCATCGAAGCCGTGGTCGCCATGCAGGCCTGCGCGCGTCTGGGCGTGACGCACTCGGTGGTGTTCGGCGGTTTCTCGGCCAAGAGCCTGCAGGAACGCATCGTCGACGTGGGCGCATCGCTCGTCATCACGGCCGACGAACAGGTGCGCGGCGGCAAGACCATTCCGCTCAAGCCCGCCGTTGAAGAAGCCATCGCGATGGGCGGTTGCGAAGCCGTCACCAAGGTCGTCGTGTACCGCCGCACGGGCGGCAAGGTGCAGTGGAACGAAGGCCGCGATCTCTGGATGCAGGACGTCGAGGCCGGCCAGCCCGACACCTGCGAACCGGTGTCGGTCAACGCCGAACACCCGCTCTTCATCCTGTACACCTCAGGTTCCACGGGCAAGCCCAAGGGCGTGCAGCATTCGTCCGCCGGCTACCTGTTGTGGGCGCTCCTGACCGTGAAGTGGACCTTCGACGCGCGCAAGGACGACGTCTACTGGTGCACCGCCGACGTGGGCTGGGTTACCGGTCACACGTACATCACCTACGGCCCGCTTGCTGCTGGCCTGACGCAGATCGTCTTCGAAGGCGTGCCCACGTTCCCCAACGCCGGCCGCTTCTGGGACATGATTGCGCGCCACAAGGTCACCACGTTCTATACGGCGCCGACCGCGATCCGCTCGCTGATCAAGGCGTCTGAAGCCACGCCCGACGCGCATCCCAAGAACTACGATCTGGACTCGCTGCGCATCATCGGCACGGTGGGCGAGCCCATCAACCCCGAAGCCTGGATGTGGTATCACAAGAACGTCGGCCGCGAGCGCTGCCCTATTGTGGATACCTGGTGGCAGACCGAAACCGGCGGGCACATGATCACGCCGCTGCCGGGCGCCACGCCCACCAAGCCGGGTTCGTGCACGCTGCCCCTGCCGGGCATTGCCGCAGCCATCGTCGACGAGACCGGCGGCGACGTGGACAAGGGAAATGGCGGCTTCCTGGTCATCAAGCGTCCGTGGCCCGCCATGATCCGCAACATCTGGGGCGATCCGGAACGCTTCAAGAAGAGCTACTTCCCGTCCGAACTGCGTGGCTATTACCTTGCGGGCGACGGTGCGCAGCGCGACGCGGACGGCTACTTCTGGATCATGGGCCGTATCGACGACGTGCTGAATGTCTCGGGTCACCGCCTGGGCACGATGGAAGTCGAGTCGGCGCTGGTGGCGCACGAAATGGTGGCCGAGGCCGCCGTCGTGGGCCGTCCCGACGACACGACCGGCGAGGCCGTTGTGGCCTTCGTCGTGCTCAAGCGCTCGCGTCCGGAAGGCGAAGAGGCCCAGGCCATCGCCAAGCAGTTGCGCGACTGGGTGGCCCGCGAGATCGGTCCCATCGCCAAGCCCAAGGACATCCGTTTCGGCGACAACCTGCCCAAGACCCGTTCGGGCAAGATCATGCGCCGCCTGCTGCGCGTGGTCGCCAAGGGCGAGGAAGTGACGCAGGACGTGTCCACGCTGGAAAATCCCGCCATCCTGGAGCAGCTCGCCAAGCCGCTGTAAATGCAACCGGCCGGATTTCACCGGCCGTTTGCAGCGCGACAGGCGCATAATGACGACGCCCGTGCCGGCATGTAGCGGCACGGGCGTCGTCATTCCTGGATTGCCAAATTTCTTCGCATGGAGCCGCACCCGTGAGCAGCAGTTTCGATCGCGCAGGGCTTGCCCTGATGTTCAGCACCATCCTGGTCTGGGCGGGAAGCTGGATCGCGATGAAGCTGATCGTGCCCTACATCGGACCGTTCGACTTCGTGGCCCTGCGCTACGTGACGGGCAGCCTGGTGCTTTTCGCGCTCGCGTTCGCCACGCGCCGGCCGCTGGCGATGCCGCCCTGGAAACTGACCCTCTTGATCGGCCTGACCCAGACGGCGGGCTTTCAGGGCTTCGTCCAGACCGCGCTGGTGGACGGGGGCGTGGGCAAGGTGTCCCTCATGGCCTACACCATGCCGTTCTGGGTCGTGCTGTTTGCGTGGTGGTTGCTGGGCGAGCGGCCCACGGCCCGGCACGCGGCCGGCATCGCGCTGGCCGCCGTCGGCCTGATCTGTTTCGTCGAACCCTGGAACGGGCTGGGCGACATCCGCCCCGTGTTGCTGGGCCTGGGCAGCGGCCTGTGCTGGGGCGTGGGCACGGTGCTGTCCAAGCGCATGTTCGACCGCCATGCGCCGGACGTGATGACGTTCACCGCGTGGCAGATGCTGTTCGGCGGCCTGGTCATGGTGCCCATCGCCTATCTGGTGCCGCAGATGACCGCCCAATGGGGCTGGCCGCTCTGGACCGGCATGACCTACATTGTGCTGATCGCCACCGCGGCGGGCTGGCTGCTGTGGCTGCAGGTCGTGCGCCGCGTGCCCGCGTCGATCGCGGGACTGTCGAGCCTGGGCGTGCCCGTGGTGGCCATGCTGCTGGCATGGGCCATCCTGTCCGAGCGTCCCACGCCCGTCGAGGCAGGCGGGATGGTGCTGATCCTGGCTGGCATCTTTGTGGTGAGCCGTGCCGCGCCGGCCGCGCGCGCCGAATGACCTTTCCGAATTCCTGTCCTCTCCAATCCCCTGGAAACTTTCATGATTGATCTGCGTAGCGATACCGTCACCCGTCCCGATGCGGCCATGCTCCAGGCGATGGCCAATGCCCCGCTGGGCGATGACGTGATGGGCGACGATCCCACCGTGATCCGCCTGCAAAAGACGTTGGCCGAGCGCACCGGCAAGGCTGCCGGCCTGTTCTTCCCGTCGGGCACGCAAAGCAACCTGGCCGCGCTCATGGCGCATTGCGACCGCGGCGACGAGTACCTTGTCGGCCAGCTTGCGCATACCTACAAGTACGAGGGCGGCGGCGCAGCGGTGCTGGGCAGCATCCAGCCCCAGCCCATCGAACACGCGCCGGATGGATCGTTGCCGCTGGAAAAACTTGCCGCGGCGCTCAAGCCCAAGGGCGACCCGCACTTCGCGCGCACGCGCCTGCTGGCGCTGGAAAACACCTTCCACGGCAAGCTGATTCCGGCCGCGTACATCCAGGCCGCGACGTCCTGGGCGCGGGAGCAGGGCCTTGCCACGCACCTGGACGGGGCGCGCGTGTTCAACGCGGCTGTCGCCAGCGGCAAACCCGTGGCCGAGCTTTGCCAGCCCTTCGACTCGGTGTCCATCTGCTTTTCAAAGGGCTTGGGCGCGCCGGTCGGATCGGTGCTGGTCGGCAGCGAAGCATTGATCTCCCGCGCGCATCGCTGGCGCAAGATGCTGGGGGGCGGCCTGCGCCAGTCTGGCGTCCTCGCGGCCGCGTGCCTGTACGCGCTGGAGCACAACGTGGAACGGCTGGCGCAGGACCACGAGAATGCGCGCCTGTTGGCCGAAGGCCTGCGGGGCATTGCCGGCGTCAAGGTGCTGAGCCAGGACACCAACATGGTGTTCGTGGAATTCGAGCCGTCACGCTGCGATGCGCTGACGGCGGCGCTGGGCAAGGAAGACATCTTGATGCGCGCCGTCTATGGCGGTCCGACGCGTCTGGTCACGCATCTGAACGTGTCGGCCGACGACGTGCGGCGCGTGGTCGAGGCGGTGGGGCGGTTGTTGCGTTGAGCCGCCTCGGCGATCGCAATCGCGCCGTCGCCGCGAGTTCAGCCGTGGCGCGCGCGGCTGTCGGAGGGCGCCTCGTCGCGCTCCTGCATGCCGTAGTCGCGCAGCACCTGGGCGACGCGCAGACGGTAGTTCTGGAACACGCCGCCGCGCCCGGCCTCTTGTGCGCGGCGGTGCGATTCCAGCGAGCGCCAGCGCAGCACCGCGGCCTCGTCGCGCCAGAATGACAGCGACAGCAGCTTGCCGGGCGTGGACAGGCTTTGAAAGCGTTCGACGGAGATAAATCCGTCGATGGTGCGCAGTTCGTCGATCAGGCCGGCGGCGATCTCCAGATACGGGGCGGGGTCGCCATGGGCGGGCTCGACTTCGAATATCACGGCAATCATGGGTTGCTGTCCTTTTGATAATCAAACTGGGCATGCGCGCGTTGGAGAGCGCGCGATAGCGCAATCGCGTGGGTCTGGATGCGTGACGGCGTCCAGGGGATGGGGGCGGCATGGCGGGTGGGCGGTGACCGATGCGGGATTCGGCCGCCAGTATCCGCCAGCCCCGCAGGCAACGATTCGGTGTGAGCCGAACTATGCCTGCGCCGCGTCGTGGTCGGCCAGCAACGCCGCGTAGCCCTGCCGTGAATCGGGCCATTGCAGCGACAGGCCGCTGGCGCGCAGGCGCGCATTGCTGAGCTTCTTGCTGCCTACGTTGGCGGGCGCCGCCGCCTCGCGCGGGGCCGGGGCGCCGATCATCCGGGCCAGCTCGGCATACAGGACGTGCAAAGGCAGAGGCGTGTCGTCACAGCCGATGTACACCGGCGCAACCTCTGGCAGCAGCGCCAGGTGCACCACCGCGGCGGCCGCGTCGTCGATGTGGATGCGGTTGGCCCAATGCTCGGGCTGCACGGGCGCCCCTGCCGCGCCGCTGCGCAGGCGCTCGATGAGCTGCATTCGGCCCGGCCCGTACAGGCCCGCGAGCCGCAGCGCCGCCGAGGAAACCGGCTGTGCGGCGAGCGCGGCCTCGGCTTCGAGCAGCACTTTCCCATTGAAACCCTGCGGCGCGGGCGGCGTGTCTTCGTCCACCCAGCCGCCGTGATGTTCACCGTACACGGCGCTGGAAGAGACGAACACGATGCGCTTCAAGGCGGATCTATCCATCGCTTGCAACACGTTGGCCAGGCCATCCACAAACACGCCGCGGTACGCCTGCGGATCACGCGCACCGGGCGAGGGCAGGTGAATGAGCCGCGTGACGCCTCGCGGTAGCGAGGCAAGCGTGTCCGGGCGCGTGATATCGCCCTGCAGCCATTGAACGCCGCTGGCATCGCCGGCGGGCGGGTGGCGGCGCAGCGCATGGACCTCGTCGCCGCGCGCCAGAAAGCGCTGTGCCGCGCGCATGCCCAGGTCACCGCAGCCGATCAGAAGTACGCGTTCGCTCATGTTGTCGCTCCAGGCAGTCGGAAAAAAAAGGCGCCCCGCGGGGCGCCTTCTGGGCGGGCGCGGTGCGCCCTCAGTGTCACATGCCGCTGTAGACCGGTCCTTCGCCGCCTTGCGGCGCCACCCAGACGATATTCTGCGTGGGGTCCTTGATGTCGCAGGTCTTGCAGTGCACACAGTTCTGCGCGTTGATCTGCAGGCGGTCCTCGCCGTGGTCGTCCTTGACGAACTCGTACACGCCGGCCGGGCAGTAGCGCGACTCGGGGCCGCCGTACTTGGCCAGGTTCACCTTCACCGGCACGGACGGATCCTTGAGGGTCAGGTGGACGGGCTCGTTCTCGTCGTGGTTGGTGTTGGAAATGAACACCGAACTCAACTTGTCGAACGTGAGCTTGCCGTCAGGCTTGGGGTAGTCGATGCGCGCGCATTGCGACGCCGGTTGCAGACAGGCGTGGTCGGGCTTGTTGTGACGCAGTGTCCAAGGCATCTTGCCCTTGAGCAGCAGCTGTTCGATGCCGGTCATCAGCGTGGCGACCGTGCGGCCCTTCTTGAACCACTGCTTGAAGTTGCGCGCCTTGTTCAGTTCTTCGTGCAGCCAGGAGGCTTCGAAGGCCTTGGGGTAGGCGGTCAGTTCGTCCTGACGGCGGTCGGCAACGAGGGCGTCGAAGGCGGCTTCGGCGGCCAGCTTGCCAGACTTGATGGCGGCGTGGCTGCCCTTGATGCGCGAGGCGTTCAGGAAACCGGCTTCGCAGCCGACCAGCACGCCGCCCGGGAACGTGAGCTTGGGCAGGGCGAGCAGGCCGCCGGCGGTGATGGCGCGCGCGCCGTAGGCGATGCGCTTGCCGCCTTCGAACGTGCCGCGGATGGCCGGGTGGGTCTTGTAGCGCTGGAATTCGTCGAAGGGCGACAGCCACGGATTGGCGTAGTCCAGACCGACGATCATGCCCACGGCCACCAGATTGTTGTCCAGGTGATAAAGGAACGAGCCGCCGTAGGTGTCGGCATCCAGCGGCCAGCCGGCGGTGTGGATCACCAGGCCGGGTTTGGATTGGGCCGGATCGACTTCCCACATTTCCTTGATGCCGATGCCGTAGGACTGGGGGTTGCGGCCGTCGTCCAGCTTGAAGCGTTCGATGAGCTGGCGGCCCAATTGGCCGCGCGAGCCTTCGCTGAACACCGTGTAGCGGGCATGCAGTTCCATGCCGGGCTGGTAGTGGTCGGTGTGGCTGCCGTCGCGGGCCACGCCCATGTCGCCGGTGGCCACGCCGCGGACGGCGCCGTTTTCGTCGTACAGCACTTCAACGGCCGCAAAGCCGGGGAAGATGTCCACGCCCAGCGCTTCGGCCTGTTCGCCCATCCACTTGACGACGTCGCCCAGGCGGACGATGTAGTTGCCATCGTTGTGGAAGCACGGGGGCAGCAGCCAGTTCGGCGTGGCGCGCGCGCCGGTCTCGGACAGGAACAGGAACTTGTCCTGCGTGACGGGCACGTTCAGCGGCGCGCCTTTCTCTTTCCAGTCGGGGATGAGTTCAGTCAGCGCCAGCGGGTCCATGACGGCGCCGGACAGGATGTGCGCGCCAAGTTCCGCGCCTTTTTCCAGTACGCAGACGCCGATCTCCTGATTCTTCTCAGCGGCCAGCTGCTTCAGACGGATTGCTGTGGCCAGGCCGGCGGGACCACCGCCAACCACGACCACGTCATATTCCATCGACTCGCGTTCAGACATTTGCAAAGCTCCCCGTATGTATTCCATATATGGCTGGAAGTATTATCAGCGATTGTATTGCAGGCGAGGGTCCTGTACCCCTTCGCATTTCTTTTAGCCTTCAGGAGTTATTGGTGAACCCGGACAACCTGTCTGCGCGGCTGCTTTCGGTGGGCGACACCCATCAGCTCGAATTGCCCTTGCGCTGGGGCGATTCAGACGCCTTGAACCATCTGAACAACACGCTGTATTTCCGCCTCATGGAAGAGGCTCGCATGCAGATTCTGTATAACGCGGGCTTCAAGCTGCCGGCCGACGATGGCGCGATCCTGGCGCACGCGTCGTGCGATTTCCTGCGTCCGCTGACGTATCCGGCCACCGTCCGTGTGACGCATAAGGTGACGCGCATCGGCCGCTCCAGCGCCGAATTCGAGCTGCTGCTCGAGAAGGTCGGTGACGACGCGGGTCCCTATGCGCGCGGCCGGAATGTGCTGGTATGGATGGATTACGTGGCCAATACGTCCGCGCCGTGGCCGCCTGAAGTCCTGGCCCAAATGGCCACGCAGTTCACGCCGGCCCAATGAGCATGCGCGGCCGCGGGCCGCGTACCGGCCAAAATAGCGCGTGCTTTGACCGGTCATGTCGGTAAAATCTAGCGCAAAATCAGAAAAGCAATGAGGGCGCGCCACCCTCGGCGCCACCGCTTCACGGAAATCGGGCCTCGCCGCGATGCCCGCGTAGCCTGCGCCAACAGCCGCGCCCCAAGGAACGACTGGGCTTGTCCCGATTCCCCGATTTTTCCGGGACCCGTGCGCGGGTAGCGGCGGGGCGGGCTCACTTTGGTTAGACCTTAACTAGGAGTTGGAGCGATGGACAAGGTTTATGCAAGCGCCCAGGAGGCGCTGGCAGGCATCGTCAAGGACGGTCAGATGATCGCCGTGGGCGGTTTCGGCCTGTGCGGTATTCCCGAGGCGCTGATCGCCGCACTGCGCGATTCGGGCGTCAAGGATCTCACCTGCATCAGCAACAACGCGGGCGTCGACGGCTTTGGCCTGGGCCAGCTGCTCAACACGCGCCAGGTGCGCAAGATGATCGCGTCCTATGTCGGCGAGAACAAGGAATTCGAACGCCAATACCTGTCGGGCGAACTCGAGCTTGAATTCACGCCGCAGGGCACGCTGGCTGAAAAGCTGCGCGCCGGCGGCGCCGGCATTCCGGCGTTCTTCACCCGCACCGGTGTGGGCACCATCGTGGCCGAAGGCAAGGAAATCCGCGAGTTCGACGGCCATCAGTACGTGATGGAGCGTTCGCTGGTGCCGGACGTGTCGCTGGTCAAGGCGCACATCGCCGACCGCAGCGGCAACCTGGTGTTCCGCAAGACCGCGCGTAACTTCAATCCGAACGTCGCCATGGCGGGCAAGTTCACGGTCGTCGAGGTCGAACAGATCGTCGACACCGGCAGCCTGGACCCGGATCAGATCCATCTGCCCGGCATCTATGTGCAACGGATCGTGGTGAACGCCACGCCCGAAAAGCGCATCGAACAACGCACCACTCGCCCGGCCTAAGGAGAAGACGACATGGCATGGTCCCGCGATGAAATGGCGGCACGCGCCGCGCGCGAGCTGCAAGACGGCTTTTATGTGAACCTGGGCATCGGCCTGCCCACGCTGGTCGCCAACCACGTCCCCGCAGGCGTGGAAGTGTGGCTGCAATCCGAAAACGGCCTGCTGGGCATCGGCCCGTTCCCCACCGACGATCAGGTCGACGCCGACCTCATCAACGCCGGCAAGCAGACGGTCACGACGCTGCCCGGCTCGTCGATCTTCTCGTCGGCCGACTCGTTCGCGATGATCCGCGGCGGCAAGATCAACCTGGCGATCCTGGGCGCGATGCAGGTCTCCGAAAAAGGCGATCTGGCCAACTGGATGATCCCGGGCAAGATGGTCAAGGGCATGGGCGGCGCAATGGACCTGGTGGCCGGTGTTGGCCGCGTGGTCGTGCTGATGGAGCATGTTGCCAAGAAGAAGGACGGCTCCGAAGACATCAAGCTGCTTCCCGAATGCAACCTCCCGCTGACCGGCGTGGGCGTGGTTGACCTCATCATCACCGACCTGGGCGTGATGGAAGTCACCGAAAACGGCCTGAAGCTGCTGGAAACGGCGCCCGGCGTGACGGTGGACGAGATCAAGTCCAAGACGGCGGCGAAGCTGGACGTGTCGGCGGTGCAGTAGGCCGCACCCGCTTCACCTTGCATGAACTGACCCCCGAAGGTTGGACGAGATCCGGCCTTCGGGGGTCTTTTTGCGTGGCGAGGCGACTGTCCGCCAATCTCCCCGCACCGTCAAAGGCTGGGCTATTTCACGACTGTGGTTTCCGACTTTTCTGATTGATTGGTGGTCTGCGATACGTAGACTCAAGCGCACCCGAAAAATGTCAGGAGCCGCAGCATGGCAGGACGCGCCGTTGTTCGAATCGGCGACAAGACATCGCACGGGGGGACCGTGACGCAGGGGTTCCCCCAGTACACGATCGAGGGCAGGGCCGCTGCGGGAATGGGCCACCTGGTGGCCTGTCCGCAGTGCAAGGGCACGTATCCCATCGTCGAAGGTGTTTCCAGCTTCATCGTCGATGATGGTCTTGTGGCAATTGAAGGCATGAAGACAGCCTGCGGCGCTACGCTGATCGCCAGTCAGGCCTGGAAGCGAAAACCGCAACAGAATCACCCGCAGAATGGCCCGTGGCCGGCGAGCGCGGACGACGTGACGGATCACATTTCCATCAAGCTGGGGATCGATCTATATGGGGCAGCCAAGCCTCATGAACTGACGGCCAACATGCTTCTCCACCGTGTCAGCGCCGTGCCTCCACCCTGGGGGTATGGAAAGGATGTCGCCAAAGAACCGCACACATGCAGAAGAGAGCCAAAAAATTAACGGCGCCCCGTGGCGTCAGATTGGCTGCAATACTTCTGTGTGCAGCGCCGATTTTCTGGGTGCTCTTCCTGTACTTTTGCAGGCCCGTGGTCGCTTTGCACTACGCGCAGGATGCCCAGGCCGACCTTCTAGTCTTTTTCAATGACAATCACGACACGACCCGGTTTCTCCTGGCTCCCGGGCAGTCTGTGTCATCACCGACCGCGATGTTCCCGGCATCCGATATGTGGATGCTGATCTCGACCCCTCGCGAGAAGGGCGGCGCCCTTGAGATCACCAAACCGTTCAGCCGAATCGACGTTTACTTCGCCGCAGGCGGAAAAATCGATCATACGGAAATCCGCCAAGGCTTCTTTGCGCGGTTTCTTGAGCCCGGCGGCTGATGCGGTGGCCGCCGAATGTGTTTCGGCGGTTCAGGCCGATTCGCTCAGCAGCATCCCCACATGCGGGATGCCGTCCTCCATGTATTCCTCAGTCACCGGCACAAAGCCGTGGCCGCCGTAATAGCCTTTGAGCCGCGCCTGCGCACCCAAATAAACCGGCTTACCCGGCCACAACCGCTGCACTTCTTCCTTTGCGCGGCGCATCAGCTCATGCCCCAACCCTGTTCCACGCGCGGCCGGGGCGGTGATCACGCGGCCGATAATGGCGCGGCCGTCATTCAGGGCCGGCTCCAGCAGGCGGCAATAGGCCACCAGTTCGCCCTCGTGCCACGCCATGAGGTGTTCGGTCTGCCCCTTGAGATCCTTGCCGTCCATGTCCAGAAACACGCAGTTCTGTTCCACCACGAATACCTCGGAACGTAGCCGCAGGATGGCGTAGAGCTCGGCGGGGGTCAGATCGGCGTGGGGCTTGCAGGTCCAGGCGGGCGTCATGCGGGTCATTCCAGATATCGGGACAAGGTGGGCAATTCTGTAAGGGCACCAAGCGTAACGCAACCCGGCCCCGATTTTTAGACCCGGACTGTTACATCTATTCACGGGTATACCCTTAGTATGAAAATCTATTTTCTTAACTAAAATTTGTGTGTAAACAGATTTACATAAACCCGCCGCCTGATTTCCACCACGCTGTTCGATGACCAAGTCCGCCATTACGATCGCTGATCGGATCGCCCGGGCCCAGCCCGCGCTGAGCCGGACCCAGCACAAGATGGCCGAGTACGTGCTGGCGCATCAATTCCGCGTCGCCACCATGACCATCGACGAGTTCGCGCTGGCAGTGGGCGTGTCGGTGGCCACCGCCAACCGGTTTGCGCGTGCCCTGGATCTGCCGGGTTACCCGCAATTCCGTGCCGAGCTGGCGCGCGGCTTTGAAGCCGCGCTGGAACCGGTCGAAAAATTGCGCACCGAACTGGCCCACTCGGCCAGCGCCGTCCAGATCTTCGCCGCGACGCTTGAAGAAGACATTCGCAACGCGCAGCGCAACCTGCAGGCCCTGGATTCGGACGCCTGTGAAAAGGCGGTCGACACGATCCTGGCCGCCGAACGCGTTTTCATCATCGGTTTCGGCGCCAGCGGGTTCCTCGCGGGCCTCTTGCAGCGCGGCCTGTGCATGCACCTGCATTCCGTCGAGTCGCTGGCCGGTCCCGGCGGCGTGTCGCACGCGGCGCGGCAGATGTCGCGCATGACCAGCAAAGACCTGGTGATCGCCATCGGCTTTCCGCGCTATCTGGCTGACACCGTGACGCTGGCCGGCGCGGCCAAGCAGGCCGGCGTGCCGGTGCTGGTGCTGACGGACAAGCCCACGTCGCCGCTGGCGCCCACGGCCTCCGTCGTGCTGTATGCCTTCTCGGCACGCCAGCTCATTCCCAATTCCGAAACCGCCGCGCTCGGGCTCATTGAAGCCTTGTCCGCGGCGGTGGCCTATCGCGCCAAAAATTCCGTCGCGGCCGCCGCTGGGGTGACCCAGTCCGTCATGCCGTGGCTCATACATGGAGTAGGTAAACGATGATTCAGCCCGTGATTGCCATTCACGGCGGCGCCGGCGCGATGTCCCGCGCGGCCATGTCTCCCGAGAAAGAACAGGAATACCTCGCGGCCCTGGAGTCCATCCTGACCGCCGGCCAAGCCGTGCTGGCCAAGGGCGGCAGCGCCCTGGACGCCGTCACCGAGGCCGTGCGCCTGCTCGAGGATTGCCCGCTGTTCAACGCCGGCCACGGCGCCGTGTTCACCAGCGCCGGCACCCATGAGCTGGACGCCGCCATCATGGACGGCGCGACGCTGCGTTCCGGCGCCGTCGCCAATGTGAACCGCGTGCGCAATCCGATCTTTGCCGCGCGCAAGGTCATGGAAAACAGCAAGCACGTCTTCTTCGTGGGCGAGGGCGCCGAAGCCTTCGCCACTCAGGAAGGCGTGGAACTCGTCGACCCGTCGTATTTTTCGACCGAAGCCCGCCGCGAGCAGCTGCTGCGCGTGCAGCGCGAAACGCCGGACGCCGCCGTGCTGGATCACGACGGCCAGGCCATGGTCGCGCGCGGCCAGCCTGCACCGGCCGATCCGCTGGACGCCGACAAGAAGTTCGGCACCGTGGGCGCTGTGGCTGTCGATGCGCAGGGCAACCTGGCGGCTGCCACCTCCACCGGCGGCATCACCAACAAACAGGTCGGCCGCGTGGGCGATGCGCCCCTGATCGGCGCCGGCACCTATGCCAGCAACAAGACCTGCGCCGTGTCCACCACGGGCACGGGCGAAATGTTCATCCGCATGGTTGCCGCGTACGACGTGGCGGCCCAGATGGAGTACTGCGGCGCCTCGCTGGAAACGGCGGCGGACCGCGTCGTGATGGAAAAACTGCCCACCATCGGCGGCAAGGGCGGCCTCGTGGCCGTCGACGCCCAGGGCAATGTGGCCTTGCCGTTCAACACGGAAGGCATGTACCGGGGTTACGCCCGCGTTGGCGAAAAGCCGGTGACCGCCATCTACCGATGAGCGGCGGGTTTGGATCAGTAGGTTTATTTTGGGAATGAGAAGAGATGGTTGATCGCGCAAACAGCCTGGCGCTGCCGGATAACCGCGTGGTCCAGGTCGACGACCTGACGGTGCGCTTCGTGGGCTCCGAGCGCACGGTCGAAGCCGTGCGCAACCTGTCGTTCCATGTGGACCGGGGCGAAACCCTGGCCATCGTGGGCGAATCGGGTTCGGGCAAATCGGTGACGTCGCTGGCGCTGATGCGTCTGGTGGAACACGGCGGCGGCCGCATCGCCCAGGGTCGCATGGCCCTGCGCCGCCGCAACGGTTCCGTGATCGACCTGGCCAATTCCAGCCAGCGCGTCATGCGTGACGTGCGCGGCGCCGACATGGCGATGATTTTCCAGGAGCCGATGACCTCCTTGAACCCGGTGTTCACGGCCGGCGACCAGATCGCCGAATCGATCCGTGAGCACCAGGGCATGGACGGCGCCTCGGCGCGCGCCGAAGCGCTGCGCATGCTGGAACAGGTCCGTATTCCCGAAGCCAAATCGGTGCTGGACCGCTACCCGCATCAACTGTCGGGCGGCATGCGCCAGCGCGTCATGATCGCCATGGCGCTGGCCTGCAAGCCGGCGCTGCTGATCGCCGACGAGCCGACCACCGCACTGGACGTGACCATCCAGGCGCAGATCCTGCAACTGATCCGTCAGCTCCAGGAAGAGATGCACATGGGCGTGGTGTTCATCACCCACGACATGGGCGTGGTGGCCGAAGTGGCCGACCGCGTGCTGGTGATGTTCCGCGGCGACAAGGTCGAGGAAGGTCCGTCGGACCAGGTGTTCGCCGCGCCCCAGCACAGCTACACCAAGGCGCTGCTGTCGGCCGTGCCGAAGCTGGGCGCCATGCAGGGCACGGACCTGCCCGCGCGCTTCCCGCTGCTGCAGGTGGAAGGCCAGGCCCAGCCGGTGGCCGAGCCCGGCGCCGTCAGCACGCAGGAAGTGCCCAACGCCAAGCGCGAGCCCATCCTGAGCGTGCGCAATCTGGTGACGCGCTTTGACCTGCGCGGCGGCATCATGAGCCGCGTGCAGCGCCGCGTGCACGCCGTGGAAAAGGTCAGCTTCGACCTGTACCCCGGCGAGACGCTGTCGCTGGTCGGCGAGTCCGGCTGCGGCAAGTCCACGACGGGCCGCTCGCTGCTGCGCCTGGTGGAAAGCCAGGGCGGCGAGATCCGCTTCGGCGGCCGCGACATCGTGCGCCTGAAGAACAACGAACTGCAATCCCTGCGCCGCGACATCCAGTTCGTGTTCCAGGATCCGTTTGCGTCGCTGGATCCGCGCGTGACCGTGGGCTTCTCGATCATGGAGCCGCTGCTGGTGCACGGCGTGGCCAAGGGCAAGGATGCCGAGCGCCGCGTCGCCGAACTGCTCGAGCGCGTGGGCCTGCCGCCGGAAATGGCGCAGCGCTACCCGCACGAATTCTCGGGCGGCCAGCGCCAGCGCATCTGCATCGCGCGCGCCCTGGCCCTGAACCCGAAGGTCGTGATCGCGGACGAATCCGTGTCGGCGCTGGACGTGTCGATCCAGGCGCAGATCGTGAACCTGCTGATCGACCTGCAGCGCGACATGGGCATCTCGTTCCTGTTCATTTCGCACGACATGGCCGTGGTCGAACGCGTCAGCCACCGCGTGGCGGTGATGTACCTGGGACAGATCGTCGAAATCGGCCCGCGCCGCGCCATCTTCGAGAATCCGCAGCACCCGTACACCAAGAAGCTGATGTCCGCCGTGCCGATCGCCGATCCGGCGCGCCGTCACCTGAAGCGCACCTTGCTGTCCGATGAAATCCCCAGCCCGATCCGCAAACTGAACGACGAACCGGTGGTGCAGCCGCTGGTTCAGGTCGGTACGGATCATTTTGTAGCCCGCCATCCCGTCGGCGGCGCGTATTGACTCAGTAGTTGACCTTTTTTTGGAACCAGGAGTTGCAATGATGAAAGTTCTGCGCCCCACCAAGCTGATGGCCGCTGCCGCGCTGGCCTTCGGCGTGCTCACCGCGCCGATGGCCCACGCCGCCAAGGACGTGACGTTTGCCGTTTCCATCGCGCTGGAAACGCTGGACCCGTACAACACGAACAGCACGCTGAACCAGGCGGCTGGCAAGGCCTACTACGAAGGCCTGTTCGAATTCGACAAGGACCTGAAGGTTCAGAAGGTGCTGGCGACCGATTACACGGTCAGCGAAGACGGCCTGGTCTACACCTTCAAGCTGCGTCCCGGCGTGAAGTTCCATGACGGCACCGACTTCAACGCCGAAGCGGTCAAGGTCAACTTCGACCGTCCGGCCAATCCGGACAACCGCCTGTCGCGCTACATCCAGTTCAGCGTTATCGAAAAGACCGAAGTGGTCGACCCGATGACCGTCAAGATCACGCTGAAGAAGCCGTTCTCGGCCTTCATCAACGCGCTGGCTCACCCGGCCGCCATGATGATCTCGCCGGCCGCCCTGGCCAAGTACGGCAAGGAAATCGGCTTCCACCCGGTTGGCACGGGCCCGTTCGAATTCGTCGAATGGAAGCCGGCTGAATACCTGAAGGTCAAGAAGTTCGCCGGCTACTGGAAGCAAGGCTACCCGAAGGTCGACACGCTGACCTTCCGCACCGTGACCGACAACAACACCCGCGCCGCCGTGGTGCAGACGGGTGAAGCGCACTTTGCCTTCCCAGTGCCGTTCGAGCAGGCCGCCGTGCTGAAGAAGAACGACAAGCTGGACGTGGTCGATCACAAGAACTCGATCATGGCCCGCTACCTGTCGATGAACACGCAGCAAAAGCCGTTCGACAACGTCAAGGTGCGTGAAGCCATCAACTACGCCATCAACAAGGACGCCCTGGCCAAGGTCGCGTTCTCGGGCTACGCCACCGTCATCGACGGCGTCGTGCCGCAAGGCGTGGACTACGCGCACAAGATCGGCGCATGGCCCTACGACATCAAGAAGGCCAAGGCCCTGCTGGCCGAAGCCGGCTACCCCAACGGCTTCGAAAGCACGCTGTGGTCCGCCTATAACGACGGCACCTCGGTGAAGGTCGTTCAGTTCCTGCAGCAACAGCTCGCCCAGGTCGGCATCAAGGTTTCCGTGGAAGTCCTGGAATCCGGCCAGCGCGTGCAGCGCGTCCAACAGGTGCAAAAGCCTGAAGACGCCAAGGTCCGCATGTACTACGCCGGCTGGTCGTCCTCGACCGGTGAAGCCGACTGGGGCCTGCGTCCGCTGCTGACCACCGCCGCGTTCCCGCCGGTGCTGAACAACGTGTCGTACTACTCGAACAAGTCGGTTGACGAAGGCGTCCAGCAAGCGCTGGCCACCACGGACCGCGAGAAGAAGACCGAGATCTACAAGAACGTTCAGGAAACCATCTGGAAGGACGCCCCGTGGGCCTTCCTGGTGACCCAGAACAACCTGTACGTCAAGTCGAAGAACCTGTCGGGCGTGTACGTTGAGCCGGACACCTCGTTCTGGTTCGGCGACATCGACCTGAAGCAGTAAACCAAGCAGTAACTCTTGGGGCCTTCGGGCCCTTGTAAGGCCACATACGGCGGGGACGCGGTGTCCCCGCCGATGTTGCAGGAATTTCAATGCTGACCTACATCGTCAAACGTCTTCTGGGCATGATCCCCACGCTGCTGCTGGTAGCGGTGGTCGTGTTCCTGTTTGTGCACATGCTTCCGGGCGACCCGGCACGGCTGGCCGCTGGCCCCGAGGCCGACCAGCAAACCGTCGAGCTCGTGCGCAAGGAACTTGGGCTGGATCTGCCCCTGCCGCAGCAGTTCGTGCGCTACTTCAGCCACATGCTGCAGGGCGACCTCGGGACCTCGCTGCGCACCAAGCGCCCCGTCTCGACCGAAATCGCCGACCGTTTCATGCCTACCCTGTGGCTCACCCTTGCGAGCATGGTGTGGTCAGTCGGCTTCGGCATGATCATCGGCATCGTGTCGGCGGTATGGCGCAATCGCTGGCCTGACCGTCTCGGCATGACGCTGGCGGTGTCCGGCATCTCGTTCCCCGCGTTCGCGCTGGGCATGATGCTGATGCAGATCTTCTCGGTGAACCTGGGCTGGCTCCCCACCGTGGGCGCATCGACCTGGCAACACTACATTCTTCCTTCCATCACGCTGGGCGCCGCGGTGGCTGCCGTGATGGCGCGTTTCACGCGGGCCTCGTTCGTCGAAGTCGTACAGGAAGACTTCGTGCGCACCGCCCGCGCCAAGGGCTTGTCCGAGCGCCGCGTGATCATCAAGCACGCGCTGCGCAATGCGCTGATTCCCGTCGTGACCATGATGGGCCTGCAGTTCGGCTTCCTGCTGGGCGGCTCGATCGTGGTCGAGACCGTGTTCAACTGGCCCGGCCTTGGCCGCCTGCTGGTGGACGCCGTGACCCAGCGCGACTATCCGGTGATCCAGGGCCTCGTGCTGCTGTTCTCGCTGGAATTCATCCTGATCAACCTGATTGTCGACGTGCTCTATGGCGTCATCAATCCCAGCATCCGTTACAAGTGAGGCGGCCATGAGCAATACGACACCCGCCGCGACCATCGCCGCCGTCCCCAAGAACGACGTGCGCACGCCCGCCACCGAGTTCTGGCGCAAGTTCAAGAAGCAGAAGCTTGCCGTCGGCGCCGGCCTCTTCGTCCTGCTGCTGGTCATCGTCGCGGCCTTCGCGCCGTGGATCGTGCCGTTCGATCCGGAGAACTTCTTCGACTATGACGCGCTGAACGCCGGGCCGTCGCTGACGCACTGGCTGGGCGTGGATTCGCTGGGCCGCGACATCTTCAGCCGCATCGTCATGGGCGCGCGCATCTCGCTGGCCGCCGGCTTCCTGTCGGTCGCCATGGGCGCCATCGTCGGCACCTTCATGGGCCTGATGGCCGGCTACTACGAAGGCTGGTGGGAACGCATCACGATGCGTATCTCCGACGTGCTGCTGGCGTTCCCCGGCATGCTGCTGGCCATCGGCGTGGTCGCCATCCTGGGTTCCAGCATGGTCAACGTGATCGTGGCTGTGGCCGTGTTCAGCGTGCCCGCGTTTGCCCGACTCGTGCGCGGCAACACGCTGTCGATCAAGCAGATGACGTACGTCGAAGCCGTCAAGAGCGTGGGCGCGTCCGACTGGACGATCATCATGCGCCACATCCTGCCCGGCACGATCTCGCCGATCGTGGTGTACGGCACGATGCGGATCGGCACCTCGATCATCACGGCCGCCAGCCTGTCGTTCCTGGGCATGGGCGCTTCGCCTCCCACGCCGGAGTGGGGCGCGATGCTGAACGAAGCACGCGCCGACATGGTCATCGCACCGCACGTCGCGATCTTCCCGGCGCTGGCGATCTTCCTGACGGTGCTGGCGTTCAACCTGCTGGGCGACGGCCTGCGCGACGCGCTCGATCCCAAGATCGACCGCAAGTAAACCTGCCGCCGGGCCTCTTGCGAGGGCCGGCGTGGAGGGCGATTTTTCCGCCGCCGCCTCCGTCCGCCACGCGCCTGCCAGCGCGTGCCCCGGACCCAGGGTGGCGGCGTTTTGCATCCTGGAGCGTGGCGACACGTAGACGAACATGGACAAACAAGCGCTGGACATTCCGCGTATCGGCGTACTGCCGTCGGGGCCGCTGGACTCGATCTGCGACGTGGGCGACGTCACCGTTGGCCATTGCACGCTGGCCGAGGGCCCGCTGCAGACCGGCGTGACCGTCGTGCGCACGCACGGCGGCGATGCCTTTCTGGACAAGACGCCGGCCGCGGCCACCGTGCTGAACGGCTTCGGCAAGAGCACCGGCCTGGTTCAGGTGCAGGAACTGGGCGTGCTGGAAACGCCGATCGGGCTGACGAACACGTTCGGCGTGGGCACCGTGGCCAATGCGCAGATCCGCGCGGCGGTCGCCGCCAACCCCGCCATCGGCCGCGGCATGGCCACCGTCAATCCGTTGGTCTTCGAGTGCAACGACGGCTACCTGAACGACATCCAGGCGCTGGCAGTCCAGGAATCCCATTACGCCGCGGCGCTGGCCGCCGCCGGCAAGCAGTTCGCGCAGGGCGCCGTGGGCGCCGGCCGCGGCATGTCCAGTTTCTCGTTCAAGGGCGGCATCGGCTCGGCCTCGCGCGTGGCGCAGATCAAGGACGGCCCGCAGTACACCGTGGGCGCGCTGGTGCTGTCGAACTTCGGCCGCCTGCCCAACCTGACGGTGGCGGGCAGGCCGTTCGGCCGCCGTCTGGCGAGCCAGCTTGACCAAGGGCTTGCGCAGCAGGGCGAGAACGCCGTGATCGCGCCCGAGAAGGGCTCGATCATCCTGCTGGTGGCCACCGACGCGCCGCTGGATTCGCGCCAGTTGCGCCGTCTGTCGCTGCGCGCCGGCGCGGGCCTGGCGCGCACCGGCTCGGTGTTCGGGCACGGCAGCGGCGACATCGCGCTGGCGTTTTCCACGGCATACACGATTCCGCAATTGGCCGAGTCGCCCATGCCCGCGCTTGCCATGCTGCACGAGGCCCGCATCGATCCGCTGTTCGAAGCCGCCGCCGAGTCCTGCGAGCAGGCCATCATTGCCGCGCTGTGGCACGCAGAGAGCGTGACCGGCCGCGACGGCCATCACCGAGATTCCATCCGCCACGCCGCGCCCGACTGGCGCCAGTGGCTGTCCGCTACCGAATTCTGAATATCCTGAAGGCCAACTCATGAAGATCCTGATTTCCACCGATATCGAAGGCGTCGCCGGCGTCTTCCATCCCGAGCAGGTCCGCGCCGGCAATGGCGAATACGAGCGCGCGCGCGCCTGGATGACCGCCGAGGCCAACGCGGCCGTGCAGGGCGCCATTGCGGGCGGCGCCGAAGAGATTCTGGTCAACGATTCGCACGGCGGCTTTCGCAATCTGCTGCCCGACGGCCTGGACGAGCGCGCCCGACTGGTGCTGGGCAAGCCGCGCTACCTGGGCATGATGGGCGGGCTGGAAGAAGCGTGCGACGCCGTCTTCATGATCGGCTACCACTCCCGCTCGCAGGGCCGCGGCATCCTGGCCCACACCATCAACAGCTTCGCGTTCGCCCGCGTCGTCATCAACGGCATGGAGCTGGGCGAAGCGGGCCTGTACGGCGCGCTGGCCGGCGAACTGGGCGTGCCCGTCATCCTGGGCACCGGCGACGATGTGTTCATCGCGGAAACGCGCGATACGTTCCCCGGCGCTGAATGGGTGCAGACCAAAGTCGCGCACGGGCAGGGCAGTGGCATCACGCTGTCGCCCGCCGCGTCCCGCCGCGCGATTGCCGCGGCCGCCGAAACGGCCGTGCGCAACTTCAAGCGCGGCGGCGACAAGAAAGCCGTTCCTTTCGTCATTCCCGCGCCTATAGAATGCCGGTTGCAGACGCAGAGCGCGGCATTGGCCGACCTGTTCTGCATGTGGCCCACGCTCGAACGCGTGGACGGCGTCACCTTGCGATTCACCACGGATAGCATGCAGTCCGCCATCCGTACGCTGAACAGCCTGGGCGCCATGTCTTTCATGTTGCGCTAAGGATCCCATCTCCCATGTCTAGCACCGACGCCCGTATTGCCCAATTGCGGCAGGCCATGAGCCGCCGCGGTCTGACCGCCTACGTCGTACCTTCCTCGGACCCGCACCTGTCCGAATACCTGCCGGCCCGCTGGCAGGGGCGGCGCTGGCTGTCGGGCTTCACGGGCTCGGTGGGCACGCTGGTGGTCACGGCGGACTTCGCTGGTCTGTGGGTGGACAGCCGCTACTGGGTGCAGGCCGAAGCGCAGCTCGCCGGCACCGGCGTGCAGCTGATGAAGATTGCGCTGGCATCGACGCCGGGCCATGTCGACTGGCTGGCCGCCAATACCGGCGCGGGCGACGTCATCGGCGTGGACGGCGCGGTGCTGGGCCTGGGCGCCTTCCGCGCCTTGTCGGCTGCAGCGGCAACGTCCGGCGCCGTGCTGGAAATCCGCGAAGACCTGCTGGACGAAGTATGGGACGACCGCGCCGGCCTGCCGGACGCCAAAATTTATGAACACGTGGCGCCCGAAGCCTGCGTGACGCGTGCCGACAAGCTGGCGCAGGTGCGCGACGCGATGCGCAAGCACGGCGCGGACGTGCATTTCATCTGCACGCTCGACGACATCGCCTGGCTGTTCAACCTGCGCGGCGCGGACGTGGATTACAACCCCGTTTTCGTCGGCCATGCGCTGGTAGGCCTGGACCACGCCACGCTGTTCGTGGCCGATGGCAAGATTGATGACGACCTGCGCGCCATCCTGGCCGCGGACGGCGTCGAAGTGGCTGACTATGCCCAGGCGGCGGATGCGCTGGCTTCGCTGGAACAGGATCAGAAGCTGCTGATCGATCCGGCCCGCGTCACCTGCGGCGTGTTCCATGCCATGGACCCGGCCGTGCCGCGCGTGGAAGCCATCAACCCGTCCACGCTGCTCAAGTCGCGCAAGACCGACGCAGAGCTGGCCAACGTGCGCCAGGCGATGGCGCAGGACGGCGCCGCGCTGTGCGAATTCTTCGCCTGGTTCGAAGGCGCGCTGGGCAAGGAAACCATTACCGAACTGACCATCGACGAGCAGATCACGGCCGCCCGCGCGCGCCGTCCCGCCTACGTCTGCCCCAGCTTCGCCACCATCGCGGGCTTCAATGCCAACGGCGCGATGCCGCATTACCGCGCCACGCCCGAATCGCACGCCACGATCGAGGGCGACGGCCTGTTGCTCATCGACTCGGGCGGCCAGTACCGGGGCGGCACCACCGACATCACGCGCGTGGTGGCGGTGGGCACGCCCAGCGCGGACCAGAAGGTCGACTTCACGCTGGTGCTCAAGGGCATGATCGCGCTGTCGCGCGCATCGTTCCCGCGCGGCACGCCGTCGCCCATGCTGGACGCCATCGCGCGCGCGCCCATCTGGGAAGGCGGCGCGGAGTACGGCCACGGCACGGGTCACGGCGTGGGCTATTTCCTGAACGTGCACGAAGGCCCGCAGGTCATCTCGTACCGCGCGATACCGGGCCCGCACACGGCCATGGAGCCGGGCATGATCACGTCCAACGAGCCGGGCATCTACCGTCCGGGCCGCTGGGGCGTGCGGATCGAGAATCTGGTCGCCAACCGCAGCTGGCTGACCTCGGAGCTGGGCGAATTTCTGTGCTTCGAAACGCTGACGATGTGCCCGATCGACACGCGCTGCATCGAGCCTTCGCTGATGCGCGAGGACGAGATCGACTGGCTGAACGACTATCACAAGACGGTGTTCGAACGCCTGTCGCTGCTGGTCGAGGGTGAGGCGCTGGCGTGGTTGACGCTGCGTTGCGCAGCGATCTGACGTTGCATTGATGCCGGCGGCGCCCGGCGCAAAGCAGAAAGGCCACGACGCATGACGCCGTGGCCTTTTTTCATGGCGCGCGGTTGAGGCTATCGCACGGACCCGCCTTGATTGCGGTAGAGCAGGCGCGTGGCCACCAGGCAACCCAGCGACAGCAATGCGCCGTAGGCCAGCAGCACCAGCGCGACGGACGCCGGTGATTGGGCGGCCCATGCCAACTGCTCCCAGGTCATGGACTTGAGGATGATGAGACCGGCGCCCAGGCCCAGCACCTGCGCGAACCAGAACGCAAGGCTGCCCAGCGCCACGGCCCGGCCGGTGCCGGCGTATTCAAAGGCGTGGGGTAGCAGCTTCAGGCACACGATCGTGACCAGCGCCAGCAGCGCGACTGGCAATACCCAATAGCCCAGCGCGTACTCGGCCCATCCCGCTTCCAGCGTCTGCATCTGCAGAAAGCCGCCGAGCATGATGGAGAAGCTGGTCTGCCAGATCAGGACGGTCAGGCCGCAAATCCACGCCGCATGCCGCCGCGTCAGCGTAAGGCCTGCGCCCGGGCCGGTGGGCCCCGCCGTCCATGCGGCAATGCGCAACGCCACCCAGATGCCGATGACTTCCAGCACGATGGTGACGGCGCGGATCATCAGGTTGATGGCGATGGACCGGCCCACGATGCCCAGGCCGAATGCTTCCTCGAGCCAGGAGCCGCTCTTGAACGTGCCGATCATGAGCACGTTCTGTGCAATGCCGACGCCGCTGGACAGGCACAGCGTGTAGAGCGCCTGCAGGGCCAGGAACGTAGCCAGCATCCTGCCGGGCTGATTCACGGTCGCGGCATCGTGCCGGGCGAGCCACTGGCGCGTCGCGCACCAGGCGGTCAGGCCCACGACCAGCAGGGTCGACACCAGGGTGGCCAGCAGCGGGGCCAGCACCGGCGGCTGCATGTAGCTCGCGCGGATCTGGTCGCCGTAGGGCAACGGCGTCATCAACGTGTAGGCCTGCACCAGCACGGAATAAGCCAGCCGCAGCAGAACGGCGGCGACAGCGATGCGCCAGGCAAGGGAATAGGCAGGACGGGTGGAGTCGGTCATCAGCGCGAGGGTGAAGAACGGAGGGCGCTGCCGGGAAGGCAGCGGTCGAAAAATAGGGAGCGACCATAGCACGTGCGCGTGGCGCGGCTCGCAGCGTTGCCTTGCCGAGTGCAGCCAATTGTTACCCGCACGGCGCTAGGGGAAAACCCAAGCAAGTCGCGTCGCCCGGCTATAATCCAAATTTCCCGCACGCGCCCGCTCGTCCCGGGTGCTCATTACGATGACCAAATACGTATTTGTCACCGGCGGTGTGGTGTCTTCCCTGGGCAAGGGCATCGCCGCTGCGTCGCTTGCTGCCATTCTCGAGTCGCGTGGTTTGCAGGTCACCATGCTGAAGCTCGACCCCTACATCAACGTCGATCCGGGCACGATGAGCCCCTTCCAGCACGGTGAAGTGTTCGTCACTGAAGACGGCGCCGAAACCGACCTGGACCTGGGCCACTACGAGCGCTTCATTTCCGCTCGCATGCACAAGGTGAACAACTTCACCACCGGGCAGATCTACGAATCCGTGCTGCGCAAGGAGCGCCGTGGCGACTACCTGGGCAAGACCGTCCAGGTGATTCCCCACATCACGAACGAAATCCAGGACTTCATCGCCCGTGGCGCCGAAGCCGGCTGGAATGGCAACACCGATGTTGCCATCGTCGAAATCGGCGGCACGGTCGGCGACATCGAGTCGCTGCCGTTCCTCGAGGCCGCCCGCCAGATGAGCCTGCGCATGGGCCGCAACAACGCGGCCTTCGTGCACCTGACGCTGGTGCCCTTCATCGCCTCCGCCGGCGAACTGAAGACCAAGCCCACGCAGCACTCGGTGCAGAAGCTGCGCGAAATCGGCATCTACCCGAACGCGCTGCTGTGCCGCGCCGACCGCCGCATTCCGGACGACGAGCGCGCCAAGATCTCGATGTTCTCGAACGTGCCCCTGGACGCGGTCATTTCCGTCTGGGACGCCGACTCCATCTACAAGATCCCCGCCATGCTGCACAAGCAAGGCGTGGACAACATCGTCTGCGAAGCCCTGGGCCTGACCCCGCCGCCGGCCGACCTGTCCATGTGGGACAACCTGGTCGAAGCGCTGGAACACCCCGAGCACCAGCTCACCATCGGCATGGTCGGCAAGTACGTCGACCTGACCGAGTCGTACAAGTCGCTGACGGAAGCCCTGGTTCACGCCGGCATCCACACGCGCTCGAAGATCAACATCGAGTACATCGACTCGGAAGACATCGAAACCCGCGGCACCGACCAGTTGAAGCACCTGGACGCCATTCTGGTTCCGGGCGGCTTCGGCAAGCGCGGCACCGAAGGCAAGATCGCCGCCATCCGCTACGCCCGTGAAAACGGCGTGCCGTACCTGGGCATCTGCCTGGGCATGCAGCTGGCGGTCATCGAATTCGCCCGTCACGTCGCCGGCCTGGGCGGCGCCAACAGCACCGAATTCGATCCTTCCGCACCGCACCCGGTGGTTGCACTCATCACCGAGTGGATGGACCGCGAAGGCAAGGTCGAAAAGCGCGACAACTCGTCCGACCTGGGCGGCACCATGCGCAAGGGCGCGCAACGCGTGCCGATCAAGGCCGGCACCCGCGCGCAGACCATCTATGGCGACGAAGTGAACGAACGTCACCGTCACCGCTATGAGGTCAACAACGTCTACGTGCCGCGCCTGGAAGAAGCCGGCATGGTGATCAGCGCCCGCACGCCGACCGAGAACCTGCCCGAAATGATGGAACTGCCCAACCACCCGTGGTTCGTCGGCGTCCAGTTCCACCCGGAGTTCACGTCCACCCCGCGCGACGGCCATCCGCTGTTCTCCAGCTACATCCGCGCCGCCATCGAGCAGAAGGCTCGCCGCGGCCAGGAGGCCTGATGCGCGTCCGCGGTCCTGAGTTCCGTAAGCGGATCCTCGGGGCCGCGGGCCGTTTCCCCAGCGCCGCCCTATACGGCGGCGCTTCTTTCGGATACAACCGATTAGCATCGGATATGCGTCGCCCGTGCGCCTTGCGCGACACTGGCGGCGGCGTCGTATCCGGCGTCAGCCCCCAACCAACGCAACTGCTCTGAAGGAACCCCATGAGTGCTTATCTCATCGCCGACGTCAAAGTGACCAAGCCTGCGCAGTACGAGGACTACAAGCGTCTGTCCACGCTCGCGATGCGCGCGTACGATGCCAAGATCCTGGTGCGCGGCGGCGAATCCAAGCACCTTGAGGGGCGTGAACCCGGCCGTACCGTCGTCATGGAATTTCCGTCCATGGCTGCGGCGCAGGCGTTCTACGATTCCTGGCAGTACCGCCGTGCCCGCAATGCCCGCGAAGGCGCGGCCGTCATGAATATGTTTATCGTTCAGGGAATGTAAAGTCATGAGTGCAATCGTCGACATCATCGGCCGCGAGATTCTGGATTCGCGCGGCAACCCCACCGTGGAATGCGATGTGCTGCTGGAATCCGGCGCCATGGGCCGTGCGGCCGTGCCGTCGGGCGCGTCCACCGGCGCGCGCGAAGCCATCGAACTTCGTGACGGCGACAAGGGCCGTTATCTGGGCAAGGGCGTGCTGCGCGCCGTTGAAAACCTCAACACCGAAATCTCCGAAGCCCTGATGGGCCTGGACGCGCAGGAACAGACGTTCGTCGATCGCACCCTGATCGAACTGGACGGCACCGAGTCCAAGGAGCGCCTGGGCGCCAACGCCATCCTGGCAGCCAGCATGGCCGTGGCCCGCGCCGCCGCCGACGAATCGGGCCTGTCCCTGTACCGCTATTTCGGCGGCAGCGGCCCCATGAGCATGCCCGTCCCGATGATGAACGTCATCAACGGCGGCGCGCACGCCAACAACACGCTGGACCTGCAGGAACTGATGATCCTGCCGGTGGGCGCCGGCAGCTTCCGCGAAGCCCTGCGTTGGGGCGCTGAAGTCTTCCACATGCTCAAGAAGCTGATCCACGGCCAGGGCATGTCCACTGCCGTTGGCGACGAGGGCGGTTTTGCGCCCAACGTTCCCAGCCACGAAGCCGCCATTCAGCTCATCCTGAAGGCCATCACCGAAGCTGGCTACGAGCCGGGCACGCAGATCGCCCTGGGTCTGGACTGCGCCAGCTCCGAGTTCTACCGCGACGGCAAGTACACGCTGGCCGGCGAAGGCGGCATCTCGCTGTCCTCGCAAGAGTTCACGAACCTGTTGGCCACGTGGTGCGACAAGTACCCGATCATCTCGATCGAAGACGGCATGGCCGAAAACGACTGGGAAGGCTGGAAGCTCCTGACCGACCAGCTCGGCAAGAAGGTTCAGCTGGTGGGCGACGATCTGTTCGTCACCAACACCAAGATCCTGCGTGAAGGCATCCAGAAGGGCGTCGCCAACTCGATCCTCATCAAGATCAACCAGATCGGCACGCTGACCGAAACGTTTGCCGCCATCGAAATGGCCAAGCGCGCCGGTTACACCGCCGTCGTCTCGCACCGTTCGGGCGAAACCGAAGACTCGACCATCGCCGACATCGCCGTGGCGACCAACGCGATGCAGATCAAGACCGGCTCGCTGTCGCGCTCGGATCGCATGGCCAAGTACAACCAGCTCCTGCGCATCGAAGAAGAGCTGGCTGAAGTGGCGTCGTACCCCGGCCTGGAAGCTTTCTACAACCTGCGTTGATAAGAAGCGCGGCCCCGGCGTCTTGCCAGGGCCGCATCCACGCCACGACAGTTGAGGTTCCCGCGTATGCGCCTGTTGTTCCTGGTGCTGTTCGTGCTGCTAGGCTTGATCCAATACCCGCTGTGGCTGGGTAAGGGCGGCTGGTTCAAGGTCTGGGATCTGCAACGCCAGGTGGCGGAGCAGCGCGAGACCAACGAAGGCCTGCGCGCGCGCAATGCCGCGCTTGAGGCCGAAGTGCGCGATCTGGAAGGTGGATCGGGAGCCATCGAGGAGCGGGCGCGCGGAGAGCTGGGCATGATGCGGGACGGCGAAGTGTTCGTGCACATCCTGCCCCAGAATACCCAGCCGCCCGCCGGCGCCTCGCTTTCCGCCGAAGCGCCGCCCAAACCTGCCGTAACCGGCACCCCGGCGCGCGCAAATGCGCCGGCTGCCCGGCCTGCGTCGGCCGCGCCCACGACCCGGCCTGCTTCGACGACGGCCACCCCCCGGCCCGCGTCGGCAACGCCTGCCAGACCCGCCGCCACGACCGGCGCCAACAATTCAAATTCCACCGCCCGGCAGTGATGCCCGGCGGTTTTTTTGACCGGGCGGCGTCCCCGCCTATCCTGAGCCGCAGCGCAACTGCCGGCACTCCCCGTACACCACGCCTTCCGGATGGGGCCGCTTGCGCGCCCAGTCGACCGGATGCGTGTGCATTTCGTGTTCCAGCTCCACCACGATGGGCAGCAGGCCGCGGGTCAGCGCGTGGCCGGTGTAGGTGCCATCCTGCCGGCCTGACACGGCCAGCAGCGCCCGCAACGGCGGCAGCAGTGGCTTGTGCAAATACGTCAGGCGCAGCTTGAGCGTGTTGGCCAGGAAGATGTCCTGGCCGCCCGGGCGTGGCGGGCGGCGGGCATGCTGCAGATCCTGGTAGCCGTTGTCGATGGTCCGTAGGCCCGGCGCGCCAGCCACCTGCAGGTCCGGCCGCCCGTGCTCGCGGAACGACTGGTCGTCGGGCCGCAGCACTTCAATGCGCCAGGGCGGGGCCCCCATCAATGCCTTCAGTGCTGCCATCGCGCCATCCCGCCGTTCAATGGCGCCGGCCGGGCCGCTGGCGCTCGCATGCAGCGGCAGCAACGCCTGCAGAAAGGCCGCTCGCAGCCGGGCCGGGTCGCCATGGCCCGTGGCGCCGGCGCGCGCCGCTTCCATCAGCGCCAGGTGCGCCATCTGGCGCGCGCCGTGCCACCGCGCGGCCTCGACGCACAGCAGGCCCAGCAGCAGCACGATGGCGCCTGCCACGGCGAACTCGAGGGCGGCGGCCCCGTGTTGCCGGCGTACGGCGTGTAAGTCGCAAGAAAAAATAAAGGCGGTCATGGCTGCGCAGTGTGGCGCGCCCATGACCGCCTGTCGATAAGGACAATCCGGCGTGACAAAAACGTTCCGGCGGGCTTGCCGCCGGGACGCATCAATCATCAATGCACGGTGGGAGGCTCATCTCCGGAGGACGTCTGGCTCGCCGAGAACAGCGCCGCGCAGTCGACCGTATCGAACTTGTAAGGCTTGCCGCAGAAATCGCAGGCCACGTCGACCTGGCCGCGCTCTTCCAGGATGCTGTTGACCTCTTCTTCGCCCAGCGAACGCAGCATGTTCGCCACGCGCTCGCGAGTGCAGGGACAGTGCCAGCTCACCGGCTGGGGGTCGAAGGCGATGAGCGTTTCTTCCCAGAACAGGCGATGGATGAGCGTGTCGATGTCGGTGGCCAGGATCTCGTCGCGCTTAAGCGTGCCGGCCAGGGCGTTGATGCGTTCCCAGGTCTCGGCGGCTACCTGTTCGGTCAGGGCGCGGTCGGTCTCGCCGCCGCCGTGGTGCGGCAGGCGCTGCAGCAGCATGCCGGCCGCGTGGTCGGCGTCGGCCGACAGCCACAGCCGCGTATCCAGTTGCTCCGAGGCCTTCATGTAGTGTTGCAGGGCTTCGGCGACGGTATCGCCTTCGAGCGGCACGATGCCCTGGTAGGCCTGCTGGCCGGGCAGCTTGCGCTGCGGGTCCAGCACCACGATGAAGCGTCCATTGCCGCCGGGGTTCAACAGGCTTTGCATGTCGCCGGTGCTGGGCACGTCGTGGCCTTCGCGCATCTTGACAGTGGCGCGCAGGCTGAGGTCCGAGCGGCATTCCACCACCAGCAGGGCGATGGGGCCGTCGCCCTGGATCTGCAGCACCAGCGAGCCATCGAACTTGATGTTGGCGGCGAGCAGGGTGGATGCCGCCACCAGTTCACCCAGCAGGTCGGTGATGGCGGGCGGGTAATCGTGGTTGGCCTGGACGGCCTTCCACGTGTCAGACAGGCGCACCGCTTGGACGCGGACGCTGCGGTCTTCGGTAAGGTATTTTTTGAGCTGATCGGTCATAGCGGAATGTTAGCCGATCGCGGGGGGGTATTCCCCCTGCTGGCAGCAGGGGTTGGGGCACTTGCGGGGGCCCTCGGGGGAGCCGTCAGCCGATGCGTTTCAGGGCCGTCTTGTACTGTTGGCCGCGCGCCACGTAATGGGCGGTGTTCTTGTGCATGTTGGCGATTTCCTCGGCGGAAAGCTCCCGCACGATCTTGCCAATGCCGATGACCAGCGAATTGTCCGGAATGACCCGGTCTTCGGGGATGATCGCGCCGGCGCCGATCAGGCAGTTGCGGCCGATGACGGCATTGTTCAGGACGATCGCCTGCATGCCGACCAGCGCCCCTTCGTGGATGGTGCAGCCGTGCAGCATGGCCTGGTGGCCAACGGTGACGTTCGGGCCGATGGTCATGGGACAGCCCGCGTCGACGTGCAGGACGCTGGATTCCTGGATGTTGGTGCCTTCGCGGATCAGGATGGCGTCGTTGTCGGCGCGGATCGATACATGCGACCAGATGCTGACGCCGGCTTCCAGCGTGACGTTGCCGATGAGGTCGGCGCTGTCGGCCACGTAGGCCTGCGGGTCGATGCGGGGGATCAGGTCGTTGAGCTGGTAAATGGCCATGCCTAGGTCTCCGTTTGCCGCGCCGGGGCGGCAACGGGCGCGCCAACGTCGGTCTGGGGCGCGCTGGCCTGCGCGCGTTCTGCTTCACGCTCGCGCAGGATGCGCCGCTGGATCTTGCCCGTGGTGGTCATGGGCAGTTCGTCCACGTATTCGATTTCCTTCGGGTATTCGTACGGCGCCAGGCGCTCGCGCACGTGCTCCTGAAGGTTTTCGGTGATTTCGCCTCGGTCCCGGAGGGCAAATTCCGGCGTCAGCACCACAAAGGCCTTGACCACCGCCCCGCGCTCGGCGTCCGGCTTGGGCACCACGGCGGCATTGGCCACGGCCGGGTGGCCAATTAGGCAGCTTTCGATTTCACCCGGGCCGATCCGGTAGCCGGCCGACTTGAAAACGTCGTCGGCGCGGCCCGCATACCAGAGGTAGCCGTCCTCATCCACGGTGGCGAGGTCGCCCGTCAGGCACCAGTCGCCCTTGAACTTGGCCAGCGTGGCGGCCTCGTTGCGCCAGTAACCCAGGAACATGACCGGGTCCGGAAAGCCGTGGATGTCCAGCCGGTTGACCGCGATCTCGCCCGTGGCGCCCGGCGCGACCGGCGTGCCGTCGTCGTCCAGCACCGCCACATTGTGGCCGGGATACGGGCGGCCCATCGACCCGGGTTTGGCGGGCCAGCGTTTGTTGCTGTTGCCCACCACGTAGTTCATTTCGGTCTGGCCGAACATTTCGTTGGGCGTCACGCCCAGCGCCGTCCGGCACCAATCGAACACCGTCTCGCCCACGCTTTCGCCGGCGCTCATGATGGAGCGCAAGGCCAGCTGGTAGCGCTGGCGGGGCTCTGGCACCGCCTTCATCATCATCTTCAGCGCGGTGGGGAAGAGGAACGTATTGGTGACCTGATAGCGTTCCAGCAGCTCGAAGGCGCGTTCCACGGAGAAGCGCCCGCGCGTGCCGACGATGGGGTGGCCGAAATACAGCGTGGGCAGCAGGGCGTCCATCATGCCGCCGGTCCAGGCCCAATCGGCGGGCGACCAGAATACGTCGGCGGGCTTGGGAAACCAGTCCTGCGAGGCAACAAAGCCCGGCAGGTTGCCGATCAGCACGCTGTGGGGCAGCAGCGCGCCCTTGGGGGCGCCGGTGGTGCCGGAGGTGTAAAGCAGGATGGCCGGATCCGACGAACGGGTCTGCACGGCCTTGAATTCGTTGGGCTGGCGGGCCAGCAGGCTGCGCCACGGCAGCACGCGCTCGTCGGCGAAGCCGATGCCGATGACCTGCTGCAGGGCGGGACAGTGTTCGGTAACGGCCAGCAGGTTGGCGCTGGAGGCGTGGTCGACGATGGCGACGCGGGCTTCGGCATCGCACAGGCGGCTTTGCAGTGCCTCGGGCCCGAAGAGCGCCGACAGGGGCAGGACCACCGCGCCCACGCTGTAGATAGCCATGTGGGCGACTACGGTTTCCGGGCGTTGCCCCAAAACCACACCGACGCGGTCGCCTTTGCCCACGCCCATTTTCACCAGGCCGTTGGCGAGCTGATTGGCGGCTTCCGCCAGGCGGGCGAAGGTCCAGACCTCGCGGTTGCCGGACTCATCTTCGTAGTAGATGGCAATGCGCCGCGCATCCGGACTGCTGGATGCCCAGCGGTGGCAGCACGCTTCCGCGATGTTGAACTGGGTGGGCACCAGCCAGCGGAATGATTGGTAGAGCGCCTGATATTGGTCGTTCATGGCCCTATGTTGTAAGCATGTTGCGGCGTGAACGGGTCATATCGCCCGTTACTCAGGTGCAAGCATGACCTAGAGGGGCGTGAACTGCAATATCCCCGTTGCGTAACGGGGACGCATACGGGTTATCACGGATGCTTGCCTTGCCGGCGCAGCGCGGAGGGCAGGGCGGGCAGCGTCAGGGACCGTGGCGGGCGGCTGGCCGGGTCGCGCTGGCGTTCGGCCTGCAGCACCGCCCAGTCCAGAAGCTGGAGCTGGCCATCGTGCGTTTCTGCCAGCGCCGACAGGCTTTCGACCCAGTCGCCGTCGTTGCAGTACAGGATGCCGCTCACGTCGCGCAGTTCGGGTTTGTGGATGTGGCCGCAGACCACGCCGTCCAGCCCACGCCGCCGGGCTTCGCCGGCCAGCGCCTCCTCGAAGTCGGTGATGAACGACACCGCGTTCTTGACCTTGTGCTTCAGGTACTGGGACAGGGACCAGTAATGCATGCCCAGCCGATGGCGAAGGCGGTTGAAATGGTGGTTGACCCACAACGCAAACTGGTAGAGCCCATCGCCCAGGTGCGCCAGCCAGCGGCTGTGCTGGATGACGCCGTCGAACTGGTCCCCGTGCAGCACCAGCAGCCGCAGCCCCTTGGCCGTGACGTGCACGTCCTCGTCCAGGACCTCAATGTCGCCAAAGGCAAACCCGGCGAACTCGCGGGCGAATTCGTCATGGTTGCCCGGGATGAATACCACGCGAGTGCCATTGCGGGCCTTGCGCAGGATGCGCTGGATCACGTCGTTGTGCGCGCGGGGCCAGTGCCAGTGCTTGCGCAACTGCCAGCCATCGACGATGTCCCCGACCAGGTACAGCGTGTCCGAGTCGTTGTGATCCAGAAAATCGAGCAGGAATTCCGCCTTGCACCCGGCAGTGCCCAGGTGAATATCGGAAATCCACAGGGCGCGCCAGTGCGTCGGTTGGATCTCGTTCACGGTCGCTTCCCCTGTGGGCTGTGGTCATGCTTGAGAATGAGACCACCTAGCGATGACGCGCGCGTGACGAATCCATGACGCGGTTGTGACGGCGCGCGCGGCCAGGCAGGCGCACGCACCACCCGTCCAGCGGATCAGGACTGCCCGGTGGCCTTCTTGCCCTTCAGGCGCTTCCACAGCCCGCCGCCCAGCGCTGCCGCGGCCAGGATGCCGACCTTGGCGAACTTGGCCAGGAAAGCCGCGATCACCGCGAACAGACCGAGCTTCTTGGCGGCGACGCCCGCCACCAGAGCCGCCAGGCCATACTCGGCGACCTTGTCGCTCGAGGCATCGAAATCGGCGTAGCGCTTGCCTTCCACGTAGTGCAGGTTGTCCAGCAGCGCCAGCACGGCGGCCTTGTCCGTGGGCACCTTGTTCTTTTCGGTGATCAGGTCCAGGGTGATGTAGCCGTCGCGGCCCAGCGCGTAGGTGTTGTAGTTGACGGTGGCGTCTTCCTCCGCGGCGGCGTCCTTGTGCTTGGCGGCCACCGACCAGACCAGGCGCTGCGTATTGCTGTCGTACTTGGGCGCCTCCACCCAGCCGCCCACCGTCAGCTCCGGAAAACCGCGCTTCTTGCGTTCCTCGTTGGACGCCTCGGTGCCTTCACGCAGGCTGTCCAGCAGTTCGTTGACGTTCCAGTTGCGGGCGTCGTCGTCCTTGATGTAGCCGGCCTTGTCGAAATTGACAGTGACGACCCAATCCTCGTCGTCGCTCTTGGGCATCACGACGCCCAGCAGGGAAGGATCCTTGCCGTTGCCATAGGCCTGCATCAACCGGTCGGCCTGCGGGCGCGGCACGAAGAACATGTTCTGGGGCAGCTTCAGCGTGGCCTGGTCGCCCAGAGTCACCTCGGTCGGCCCTTGCCGGGCGGCGGCGAAGGCGGCTTTGGAAGCCGCTTCGATTTCCTGCTGGGCCGATGCGTTTTGAGCGGACGCGCCTGCGTGCAGGAACAACAGCGCGCTGGCGAGGGCCAGCGACAGGCGGGAAAGGAATGCGCGCATGGTGAGAATGAAGCCGTAAATTAAATGGGGCCTCATTGTCCGGGCGTGCGGCTGTCATCTTTCTGAACAGGCGCGCGAAATAGCGGGCGGCTTGGCAAGCATCAAACGGCGATACCGGCCGCGCGCCGCCGAGCGTGCCGGTCAGCGCGCTTTCTTGGCCTGCGGCGCGTTGCGCAGGCGCGTGCCCAGAATCCGGTCGTGCAGGAACTGACCGTCCGGGTCAAACCACGACCAGATGAAGATGGCGAAGGGGGCCGCCACGATGAACATGTCCACGGACGGCCAACCGGTGGCCAGCGCCGTGCCCCAGACCACGGCGGCGCCTGCCAGCACCAGCGGCCAGGCCAGGATGTAGCGCACGATCAGCAGGCCGGTCGACGGCGTGTTGCCGTGTCGGTCCACCAGCCGGATGTTCCAGGTCTTCATGGGAAGCGTCTGGCCGCGGCGGCGCCAGCACAGCACGAAGTAGGCGCCGATCGCCACGAACAGCCACGCCTGCCGGGCGGCCCGCAATTCCAGCGCATTGCGGCTTTGGGTGAGGGTATCCAGCAGGTAACCCGCGAGGAACACGACGCCGAACAGCAGGACGGCTTCGTACATCATGCAGGCAAACCGGCGCAGCCGATTGGGCGTCTCGTCGAGGTGGGCGTCATTCATGGACGCGTATTATCCATAAATTGTTGCCCGCACGCCGGTGGAGGTGTGTGCCCCAAGCCGCGCGCGCGATGCGCGCTTGCTGGCCCGAGGGGGGCTGCCCCGCCTTCGGGCGGCCGGGCGGCTGTTCTGGCCACTGCCGCTTCAGCGCGGCGTACACGCAAAAAAAACCCGCCGGTGAGGGCGGGTCTATAAAAGGGGCTATGCAGCCCCCAAGGGGAAAATCGTTAGGCCCGAAAGCCTGGGCCCAGCTTAGGCAGCGGAATGCGCGTTCTTGGCGCTCGTCTTGCCGGCCAGAGCCTTGATGCCGTGGGCCAGCTTGCGCAGGCCTGCAGCCAACGCCCGCATCGGATGCGGGCGGAATTGTTCTTCGATAGCCTGGAGCATCAGTTGACGCTCGAGTTCGTCGGTCAGGCGAATGGTGTTGTTCGGGTTGATCACAATAGCCTCCACGGGCTTGCACAGTTGTTTGCTACTAGGGATAACCCGGATTATAGGGGTTTACCCTGAAACTATGCAAGAGGCCGATTCAAGCTGGTGCAACCTGGCAACACCTTGGTGCTGATGATGCCCCAAAACCGCGCGGCCGGGCACCATAAGCAAAGATAGGCGCCGCATGTTGCGGCGCTTTTACAACGTGGGATGCTGGCGGAATCAAGGAAGGGGCGCCCCCGCGGCGTGTGTCGCAGGGGGCAGAACGCGCTCAGGCGTCGCGGTAGCCGGCGGCCACCAGCTCGAAGCCGAACAGGCGGCAATCGAGCGCGCCGTTGTGCAAGGGGACGCGCCGCTTGGGCTTCAAGCGCATCTGGTTGGGCAGCGTCAGGTCGCTGGTGATGACGTGCAGCTCCCATCCCGCGAAATTGCGCTTCAGGCAGGTGGCCCAGTCGCGCCACAGGTCGGCGTCCTGCTCCGCGCCCATGCGCTCGCCGTAGGGCGGGTTGGTGACGATCCAGCCGTGGTCGGCGGGCGCCGTCACGTCGCGGGCATCGCCCACTTCAAAACGGATCGAGTCGGCCGTCAGCCAGGCGCGCTCGGCGTTGTTGCGGGCGTATTCGATGGCCAGGGGATTGAGGTCGTAGCCGACCAGCGGCGCGTCCAGCTGCGGCAGGATGCGGGCGCGGGCGTCTTCCTTAAGGTCGCGCCAGCGGTACGCATCGTGGTCACGCAGACGTTCGAAACCGAACGGGCGCGAGATGCCCGGGGGCACGCCCAGCGCGATCCAGGCCGCTTCGATCAGAATCGTGCCGGAGCCGCAGAAGGGATCCAGCAGCGGCGCCGCCGGATCCCAGCCCGCCAGCGCCAGCATGCCGGCCGCCAGGTTTTCGCGCAGTGGCGCCTCGCCCTTGTCCAGGCGCCAGCCGCGCTTGAACAGGGATTCGCCCGACGTGTCCAGGTACAGCGTGGCCGTGTGACCCGTCAGGAATAGGTGCACGCGTGCATCGGGGCGTACCGTGTCGATGCTGGGACGTTCGCCTTCAAGCTCGCGCAGGCGGTCGCAGATGCCGTCCTTGGCGCGCAGGTTGCAGTACTGCAGGCTCTGCACGGGGCTCTTGATGGCCGAGGTGTCCACGCGCAGCGTCTGTTCGGCGCCGAACCAGCGTTCCCAGGGCGTATCGCGGGCCAGATCCAGGATGTCGTCTTCGTGCGAGATCTCGGCGTGCGCCACCTGCACCAGGATGCGGGTCGCCAGACGCGAGTACAGGTTGGCGCGCTGGATGCCGGACCAGTCCGACGTGAACGAACAGCCGGCCCGGCCTGCCTTGGCATCTTCGTAGCCGAGGGCCTGCATTTCGGCGGTCAGCGCTTCTTCCAGGCCTTGGGGGCAGGGGGCGAAGACGGTGAAGGTTTCAGCTTGTCGCGGCTCGCGGGGACGGCGGCTGCGGACATCGACGCGGGGGGCGGCGCGCTCGCGCGGGGCATCCCAGTCGTGATCTGCATCGGCTTCGTGCGCGAAATCGGATTGCTGCGCGTCGTCGGATGCTGCGGTGTGGTCGGGCTCTTGCGCGAATTCGGGGGCGGGGCCGTCGTCTTCGAACGGATCGTAGAAACGGCCGGCCGGCGTCGCCGGGGCAATGTACTGGTCGTCACGCAAGCGCGGCGCGCGCTGCGGCGTGCGGCCTGCGCGCGAGTCGGGTGCGTCATCGCGGCGGCTGTCATCACGGCGGCTGTCGTCCGCGCGGGTGCGGTCCGAAGCGCCACGGCGCGCCGAGGGACGGTCGGATTGGCCGCGATCGGAAGGACCTCGGTCGTACGGGCTACGGTCGTACTGTCCGCGCTCGGCCTGCCCGGGGCGTGACTGGCCAGACCGCGACGGCCCCGAACGCGGCGACGTGCCACGGGAGGGGGCATCGCGACCCGCGCCGGATGGCCTGCGGGCGCTGCGGGCCTCTTCTTCCTGGCGCCGCTGGTATCCCTCGGGGTCTTTCTGGCGTTCGGTATTGTCGCGGGCACGCTCGATCTGCGCGACCAGGCGCGCGCGGGCGCCGGTGCGGGTGCGTTTGGCAGCGCCCTCGGCTTGGGCGTCGCGGGCAGTTTTCTTGATCGTCAGCGTCTTGCGCGGGCGGTCCTGTTCATCAGAGGACATACGAATCCTGGCGAATGTGCAAAGGTAGGGGTATCAGAAGGGTTTGACGACGACCAGCGCCACCACCACCAAGAGCAGCAAGACGGGAACTTCGTTGAACCAGCGATAGAACTTGTGCGAACGGGTGTTCTTGCCCTGTTCGAACTTGCGCAGCATGAGGCCACAGGCGTGATGGTAGCCGATGACGAGCAGCACGAAAAAGAGCTTGGCGTGCATCCAGCCATTGCCCGGGCCCACGCCGATGCGGTAACCCACGTACAGCCACATCCCGAAAATGATGGCCACGACCGCCAGGATGGTGGTGAAGCGGTACAGGCGGCGCGCCATGCCGAGCAACGTTTCCTGGACAGCAGAGTCCGAGGTCTGCGCCAGATTCACGAAGATGCGCGGCAGATAGAACAATCCGGCAAACCAGGAAGCGATGAAGACGATGTGAAAGGTCTTGACCCAGAGCATGGCCATGGCGCGATCCGATGGAGGAAAGCCGCATTGTATGCGCGCCGGTGTGAGCAGCAGACGCCTGCCGCTTACACCTCCCGTCAGCCGGACGCCCTCAGATCACGTACAAATCCATATATTCATGGACCGGCATCGCTTCCAGCGTCGCCTGATCCAGCGACGCCGCCAAAATGCGCTGCTGCTGACGCGGTGGAAACACACGGGCCAGGTTGGTGCGGAATTTGGCCTCCAGCAGCGGAATGCCGTCGGCGCGGCGGCGCTTGTGGCCGATGGGGTATTCGCAGACGATTTCATCCAGCGCCGAGCCGTCGTTGAACTGCACGGTCAGTGCGTTGGCGATCGAGCGCTTGGCGGGGTTGTGATAGTCGCTGGTGAACGCGGGGTCTTCCACGCAGACGATCTTGGCGCGCAGCGCGTCGATGCGCGGATCCTGCGCGATCTCATCTTCGTAGTCGCCCGCGGTCAGGCGCCCGAACAGCATCGGAACGGCCACCATGTACTGAATGCAGTGGTCACGGTCGGCAGGATTGTTCAGAGGTCCCTTCTTGTCGATGATGCGGATGCACGCCTCGTGCGTGCGGATCCGGATCTGCTTGATGTCGTCGGCGCTTTTGCCCAGGGACTTGAGCAGACCGTGGAGCTGCATGGCGCATTCCACGGCGGTCTGCGCGTGAAATTCAGCGGGAAACGAAATCTTGAACAGCACGTTTTCCATCACGTAGCTGCCATAAGGCCGCTGGAACTTGAACGGCTGCCCCTTGAAAAGCACGTCGTAAAAGCCCCAGGTCTTGGCAGTCAGCACCGACGGATAACCCATTTCGCCGGTACGCGCGATCAGCGCCAGACGCACCGCGCGGCTGGTGGCATCGCCGGCCGCCCAGCTCTTGCGGCTGCCGGTGTTGGGGGCGTGTCGATAGGTGCGCAGGCTCTGGCCGTCGACCCAGGCAAGCGACACCGCGTTGATCACTTCGTCACGGGTCAGGCCCAGCATCTGCGCGACGACGGCGGTGGACGCCACCTTGACCAGCACGACGTGGTCCAGGCCGACCTTGTTGAAGGAGTTTTCCAGCGCGATGCAGCCCTGGATTTCGTGTGCCTTGATCAAGCCGGTCAGCACGTCGCGCATGGACAGGGGCGGCTTGCCCGCCGCGACCGCCGTGCGCGACAGCCAGTCGGCTGTGGCAAGGATGCCGCCCAGGTTATCGGACGGGTGGCCCCATTCGGCCGCGAGCCAGGTGTCGTTGAAGTCCAGCCAGCGGATCATCGTGCCGATGTTGAACGCGGCCTGGACCGGGTCAAGCTGGAACTGCGTGCCGGGCACCTTGGCGCCTTGCGGCACTACGGTGCCCGGCACGACCGGACCCAGCAGCTTCTTGCACGCCGGATATTCCAGCGCTTCCAGGCCGCAGCCCAGCGTGTCGATCAGGCAGTTGCGCGCGGTCTCGTACGCCAGATCGCTGCGGACTTCGTAGTTGAGCACGTAGTCCGCGATATCGGCCAGGACCTGGTCGGGTTCGGGACGGACGTTCGAGATCGGGGCAGACATAGCAGTACCTCTTCGGAAAAGTGAATACAGGTGGCCATGCCGCGCCCTCGATCGGTTTTACTTCCGCTTGGCTTTACTTGCGCTTGTCGATGGGCACGAACTTCTGATCTTCCGGGCCCACGTAGTTGGCGGTGGGGCGGATGATCTTGTTGTCGATGCGTTGCTCGATGATGTGGGCCGACCAGCCCGCGGTGCGCGCGATGACGAACAGCGGGGTGAACATGGCGGTGGGCACGCCCATCATGTGATAGCTGACAGCCGAGAACCAGTCCAGGTTGGGGAACATCTTCTTGACGTCCCACATGACGGTTTCCAGGCGTTCGGCGATGTCGAACATCTTGGTCGTGCCGGCCTTCTTGGACAGCTTCTTGGCGACGTCCTTGATGACCTTGTTGCGCGGGTCGGAAACCGTGTAGACCGGGTGACCGAAGCCGATGATGACTTCCTTGGCTTCCACGCGGCGGCGGATGTCGGCCTCGGCTTCGTCCGGCGTTTCGTAGCGCTTCTGGACTTCGAATGCGACTTCGTTGGCGCCGCCGTGTTTGGGGCCGCGCAGTGCGCCGATGGCGCCCGAGATGGCCGAGAACATGTCCGAGCCCGTGCCGGCAATGACGCGGGCCGTGAACGTCGAGGCGTTGAATTCGTGCTCGGCGTACAGGTTCAGCGAGATGTGCATCGCCTTGACCCATTCGTCGCTGGGCTTTTCGCCATGCAGCAGGTGCAGGAAGTGGCCGCCGATGCTGTCGTCGTCCGTCTGCACGTCGATGACGCGGCCGTTGTGGCTGTAGTGGTACCAGTAGAGCAGAGCCGAGCCCAGGTTGGCCATCAGGCGGTCGGCGATGTCGCGCGCGCCCGGGGTGTTGTGGTCGTCTTTTTCTGGCAGCACGCAGCCCAGCACCGACACGGCCGTGCGCATCACGTCCATCGGATGGCTGGCGGCGGGCAGGGCTTCCAGGGCGACCTGCAGTTGCGCGGGCAGGCCGCGCAGGCTGCGCAGCTTTTCCTTGTAGGCTTTCAGTTCGGCCTTGTTGGGCAGCTTGCCATGGACGAGCAAGTGGGCGATTTCCTCGAACTCGCTGGTATCGGCGATGTCCAGGATGTCGTAGCCGCGATAGTGCAGGTCGTTGCCGCTGCGGCCGACGGTGCACAGTGCGGTGTTGCCCGCGACCACTCCGGACAGCGCAACCGACTTCTTGGGCTTGAAACCGGCTTTTTCTTCCGGCTTGGCGTCCGATTTGGCTTCTTGCTTCTTGGGAGCCGTGCTCATGTCTCTACTCCTTTCCTTACGCGATGGAAGATGCAATGGGGGCGGGCGCCGCCGCGGGTCTGCCGCGGCGCGCGCCTGACGTTGCGCAACTAGGCCTTGCCCTTCTGAAAGAGCGCGTCCAGCCTGGATTCGAATTCGTGATAGCCGATGCGGTCGTACAGTTCTTCGCGCGTCTGCATCAGGTCGACGACGTTCTTCTGGTGGCCGTCGCGGCGGATCGCGGTGTAGACGGCCTCGGCGGCCTTGTTCATGGCGCGGAAGGCCGACAGCGGATAGAGCACCATGCCTACGCCGACGCTCTTCAGTTCCTCGACGGAGAAAAGCGGCGTCTTGCCGAACTCGGTGATGTTGGCCAGCACGGGCACCTTGACAGCCTTGACGAAGCGGTCGTAGGTGGGCAGGTCGTAAGCGGCTTCGGCGAAGATCGCATCGGCCCCGGCTTCCACACACGCCAGCGCGCGTTCGATGGCCGCGTCCACGCCGTGCGAGGCGATCGCGTCAGTGCGGGCGATCAGGTAGAAATCGCTGTCGGTACGCGCGTCGGCGGCGGCCTTCACGCGGTCGGCCATTTCCTCGGTGGTGACGATTTCCTTGCCGGGCCGATGGCCGCAGCGCTTGGCGCCGACCTGGTCCTCGATGTGGCAGGCGGCCGCGCCGAACTTGATCAGGCTTTTGACGGTGCGGGCGATGTTGAACGCCGACGGGCCGAAGCCGGTATCGATGTCGACCAGCAGCGGCACATCGCACACGTCGGTAATCCGGCGAACGTCGGTCAGGACGTCGTCCATCGTGTTGATGCCCAGGTCCGGCAGACCCAGCGAGCCGGCCGCGACGCCGCCGCCGGACAGGTAGATGGCGCGATAGCCGGCGCGCTTGGCCAAGAGGGCGTGGTTCGCGTTGATGGCGCCGATGATCTGCAGCGGATTCTCTTCGGCGAGCGCGCGGCGAAAGAGGGCGCCGGGCGATTCGGGTCTGGCCATGGTTGTCTCCTGTTCTTGGTAGCCCACGACCTTATCGCGGGTCCGAAAAATGAATCTGTCCCCTGCGCGACAATCCCCGCGGCAAGATCTTTCGCGAAGAGAGCGAAGAGACAGGTGTATTTCACGGTACTGCGGTATTCAATGCGGCACTGCGGTGCGGCACTTCAGGTGCCGCGCGCAATGCGGTCCCGCTTAAGGATTGGGCCCGCATGAACGGGCCCAATCCTTTTACTGCACGCTGCTTACTTCAGCAGGTCCTTGACGCCGTCGCGCTCTTCGAGGAGCTCTTTCAGCGTGAAGTCCAGGCGCTCACGCGAGAAGGCGTCGATTTCCAGGCCTTCGACGCGCTTGTATTCGCCGTTTTCGGTCGTGACCGGCACGCCGTAGATGATGCCTTCGGGGATGCCGTAGGAGCCGTCCGACGGGATGCCCATCGTGACCCACTTGCCGTTGCTGCCCAGGACCCAGTCACGGACGTGGTCGATGGCGGCGTTGGCGGCCGAAGCGGCCGAGGACAGGCCACGGGCTTCGATGATGGCGGCGCCGCGCTTGCCCACCGTGGGAATGAACGTGTCGCGGTTCCAGGCGTCGTCGTTGATCAGCTTGGACAGCGATTCGCCGCCGACAGTGGCGAAGCGGAAGTCGGGGTACATCGTGGGCGAGTGGTTGCCCCACACGACCAGCTTTTCGATGTCGGCGACGGCCTTGCCAGACTTGGCGGCCAGTTGCGACAGGGCGCGGTTGTGGTCCAGGCGCAGCATGGCGGTGAAGTTCTTGGCGGGCAGGTCCGGCGCCGACTTCATGGCGATGTAGGCATTGGTGTTGGCAGGGTTGCCGACGACCAGGACCTTGACGTTGCGGCTGGCGACGTCGTTCAGGGCCTTGCCCTGAGCCGTGAAGATCTGTGCGTTGACGGACAGCAGGTCCTTGCGCTCCATGCCCGGGCCGCGCGGACGGGCGCCAACCAGCAGGGCCACGTCGGCGTCCTTGAAGGCGGTGCGCGGGTCGCTGTGCGCGGTGACTTCCTGCAGCAGCGGGAAGGCGCAGTCATCCAGTTCCATGATGACGCCTTTCAGGGCCTTTTGCGCTTTCTCGTCGGGGATTTCCAGCAGTTGCAGGATGACGGGTTGATCTTTACCCAGCATTTCGCCCGAGGCGATGCGGAATAGCAGTGCGTAACCGATTTGGCCGGCGGCGCCGGTGACGGCGACACGCAAGGCAGGCTTGGACATGGACGTTCTCCGTAATGGTTTGGCGAGAATAAAATCTCACCAATCAGTGTAATCGTTGGGCGCGGTAACAAGCGGCCGCTAGGGGCGCTGCGCGTCGCGCGGACAGCTTTGAATCCTAGATCGAATTAACGTAAGCGTCAATTGATCTTCTATCTTATATAAGACATAAGACGTTGGACAGCTCGCCTCCCGATATGCCACAATAGAGCGTTTATTCGAATGCGCCGCGGCCCACTGGGCCGCGCGCCTGTATCAAGCCATAAGGCCGGCGGCAGCAGCGCATACGGATGAGTCTGCATCCCTTGGTGCTGCCTTCTCATTCATCCGGATAAACATGACACTTTCAAGAAGATCCATGGCAGAGCCTAGGCCCGAAACCTCCTTACGCAATCGCGCCGCCCGTCCAACGGGCGAGGGAGCCGCTTTCAGTCCGCTCTACCGCCAGATCAAGGATCTGCTTGTCCAAAGCCTCGAACGCGGCGAATGGAAGCCCGGCGAGCTCATCCCCAGCGAAATCGATCTGGCCGCCCGTTTTCAGGTGAGCCAGGGCACGGTGCGCAAGGCGGTCGATGAGCTGGCCGCCGAGCACATGCTGCTGCGCCGCCAGGGCAAGGGCACTTTTGTCGCCACCCACCACGAAGCCCGCGTGCGCTACCGTTTCCTGCGCCTGGCCCCCGACGAAGAGGGCGAGGCCGGCCGCGCCGAAAGCCGCATCCTGGAATGCCGCCGCACCCGCGCGCCCGCCGAAATCGCCCGAGCGCTGGACTTGCGCGCCGGCGAGACCGTCGTCATGATCCGCCGCCTGCTGTCCATGGGGCAGACACCGACTGTGCTGGACGACATCTGGCTCCCCGGTTCCATATTCCGTGGTCTTACCCTTGAGCTGCTGACCGCCAACAAGGCGCCGCTCTATGGCCTTTTTGAATCCGAGTTCGGCGTCAGCATGGTGCGCGCGGACGAGAAGCTGCGCGCGGTCGCCGCGCCGGCTGAAGTCTGTACGCTGCTTAATGTTGCCGCCGGCACGCCGTTGTTGCAGGTAGACCGGGTGTCTTACACATACGGTGACCGCCCCATGGAAATCCGCCGGGGGTTGTACTTGACCGATCGATACCACTACCGCAATAGTCTGAATTGATGAGCTTTTTACCTACGATTTGATACCAACCCGTCTCTGGGCGAAAATACCGCGTTTGCCCGCAAGGGCCGCGGCGATTTAGCCGTAACGATTCCCTAGTTCCGAAACACCGAGGCCGTCATGTCCGACACCGCTGCCAAGCCACGTCCGCAGTTTCGCAATATTGGTATTGCGCAAATTGCCAGTTACCGCCTGCCCCTGGCCGGCAAGCTGTCCATTCTGCACCGCGTAAGCGGCGCGTTGTTGTTCCTCTGTCTTCCCTTGGTCATTCTGCCGCTCTTCGCGGCCAGCGTGGCCGCACCGCAGACGTTCGCCGCCGTGGCCGCGTACGCCGGCAACCCGATCGTCAAGCTCGTTTTCCTCGTCCTCGTCTGGGGCTACCTGCATCACTTCTGTGCGGGCATCCGGTACCTGCTCCTGGATCTGCACATCGGCATCGACAAGCAGTCTTCCAAGAAGAGCGCCGGCGTGGTGTTCGGCGTCAGCCTCGCGCTGACCCTGGTGTTCGCTCTCAAACTGTTCGGAGTGCTGTAAATGGCCGCCGCTAAAAACTACGGACCTAAGCGCCTGGTCGTCGGCGCGCACTATGGCGTCATGGATTTCATCATCCAGCGCATCACCGCCGTCATCATGGCCGTGTACACGCTGGTGCTGCTCATCGGCATCCTGATGATGCCGGCCTTCACGTACGAACACTGGACCGCGCTGTTCAATTTCTACGTGGGCGTTCTTCCGGTTGGCCAGATCCTGGCCACCCTCGCATTCATTGCGCTGGCCTGGCATGCCTGGATTGGCGTGCGCGACATCTGGATGGACTACGTCAAGTCGGTGGGCGTGCGCCTGCTGATGCAAGTGCTGACGATCCTCTGGCTGGTCGGTTCGGTCGTTTACTTCGCGCAAATCCTCTGGAGCATTTAAGCCGTGGTCTCTGTCCTGAAATCCCTGCCGCGCCGCCAGTTTGATGTGGTGGTCGTGGGCGCCGGCGGAGCCGGCATGCGTTGTTCGCTGCAACTGTCCCAAGCGGGCCTGTCCGTTGCGGTGCTCTCCAAAGTGTTCCCCACGCGTTCGCACACCGTCGCCGCGCAAGGCGGCGTGAGCGCCTCGCTGGGCAACATGAGCGAAGACAACTGGTACTGGCACATGTACGACACCGTCAAGGGTTCGGACTGGCTGGGCGACCAGGACGCCATCGAATTCATGTGCCGTGAAGCACCGAACGCCGTGTACGAGCTCGAGCACTTCGGCATGCCGTTCGACCGCAACCCCGACGGCACGATCTACCAGCGTCCGTTCGGCGGCCACACCGCCAACTTCGGCGAAAAGCCGGTCCAGCGCGCCTGTGCCGCTGCCGACCGTACCGGCCACGCCCTGCTGCACACCCTGTACCAGCGCAACGTTGCCGCGCGCACCCAGTTCTTCGTCGAATGGATGGCGCTGGACCTGCTGCGCAACGAAGCCGGCGACGTCGTGGGCGTGACCGCCCTCGAAATGGAAACGGGCGAAATCTACATCCTGGAAGCTAAGACCACGGTGCTGGCCACCGGCGGCGCGGGCCGTATCTGGGCCGCTTCCACCAACGCGTTCATCAACACCGGCGACGGCCTGGGCATGGCTGCCCGTGCCGGCATCCCGCTGCAGGACATGGAGTTCTGGCAGTTCCACCCGACCGGCGTGGCCGGCGCGGGCGTGCTGATCACGGAAGGCGTGCGCGGCGAAGGCGGCATCCTGCTGAACAAGGATGGCGAGCGCTTCATGGAGCGCTATGCGCCCACGCTGAAGGATCTGGCGCCGCGTGACTTCGTGTCGCGCTCGATGGACCAGGAAATCAAGGAAGGCCGCGGCTGCGGTCCGGACGGCAGCTACGTGGTGCTCAAGCTCGATCACCTGGGCGCCGACGTCATCAACAAGCGCCTGCCCTCGATCCGCGAAATCGCCATCAAGTTCGGCAACGTGGACCCGATCAAGGAACCGATCCCCGTCGTTCCGACCATCCACTACCAGATGGGCGGCATTCCGGCCAACTACCACGGCCAGGTGCTGACGCGCGAAAACGGCGAGAACAAGATCGTCAACGGCCTGTACGCCATCGGCGAGTGCGCCGCGGTCTCGGTCCACGGCGCGAACCGCCTGGGCACGAACTCGCTGCTCGACCTGATCGTGTTCGGCCGCGCCACCGGCAACCATATCGTGAACTCGCATCCGGAGCGCCAGCGTGCGCACCAGGACCTGCCGCAACAGGCTGTCGAGTTCTCGCTGGACCGCATCAACAAGCTGGAATCGCGTACGTCCGGCGAAAAGACGCAAGACATCGGCAACGCCATCCGCTTCTCGATGCAGCGCCACTGCGGCGTGTTCCGCACGCTGGACCTGCTGAACGAAGGCGTGACCCAGATCGAAGACCTGGCCAAGCAAGCCGACAGCATCTACTTCAAGGACAAGTCCAAGGTGTTCAACACCGCCCGCGTCGAGGCGCTGGAACTGGCGAACATGACCGAAGTCGCACGCGCCACGATCAAGTCGGCCGCCGCCCGCACCGAAAGCCGCGGCGCGCACGCGCTGGACGATCACCCGACGCGCGACGACGAGAACTGGCTGAAGCACACGTTGTGGTACTCCGAAGGCAGCCGCCTGGATTACAAGCCTGTTCAGATGAAGCCGCTGACGGTCGAATCCTTCCCGCCCAAGGCGCGTACCTTCTAAGTCCGGATTGAGCCTACTATGAGCACCAAGAGAATCGTCAAGTTCGAAATCTACCGCTACGATCCGGACAAGGACGAGCGTCCCTACATGCAGAAGCTGGACGTCGAACTCCAGCCCACCGACAAGATGCTGCTCGATGCGCTGGTGCGCATCAAGAACGACGTCGATGACAGCCTGGCCCTGCGCCGCTCGTGCCGTGAAGGCGTGTGCGGTTCCGACGCCATGAACATCAACGGCAAGAACGGTCTGGCCTGCACGACGAACCTGCGCGAACTGAAGGAACCGATCGTGCTGCGTCCGCTGCCCGGTCTGCCGGTCATCCGCGACCTGATCGTGGACATGACGCACTTCTTCAACCAGTACCACTCGATCCGCCCGTACCTCATCAACGACACGCCGCCGCCCGAAAAAGAGCGCCTGCAGTCGCCCGAGGCGCGCGAAGAGCTGGACGGTCTGTACGAGTGCATCCTGTGCGCGTGCTGTTCCACTTCCTGCCCGTCGTTCTGGTGGAATCCGGACAAGTTCGTCGGCCCCGCCGGCCTGCTGCAAGCCTACCGTTTCATCGCCGACAGCCGCGACGAAGCCACCGGCGAGCGTCTGGACAACCTGGAAGATCCGTACCGCCTGTTCCGTTGCCACACGATCATGAACTGCGTCGACGTCTGTCCCAAGGGACTGAACCCGACCAAGGCGATCGGCAAGATCAAGGAACTGATGGTCCGCCGCACGGTCTAGTTTTTGTGTATTTGAGGTGTACGAATGAGCAGGCTGACTGAACTGGAGCGGGCGCGACTGCGTTGGCGGGCGCGCCGCGGCCTGCTCGAAAATGACTTGATCATCACCCGGTATCTGGATGCCCACGAGGCTGAACTTACCGATGATGACGTGGCCGCATTGACCCAGCTGTTCGAGATGGGAGACAACGATCTTCTCGATCTGCTGCTGGCCCGTAAGGAACTCGAAGGCGAGCTGGATACGCCCAGGCTTCGAGGCATTATTGGCCAGATGCGCGCGCTCTGATTAATTGAGAGGAAAAACATGAACCTGTCTGACAAAAAAGCCACTCTGTCCTTCTCGGATGGCAGCGCACCCATTGAGTTCCCTGTCTACAAGGGCACGGTCGGTCCGGATGTGATCGACATCCGCAAGCTTTACGGCCAGACGGGCATGTTCACGTTTGACCCCGGCTTCATGTCGACGGCTGCCTGCGAATCGGGCATCACGTACATCGACGGCGACAAGGGCGAACTGCTGTACCGCGGCTACCCGATCGAACAGCTGGCCGTGAACTGCGACTTCATGGACATCTGCTACCTGATCCTGAACGGCGAACTGCCGAACCAGGAGCAAAAGGCCGATTTTGACTCGCAAGTGACCCATCACACGATGGTCAACGAGCAACTGCACTTCTTCCTGCGTGGTTTCCGCCGCGACGCCCACCCGATGGCCGTCCTGACGGGCCTGGTCGGCGCGCTGTCCGCGTTCTACCACGACTCCACCGACATCACGAACCCGCAGCATCGCCACATCTCGGCCATCCGCCTGATCGCCAAGATGCCGACGCTGGTTGCGATGGCGTACAAGTATTCGCAAGGCCAACCGTTCATCTACCCGCAGAACGACCTGTCCTACACGGGCAACTTCCTGCGCATGATGTTCGCCACGCCGTGCGAAGACTACAAGGTCAATGAAGTCGTCGAGCGTGCGCTGGACCGCATCTTCATCCTGCACGCCGATCACGAGCAAAACGCCTCCACCTCGACCGTGCGCCTGTGCGGTTCGTCGGGCACCAACCCGTTCGCCGCGATCTCGGCTGGCGTGGCTTGCCTGTGGGGCCCGGCTCACGGCGGCGCCAACGAAGCTTGCCTGCAGATGCTCGAAGAACTGCAAGCCAACGGCGGCATCGACAAGGTCGGCGAGTTCATGGAGAAGGTCAAGGACAAGAACTCGGGCGTGCGCCTGATGGGCTTTGGCCACCGCGTCTACAAGAACTACGATCCGCGCGCCAAGCTGATGCAGGAAACCTGCAAGGAAGTGCTCTCGGCCCTGGGCCTGGAAAACGACCCGCTGTTCAAGCTGGCCATGGAACTGGAACGCATCGCTCTGTCGGATCCGTACTTCGTCCAGCGCAAGCTGTACCCGAACGTGGACTTCTACTCGGGTATCGTCCAGCGCGCCATCGGCATCCCGACCTCGCTGTTCACGGCCATCTTCGCGCTGGCCCGCACGGTGGGCTGGATCGCCCAGTGGAACGAAATGCTGTCGGATCCCGACTACAAGATCGGCCGTCCCCGTCAGTTGTTCACCGGTTCGGTCACGCGCGACGTGCCCCCGATGGACAAGCGTTAATCCGCTACGCGCTTCCGGAGGGCGACGCCATCCGGCAAAACGCCAGTCAGCTCTGCGCCGACTGGCGTTTTTCTTTGGCGCTTACATGTTCGCGGCTACAGGTAGTTCATCGTGAAGGTGACTGCCGCATTGGCCGAGCCGGGTGTGACCTTGTCGCCCGTTTGACGGTATCTGGCCTGCAAGGGAATCTTGAAGCTTCCGCCCGTTGCGCTGTTGTAGCCGGCAAACGGCTGCCTTTTTCCCAGAATGGCGGGGTTCCCGTTTCCGTCCAGCAACTGGACGCCGACGCCCGTCGCCGAAGAGTTTGCGTCCAGACCGATGACCGCGTTCGCGGCGTCCACGACTGGGGTGGCGGCGTCGATCTGATAGTGGATGGCGCTCATTCCCGCCGGGCAGCCGTTCAATGAAATGTCGAATCCCACAAGCTGACTGGACGAGCCCTTGCCGGTGAAAACCGAGGACTTGGGTGTTCCGAGGAATACGGAAACGTCGGGCGTGGTGCAGGCCTGTGACGTCACCAGCATCGCCATGGTGACGAACTGGACTTCGAGGCCCGAATTCGTGGCGATGCCGCCACCCGCTTCGTTCGATGTCGGTGCCGCGGCGGCAATGGTTGTCGGTGGAACAATGCCGGTGGCCACGGGTCCGGTTTTGACGAACATCGCGCGTAGCTGCCCGCCGTTGGTGACGGCGCCCGCCATGTTGCACGCGCCGCCTCTCCAGATTTGCGTCAGGGCCTGGAAAGCTGCCCACCCGCAGCCGTTCAAATAGCTCCTGCCGGCAAGGATGACGCCCAGGCCTTCGACGCCAGTCGCGTAGACCGTGTACGTGATTCCGTCAACCGCCTTGGTCCAGCCCGAGCTGGAAGTGGATGCGCGCATGCTCGTGCCGGTGCCGACGCCTGCGGGAGCATTGCAATTGAACCAGTTGGTGGTGGCGTCGGTTTCCAGCCAGCCGGTCAGCGCCATGCCATTGGCCGCATCCCGGGGTACCGTGATGTGAGCCGGCGTGTTCACGGAAACCGCACTTATCGTCTGGGCGCAAATCGAGGCGGCCCAGGAAGCGGTGGATCCAAACAAGGCAAGCAGCACGATCGCCGCATGCAGGACGGGTTTATTCATCAGTATTCTCATCATCAGTTTTTGGCTACCCGGGTTAGCGCCGACCGCTCGCAGAGCAGTCCACTCGCCTGCGGCAGCGATCCGTCTTTGGGCGGCCGCGCCGAAAGGGCATAGCCGAACGTGCATGTTTCGCCATCGTTTGCGCCCCATTTCACTGTCAGGATGCCCTGGGTGTCCTTCAACCCGCGCGCAAGGACGCGGCCGCCCTGTGCCACGACGCCCACGCTCTTTCCGTCCGCGTCCAGAACGTCGGCGCCGAAAGGAAGGGGCTCGCCGCTCGGCGTGGTGACGGTCAGCAGCGCCGCGCTTCCTGCGTTTTCGGTTTCGAAGGTCAGCCGAACCACGGCACCGGCGGTGGGGGCCACATGTTGCTCGGTGGCCTTGAGTTCGACATTGAGAGGCAGGCCCTTGGGATCGAGTTCGACGCTGTTTCTGGCGTAGGGCGTCAATGTCGATACGATCGCGCGGCCCTTGGAATCGAGGCGCACGCCGCTGCTGTTGAGCACCCGCGCGCCCGCGGCGTCTTTCGCCTCGACGATGGCGACCGTTTCGCCGGAGGCCGGCGTCATGACGACGCCGCCGCCATAGGCTACGACGCCGCCGGACAGGCCTGCGCCGTATTGCGTGTAGTTCGAACTGGTGCTGGCATTGGCCGCGACGGCGGTAACGGGGGTGAGGTACGAGGCGTTCGCCGCAATGTTGGTGTTGGCCGGGCTATTGGCAGACATGGCGCGCCCGCCGCTGACGCCATAGTTGAACGCGTTGTCTGCGCCGAGCGAGCCTGCCACGGATTGCTGGACGCTGCTCGATCCATCCGATCCCTTTTGCAGGCTGGTCGACGCATAGACCGGGTTCTGATGGCGCCCCAGCGGGATGCCCACGTTGAGCATGACCTGGTTGTCCCACTTCTGCGTGCCCACGTTGAGTTGGCGGGTCGCAGAAACGCTGTAGTTCACTTTCTTGAAACTGTTGCTGTAGCCAGCCTGGATCTGCGTGTCGCGGCCGGACTTATCCCAGTAATCCTGCGTCGAGCCGGTGAAATGGATGGAGCCATAACCCTGCGGAAGATTCTGGTTGATCGTCGCCTGCAGGCGGCCGCGCTGCGTGCCATACTGGCCAGCGCCTTGCCCCTGCTCATGCCGGGATCTCAGTTCCATGGCGTCGGCCATGCTGAGGTAGCCGCGGCTGGAATAGCGGTAGGCGCCCAGCGTTAGGCTAGTGTTGGTGGGCGCCAGAAACTTGGAGTAGCTGAGTTTGACGCTTTGACCGTTGCGGTTCTTTTCCTTGGGCAGGCGCGTGGCCGCCTGGGTGACATCCAGGCCAAACGCACCGAAATCGGTGTTCAGCGCGGCGCCGCCCATTGCCGCGGCGTAGCCCTGCGCCCCGGTCAGGCCGCCGTACGCGGTCACGAGATTGTTGATGCCATGCTGCACGGTGGCTTGCGCCATCAGGGGCCGATCGGCCGTCTGCGGCGTGCGGTATTGGCCCGCGGTAACGCTGTACCGGGTCACGCCCGGGCGCAAGGAATTCACCGCGCCGGAGAAGGGAACCCGGGAGATCAGGACGCGGCCGTCGGCTTCGTTGACCACCATTTCCAGGTCGCCGCCGTATCCGGTGGCATACAGGTCGTCGATGATGAACGGGCCGGGGGCCACGGTGGTTTCGTAAATGATGTTGCCGTTCTGGCGGACCTGGACGCGCGCGTTGGTGTTGGCGATGCCGCGCAGGGTAGGCGCAAAGCCGCGCTGCGATTCGGGATACATGCGATCGTCGCTGGACATCTGCACCCCGCGAAAGCCAACGCTGTCGAAGGTGGAGCCGTCCGTGAACGCGTCGCCGATGACCAGCTGGCTTTTCATGCCGGTGATGTTGCGCCGCAGATTGGTCTGCACGCTTTGATACTGCAGGCTGCTCTTGCTGCTTTTCGTCGCGTTGCCGGTGTGCCGCAGGCGCCAGGGGCCCACGTTGGCGCCGGCATTCAGACCGGCGAAACTCTGCGTCGAAGACTTGCCGTTGGCGCGGGAGGTGTAGAAGTTGGTGTTGTAATTCAATAGTGCGGCCGGCACGCCTTCGTCCCAATGCTTCGGATCCACATAGCCGCGGCCCTGCCGGACCAGCGACGCCTGAGGCACCGCCACGTTCAGCCGCTGCTCTCCTGCATCAAATTCCGCGCTTGCTTCCTTCACCAGCTCGGCCAGCGCAACGCACTCGTTGCCGCTCAGCCGTTCGGCAAGCGCGGCGTCGATCTTCGTGAGGTCGATGCCCACCATATCAACGAGCGCCTGGTCGAAGCACGCTTGAAGCGGCGCGTTCCCTGACGAGGGCTTGCCGATCCGCACGTCGGAACGCCCCAGCCAGCGGTCGTTCACCAGGACGTCGAGGCGGTAGGTGCCCGGAATGGCGCTGTTTGAGCGCGCGAACTGGCTGACGTCCACGTTTGCTCCGCCCAAAAAGGCATCGTTGAATTCCACGTCCGCATCCAAGGCTGCGAGCTCGGCGCCCGCTGCCCATGCAGTTGCGCTGAGCAGGCTGAGCGTGATCGCGGCGAGCGCGAAATGCGGCGTGGTGGCAAGAGGTTTCATGGTGAGGGTGTGCGTGATCAGGCACGGCGCTGTTGGCTGGATGAATCCGGCCGTTAGCGCCGCCCCTGCAGGCGTCGAGTCTTGGTTTTGAGAGCGGACTGCCGGCCGGTCAGTGCGGGCCGGAAACGCTTGGGTTGTGCTATGCGGGGCTGAGGGTGCGGGTGCCCTTGACGGCGCCGCCGTGGTCATTAAGGAAGCGGTACGTCACTTCGGTGTTAGCGCCCTGGACAACGTCGCCCACCAGGGGAAGGACCTTCTTTTCACCGGGGGCCAGCATGTCCCCGTCGGTGAACTTGGCGCTCTTGCCGTTGCTTGCCACATTCACTTCGATGAAGGTGACGTGATACGGAGTCGGATTGGTGGCTTCGATGGCGTTGCGATTGCCGGATTTGACCAGGCGCCAGCTGACCTGCGAGGGCGCGTCCTCGGCTTTGCCTTTGAGACCTGCGGGACGGTAGAACAGCTTGATCCGTGAGCGGAAGGCCATTTGCAGCAGGTTCTGGCTGGCCTTTTCCTTGGGGGGGATTTCCAGCACGTTGAGCCAGAATACGGACTCCTTGTCCTGGACCATCGATTCTCCCGTGTGCATCAGACGCAGGGTCTGGCCTTTGCCTTGGTCGATGCGGGTGACGGGCGGGGTCACGATGAAGGGGACCTGGATGGAGCCGGGCGCCGCCTTGGCGTCGCCCTTGTCGATCCAGGCTTGGGTGAGGGCAGGTTGGCTGCCCTCGTTCTTGAGCTTGACGTTGACTTCGGCCTGCCCAGCTTCATAGATGATGCGAGTGCTGCCAATGACGACGGATGCGGTGGCCGGCGCGGCGGCGGAAATACAGCCTGCCAACGCGGTGGCAGCAATAACTACGTTGAATGGGTTCATCGGATTCCTCGGACTATAACGGTGGGTCTTGACTACTGATCCGGGCGGCTTCAAGGCATTTCAGAGGCCGAGCCTGGCGGCCTATTGGTAAATGATGGTGTATTTGGCGGTGGCGGTTACGTTGCCGGCGCTGGCCTGACCGAGTGCGAAATACTGGGCCAGGTAATTGAGCGAGGCCTCGCCGCTGCTCAGGGAAACGGCCTTGGAGTTCTGGGCTTCGTCAGCCACCGTGACGTTGATCGGCGTTGCGTCGCCGTTCAGAAGACGGATTTCAACGTTGTTCGCGCCACCCGCGCCGATGGTCAGGTTGCCGGTTGCGGCATTGCCATTGGAGCCGGGTTCGAAAAGGGTGTGGACCATGCCCGTGTCCGGGGTGCATCCCGTCAGTCGGATGGTGAACGGCGTGGTACCGGCCGTTTGGCCTGCCGTGGTCAGGGCGTCGACGCCGACCGAGGGCATGAGCACGTTGAAGTTCTTGTTGCCGCTGCCGTTGCCGTCGATGGTGCACGTGTTGGCGGAGACTGCGCCGGTGAAAGTGATTGTGCCGTCGGCGGCGAACGCCAGTTGCGAAGTGGAAGCGAAGGCGCTGATGGCCAGCGCAATGAACACCTTGGATTTCATGATTTGATGTCTGTCAAAAAGGGCCGAAAAACGATTTGCCGACGGTGTTTTTCAGCGGTTCAGGGTGTGTTTCCGTCGACAGGGGTCATTACATTCGGTCTGAGAAGTGGTGTCTTTAATAAAATTCTGATAATTCGCCACAGAGTAATTTTGCGGATAGCATCACCGCCATGATTCCGATAGCACTTCCCAGCGCCAGTTTTTTCATCTTGCTCACCGCCGGCTTCTTCGCAGGACTGTTGCTGCTGGGATGGGGGCTGGTTCTGGCGATCAGCCGCGGCGCGCGGCGCACGGTTCGCAAGTACTGGAAGACGTCGGCGTTGCTGTGCGTGGCGCTGTTGGTGCCATTCAGCTTTTATGCGTGGTTCCAGGCCATGATGTGGCAGATCGAGCGGGAGATCGAACGCGGCGAAGCGGCACGCAATGTGACGTTGCAGCAGGCCACGACAGTGAGCGGTGTCACGATGCCTGCCGGTACGCGGTTGAAACTGCAGGACGAAGGAAAACTCGACACCTACGTCGAGGGCAGCTTTCCGCAGGCGGTGTCCATGCTGGGTGTGAACGCGACGTTCGTGCGGCGTTATCTCGATGCCGAATACGAGAAGGACACGTATGCGCTGCTGGGCAGGCATCCGCGATCGGTCATTCTGCGCGGCGCCGGTGTGCAGGACGTGCAGGGCTGGCGTTGCGATGCCACGCAGGACATCGAGTTCGACTTGATGCCCGATGGCGCCTTGAAGGCGTTTGAACAATGTGTGCTGGCGGACGGCAACCGGGCCGCAGACCTGGAGATCGCGCCGGGGGCTGTGCTGCGTGGGTCTGACGGCACCGTCTATACCGATGGTTCGCGCGACCCGGACCGTTGGCGGGTGAGCGTGAATGGCACGACTGCCGTGCAGGTGTTCGGGCTTTACCTGAGCCGGCCGAGCCTTTATCTGGATGCGTCGCGCGAAGTGCTGCGGGTCACGGATGCGGAGCTCGCGTGCAGCACCCCGTTCGGCGGGCTGACCTACCCCGCCGGCACGCAATTCAAGACTGCGCGGCGCAAGGCCGCGGGCGAGCGCGAACCGTATCCCGGTGTGCTGGTTTTTTCGCCGTGGAACGGGCAGGCTGCCAAGCGCGCCGGCCATGAGGATGTGCCCGAGGGCAAGTCCGTCTTGCAGACGCTGCAAGGCGAGGTCGTGGACATCGTGGATAACGAAGCGGCGGGCGTGATCCGCTTCGACACCTTCATCATCGACGGCAAGGAGCCGGAGCGCCCGGCCCGGGCGCGCTGCCCCTGAGCGGGCGCGTCAGCCGCCGGATGCGTCAATAGCCGATGCCGCGCGCCATCAGCACCGCAAACAGCGGCAGGAAGATGAACAGGTGCGAGGCGATCATCACCCAGCGCCGCGCGCGCTTGATCTCGGGCAGGGTGGGGATGAACTCCGGTTGCTGGCGACGTTGCTTAGCCCAGCGCAGAAAAGTGAGCGTGGGCGGGATGGAACAGAGCGCGATGACGACGAAGAGCGAGATCTTGGCGTGGAACCAGGGGTTGCTCATGTAGAATGCCGCGCCCTTGGCGCCCAGCGTCAGCCGCAGCACGCCGGTGATGAGCACCAGGATCGCGGACAGGCCATAGAGGCGGTCATAGATGATCAGACGCTTCACGCCGGCGGCCGTCAGGTCGGGGCGCAGCAATACGGCTTCGGCGGTCATGACCACCACCATTACGAAGATCGCCAGGTAGTGGAACCAGGCATACATTGCATCGGCCAGCATGTCGTCTCCAGGTAAAGGACAAGCTAGGTTTTACCATCCCGAATGAAAACGGGCGCCCCGTTTGGGGCGCCCGCGTGTCTGCAACGAGACGGTGCGATCAGCGGCGGCGCTTCTTGGCTTCTTCCGCGGCTTCCTGCTGTGCGTCCACCACGGCCAGCGCCGTCATGTTGACGATGCGGCGCACGGTGGCGCTGGTGGTCAGGATGTGCACGGGACGCGCGGCGCCCAGCAGGATCGGACCCATCGCGACGCCATTGCTGCCAGTCATCTTCAGCATGTTGTACGTGATGTTGCCCGTGTCCAGATTGGGCATGACCAGCAGGTTGGCGCGGCCCTTCAGCGTGCTGTCCGGGTAGGCCAGGACGCGGATTTTTTCCGACAGGGCGGCATCGGCGTGCATTTCGCCGTCGACTTCCAGATCGGGCGCGCGGTCTTGCACGATCTGGCGCGCAGCGGCCATCTTGCGCGACGATTCCGTGACGCGGCTGCCGAAGTTCGAGTGCGACAGCAGGGCGATCTTGGGCACGACGCCGAAACGCAGCATTTCATCGGCGGCCTGGATGGTGATGCTGGCGACTTCGTCGGCCGACGGGTTCTCGTTGACGTGCGTGTCGGTGACGAACAGCGTCTGGTCGGGCAGCATCAGCACGTTCAGGGCGGCGTACGTCTGGCCTTCCTTTTTGCCGATGATTTCGTCGATGTACTTGAGCTGGTTGTCGTACTTGCTGGCCACGCCGCACAGCAGCGCGTCGGCGTCGCCACGGCGCAGCAGCATCGCGCCGATCAGCGTGTTGTGCTTGCGGATCATCGCCTTGGCGATGGCCGGCGTCACGCCTTCACGGCCCTTCAGCTGGTAGTACGCGTTCCAGGTTTCGTTGAAGCGGCTGTCGTCTTCGGGATCGACGATCTCGAAGTGCTGGCCGGCGACGAGGCGCAGGCCGGCCTTCTGGATGCGCATCTCGATGACGGCGGGACGGCCGATCAGGATCGGGAACGCCAGCTTTTCGTCGGCGACCGTCTGCACGGCGCGCAGGACGCGTTCGTCTTCGCCGTCGGCGTAGATGACGCGCTTGGGCGCTTTCTTGGCCTGGGCGAACAGCGGGCGCATCAGTTGGCCCGAGTGGTACACGAAGCCCATCAGCTTCTGGCGGTAGGCTTCGATGTCTTCGATGGGACGAGCGGCGACGCCGGAGTCGGCGGCAGCTTGTGCCACGGCCGGGGCGATCTGGACGATGAGGCGCGGATCGAACGGCTTGGGGATGATGTACTCGGGGCCGAACGACAGTTCCTGGCCGGCGTAGGCGCGGGCCACTTCATCGTTCTGCTCGGCCTGCGCCAGATCGGCGATGGCCTTGACGCACGCCAGCTTCATTTCTTCGGTGATGCGCGAGGCGCCCGCATCCATGGCGCCGCGGAAGATGAAGGGGAAGCACAGGACGTTGTTGACCTGGTTCGGGTAGTCCGAGCGGCCGGTTGCGATGATGCAGTCGGGGCGCGCGGCCTTGGCGACTTCGGGGCGGATCTCGGGTTCCGGGTTGGCCAGGGCCAGGATCAGCGGACGGTCGGCCATGGTCTTGACCATGTCGGCCGTCAGCACGCCGGCGGTGGAGCAGCCCAGGAAGACATCGGCGCCATTGACCACGTCGGCGAGCGTGCGCGCGTCGGTCTTCTGCGCGTAGCGCTTCTTGTTGGCTTCCATGTTCTCGTCGCGGCCGTCCCAGATGACACCGCGCGAGTCCACCACGAAGATGTTCTCGCGCTTGATGCCCAGGTGAACCAGCAGGTCCAGGCAGGCGATGGCGGCGGCGCCGGCGCCCGAGCACGCCAGCTTGACCGAGCCGATATCCTTGTTCACGACCTTCAGGCCGTTCAGGATGGCGGCCGACGAGATGATGGCGGTGCCGTGCTGGTCGTCGTGGAAGACGGGGATCTTCATGCGCTCGCGCAGCTTCTTCTCGATGTAGAAGCACTCGGGCGCCTTGATGTCTTCAAGGTTGACGCCGCCCAGCGTGGGTTCCAGCGCCGCGATGATGTCGACCAGCTTGTCCGGATCGTTTTCCGCGAGTTCGATGTCGAACACGTCGATGCCGGCGAATTTCTTGAACAGGCAACCCTTGCCTTCCATCACGGGCTTGGCGGCCAGCGGGCCGATGTTGCCCAGGCCCAGCACGGCGGTGCCGTTGGTGATCACGCCCACGAGGTTGCCGCGCGACGTGTACTTGGAGGCGGCGTCGTCGCCCTGGTCGAAAATGGCCATGCAAGCCGCAGCCACGCCGGGGGAGTAGGCCAGGGACAGGTCGTCCTGGTTGGCCAGGGTCTTGGTCGGGGTGACCGAGATTTTGCCGGGAGTGGGATAGGCGTGGTAGTCCAACGCCAGTTTGGTGAGAGTTTCGTCCATGGGATCGGGGCCTGAAAGGGCTAACGGAAAAAAAACGGGATGACAAAAGGCGGGCTCGCGGCCCGCCGTATTCTTTGCGAAATGCTTGGGGAACACCCGTATTTCACCAGAAAGCGCGGGTGCTTGGTTGCTGCACTGCAGCGAGTGTTTGTTTTGGTTAGCTTTTAATCAAGCAAACACCAGCGCTGGATCGGTCCGATGGTCGAGGTTCGATGGACGAGAGTCAGACCTCCCAGGGCGGCGCCTGGCGGCTGCCGGCATTCAGGGATTCGCGCAGTGCGCGCGTGTCGTCCTGCCTGCCCAGGCTGTCCAGGGCGTACAGCACGATCCAGTCCGCGCTGACCTCGAAGAAATCGCGCAACCGGGCCCGGGTGTCGCTGCGGCCGAACCCGTCGGTGCCGAGCGTGCGGTAGGGCGCGGGCACGTACGCGCGGATCTGTTCGGGTACGGCGCGCACGTAATCGCTGGCGCCGATCACGGGCGCGTCGCTGCCGCCCAGGCAGGTGCGCACCCAGTCCTGATCGTCGGGCGCGTCCAGGCCCAGCACACGCGCGCGCTCAGCCTGGCGGCCGCTGCGGGCCAGCTCGGAATAGCTGGTGACGCTCCAGACCTCGGCGTCCACGCCGAATTCATCCTGCAGGCGGGTGGCGGCCATCTCGGCCTCGCGCAGCATGGGGCCGGCGGCCAGAAGGCGGACCTGCGCCTTGCCGCGCGCGGGCCGCAGCCGGTACAGGCCGCGCAGGATGCCTTCGCGCGTGGCCGGGTCCTCGGGCATGCGGGGTTGCGCCAGGTTCTCGTTCGTGACGGTCAGGTAGAAGAATTCGTCGCGTTGCTCGTCCAGCATGCGGCGCATGCCGTGTTCGACGATGACGGCGACCTCGTAGGCGTAGGCCGGGTCGTAGGCGCGGCAGTTGGGGACGGTGGCGGCCATGATGTGGCTGGAGCCGTCCTGGTGTTGCAGCCCCTCGCCGCCCAGCGTCGTGCGGCCCGACGTGGCGCCGATCAGGAAGCCCCGGGTGCGCTGGTCGGCGGCGGCCCAGATCAGGTCCCCGATGCGTTGGAATCCGAACATCGAGTAATAGATATAGAAGGGCAGCATCGGCAGGCCGTTGACCGAATAGCTGGTGCCGGCCGCGGTCCATGACGAAATCGCGCCGGCTTCGGTGATGCCTTCTTCGAGGATCTGGCCGTCGCGGGCCTCGCGGTAGTACAGCACCGATCCGATGTCCTCGGGTTCATAGAGCTGGCCTTGCGCGGAATAGATGCCGATCTGCCGGAACAGGTTGGCCATGCCGAAGGTGCGGGCTTCGTCGGCAACGATGGGCACGATGCGCGGACCCACGGTGGCGTCTTTCAGCAGCGCGGTGAGCATGCGCACGATGGCCATCGTGGACGACATTTCCTTGCCGTCTGCGGCCAGGGCGAAACGCGCCCATTGGTCTGCGTCCGGGGGCGCGAGCCGCGGGGCCTCGGCGTTGCGGCGCGGAATGTAGCCGCCCAGCGCGGCGCGGCGCGCCTGCAGGTGGCGCAGCTCGGCGCTGTCGTCGGCGGGCCGGTAGAACTTGAGCGCCAGGCAGTCGGCGTCGGAAATCGGCAGCGCGAAGCGGTCGCGGAAGGCGAGCAGCGCCTCGTCGTCCAGCTTCTTCTGCTGGTGGGTGGTCATCTTGCCCTGGCCGGCCGTCCCCATCCCGAACCCCTTCTTGGTCTGCGCGAGGATGACGGTGGGCTGGCCGCGATGGCGCGCGGCGCGGTGGTAAGCGGCGTGGATCTTCACCATGTCGTGGCCGCCCCGGCTCAGGCGGTCGATGGCTTCGTCCGACCAGTCGGCCACCAGTGCAGCCAGTTCGGGATTCTGATTGAAGAAATGGGCGCGGTTGAAGGCGCCGTCGTTGGCCGCGAAGGTCTGGAACTGGCCGTCCACGGTGTTGGCGAAGGCGCGGGCCAGTGCGCCGCCCGTGTCCCGGCGCAGCAGGGCGTCCCAGTCGCTGCCCCAGACCAGCTTGATGACGTTCCAGCCGGCACCCGCATACAGGGTTTCCAGCTCGTCGATGATGCGGCCGTTGCCGCGCACGGGACCGTCCAGGCGTTGCAGGTTGCAGTTGACGACGAAGATCAGGTTGTCGAGCTTTTCGCGCGCGGCCAGCGTGAGCGCGGCGATGGATTCGGGCTCGTCCATTTCGCCGTCGCCGAAAATGCCCCACACCTTGCGGTCGGCGCCGGGCACGAGCGAGCGGTGCTCCAGGTAGCGCATGAAGCGCGCCTGGTAGATCGCGTTGATGGGGCCGATACCCATCGAACCCGTGGGGAACTGCCAGAAGTCGGGCATCAGCCACGGGTGGGGATAGGACGACAGGCCCCGCAGGCCGCGCGTGGTGGCCGTGATCTCCTGGCGAAAGTGCGCCAGGTCATCTTCGCCCAGAAAGCCCTCCAGGAAGGCGCGCGCGTACACGCCGGGCGCAGAGTGCGGCTGCATGTAGACGATGTCGCCGGGATTGCCGTCCGAGCGCGCCCGGAAGAAATGGTTGAAGCCGACCTCGAACAGGTCGGCGGCCGACGCGTAGCTGGCGATGTGGCCGCCGAGTTCGCCATGCGCCTGGTTGGCGCGCACCACCATCGCCAGCGCGTTCCAGCGGTTGATGCGGGCGACGCGCTCTTCGACGGCCAGATTGCCGGGGAAGGGCGGTTCCTGGTCGGCGGGAATGGTGTTCAGGTAGGCGGTGCGGGTCTGGCTGTTGGCGCGCAGGCCGAGCGAGGCGGCATGGCCCAGCACGCTGTCCAGCACATAGCCGGCACGATCGGCCCCGTCCGCCTCCAGCAGGGACTGCAGCGCTTCGCGCCATTCGGCGGTTTCTGCGGGGTCGGCGTCGTCTTGGCGGGCCGACGCGGAAAGAGGCTGGCGAGGGTCGAGCATGGTAAGTCGTCTCCTGTTTTTATCCTCATCCTAGACCCATGCGCCAGGCATGAGGCATCGAAATTCCCGGGCAAATCCGGCGCTTTCAGCATAATCTTTCGCCAGGGTCCCGCGCCACGGCAGGTTCTACCGCCGCATCGTGCTTACGGCTGGTGACCACGGTGTGGACGGCCAGGCGCTAGAATTCGCGGCTATCAATAGGGAGAAACCCATGACTGAGCCCATCCGCGTTCCGCCGGAGGTCACGCTGCCGGAGCTGACGTTCCGCGGCGTCCTGCTCGGCGCGCTGATCACCGTCATCTTTACCGCCTCGAATGTGTTCCTGGGGCTGAAGGTGGGCCTGACGTTTTCGTCCGCCATCCCGGCGGCGGTCATCTCGATGTCCGTCCTTCGCATGTTCAAGGACGCCAACATCCTTGAAAACAACATGGTGCAGACGCAGGCCTCGGCGGCCGGCACGCTGTCGGCCATCATCTTCATCCTGCCGGCGCTGGTCATGATGGGCCACTGGCAGGGCTTTCCGTTCTGGCAGACGCTGGGCATCTGCGCGGCCGGCGGCATGCTGGGCGTGATGTTCACGATTCCGTTGCGTCACGTGATGGTGGTGCAGAGCAACCTGCCGTATCCCGAGGGCGTGGCGGCGGCCGAGATTCTGCGCGTCGGCAGCGCCGAGCGCGCGCAGGACGAGCCGCAGGACGCCGCGGGCGCCTCGGCCAAACCCGCCGCCACCGGCATGGGCGACATTGTCGCCGGCGGCATCGCGGCGGCCGTGGTCAGCTTTGCGGCCAACGGCCTGCGGGTCCTCGGCGACAGCGTGAGCGGCTGGTTTGCATTGGGCGGCGCGGTGTTCCGCCTGCCGATGGGCTTTTCGCTGGCGCTGCTGGGCGCGGGCTATCTGATCGGCATCGTTGCCGGGCTGGCGATGCTGACGGGCCTGGTGATTGCGTGGGGCATCGCGGTGCCCATCCTGACCGCCATGGGCGACATGCCCCCCGGCGCGACGCTGGCTTCGTACGCCACAGGCTTGTGGTCCTCGCAGGTGCGCTTCATTGGCGCGGGCGTGATCGCCGTCGGCGCGATCTGGACGCTGGCGACGCTGTTCGTGCCGATGGCGCGCGGCGTGAAAGCGTCGTTTTCGGCGCTGACCAAGGAGGGCGCCGCACGCGCCGGGGCCGCGCCGCGCACGGAGCGTGACCTGTCGGCCGGCTGGATCTCGGCGGTGACGCTGGTGCTGGTGGCGATCCTGGTCTTCACGTTCCAGGTGTTCCTGTCCGGCACGCCGCTGTCGTCGGGCGCCATCTGGAAGCTGGTGGCCTATGCGGTGCTGTTCGCGTTTGTGTTCGGTTTTCTGGTGGCGGCCGCCTGCGGCTACATGGCGGGCCTGGTGGGTTCGTCGACCAGCCCGATCTCCGGCGTGGGCATCGTCGCCATCGTGCTGGTGTCGGTGCTGATGCTGGGCGTGGGCGGCGATCTGATGGCGCTGGAAAATGGCGTGCAGATGGCGATCGCGCTGGCGATCTTCAGCACGTCGGCCGTGGTGGCGGTGGCGTCCATTTCGAACGACAACCTGCAGGACCTGAAGACCGGCTGGCTGGTGGGCGCAACGCCGTGGCGCCAGCAGGTTGCGCTGCTGATCGGCTGCGTGGTGGGCGCGGCGGTGATCTCTCCAGTGCTGGAGCTGCTGTACAACGCGTATGGTTTCGCGGACGCGATGCCGCGCGAGGGCATGGACCCGTCGCAGGCGCTGTCCGCGCCGCAGGCCACACTGATGCTGGCGATCACGCGCGGCATCTTCACCCACCAGCTCAACTGGACCATGATCCTGATCGGCATGGCCGTCGGTGTGGGCCTGATCGTGGTGGATGAAATTCTGAAGCGCACATGCAAGGTTGCGCGCATCCCCGTGCTGGCGGTGGGCATCGGCATCTACCTGCCGCCGACCGTGGCCGCGCCCATCGTGGCGGGCGCGCTGCTGGCGTGGCTGCTGGAAGGCGCCCTGCGCCGCCGCGCTGCCGCCGCCGGCCAGCCCTACGACACCTATGCCGAAGCGGCCAACCGCCGCGGCGTGCTGCTCGCTTCCGGGCTGATCGTGGGTGAGAGCCTGGTGGGCGTGCTGATGGCCGCAATCATCGGGGCAGCGGGGTCCGAGGCGCCGCTGGCGATCGTTGGCGAAGACTTCGCCGGCATGGCGTCCTATCTGGGGCTGGCCGTGTTCGTGCTGGTGGCGGTGCTGTTCTGGCGCCGGGTGATGCGGCTGGCGTAGAACAGGGTGTCAGACACCCGTGCCCGGTTGCAGCAGATCCGCCAGCGTACGCGCGATGACCTTCGTCGCGCGGCGCAGGTCTTCCAGAACGACACGTTCGTCGCTCCGCTTGGCGTGCGATTCCAGCACCGTGCGCGGGCCTGCGCCGTAGATCACGCCGGGGATGCCGGCCTCGGCGTATAACCGCACGTCGGTGTACAGCGGCGTGCCCATCGCCGGAATGGGTTCGCCGAACACGGCCTCGCCGTGTTGCTGGATGGCCTGCACCAGCGGCTGCGCGCCCGGCAGCGGGCGCATCGAATTGGCCAGCAACAGCCGCTTGATGTCCACGCGGATGCCGGGACATGACGCTGCGGTTTCCTCGATGATGCGCCGGATGCCAGCCTCGACCTCGGCGGCGTTTTCTTCGGGAATCATGCGGCGGTCCAGCTTGAAGCTGACCTTGCCCGGCACTACGTTCGTGTTGGTGCCGCCTTCGATCCGTCCCACGTTCAGGTACGGATGCGAAATGCCCGGCACCTGCGACGTGATCTTGCGATACTGCGCGTTCTGCGCATACAAGGCATTGAGCAGCGCGACGGCGCCCTGCAGGGCGTCGACGCCGCTGCTGGGAATGGCGGCGTGGGCCATCTTGCCGTGCACCGTCACCTCCATCTGCAGGCAGCCATTGTGCGCGGTGACGACCTCATAGCTGAAGCCCGCCGCGATCAAGAGGTCGGGGCGCGTCAGCCCCTGCGCCAGCAGCCAGCCGGGGCCCAGCAGGCCGCCGAATTCCTCGTCATACGTGAAGTGCAATTCCACCGCGCCGCGGGTCGGCTTGGCGATGGCTTCCAGCGCCCGCACGGCGAACGTGAAGCTGGCGAAGTCGCTCTTGCTGACCGCGGCGGCGCGGCCGTACAGGCTGCCGTTGTCGATCTCGGCGCCATAAGGATCGTGCGTCCAGCCGTCGCCGGGCGGCACCACGTCGCCGTGGGCATTTAGCGCGATGCGCGGGCCCTCATCGCCGTATTCGCGCCGCACGATGAGGTTGGTGATGGACTGCATGCCGTAGTTCTGCACGGCCTGCGCAGGCACGGGATGCGCTTCGGCCTCAAGGCCAAAGCCCTGCAGCAGTTCCGCGGTGCGCACCGCGTGCGGCGCGTTGTTGCCGGGCGGCGTGTCGGTGGGCACGCGCACCAGTTCCTGCAGGAAGCGGACTTCTTCGTCGAAATGGGCGTCAACCCAGGCGTCGAGTCGGGCGTAATCGGTCATGGCGTTATGTCGAGGTTTCGTTGGCCAGCGCATCGAGCAGGCCCAGCATGGCCTGCGCGGCAAGTTCGATGTCGTCGCTGGTGGTGGATTCGTTGGGGTTGTGGCTGATGCCGTTGTTCTGGCCGCGCACGAACAACATGGCTTGCGGCATGACCTCGTGCAGTTTCATGGCGTCGTGTCCCGCGCCGCTGGGCATGCGGTGCACGGGTACGCCCAGCGCGTCGACCGCGTGCTCCCAGCGCTGCTGCCACCGCGGATCGCTGGGCGCGGCGGCGGCGCGCATGGTTTCCTCGAGCGCATAACGCAGGCCGCGCCGCTGGCAGATGGCGGCCAGCTCGGCCAGCACGTCGTCCGCCAGCGCGTCGCGCTGCGTATCGCTGGGCGCGCGCAGGTCCAGGCTGAATCGGCACTCGCCCGGCACGACGTTGATCGACCCGTTGGGCACTTCGAACATGCCCACGGTGCCGACCGAGTCGCCATCGCGGGCGGCGCGCCGTTCGACAAACAGCGCCAGTTCGGCGGCGGCCACGGCGGCGTCGCGCCGTCGGTCCATGGGCGTCGTGCCCGCGTGGCTGGCCAGGCCCAGGATCTGCACTTGATAGCGCACGCAGCCGTTGATCGACGTGACGACGCCCAGCGGCAGCCCCAGTTCGTACAGCACGGGGCCTTGCTCGATGTGGACCTCGACAAAGCCCAGGTAGCGGGCCGGGTCGCGCCGCAGGCCGGCAATGCCGTCGATGTCCAGCCCCGCGTGCAGCATGGCGTCGCGCATGGTGATGCCGTCGGCGTCCTTCTGGTCCAGCCATTCAGGCTTGAAATCGCCGATCAGGGCGCCCGACCCCAGGAACGTCGCGCGATAGCGCTGGCCTTCTTCTTCGGCGAAGGCGATCACCTCGACGTCGAAGGGCAGCCGGCGGTTCTGGCGGTGCAGCGCGCGCACGCAGGCCATGGGCACGAAGATGCCGAGCCGACCGTCGTACTTGCCGGCGTTGCGTACCGTGTCGAAATGGCTGCCCGACATGAGGACCGGTGCGCCGGGCTGCGCGGCACGGTAACGCCCGACCACGTTGCCGACGGCATCGATGCCGACCTCGTCAAAGCCGCAGTCCTTCATCCATTGCGAGATGCGCGCGGCGCAGGCGCGGTGCGCGTCGGTCAGATAGGTGACTGTGAGTTGGCCTTTCTCGGCGTAGCCGGGATCGCTGTAGACGCTGAGCGCCTCGTGCCAGTCCCAGATGTCCTTGCCCATTCCGGCCTCGCCGACGCGCTCGCGCGGGCTCGGCTCGGCGTTCGGATCGTTCAGATTGTTGGCCATGGTCGTCCTGTTCAACGGTCGGGGGTGTAGGGGTGCGTGGCTTTCCAGTGCCGCGCGATGTCCAGCCGGCGGCAGATCCAGACACGGTCGTGGCGTGCGATGTGATCCAGAAAGCGTTGCAGGGCGACGATACGCCCGGGCCGGCCAAGCAGGCGGCAGTGCATGCCGATGCTGAGCATCTTGGGCGCCTCGCTGCCTTCGGCATAGAGCGCGTCGAAGCTGTCTTTCAGGTACTGGAAGAACGGATCGGCGTGCGAATAGCCCTGCGGCAGCGCAAAGCGCATGTCGTTGCAGTCCAGCGTGTAGGGCACGATGAGCTGCGGCGCGGTCGAGCCATCGGTCTTGCGGACCTGCATCCAGAAGGGCAGGTCGTCGCCGTAGTAATCGCTGTCGTATTCGAATCCGCCGTCGTCGGCGACCAGCCTGCGCGTGCGCGGGCTGTCGCGTCCGGTGTACCAGCCCAGCGGCCGCGCGCCGGTCAGCGTGGTGATGGCGTCGATGGCCAGCCGCATGTGCTCGCGTTCGGTGGCCTCGTCCACGTCCTGGTAATGGACCCAGCGCCAGCCGTGGCAGGCGATCTCATGGCCCAGTTCCACGAAGGCAGCCGTCAGATCGGGGTGGCGTTGCAGGGCCATGCCCACGCCGAACACCGTCAGCGGCAGTTGCCGCTTTTCGAATTCGCGCAGGATGCGCCACACGCCCGCTCGTGACCCGTATTCGTAGATGCTTTCCATGCTGAGATGCCGGTCCGGATAGCTGGCGGGGTTGAACATCTCGGACAGGAACTGCTCGGAGCCGGCGTCGCCATGCAGCACGCTGTTCTCGCCGCCTTCTTCGTAGTTCAGCACGAACTGCACGGCGATCCGCGCGTTGCCCGGCCACTGCGCGTGCGGCGGATTGCGTCCGTAGCCGACGAGGTCGCGGGGGTAGGGCAGCGTGGTGTCGTAGAGGGGCATCGGCGGGACGGCGGTGGTTGCATGGAGGAGCTGATCGGTCCTCCAGGGCAAGGGTTCGATCATGTATACAAAGTATGTACATCAAATACCAGCCGCCGGCCATCGGCGAATGCCCTACGCCGCGGTTTTCATACTGTCGCGGCGTCGCGCTCCTTGAACAATTCCTCGCCCATGAAGTCGATGAACACCCGTAGCTTGGGCGCCAGATGCTTGCTGGACGCCCACAGCAGCCGGAATGTGCCTTGGTGTTCGACATGGGCGTCCAGCACCGAAACCAGTTCCCCACGCAGCAGGGCAGGCCGCACCAGAAAATCGGGCAGGCACGCGATGCCCAGGCCTGCGACTGCCACATCCAGCAGGGCCGCGGACGTGTTGCACACCATCGACGCGGGCACTGTCCATTCGGGCATGCCTGCGTCGCGCTTCAGCGGCCACGGTTCAAGCTTGCCGGTGCTGGGAAATCGATGCTGCAGGCAGGCGTGATGCTGCAGGTCGGCCGGACCGCGCGGCGTGCCGCGGCTGGCCAGATAGCCCGGCGCGGCGACAAGCAGCAGACGATAGTTGCCGACCGGGCGCGACACCAGCCGCGAGTCCGTCGGCTCGCCCGTGCGCATCACGATGTCGAAGCCTTCGTTGATGACGTCCACCAGACGATCTGAAAAATCCACATCCAGTTCGATCACGGGATAGCGGTGCATGAACGCGGTCAACGCCGGCATGACCAGCATGCCGACGAGCGGAAGGCTGATGCGCAATCGGCCTTGCGGCGCCTGGCGGGTTTTGGAGAGTTCCAGTTCGGCGGACTCGAGTTCGCACAGGATGCGGCGGCAACGTTCCAGGAAAACGGCGCCCTCGGCGGTCAAGGTAATGCTGCGCGTGCTGCGATGGAGCAGGCGCACGCCCAGGCGTGTTTCCAGCCGGCAGACGCTCTTGCCCACGGCCGACGCCGACACGCCCAGATGGCGGGCGGCTTCGGAATAACTGCGCGTTTCGGCGGCTTGCACAAAGGCAGCAATGGCGCTGAGCGATTCGACCATGATGCAATTCAGGACAATTTGTCCGATATGTTTTGAACACCGGCATTATTGTCCCGGACTGCACTTGCCGCCAACATGGCTGCCTTCCCACGACACGTGCCGGCGTCGGGGATTTCCACCCGCCGCCGGCCAATCAAAAGGCAGAACATGGCAGGTAATCAGGCGGCGGCCTCCGGCCCCGGCGCGCGCGAGGCGCGTCTTCCCATTGCAGCACTGCTGGCCCTGGCGCTGGCCGGTTTCGTCACGATCCTGACGGAAGCCCTGCCGGCCGGCCTGTTGCCGCAGATCAGCGCGGGGCTGGCTATTTCCGAAGCGATGGCCGGACAGCTGGTGACGATCTACGCGATCGGTTCGCTGGCGGCGGCGATACCGTTGACCGCTGCGACGCGAGGCGTGCGCCGCCGCCCGTTGCTGCTGGCCGCGATCGCCGGCTTCGTCATCGCCAACACCATCACGACGGTGTCCGCCAGCTATGTGCTGACGATGGCGGCGCGTTTCGTCGCCGGCGTGTCCGCCGGGCTGCTGTGGGCGCTGGCCGCGGGCTACGCTGCGCGCATGGTGCCGGAGCATCAGAAAGGGCGGGCCATCGCCATCGCGATGGTGGGCACGCCGCTGGCGTTGTCGCTGGGCGTGCCGGCGGGCACCTTCCTGGGCAACGTGGTGGGATGGCGCTGGTGTTTCGGCATCATGAGCGCGCTGGCGCTGATCCTGATGGCATGGGTGCGCATCCAGGTGCCGGACTTTGCGGGCCAGGCTGCGGGCAAGCGCGCGCCGCTGCGCCGCGTCTTCACCCTGCCGGGCGTGCGCGCGGTGCTGTTCGCGTTGTCGGCATTGGTCCTGGGCATCAGCGGCAATGATCCGGCCGTGGTGACCACGGCGGTGGCGGCATGGGGCCTGGCGTTTGGCGGGGCGCCGACGCTGTTCCAGACTGCACTGGCCAAGACCGCGGGCGAGTCGGCCGATGTGGCGCAGTCGATGCTGGTCACGGCCTGGAATCTGGCGATCGCGGGCGGCGGTGTCATCGGCGGCCTCCTGCTCGAAGGCGTGGGCGTCGCCGCCTTTGCGCCCGCGCTGGTGCTGTTGCTGGCGGCGACGCTGATCGTGGCGGCAGCGGCGCGCCGCCATGGGTTTCCCATGGCGGGCGGGCAGGGCTGCAATGTCAACGCAAGTCCCCGCAAGGCCACCCCGTGACGCCGAATCCGCCGCTATCCGTTGCGGTAGAGAAAGCTGTAGGCGTTGATCGCCGGCACCCCTCCCAGGTGCGCATACAGGACCTTCGAGCCGGCGGGAATCTCGCCTTTGCGGATGATGTCCATCATTCCCTGCATGGATTTTCCTTCGTACACGGGATCGGTCATCATGCCTTCCAGCCGAGCGCACGTGCGGATGGCATCGTTGGTTTCGGCTGAGGGCAGGCCATACGCGGGATAGGCGTAGCGCGTGTCGAGCACCACGTCCTTGTCTTCGATGGGCTTGTCCAAGCCGACGAGGTCGGCGGTGCGCCGCGCGATGCGCAGGACCTGCGCGCGGGTTTGGTCCGGCGTGGCGGATGCATCGATGCCGATGACGCGATCGGCGCGGCCGTCGGCCGCAAACCCCACCACCATGCCGGCCTGCGTGCTGCCCGTGACCGCGCAGACGACGATGTAGTCGAACTTGAATCCCAGCTCGGCTTCCTGACGGCGCACTTCTTCGGCAAAGCCCACGTAGCCCAGCCCGCCTAATTCGTGATCGGACGCGCCCGCCGGAATCGCATAGGGCTTGCCGCCGCGGCGTTTCACTTCTTCCAGCGCCTCTTCCCAACTGCGGCGAAAGCCGATGTCAAAGCCCTGATCGACCAGCCGCACGTCCGCACCCATGAGGCGGCTCATCATGATGTTGCCGACGCGGTCGTAGACCGCATCGGAATAGTCCACCCAGTTCTCCTGGACCAGCACGCAGGCCAACCCCAGTTTGGCGGCCACCGCCGCGACCATCCGCGTGTGATTGGACTGGATGCCGCCAATCGTGACGAGCGTGTCGCAGCCTTGTTCCAGCGCCTGCGGAATCAGGTATTCGAGCTTGCGCAGCTTGTTGCCGCCGAAGGCGAGGCCGCTGTTGCAGTCCTCACGCTTGGCGTAGATCTCGACCTTGCCGCCCAGATGCTGCGACAAGCGCTCCAGCTTTTCGATCGGGGTATCGCCAAAGGTCAGGCGATGACGGGGAAAACGTTGCAGATCCATGGTGGCTCCTGGTGATTCGGGCGGGCCCGGCGTTGCGGCGGGATTCGCAAAAATCATAGAAATCATGGGGTTGAGGGGTCAATTGCGTATTTTTTAATTCCGCCAAATCGAAAGGTCGTTATCTGCGATTAATGGATCTAATATTTCCAAAATAAAAATCCAGGCGAAATTTAATTTTCAGGGACGCAACCAATGACCGCCGTTTTCTCGCTGGACCGCATCGACCGCCAGATCCTGCGCATTCTTCAGGACGATGCGCAGATCACCAATCTGGACTTGAGCGCCCGGGTGCATCTGAGCCCGGCAGCGTGCCTGCGGCGGGTGGAAAGGCTAAAGAGCGAAGGCGTCATCCGAAAGACGGTCGCGTTGCTGGAACCGGCGGACGTCGACATGGCCACGCTGGTCATCGTTGGTGTGGTGCTGGATCGCTCGACGCCCGATTCCTTTACGGACTTCGAGGAAGCGGCCAAGGGCATCAGCGGTTGCCTGGAATGCCATCTGGTGGCGGGCGAATTCGACTATTTCCTGATGTTGCGTATCCGCGACCTGGAACGCTTCAACAAGCTGCATGCGGGCGAGATCATCAAGCTGCCCGGCGTACGCCAGATTCGTACTTTTTTCGTGCTCAAAGAGATCATGTCGACCACCGCGCTGCCCGTTTGACGACGCGTAAACGCAACACTCATCTTTTCTGTTATTTGAAATGACGCGCTGCCGCATTTTGGATTGACAGATTTTGGTGGCGCGTAGACGGCGGATTGGAAGGGGTTGGACGGACATTCCGTTGCCGCATGACAGCATTCCGAAAGGCCTTTTGCGTCACAGAAATGCAGGAAGACGCCCATAAACTCAAAGGGTTATACTTCTCGACCATAGGCTTTCAAGGCTTGTACGCGCCTTCTGCCCCTGCTATCCGCCTAACGGGAAGCCCGTGTCGCGGAAGGTTTTCCTGCATCGTCTCGAGTGAAGCACTCGTAAAGGTGAAGCGATATGTCTTCGGAAATAGAATCTCTATCCACGTCTTACCTCTTTGGGGGTAATGCCCCGTATGTCGAGGAGCTTTACGAAGCCTACCTCGATAACCCCGGTTCGGTACCTGACAACTGGCGCGAATATTTCGACCAATTGCAGCACGCTCCCGCAACCGACGGCCAGGAATCCACTCGCGACCAGGCCCATGCTCCCATCGTCGAATCGTTCGCCCAGCGCGCCAAGGCCAATGCGTTCGTGCAACGCGCCGCAGAACCCGACCTGAGCGTGGCCAGCAAGCAGGTTTCGGTGCAATCGCTGATTGCCGCCTACCGCTCGCTGGGCTCGCGCTGGGCCGACCTCGATCCGCTCAAGCGCCAGGAACGTCCGCCGATCCCGGAACTCGATCCCGCCTTCTATGGGCTGACCGAAGCCGATCTGGACCAGACGTACTCGGCCACCAACACCTACTTCACGACCGCCAGCACGATGACGCTGCGCGACATCCTGAAGGCGCTGCGCGACACCTACTGCCGCAGCATCGGTGCAGAATTCACCCACATCTCCGACCCCGCCGCCAAGCGCTGGATCCAGGAACGCCTGGAAACCACGCTGGGCGCGCCCACGTACACCGCGGAAGAAAAGCGCCATATCCTTCAGCAGCTGACTGAGTCCGAAGGCCTGGAACGCTTCCTGCACACCAAGTACGTCGGCCAGAAGCGCTTCTCACTGGAAGGCGGCGAAAGCTTCATCGCCTCGATGGACGAAGTGGTCAATCACGCCGGTGAAAACGGCGTCCAGGAAATCGTGGTCGGCATGGCCCACCGCGGCCGCCTGAACCTGCTCGTGAACATCATGGGCAAGATGCCCGGCGACCTGTTCGCCGAGTTCGAAGGCAAGCACGCCGAAGGCCTGACCGACGGCGACGTGAAGTACCACAACGGCTTCTCGAGCGACCTGTCTACGCGCGGCGGCCCCGTCCACCTGTCGCTGGCGTTCAACCCGTCGCACCTTGAAATCGTCAACCCCGTCGTCGAAGGCAGCGCACGCGCCCGCCAGGAACGCCGCGGCGATGCCGAAGGCAAGCAAGTGCTGCCGGTGCTGGTGCACGGCGACGCGGCCTTTGCCGGCCAGGGCGTCGTGATGGAAACCCTGAACCTGGCGCAGACGCGCGGCTACGGTACGGGCGGCACGCTGCACATCGTCATCAACAACCAGATCGGCTTCACCACGTCCGACCCGCGTGACTCGCGTTCGACGCTGTATTGCACCGACGTGGTCAAGATGATCGAAGCCCCGGTGTTCCACGTCAACGGCGACGATCCCGAAGCCGTGGTGTTCGTCACCAAGCTGGCGCTGGACTACCGTCTGCAGTTCCGCCACGACGTCGTCGTGGACATCGTCTGCTTCCGCAAGCTGGGCCACAACGAGCAGGACACCCCGTCGCTGACGCAGCCCCTGATGTACAAGCGCATCGGCCACCACCCCGGCACGCGCAAGCTGTACGCTGACAAGCTGACCACGCAAGGCGTGCTGGCCGACGGCGAAGCCGATCAGCTGGTCAAGGACTACCGCCAGCTCATGGAAGACGGCCAGCGCACCATCGAACCGGTGCTGACCGACTACAAGAGCAAGTACGCCATCGACTGGTCGCCGTTCCTGGGCGCCAAGTGGACCGACCAGGCCGACACCGCCGTGCCGCTGGCTGAACTCAAGCGCATCGGCGAACGCATCACCACCGTGCCGGAAGGCTTCACGGTGCACCCGCTGGTCGCCAAGCTGCTGAACGACCGCCGCACCATGGCCAAGGGCGAAATGAACCTGGATTGGGGCATGGGCGAACACCTCGCCTTCGCGACCCTGGTGTCCTCGGGCTACGCCATCCGCATCACCGGCCAGGATTCGGGCCGTGGCACGTTCACGCACCGCCACGCCGTGCTGCACGACCAGAACCGCGAACGCTGGAACGACGGCACCTACATCCCGCTGCAGAACGTGTCGGAAGGCCAGGCGCCGTTCACCGTCATCGACTCCGTGCTGTCCGAAGAGGCGGTGCTGGGCTTTGAATACGGTTACTCCAGCGCCGAACCCAACACGCTGGTCATCTGGGAAGGCCAGTTCGGCGACTTCGTCAACGGCGCCCAGGTCGTGATCGACCAGTTCATCAGCTCCGGCGAAGCCAAGTGGGGCCGCCAGTCGGGCCTGACGCTGATGCTGCCGCACGGCTACGAAGGCCAGGGTCCCGAGCACTCGTCGGGCCGCATCGAGCGCTTCCTGCAGCTGTGCGCCGACAACAACATGCAAGTGATTCAGCCGACCTCGGCTTCGCAGATCTTCCACGTTCTGCGCCGCCAGATGATCCGCCCGTTCCGCAAGCCGCTGGTGTTGTTCACGCCGAAGTCGCTGCTGCGCAACAAGGACGCCGGTTCGCCCCTGACCGATCTGGCCGGCGGCAGCTTCCGCCCGGTCATCGGCGAGGTCGACGAGGCCATCGACGCCAGCAAGGTCAAGCGCGTGCTGGCTTGCTCGGGCAAGGTGTACTACGACCTGGTCAACGCCCGCCGCGAGCGTGGCGCCGACAACGTCGCCATCATCCGCGTCGAGCAGCTGTATCCGTTTGCGCACAAGTCGTTCGAAGCCGAACTGCGCAAGTACTCCAAGGCGACCGAAGTGATCTGGGTGCAAGACGAACCCCAGAACCAAGGCCCCTGGTTCTACGTTCAGCATCACGTGTACGAGAACATGGTCGAAGGCCAGAAGCTTGGCTACGCAGGCCGTGCCGCGTCGGCATCGCCGGCCGTGGGCTACCTGGCCAAGCACCAGGAGCAGCAGAAGGCCCTGATCGAAACGGCCTTCGCGCCCAAGTTCAAGGTCATGTTGACGAAGTAACCTTTACTTGATGCACGCGCCGCGGGCGGCAAGCGTTCCGGAACCCCGTTTCGAACCTTGCCGCGCCGCGTGACAAGAACACACTCTCTACGGAATAAACAAAATGGCTATTACCGACGTCGTCGTTCCCCAACTTTCCGAATCCGTTTCCGAAGCGACCCTGCTGACCTGGAAGAAGCAGCCGGGCGCTGCCGTTGAAGCCGACGAAATCCTGATCGAAGTCGAAACCGACAAGGTCGTGCTGGAAGTGCCGGCCCCCGCCTCGGGCGTGCTGGCCGAAATCGTCAAGGGCGATGGCAGCACCGTGACCTCGGGCGAAGTGCTGGCCCGCATCGACACCGCCGCCAAGGCTGGCGCCGCCGCCACCGCGCCGGCTGAAGCCCCCAAGGCCGCCGAGCAAGCCGCTGCTGCTCCCGCGCCCGCCGCTGCCGCACCGGCCTCGACGGCCGCCGCCGGCGTCGCTTCGCCCGCCGCCTCGAAGATCCTGGCCGAGAAGGGCGTTGACGCCGCTTCCGTGGCGGGTTCGGGCCGTGATGGCCGCGTGACCAAGGGCGACGCCCTGGCCGCCAGCGCCGCTCCCGCCAAGGCCGCACCGGCCAAGGCCGCCGCCGCGCCCGCCCCGACCACGCTGTCGCTGGATGGCCGTCCGGAACAGCGCGTGCCGATGAGCCGCCTGCGTGCCCGCATCGCCGAGCGCCTGCTGCAATCGCAGCAAGAAAACGCCATCCTGACGACGTTCAACGAAGTCAACATGCAGGCCGTGATCGACCTGCGCGCCAAGTACAAGGACAAGTTCGAAAAGGAACACGGCATCAAGCTGGGCTTCATGTCGTTCTTCGTCAAGGCCGCCGTTGCCGCGCTGAAGAAGTACCCGCTGATCAACGCCTCGATCGACGGCAAGGACATCATCTACCACGGCTACTTCGACATCGGTATCGCTGTCGGCAGCCCGCGTGGCCTGGTGGTGCCGATCCTGCGCAACGCCGACCAGCTGTCCATCGCCGACATCGAAAAGACCATCGCCGACTTCGGCCGCCGCGCTGCTGACGGCAAGCTGGGCATTGAAGAAATGACCGGCGGCACGTTCTCGATCTCCAACGGTGGCGTGTTCGGCTCGATGCTGTCGACCCCGATCATCAACCCGCCGCAATCGGCCATCCTGGGCGTGCACGCCACCAAGGATCGCGCCGTCGTCGAAAACGGCCAGATCGTCATCCGCCCGATGAACTACCTGGCCCTGTCCTACGACCACCGCATCATCGACGGCCGCGAAGCCGTGCTGGGCCTGGTCGCCATGAAGGACGCCCTGGAAGATCCGCAGCGCCTGTTGCTGGACCTGTAATCTCGACGCCCCTGACCGGCGCCGCGCCCGACCTGCTGGTCGCGCGGCGCCCGGGCCGGCTCCCCGCCGGCCCGCAGCCCGACTGCGCTGGGCAGGAAGTGCGCTTCTTCATCCCTCATTCGCGAGAACACTATGTCCAAACAATTTGACGTCGTCGTGATCGGCGCAGGCCCCGGCGGCTACATCGCCGCCATCCGCGCCGCACAGCTCGGCATGTCGGTCGCTTGCATCGACGCCTGGCAGAATGGCCAAGGCGGCCCGGCTCCCGGCGGCACCTGCACCAACGTCGGCTGCATCCCGTCCAAGGCGCTGCTGCAATCGTCCGAACACTTCGAACAAGCCAACCACCACTTCGCCGAGCACGGCATCGAAGTCAAGGGCGTCAGCCTGAAGCTCGACACGCTGATCGGCCGCAAGAACACGGTGGTCAAGCAGAACAACGACGGCATCCTGTACCTGTTCAAGAAGAACAAGGTCACGTTCTTCCACGGCAAGGGCGCGTTCAGCGGCCAGGTGGAAGGCGGCTGGGCCATCAAGGTCACCGGCACCGCCGAGGAAGACCTGGTTGCCAAGCACGTCGTGGTCGCCACCGGCTCGTCGGCGCGTGAACTGCCCGGCCTGCCGTTCGACGAAAAGGTCGTGCTGTCCAACGACGGCGCACTGAACATCGGCGCCGTGCCCAAGACGCTGGGCGTCATCGGCGCCGGCGTGATCGGCCTGGAAATGGGCAGCGTGTGGCGCCGCCTGGGTTCCGAAGTCACGATCCTGGAAGCGATGCCGGAATTCCTGGCCGCCGCCGACGGGCAAGTGGCCAAGGAAGCCCTCAAGGCTTTCACCAAGCAAGGCCTGAACATCCAGATGGGCGTCAAGATCGGTGAGATCAAGGCGACCGCCAAGTCGGTGACCGTGCCTTACGTCGACGCCAAGGGCGCCGAGCAGAAGCTGGTCGTGGACAAGCTGATCGTCTCGATCGGCCGCGTGCCCTACACCGGCGGCCTGAACGCCGACGCCGTGGGCCTGAAGCTGGACGAGCGCGGCTTCGTGGCCGTCGACGGCGACTGCAAGACCAACCTGCCGAACGTCTGGGCAGTTGGCGACGTGGTGCGTGGCCCGATGCTGGCGCACAAGGCCGAAGAAGAAGGCGTGGCGGTTGCCGAGCGTATCGCCGGCCAACACGGTCACGTCAACTTCGACACCGTGCCGTGGGTCATCTACACTTCGCCGGAAATCGCCTGGGTCGGCAAGACCGAGCAGCAGCTCAAGGCCGAAGGCCGCGAGTACAAGGCCGGCAGCTTCCCGTTCCTGGCCAACGGCCGCGCCCGCGCGCTGGGTGACACCACCGGCTTTGCCAAGGTGATCGCCGATGCCAAGACCGACGAAGTCCTGGGCGTGCACATCGTGGGCCCGATGGCCTCGGAACTGATCTCGGAAGCCGTGACCATCATGGAATTCCGCGGCGCCGCCGAAGACATCGCCCGCATCTGCCACGCGCACCCGACCCTGTCGGAAGCCGTGAAGGAAGCCGCTCTGGCCGTGGACAAGCGCGCGCTGAACTTCTAAGCCGCGTCTGACTTCTGCAAGACCGGGGGCGGGTTCCAGGACCCGCCCTTTTCTTTACTCCCTTCAGCTTGATCCGGTTCCCCTATGAACGTCAGCGACTACTACGAACACGCATTGGCCGAACGCGGCTACAAGCCCGACGACGCGCAGAAGAAGGCGATCGACCGCTTGCAGCGCTATTACGACGAATGGGTCAAGTTCAAGTCGATGCGCTCGAATGCGCTGAAAAAGCTGCTGAACCGTCCCGACGTGCCGCGCGGCGTGTACCTCTGGGGCGGCGTGGGCCGCGGCAAGAGCTTCCTGATGGACGCCTTCTATGCCACCGTGCCCGTCGTGCGCAAGACGCGTCTGCACTTTCACGAGTTCATGCGCGGCGTGCACCGCGAACTCGAGGAAGTGAAGGGCATGCAGGATCCGCTGGACGAGGTCGCCAAGCGCGTGGCCAAGCGTTACCGGCTGATCTGCTTTGACGAATTCCACGTGTCCGATGTGGCGGACGCGATGATCCTGCACCGCCTGCTGCTCAAGCTGTTCGAATACGGCACGTCCTTCGTGATGACGTCCAACTACGAACCGTCCACGCTGTACACCGATGGTCTGCACCGCGACCGCGTGCTGCCCGCCATCGCGCTGATCCAGTCGCGCATGGATGTCATGAACGTGGATGCGGGTATTGATTACCGCCGCCGCTCGCTGGAGCAGGTGCAGAGCTATCACACGCCGCTGGACGAGAACGCGCAGAAGGCGCTGCAGGCGGCCTTCGATGCGCTGGCCGACACGCCGCCGCAGGATCCGGTGCTGCACATCGAGCACCGCGAGATCCGCGCGCTGGCGTTGGGCGGCTCGGTCGTGTGGTTCGACTTTGCCACGCTGTGCGGCGGTCCGCGTTCGCAGAACGACTACCTGGAACTGGCCAACCGCTTCCACGCCGTGATCCTGTCGGGCGTGCCGCGCATGGGGCCGCGCCAGGCGTCCGAGGCGCGCCGCTTTACGTGGCTGATCGACGTGTTCTACGACCACCGCGTCAAGCTCATCATGTCGGCCGAATGCGAACCTGAAGAGATCTACACGGAAGGCGCGCTGGCCAACGAGTTCCACCGGACGGTGTCGCGAATTCTGGAAATGCAGTCGCGCGAATACCTGGAATCCGAACGCCGGTTGGCCGTGACGTTGTAGTAAAGCCTCATCCGGTCCTCATTTCGAGGGCCGGGTGGGTGCAATCATTGTTAATGCAAGTCATTATCAATTAAGATTTTGGGACTTTTGGTTCAGCGCCGCAGTCTCAACCGTGTCTTCCACCTTGCTTTCCTCATCGGCCCCGTGCGTCGACGCCCAGGTCGCGCCTGTCGATGGCCTGTATCGCGATCACCGCCCGTGGCTGTTCGGGTGGCTGCGCCGCAAGCTGGGTTGCGAACACCGCGCGGAAGACCTGGCCCAGGACGTCTTTGTCCGGGTGATCCAGGGCCGCAAGCAGGTGCGCGCCAGCGAGGCGCGCGCGCTTCTCACCACCATTGCAAAAGGCCTGGTGGTCGATCACCAGCGGCATGCCGCGCTGGAGCATGCGTATCTGGCCTATCTGGCCACCGTTCCCGAATCCTATGCGCCATCGCCCGAGGCGCAGGCCGAGCAACTGCAGGCGCTGGTTCAGCTGGATCGCCTGCTGGACGGGCTGCCGCCCAAAGCCCGCGCGGCCTTCCTCTTGTCGCAGCTGGATGGCCTGACGTATCCCGAGATCGCCGACCGCCTCGATGTGTCGTTGAGTTCGGTGCAGCAGTACATGGTGCGCGCAATGTCCGCCTGCTATGCGGCGATCCATGCCTGACGCGGCCAACGGCGCGCCTGTGGACGCCCGCCCGTCCGATGCCGTGGTGCGCGAGGCCATTGCGTGGTGGGCGCGCCTGCAATCGGGCATTGACGATGCGCGCGACCACGAATCTTGCCGGGCCTGGTTGGCCCAGGACCCCGCGCACCGCGTGGCGTGGGATCGGCTGCAGGACATCGGCCGCAATGCGCGCCGCGTGCCGGCGGCCCTGGCGCACACGGCGCTGAATGCGCCTGCCTCGCACGGCCGGCGCGCCGCGCTGCGCTGTCTGCTGGCCGGCGCGGGCATCGCTGCCACCGGGTGGGCGGGCTACCGCCATGCCCCGTGGCAACGGCTGGTCGCCGACTACAGCACGGGCGTGGGCGAGCGCCGTGCGCTGGCGCTGGCGGACGGGCTGCGCGTCACGCTGAACAGCGATACCGCGGTGCGCGTCAACGTCAGCGGCAGCGCGCGCGACATCGACCTCCTGCGTGGCGAGATGCTGGTGCAGGCCGAGCCGCGCCCCGGCGTGCAGGCGCTGCGCGTGGATACCGGCTACGGCGAACTGCGGGCCGAGCGCGCGCGGTTTGACCTGCGGCGCACGGCGGACGGTTCGCGCGTGGGTGTGTATGAAGGCAGCATCGCGCTGCTGCGCCAGGGCGTGCTGACGCAACTGAGCGCTGGCGAACGGCTTGCCTACGCCGACGACGGCGAGGTCCGCCGCGGCGCGTCGGACCCGGATCGCCTGGCGTGGGTGGATGGGATGGTGGTGGCCAAGGAGTGGCGGCTGGACGATTTTGCCGAGCACCTGGCACGCCAGCGGGTGGGCGTGATCCGCGTTGATCCCGCGGTGGCGGCATTGCGGCTGTCGGGCGTGTTTCCGCTGGACGACGCCGAGCGCGCGCTCAAGGCGCTGGAACACACATTGCCCATCGCGGTGACGCGCCGCACGCAGTACTGGCTGCAGGTTGGCCCCAGCGGCGCCTGAGTTACAAATTTTCTTGCCGGCGCATTGCAGGTTTTGCATCCCCGTACGGAAAGCAGAAAGAAACCACCGTACAGGGAGATGTTTGTGTCCGCTTCAATCCACCCGCGCCTGCGCACACCGATGACCGCCGGCCGTAAAGCTGTGCTGGCCGCGACCTGCGCCGGGGCGCTGTTTGCCGGTGCGCCGGCGGCTTGGGCGCAGCCGGCGCCTGCCGCAGGTGCGCAAGCCGCCGCCAATGGCCAGCGCAGCTACCAGATTCCCGCAGGGCCGCTGGCCGACGCGCTGACCCAGTTCGCGCGCAGCGCCGGGGTGGTGCTGTCGTTCGACCCGGCGCTGGTGCGCGGCCGGCGTTCGGACGGGTTGAATGGTTCTTACACGGTGGGCGCGGGTTTCTCGCGCATCCTGGCGGGCAGCGGCCTGCAGGCGCGCGCGCAGTCGGGCAACACCTGGACGCTGGCGCCCGCGCCGGTCTCCACGGGCGACACGCACACGCTCGCGCCGGTGACGGTGACGGGCATGTCGGACAGCGCCTTTGCGCCCACGGTGGGCTATGTGGCCACCGCCAGCGCCAGCGCCACCAAGACCGACATCCCGTTGATCGAGACGCCGCAGTCGGTGTCCGTGGTCACGCGCGAACAGATCACCGAGCAGGGCGCGCAGACGCTGAACCAGGTGCTGCGCTACACGGCGGGCGTTGCCACCGAGTCCCGCGGCGCCACGGCGACCCGCCTGGACCAGTTCAACGTGCGCGGGTTCTCGGCGTCCACCTATCTGGATGGGCTGCGTGTGTTCGGCGGCCGCGATGCGCTGCCGCAGGTCGACGCCTTCCGCCTCGAGCGCGTCGACGTCCTGAAGGGCCCGGCGTCGGTGATGTACGGGCAGGGCGGCCCGGGCGGCGTGGTGAACCAGGTCAGCAAGCGTCCGCTGGAAGAGCCGCTGCGCGAAGTGGAGCTGCAGGTCGGCAACTACGACTTCCGCCGCGCCAACTTCGACTTCGGCGGCCCCATCGACGAAGAGGGCAAATACCTGTACCGCCTGGTGGGCTCGGGCTACATGTCTGACGGCCAGGTTCAGGACACCAAGGAGCGCCGCTACTTTGTGTCGCCGGCGTTCGCGTACAAGCCCAATGCGGACACGTCGCTGACCATCCTGACCAACTTCCAGCACGATCCCGACATGGGCTCGTACGGCGCCGTGCCGGCGATGCGCACGCTGCTGCGCGCGCCCGACGGTTTCCGCCTGCCGGCCGATTACTATGATGGCGACGCCAATTTCGAAAAGAGCGACCGCAAGAGCTATTCGCTGGGCTACATCCTGGACCATCGCTTCAACGACACCTTCAAGGCGTCGCAAAGCCTGCGCTGGACGCATTCGGACGCCAAGTACCGCAGCGTCTATGGCGCGATGACCAACTACTACGGATACACCGACCCGACCTACCTGTATCACCAGCGCGCCTCCATCGCGACGGACGTGGACGTTGGCGCGCTGACGATCGACAACAACCTGGAGGCGCGGTTCAACACGGGCAAGATCGGCCACAACGTGCTGGTGGGCTTTGACTATCAGCACGTCAAGACCGACACGCTGTCGGGCTTTGGCTCGGCGCCCCCGCTGTACGTGAAGAACCCGGACAACTTCCAGAACATTCCGGTGCCGGCGTTCTCCAGCGACGCGTCCACCACGCAGTACCAGACGGGCGTGTACTTTCAGGACCAGATCAAGATCGACCGTCTGTCGTTCCTCTTGGGCGGGCGCTACGACTGGTCGCGCAACGTGGGTGAAACGACCGCCATCGCTTCCGGCCGTGTCACCCCGTCCAAGCTGAACGCAGAAGCCTTTTCGGGCCGGATCGGCGCCATCTACAACTTCGACAATGGCGTGGCGCCGTACTTCAGCTATTCGGAATCCTTCGAGCCGCAGTCGGGCACGGGCTGGAACAACACGCCGTTCAAGCCAATCGAAGGCAAGCAGTACGAGGTGGGCATCAAGTACCAGCCGCCGGGTTCGGCCACGTTGCTGACGTTCGCGGCGTTCGACATCCGCCGCGAGAACATGACGACCACCGATCCGGATCCGACGCACGTGTGCGGCACGGCCGGCGGCCGCTGCTCGATCCAGGCGGGCGAGCTGCGCACGCAGGGCATCGAGCTCGAAGCCAAGACCGAGCCGATGCGCGGACTGTCGCTGATTGCCGCGTACTCGATCATGAATAACGAGTACACCAAGGCCTACCCGAATGCGGCCGGCTTCGACCTGACCGGCAAGACCCCGGCCGCGCTGCCGTCGCAGCAGGCGTCGGCGTGGGCGCGCTACCAGCTTCAGGAAGGGCCGCTGGCCGGCCTGGGCGTTGGCGGCGGCGTGCGCTACATCGGATCGTCGTACGCCAACGAGGCCAACACGCTGAAGGTGCCGAAGGTCACGCTGGTGGACCTGATGCTGGACTACGACCTGGGCCGCGCCTCGCCCGCGCTCAAGGGCATGCAGGTGGCGCTGAACGTGCAGAACCTGTTCGACAAGGAGTACATCGCGTCGTGCTCCGGCGAATCGTGGTGCTGGTTCGGCTACCAACGCTCCATCAAGGCCAGCTTGCGGTATCGCTGGTAAGCAGCGCCAAAAGGCGGCTCCCCGGCGAGCCGCCTTTTCTTTTGGTCCGAGACTGCCGTTCCTGTCTTAACGAGAATCGTTATAATTCAGGCCTTATACAGGGAAAGGCGGATAAGCTCGGAAACCCCGTCCCCACCCCGGGTCCGCCACGGACCCGCAACCACCTAGAACTCCCGTGAAAGCTCCCGCAGCCGGCGCAGGCATGATGCGCTACAGAATGGCCGTTTTCTCTCGCGCGACGGCCGCCATCCTGGGCGGCTACGCCCTGGCTTCGGCGGCGGCTGCCTGTCTGGCGGTCTGGCTGCCCATGGGGCGCGCCGACGCCGTGACCGCGGCGCAGATGCTGTCCTTCGTGGTCTACGCCTGCGGCGTGATCTGGGTGTTCGCCACGCGCAGCGCCTGGCGAGCCTGGGCCGGCATCCTGGGCCCGGCCGCGCTGCTGGGCGGTCTATTCCTGGCGCATCGGCTGGTGGCGGCATGAAGGCAGCCAAGCACAAGCATCCCGGCGAAGAGGGCATTCGTCAGTCCATGTCCTGGCTGCACACGTGGGCCGGCCTGATCTTCGGCTGGGTGCTGTTCGCCATGTTCCTGACCGGCTCGCTGGCCTTCTTCCGGCCCGAGATCACGCGCTGGATGCAACCTGAGGTTCAAGCGCAGCCGGCGCCGGCAGTGCAGGCCGTTGCCACGGCGCAGCGCTATCTGGCGGAACACGCGCCGGATGCCAAGCGCTGGTTCATCACGCCGCCCTCGGATCGCGAGCCCCTCATTCAGTTGCTGTACCAGACGCCCAAGCCCAAGCCGGGCGAACGCGGGTTCGTGCGCGTCAAGCTGGATGCGGCCACCGGCGAGCCCGTGACGGCGCGCCAGACGCGCGGCGGCGACTTCTTCTACCGCTTCCATTTCGAACTGGAGACCGCGTTTCCGTGGGGGCGCTGGCTGGCCAGCATCGCGGGCATGTTCATGCTGGTGGCGATCATCAGCGGCATCATCACGCACAAGAAGATATTCGCGGACTTCTTCACCTTCCGGCCGGGCAAGGGCGGGCAACGCGCCTGGATGGATGGTCACAACGTCCTGTCGGTGCTGGGTCTGCCGTTTCACCTGATGATCACCTTCAGCGACCTGGTGCTCTTCATGGTGATGCTGATGCCCGCGGGCATCCAGGCCGTGTACGACAATCCGCGCCAGTTCACGAGCGAGGTCTTCAAGGCCAACAAGATCACGCCGCCGCAGAACCAGCCGGCGCCGCTGGTCGACATCGCGCCGCTGGTGGAACAGGCGCAGCAGCATTGGCAGGGCCGCCTCGGGCGGGTGACCGTCAACAACCCCGGCGATGCGGGCGCCACCATCACGCTGGTGCGCAACGTGGGTGACGGCGTGTCGTACGGGCTGCTGGCGCCCTTCATGCGCTTTGATGGGGTGACGGGCGCGCTGCTGGAGGCCGAGGACGATCACAGCGCCACCGTCGTGACCACGGGCGTCATCACCGGCCTGCACCTGGGCCTGTTCGCCGAGCCGCTGCTGCGCTGGTTCTATTTCATCGTCAGCCTGGCCGGCACGGCCATGGTGGCCACAGGCCTGGTGCTGTGGATCGCCAAGCGCCGTCAGAAGGCGCGGCAGGGCGACGCGCGGGAAGCCTTCTCGCTGCGTCTGGTCGACGGCCTGAATGCGGGCACCATCGCGGGCGTCGTGTTCGGCGTGGCGGCGGTGTTCCTGGCCAACCGGCTCCTGCCGGCCGACATGCCCGGCCGCCAGGTCTGGGAAGTGCGCGCCTTCTTCATGGCCTGGGGGCTGTCGCTGGTCTACGCGTTTTTGTTCCAGCGGCGCAAGTGGCAGGACCTGCTTGCCATCGCCGCCGCCGCGCTGGCGCTGGTGCCCGTGGTCAATGCACTGACCACCGACCGGCACCTGGGCGTTTCTCTGCCGCAGGGCGACTGGGTGATGGCGGGCTTTGACCTGACGTGCCTGGCCAGCGCCGTGTTCTTTGCCTGGATGGCGGTGAAGGCCGCCCGCGCCCGCAAGGCGCCCGCCAGAACGGCAGGCAAGCCGCGTGCCGCGCGCAACGAAGCGGTCAAGGCCGCCGTCGCCGCCACTGCCCATACCCCGGCAACCGCCCCAGCCCCAGCCCCCGCCCACGAGCCCGCCGTCCCGGCCGCCGTGCACCGGACCGCTTTTGAACCGCGAGGTGATACGCCATGACGCTTGCCGCCTTCTGCCTGGCCTATGCAGGGTTTTCCGCCCTGTGCCTGGGCATGGACCGTCACTACGAAGACCTGTTCGACCGCGCCTTGCCGCGCCGCCATCGGCTGCCGCTGCGGCTGTTCGGCTGGGCGTCGCTGGCGCTGTCGTTGTGGACGTCGGCGGCGGTCTGGGGCTGGAGTTACGGCACGGTCGAATGGATCGGCATCCTCAGCATCGCCGGTTTGCTGCTGATCTGGTTCCTGACCTTCCGGCCGCGCGCCGCTCTCACCGCGGGCGGCCTGTGCGCGCTGGCGGCGCCAGTGCTGGCGGTGCTGTAAACACGGGGCCTCGAGTCTTTCCGGGGCGGGGCCGGGCTGCGGCACGTTACACTGGCGGCTTCCCCTAGCAACCGCCTTCTCGCCTCATGAACACCCGCGTCCTTACCGGCATCACCACGACTGGAACTCCCCATCTCGGCAACTACGCGGGCGCGATCCGTCCGGCGGTGCAGGCCAGCACGCAGCCCGGCGTGGACGCATTCTTCTTTCTGGCGGACTACCACGCGCTGATCAAATGCGACGACCCAGCGCGCGTGGCGCGCTCGCGCCTTGAGATCGCCGCGACGTGGCTGGCGGTGGGCCTGGACCCCGAGCGCGTGACGTTCTACCGCCAGTCGGACATCCCCGAAATCCCCGAACTAAGCTGGCTGCTGACTTGCGTGACCGCCAAGGGCCTGATGAACCGGGCGCATGCCTACAAGGCCTCGGTGGACCAGAACGTGGCCAAGAACGTCGATCCGGACGACGGCATCACCATGGGGCTGTTCTCGTACCCGATCCTGATGGCCGCGGACATCGTCATGTTCAACGCCAACAAGGTGCCCGTGGGCCGCGACCAGATCCAGCATCTGGAAATGGCGCGCGACATCGCGCAGCGCTTCAACCATCTGTACGGCCGCGATTATTTCTCGCTGCCGGAAGTGGTCATCGAAGAAGACGTGGCCACGCTGCCCGGGCTGGACGGCCGCAAGATGTCCAAGAGCTACAACAACACGATTCCGCTTTTCGAAGGCGGCAAAAGCGCATTACGCGCCTCGGTGATGCGCATCGTGACTGACTCGCGCGAGCCGGGCGAACCCAAGGACGCCGAATCGTCCCATCTGTACACGCTGTACCGCGCGTTTGCCACGTCCGAGCAATCGGCGGCGTTCCGCCAGCAGCTCGAGGCCGGCATGGGCTGGGGCGATGCCAAACAGGCGCTGTTCGAGCACCTGGAAAACCTGCTGGCCCCGATGCGCGAAAAGTACGTCGACCTGATGGCCAACCCGGGCCGCATCGAAGACATCCTGCAGGCGGGCGCCGCGAAGGCGCGCAAGCTTGCCGTGCCGTTCATGCAGGAACTGCGCGAGGCCGTGGGCCTGCGCACGTTGGGCGCCGCCGCTACGGCGGGCAAGAGCGCCCAGGGCAAGAAGGAAAAGTCCAAGGGCGCGCGATTCGTCAGCTTCCGCGACGAAGACGGCGGCTTCCGCTTCCGCCTGCTGGCGGCCGATGGCGAGGAACTGTTGCTGTCGCAGCGCTTTGCCGATCCCAAGGAAGCGGGCGCACTGATGCGCCGCCTGCAGTCCGAACCCGCCGACAGCGTCCTGCAGGCACATGCCCAGGGCTATGCGGTGGTGATTGACGGCGTGACGGTCGCCACCGCGCCCGAAGGCGCGCAGGGCGAACCGGCTGCGGGCATCGCGCGCACGCGCGAAGCGCTTCTGTCGCTGGCGCAGGAATAACCGGTAGCGGGCAGCGGATGGACAAAGACGGCGCGGGCAATCCGCGCCGTTTTGCATTCAGTTCAGGCGTGCGCTGGCGACGATGCGCCCGTCGCGCACCTGAAAGCGCTGCACGCGGCCTTGCCCCGCGATTTCAAGCTGGTCACCGTCCGAATAGCCCGTGACGTGGGGACAGTCCAGCCATTGCGGATTGATGAACGGAAAATACTTCAGCGTGCCGCTGCCCCCGCTGGCGAAGTCGAACGTGGTGTTGGCCACGACTTCGGGATCCCATTGGCTGGCGTCGTACGTGATCACGCAGCCGATGCCGATGCGGTAGACGATGCTGGCGCCCATGCTGGCAAATCCCAGCGCGCCCACATGCAGTTGCGCGCCATTGCGCAGTTCGATGACCCGGCTGCCCAGGCGTTCGAGTGTGACGTGCTTGAAGGTGACCGCGGCGCTGTCGACGATCAGATGCGAATACTGACCCAACGTCACGTCGCCGTAGACGCCGCTTGCCGTGGCGTCCTTGTCGGTGATGGTTGCGGTTTCGTTTGCGGCGAGCGTAATGGTGCTGAGCATGACGGAACGGATCTCCGGGCTATCAGGGGGCGCGCTCTTGTTCTGATGCTGCTCCCCGACAGGCGCTTCGCGCGGTAGCTCGCCTGACCGCGGGTGGTTGTGTCTCCGGTGAACGCTTTTAATGACAGCGCCACGCTGGGTTTTATTATTTAGACACAATTAGATATTTTCACTTATTTCTGTGGTGCCGAATTGCGGGAGCGCAACAAAAGCGCGTGATCTAGGGGCAAGCCCCTAGATTGCAGCAGCACTTGAAGGTGGCCTGAAGGGGCTGCCCAAAAGAAAATCCCGGCGCCTCGGACGCCGGGATTTCGGTAAAGCAGGGATCGCGAGGGATCAGTGAATCAGCGCTTCAACTTGGCAAACGCGTCGGCCATGGCGCTGTTCATCGACGCTGCTGCGCCGCCGCCTGCGTTGCGGCCGCCATCGCCCTGACGGCGCGGGCGATCACCGCCCTTGGGCGCATCGGCGCTGCGGCGGACGGGCGCGGCGGTGTCGTTCAAGCGCATGGTGAGCGCCACGCGCTTGCGCGCGGCGTCCACTTCCAGCACCTTGACGCTGACCGTCTGGCCGACGCGCACCACGTCGCGCGGATCCTTCACGAACTTCTCGGCCAGCGCCGAGATGTGGACCAGTCCGTCCTGGTGCACGCCGATGTCGACGAACGCGCCGAAGTTGGCCACGTTGGTCACCACGCCTTCCAGCACCATGCCCGGGTACAGGTCGTTCAGCGTTTCCACGCCTTCCTTGAACTGCGCCGTCTTGAACTCGGGGCGCGGATCGCGGCCGGGCTTTTCGAGTTCAGCGAAGATGTCCTTGACGGTCGGCAGGCCGAAGCGCTCATCGGTAAAGTCCGACGGCGACACGCCCTTCAGGGCTTCGCGCTGGCCGATGATCTGCTTCACTTCGGCCTTGATCTTGGCCACGATGCGCTCGACCACCGGGTAGGCTTCGGGGTGGACCGACGAGGCGTCCAGCGGGTTGTCGCCGTTGGGGATACGCAGGAAGCCCGCGGCCTGTTCGAATGCCTTCTCGCCAAAGCGCGGAACCTTGCGCAGGACCTCGCGCGTGGGGAACGCGCCGTTTTCGTCGCGGAAAGAGACGATGTTCTTGGCCAGCAGCGAGTTCAGGCCGGACACGCGGGCCAGCAGCGCAGCCGACGCCGTGTTTACGTCCACGCCCACCGCGTTCACGCAGTCTTCGACCACGGCGTCCAGCGAGCGTGCCAGTTCGCGCTGGTTGACGTCGTGCTGGTACTGGCCCACGCCGATGGCCTTGGGATCGATCTTGACCAGTTCGGCCAGCGGGTCCTGCAGGCGGCGGGCAATGGACACGGCGCCGCGCAGTGTCACGTCGAGGTCGGGGAATTCCTGGGCGGCGATTTCGGAGGCCGAATACACCGACGCGCCCGCTTCGGAAACGACGACGCGGGTGACCTTCAGGTCGGGGAAGCGCTCCATCATGTCGCCGACGAGCTTTTCGCTTTCACGCGAAGCCGTGCCGTTGCCGATGGCGATCAGGTCCACGTTGTGGCGCGCCACCAGCGCGGCCAGCGTGTTGATCGTGCCTTCGCGGTCGCGGCGCGGCTCGAACGGGTACACGGTGGTGGTGTCGACAACCTTGCCGGTCTTGTCGATGACGGCGACCTTGCAGCCCGTGCGGATGCCGGGGTCCAGGCCGAGCACGGCCTTCGGACCGGCCGGCGCGGCCAGCAGCAGGTCTTTCAGGTTGGCGGCGAACACGCGAATGGCCTCGGCTTCGCCGCTTTCGCGCAGGCGGCCGATCAGCTCGCTTTCGAATGCGGTCAGGAGCTTGACGCGCCAGGTCCAGCGGCAGACTTCACCCAGCCAGCGCGCGCGCGGCGTGGCGTCCAGTGCGAACAGGCCGTTGCCGAGCTTCAGGAAGTTGGCGATGCGGGCCACGCACGGATGCGGCGTCTGGGCTTCGAGGTCGGCTTCCAGGCCAAGGCGCAGCTCGAGCACGCCTTGCTGGCGGCCGCGCAGCAGCGCCAGGATGCGGTGCGAGGGCAGCGTGCGCAGCGGCTCGTTGAAGTCGAACCAGTCGCGGAAGTTGGCGCCTTCGGTTTCCTTGCCCTCGATCATCTTGGAGTACACCAGGCCGGTGGACCACAGGTGCTCGCGCATGTCGGCCAGCAGGTCGGCGTTTTCGGCGTAGCGTTCGGCCAGGATGTCGCGCGCGCCATCGAGCGCCGCCTTGGCGTCGTTGATGGCGGCTTCGGGATTGAGGTACTGCGCGGCCAGCGCGGCGGGATCGCAAGCGGGATCGGCCAGGATGGCGTCGGCCAGCGGTTCGAGGCCGGCTTCGCGGGCAATTTGGGCGCGCGTGCGGCGCTTGGGTTTGTACGGCGCGTACAGGTCTTCCAGGCGCTGTTTGGTGTCGGCCGTGGCGATTTCCTGCTGCAGCTCGGGCGTCAGCTTGCCTTGCTGCGAAATGGATTCCAGGATGGCGCCGCGGCGTTCTTCGAGCTCGCGCAGGTAGCCCAGACGGACTTCCAGGTTGCGCAGCACAGTGTCGTCCAGGCCGCCAGTCGCTTCCTTGCGGTAGCGGGCGATGAAGGGCACGGTGGCGCCGTCATCCAGCAGTTCCACCGCCGCAGCGATCTGGGAGGCGCGGGCGCCCAACTCGGTGGCGAGCTGAGCGACGATGCGGGCGTTGTCGACGCCGGTGGCGACGTTCGTGATAGTGGAAGTTTCAGACATCTCTATACGACGGCAAAAAGGGAAAACGAGGGGCGGATTGTGCCATAAGCCGTTGTTACGGAACGTGGCCGAAGTGACTGATCCGTCCCTCTGCCAAGGGCATTGCGGCAGGCCGCAAGCAGGAAAAGGGCGCGCCAGCGGGTATCATTTGGGGCCCTACATTAGGCTGCTGTAATGCTGGACCTGGACATATCCGAATTCTTTGACGAGGACGGGCCGCTGGCCACGGCCTTGCCCGGCTACAAGCCGCGTCCATCGCAGGTGGAACTGTCGCAGGCCATTGGCCAGGCCATCCAGGACCGCGCCACGCTCGTGGCCGAAGCCGGCACCGGCATCGGCAAGACCTGGGCCTATCTTGTACCCGCCTTCATCCAGGGCGGCAAGGTGCTCATTTCCACCGGCACACGCACGCTGCAAGACCAGCTTTTCGCGCGCGATCTGCCGCGCGTGCGCGCCGCGCTGGCTGCGCCCGTCACGGCCGCGCTGCTCAAGGGGCGCGGCAACTACGTGTGCCACTATCACCTCGAACGCCTGCAGGGCGACGAGCGCGCGCTCAAGTCCCGCTCCGAAATTCAGCAGCTGCGCCAGATCCAGGTGTTCGCAGGCATCTCCAAAACGGGCGACCGCAGCGACCTCGCACAGGTGCCCGAAGACGCCGACATCTGGCAACGCGTCACGTCCACCCGCGAGAACTGCCTGGGCCAGGAATGCCCGCGCATCCGCGATTGCTTTGTCGTCAAGGCGCGCCGCCAGGCGCAGGAAGCCGACGTCGTCGTCGTCAACCATGCGCTCTTCATGGCGGACCTGATGCTGCGCGAAGAGGGCGTCACGGACCTCCTGCCTGAAGCCGACACCGTCATCTTCGACGAAGCGCATCAATTGCCCGACACCGCCACGCGCTTTCTGGGCAGCAGCGTATCCACGCACCAGTTGATGGACTTCGGCCGCGCGCTGGAAGTCGCGGGGCTGGCGTATGCGCGCGAAGCCGCCAAATGGAGCGACGTCAGCCGTCACATCGAAACCGCCGCGCGCGAATTGCGGCTGGTCTGTGCGCCGCTCGACAAGATGCCGGGGCGCAAGGCCACGTTCGAGGCCATCCCCAATCCCGAGGAATTCGACGAGGCGCTGCTGTCGCTGCGCGAAGCCATCGACAGCGCCACCAAGGCGCTGGGCGCCGTCGCCGAAAAGCATCCGGATCTGCTCGCCGCTGCCCGCATGGGTGCGGAAATTTCGGTCAAGCTCAAGCGCTGGGCCACGCCCGGGCGCAGCAGCGGCGGCGCGCACGACGACGAAGGCTGGGGCCGTGACGATCAGGCCCCCGTGCAGAGCCCGCTGGGCGACGGTCCGTCCACGCCCGCGGCCTTGCTTGAAGGCGCCGCGCAGGCCGAGCAATGGACCGGCCCGGCCGTGCGCTGGGTCGAGCACGGCCTGCATCACGTGCGGCTGCATTCGGCGCCGCTGTCCGTGGCGCAGGCGTTCTCCAAGTTCCGCAAGCCCGGCCAAGCCTGGATCATGACGTCGGCCACGCTGTCGATCAACGGCGAATTCACGCACTTCACCAGCCAGCTTGGCCTGGACACCGCCCGCACCGGCAAATGGGAGTCGCCGTTCGACTATCCCGAGCAGGCGTTGCTGTTCGTGCCGCGTGGCATGCCCGAACCCCAATCGCCGCAGTTCCTGGACCGCTTCGTGCAGACGCTGATGCCGCTGCTGGAGGCCAGCCCGGGCGGCACGCTGGTCCTCTGTACGACGCTGCGCGCCGTCGACAAGGTTGCCAACCTGCTGGCCGACGCCTTCGACGACGCGGGACACGACTGGCCGCTGCTCAAGCAGGGCGAGGGCACTCGCCGCGACCTGCTGGACCGCTTCTGCAAGCTCAAGCATCCGGTGCTGGTCGGTAGCGCCAGCTTCTGGGAAGGCATCGACCTGCCGGGCGACGTGCTGACGCTGGTGGCGATCGACAAGCTGCCGTTCGCGCCGCCCGACGATCCCGTCATCGAGGCCCGCCTGCGCGCCTGCCGGGCGCAGGGCGGTAATCCCTTTGCCGAATACCAGCTGCCCGAAGCCGCGATCTCGCTCAAGCAGGGCGCGGGCCGTCTGATCCGTACCGAATCCGATTGGGGCGTACTGATGGTGGGCGACGCGCGGCTGGTGGAAAAGCCGTACGGCAAGCGTCTGTGGCGCGGCCTGCCGCCGTTTGCGCGCACGCGCGAACTGGAAGAGGTGCTGGCGTTCTACCGGCGCAAACGCGGACCGGACGACGCATAACACCCGGCACCCTCTGTCGCACAGACGAAAAAAAGCCCTTCAGAAATCTGAAGGGCTTTTTGCTTCCCATGCAGGCGGAATCAGTTGAAGGGATTCCACCAGCTCCTGTCGGCCTTCAGGCCCTGGGTCCGGAACGCGCTGTTCGGGAAGTTCTTGTCGTAGACGCGCTGGGCATCGTTCTTCAGGTCGGTCATGTTCAGTTTGTCGTACGACTGAACCATCAGGTAGAGGGCCTCTTCGGTGGCGGGGGCGCCTTCGAAGTCGGTGATGACGGTCTGCGCGCGATTGGCGGCGGCCACGTAGGCGCCGCGCTCGTAGTAATAACGGGCGACGTGGACTTCGTTCATGGCGATGGTGTTGACCAGCCACGCCACGCGCTTTTCGGCGTCGACGCTGTACTTGCTTTCGGGGTAGCGCTTGATCAGCTCGGTGAAGGCGTCATAGGACGCGCGCAGACCCTTGGGATCGCGCTCGGCCGGATCCTGGCCGGTGATGTTGCTCATGAAGGCGCTGGCCGGCGTGAAGTTGACCAGGCCCTTCAGGTAGAGCGCGTAATCGGTGCCGGGGTGATTGGGATAAAGCTGCTGGAAGCGGTCGATGGCCGCGAGCGCCTGCTCGTTTTCGCCGTCTTTCCAGTTGACGTAGGCCAGTTCAAGCAGCGCCTGCTGCGCGTAGACGCCGAACGGGTAGCGGCTTTCGATGGCGGTCAGGCGCTCGCGCGCTTCCTTCCAGCCGCCCGACGCCATTTCGGCCTTGGCGTCCGCGTAGAGTTGTTCTGCGCTCCAGTTGGTGGTCTTGTCGTATTTGCTGTCCGCCCCGCTGCAACCGGCGATGACGATGACGGCAAAAAGCGCGATGACCACGCGCAAAACCGACCCGCTGCGGGATGCGGGGTTCGAGGGAGCTGCAGGGTGGTGAATCACGAGAATCGTATCCTTGGTGTTAGCATGGCAGGCTGATTATATGATTTGTCTCCATGTCTGATACAGCCGCCCGCGCAGATCTTGTTTCCGACGATAGCGCCGACGAAAATCTCGACGAATCCGGCCGCGGGGAGCCGCAACTTGTAACCGTGCCGTCCGCCACGCGCGCCGACCGGCTCGACAAGATTCTGGCCGGCCTCCTGCCCGACCATTCCCGCAACCGCCTGCAAGGCTGGATCGAATCCGGCAACGTCCTGGTCAATGGGGCGCCAGGCAAGATCCGCCAGACGGTCGGCCCCGGCGACGAACTCACCATTTGGGCCCAGCCCGCGCCCGACGCGCTGGCCTTCACGCCCGAACCCGTTGAGTTCGGCGTGGTCGCGGAAAGCCCCGACTGGATCGTCGTCAACAAGCCGGCGGGCCTGGTCACCCACCCGGGGGCCGGCAACTGGAGCGGCACGCTGCTCAACGGCCTGCTGCATCGCTACCCGGAGCTCGCGCAGGTTGCACGCGCGGGCATCGTGCACCGCCTGGACAAGGACACCTCCGGCTTGATGGTCGTGGCCCGCAACGACATCGCCCAGACCCATCTCGTGCGCCAGCTTCAGGCGCGCAGCATGGGCCGCGAATACGTGGCCCTGGCGCACGGCTGGGTTGCCGCCGCAGGCAAGGTCGACCGCGCCATCGGCCGCGATCCGCGTGTGCCGGTGCGCATGAGCGTCGAACGGCCCGTCGCGCCCAAGCCGGCCATCACCAATTACGCGCCGGCCCGGCGCGGCTCGGTGGAACCCGGCGGCCGTGTCACCGAAGTGGTATGCCGCCTGGAAACGGGACGAACCCACCAGATCCGAGTGCACATGGCCAGCCTGGGGCATCCGCTGCTGGCCGACACGATCTACGGCGGCAAGAACATTGCCGGGGCAGAGCGCCAGATGCTGCACGCCCGCGCGCTCCATTTCGACGATCCCGGCGGCAAGGGCGACGTCCACTTCGACGCGCCGGTGCCTGCCGACATGGCGCAGGTCCAGGAGAGCATTGCATGGAACGCCTGATTGCAGACCTGCCCGTCGTGACGGGACCCGACTGGAATGGCGTCAGCTACTTCTGCACGACCCGCGCCGGCGGCGTCGGCGTGGCGCCGCATGACACCCTCAATCTTGGCCTGCGGGCCGAAGACAACCCCGAGGCCGTGGCCGAGAATCGCCGCCGCGTGCGCGCGGCAGTGCCGGCCGACCCGCTGTGGCTGCGTCAGGTGCATGGCAGCGAGGTCGTGGACGCGGACGCGATCGACGTGCCGGCCGAGCCTGCCGTGGACGCCAGCGTCACGGCGCAGCCCGGGCGCGTCCTGGCCATCATGGTGGCCGATTGCCTGCCGGTGCTCATCGCCGACACAGAAGGCAAGGTGCTGGGCGCGGCGCATGCCGGCTGGCGCGGCCTGGCGGGCGGGGTCCTGGAACATACGCTGGACGCCATGCGCGCCAAGGCGCCGCAGGCGGCCGGTTGGCGCGCCTGGGTCGGGCCCGGCATCGGCCCGCAGCATTTCGAAGTGGGGCAGGACGTGCTGGACGCCTTCACGGCGGACGACCCGGCCACGGCGCGCTTTTTCGCGCCACGTGCCGGCGCGGCCGGCAAGTGGCTGGCCGACCTCGCCGGATTGGCGGATTTCCGGCTGCGGCGCGCCGGGGTACAAGAGGTGTCCCTCAGCGGCGAATGCACGGTGACGCGCAAGGACCGGTACTTTTCCTACCGCCGCGACGGGGTGACGGGACGCATGGCAATGCTGGCCTGGTTGCACCCGGTTTGACGCCGCGCAAAGGCCGGGCCCGGGCTTGCGTTTTACCGTAGTGAGCCTCCTTGTATACCCGCATTGACAGTCCTGGACCCGGAATGCAACATCAATCGCGAAGTCTCGATAACAAGGTGTCGAAGTGAATGCCAATCTCTCCGCAGGTCCCATTCCGGTGAGCGTGGCACCGGAAGTCCTGGCTGACATCCAGGCAGAGTTCGCGCGCGAATGGCAACGCCTGTGCGACGATGCGCAGCGCGGCACGCTGGCGCCGCCGTCCGATCGCCGGTTCTCGGGCGATGCCTGGGCGGCGAACGCGTCGCATCTGTTGCTGGCGCATACCTATCTGCTGTCCGCCCGCGCCATGCAGCGCATGGTCGATGCCGCGCAGGTCAGCGAGCCCATGCGCGACCGTCTTCGATTCTCCATCATGCAGTGGGTCGACGCGCTGTCACCCAGCAACTTCCTGGCGTTGAATCCGGACGCGCAGCAATCCATCGTCGAAAGCGCGGGACGCGCGTTGAACGAAGGCCTTGCAAACCTGTTGGGCGACGTCCAGAAAGGGCGCATCACACAGACCGACGAGTCCCAATTCGAGATCGGCCGCAACGTGGCCACGACCCCCGGCGACGTGGTGTTCGAGAACAAGCTGTTCCAGCTCATCCAGTACGCGCCGTCGACCGGCACCGTGCACGAACGGCCACTGGTCATCGTGCCGCCGAACATCAACAAGTTCTACATCCTGGATCTGCAGCCCGAGAACTCGTTCGTGCGTCACGCGGTCGGGGAGGGCTACACGGTCTTCCTGATTTCCTGGCGCAATCCGGTGGCGGCCGATACCGACGGCGTGGACCGCGCCACCTGGTCCGACTACCTTGACGACGCGGTGCTGCAAGCGCTGCGCGTGGCCAGCGACATCACGAAGCAGCCGCAGGTCAATGCGCTGGGCTTCTGCGTGGGCGGCACGATGCTGGGCGCGGCGCTGGCGCTGGCCGAAGCGCGCGGCGAGCATCCCGTGGCCGCGCTGACGCTGCTCACCTCGATGCTCGATTTTCACGACACCGGCGTCCTGAACGTCTTTGTCGACGAAACCCACGCGCTCATGCGCGACCATCAACTGGGCAACGGCGGTCTGATGGCGGGCCGCGATCTCGCCACCACCTTCTCGTTCCTGCGCCCCAATGAGCTGGTCTGGAACTACGTGGTCGGCAATTACCTGAAGGGTCAGAAGCCCCCGGCCTTCGATCTGCTGTTCTGGAACGGCGACAGCACGAACCTGCCAGGGCCTTTCTTTTCCTGGTATTTCCGCAATACCTACCTTGAGAACAACCTCAAGGTGCCGGGCCGCGCGCAGGCCGCCGGCCTGCCGCTGGACCTGACTCGGTTGCGCATGCCGGTCTATATCTTCGGTTCGCGCGAAGACCACATCGTGCCGTGGGTCTCGGCCTACGCGTCCACGCAGGTGCTGCGCGGACCGCAACGTTTCGTGCTGGGCGCATCCGGCCACATCGCGGGCGTGGTGAATCCGCCCGCCAAGAAGCGCCGCAGCTACTGGGTGGCCGATGCGCTCGAACAGGAAAGCCAGCCGCTTCCCGGCGACCCCAACACGTGGTTTTCGCAGGCCGTGGAGCAACCCGGAAGCTGGTGGCCGGACTGGTCGGGCTGGCTGGCCGAGCATTCGGGCAAACAGGTCAAAGCAAGGACAAAGGCAGGCAATGCCAAGTACCGGCCGATCGAGCCGGCCCCTGGCAGATATGTAAAGGTCCGGGCGGCCTGATACCGCGTATCGCGGTCCGATCCCCCGGGCAGGAAGATGTTTAATCAACGAGGCGTCCGTCGCACACAGGAGGAAGTCCAATGAGCGGAAAACTGGCTTACGTAACAGGCGGGATGGGCGGGATCGGCACCTCTATTTGCCAGCGCTTGGCCAAGGATGGCTTTCGCGTCGTGGCAGGTTGCGGCCCCAGCCGCAATTACCAGCAATGGCTGGATGAGCAAGCCGCGCAGGGGTTCACGTTCTACGCGTCGGTGGGCAACGTGTCCGATTGGGACTCCACCGTCGCCGCCTTCGAAAAGGTCACGGCTGACCTCGGGCCGGTGGACGTGCTGGTCAACAACGCGGGCATCACCCGCGACGGGCTGTTCCGCAAGATGACGGCCGACGATTGGCGCGCGGTCATCGACACGAACCTGAACAGCCTGTTCAACGTGACCAAGCAGGTCATCGACGGCATGGTCGAGCGCCAGTGGGGGCGCATCATCAACATCAGTTCGGTCAATGGCCAGAAGGGTCAGTTCGGCCAGACCAACTACTCCACGGCAAAGGCCGGCATCCACGGTTTCACGATGGCGCTGGCGCAGGAAGTGGCCAGCAAGGGCGTGACCGTCAACACGATCTCGCCGGGATACATCGGCACCGACATGGTCCGCGCCATCAGGCCGGACGTGCTGGAAAAAATCGTCGCCACGATTCCGGTGCGCCGTCTTGGCACGCCCGAGGAAATCGCGTCCATGACGTCGTGGCTGGCGTCGGATGAATCCGGCTTTTCGACCGGCGCGGACTTCTCGCTGAACGGCGGCCTGCACATGGGTTGACGTGACATGGGCCGCCCCGCGGCGGCCCACTGGCGCTGTACGGCTTCGGGCAGAGGGCCGTACGGCATTACACTCACATTATTCGAAGCCTAAAGAGATCGCCCGATCCGGGGACAACCATGACGCAAGCACAAACCGGCGCCAGCCTGCGCCTGATTAAAAAATACCCCAACCGTCGCTTATACGACACCCGGACCAGCACCTACATCACCCTGGCAGATGTCAAGCAACTGGTCCTGGCGAACGAGGAATTCCAGGTTGTCGATGCCAAGAGCAGCGAAGACCTGACGCGCAGCATCCTCCTGCAGATCATTCTTGAAGAGGAGAGCGGCGGCATGCCCATGTTCTCCTCGAACATGCTGTCGCAGATCATCCGTTTCTACGGCCACGCCATGCAAGGCATCATGGGCTCGTACCTGGAAAAGAACATCCAGGCCTTCATGGAGATCCAGCAGCGCATGGCCGAGCAGTCCAAGGGCCTGTACGGCAGCCAGTTCGGGCCGGAAGCCTGGACGCAATTCATGAATGTGCAGACGCCGATGCTGCAGAACATGATGAACAACTACATCGACCAGAGCAAAAACCTGTTCGTGCAGATGCAGGACCAGATGCAGGATCAGACGCGCGCGATGTTCTCGACCTTCCCGTTCACGCCAGGCAGCACCCCGGGCGCGGGCCGCAAGTAACCACCGCCGGACGCAGGGCCTGACCGGTCCGCGTCAATGCAATAAAGCCGTCTTGGCGCATGCCAAGGCGGCTTTTTGCTGATTGAGCCAACGCAATGATCCGGCATTTTTAGTGCGGCCAGGTTCAGGGTTGTGTCAGCAAAATCCACTAAATTAATGAAAACGGTTCTTGTTTGTGTTTTGAGAGCCGCTATTTTCATTTGTGTCTCAAGGATTATGCACATGATCAAGAAAGCCTTGGCGCTGGCCATTGTCGCGTTGAGCGTGTCCGCCGCCCATGCGGCCGAATACCCCATCGGCAAGCCTGTCGAAAAGGGCGGCATGGAAATTGGCGCGGTGTATCTGCAGCCGATCGAAATGGACCCGCCCGGCATGATGCGTCCGGCCAAGGATTCCGACGTGCACCTGGAGGCCGACATCCACGCCACGGCCGGCAACAAGACTGGTTTTCCTGAAGGCGAGTGGGTGCCGTATCTGGTCGTGAATTACGAGATCCAGAAGGTCGGCAGCCAGAACGTGCAGAAGGGCACGTTCATGCCGATGGTCGCCAACGATGGCCCGCACTATGGCGAAAACGTGAAGCTCGAGGGCCCGGGCAAATACAAGCTCAAGTACACCATCCTGCCGCCGACGGCGAACAAGATGAGCCACTTCGGCCGTCACGTCGACAAGGAAACGGGTGTGGGCGAATGGTTCGAGCCGTTCGACCTGGAATATGAATTCGTCTACGCCGGCACCGGCAAGAAGGGCGGTTACTGATCGTGCGCCGCCTGCTTCGCGTACTTGCCGCAATGCTCATCGGCCTGTCCGGCGTAGCCGGCATGGCGCCCGCGCAGGCGGACGAACTGCCCACGTTCACCTTGCGGTTCAAGCCGGACGGCACGTTTGAGCCGGCCACGCTGGAAGTGCCCGCGGGCCGTTTCAAGATTGAACTCATCAACGAGAGCAACGAGCCGGTGGAATTCGAAAGCATTCCGCTGCGCAAGGAAAAAGTCCTGGGACCGGGGGTGAAGTCCTTCGTGGTCATCACCATTTCGCGTCCCGGCGAGTATCCCTTTTTTGACGACTTTCACCAGAGCGTGAAAGGCACCTTGGTCGTCAAGCCCAAGGAATAACGCGGCACCAAAGCATGGAACAGGTACTTTTCATCGTCTGGCGCGAAAGCGTCGAAGCCCTGCTCGTGGTGGGCATCCTGTACACGTGGTTGCGCGCCACGCCGGAAGGCAAGCGCGGGCTGCCGTACCTGTGGGGCGGCGTGGCGGCGGGCCTGGCGTTGGCCGTGGCGCTGGCGCTGGTGCTGCTGGGCGTGTCGTCCTGGCTCAGCGATGAAGGGCAGGAATGGTTCCAGGCCATCATGTCGCTGGCCGCTTGCGCGCTGGTGGTGCAGATGGTCGTGTGGATGAAGAAGCACGGCCGCACGCTCAAGGGCGAACTCGAAAGCGGGGCGCGCGCCTCCGTGGCAAGCGACAACTGGTGGGGCCTGCTCGTGCTGGTCGCCATCGCCGTCGCCCGCGAAGGCAGCGAAACCGTCGTGTTCCTGTACGGCACGGTGTCGGCGGGCGAGGGCGGCAGCGACATGCTGATGCTGGCCGTCGCCGGCGTGGCCGGTTTCGCGGTGGCGCTGCTGACGTTCTGGCTGCTGCAACTGGGCGGCAAGCTCATCACGTGGCGCCGCTTCTTCTTCGTGACCGAAATCCTGTTGCTGCTTTTGGCCGGCTCGTTGCTGGTGGGCGGCCTGGACCACCTGATTTCGCTGGATGTCCTGCCGACCATCGTGGACCCGGTCTGGGACAGCTCCTGGCTGCTGAGCGACAGCACGGGCATTGGCAAGGTGCTGGCCGACTTCGCGGGATACCGCGCATTGCCTGCGTTGTCCTCGCTGCTGTTGTGGGTGGCTTACTGGATCATCGTCTGGGCGCTGCTGCGCTGGGCGGGCGGACGGCCTGCGCCCGTGGCCGCTGCCCGCGGAGCATCCTGATTCCGGTGTTTTCTCCGGACTGATTTTCTTAAGGTTTGACCATGGCTGCTGCACTCGGGAGGGCAACCTCCCGCATCGCCGACTTCCTCCGTGACCATGCCCCGCTGTTGCGCAAGCTGCAGTGGGGCATTGTCGCGTTGTACGCGTTCCTCCTCATCGTGCCGGCGTTGCTGCCGCTGCCCGACAACGCGGCGTCGGTGTTCAACAACCTGACCGTCGTGGCGCAGTTTGCGTTCTGGGGCGTGTGGTGGCCGTTCGTCCTGATCTCGATGCCGATCCTGGGACGCGCATGGTGCGGCTGGCTGTGTCCCGAAGGGATGCTGACCGAATGGGCCAGCGAACGCGGCCAGGGCCGGGCCATTCCGAAGTGGATGCGCTGGGGCGGCTGGCCGTTCGTGGCCTTCGCGCTGACGACCATCTACGGTCAGCTGGTCAGCGTCTATCAGTACCCCTTGGCGGTGCTGGCCGTCCTGGGTGGGTCCACCGTGGCAGCCATGATCGTCGGCTGGCGCTACGGGCGCAGCAAGCGTGTGTGGTGCAAGTATCTGTGCCCGGTCAATGGCGTGTTCAACCTGCTGGCCAAGCTGGCGCCCTGGCACTTCAAGGTCGAGGAGGAAAAGTGGCGCCATCCCGTCATCCGCATCGAGCCCATCAACTGTGCGCCGCTGGTGCCGCTGCGCCACATGAAGGGCGCGGGCGATTGCCACGTCTGTGGACGGTGCAGTGGCTATCGCGGCGCCATTGCACTGACACCCCGCTCGCCTGAAGAAGAGATCGTTCACGTGGCCGATGGCGATCCGTGGCAGACGGCATTGCTGTGTTTCGGCCTGATGGGCATTGCGATCGGCGCGTTTCTCTGGAGCGCCAGCCCGTGGTTCGTGACGGCCAAGCAGTGGGCCGCGACCTGGCTGGTCGAGCACGACATCCTGTGGCCGCTGATGGACAACGCGCCGTGGTTCATCCTGACGCACTACCCGGACGTGAACGACAGCTTCTCGTGGCTGGACGGCGCCGGCATTCTGCTCTTTGTCGTCGGCGCCACGATATGCGTGGGCGGCGCGGCCTTCCTGTCGTTGTGGCTCGCCGACCGCATTGCGCCCGCCGCACCCGTGCCGCCGGCGCCCGTCAATTCCCATGCTGCCCATGCGCCCGTATCGCGCTGGGGGCGGGCCGGCCTGCACAAGCTGGCGCAGGCGCTGATTCCGTCGGCTGGCATTGGCGTGTTTTTGGGCCTGTCCGCCACGACGATCACGCTGCTCAAGCATGAAGGCGTGCAGGCGGCATGGGCGACGCCGGTCCGGTTCACGCTGCTGACCCTGGCGGTGCTGTGGACGCTGCGTCTTTACGCGCGCCTCCTGAATGCGCGTCCGGTCGGCATGGCGCGCAAGGTTGGCGCGGGTTTGGTGCTGGCCGCGGGCCTCGCGCCGTTCTGCATGGCGTGGGTGCTGTTCTTCGCGGTCTGGTGAGCGTTTGACGGGGCCGCTGCGATACAGTGGGGGCTTATCCGGCGCCGCCGGCATTTTCCTCACTGCTATCCGCCATGGCTTCCTACGCATTTCGTCTACTCAACGTTTTCGCCTCTTCCACATTCAGCGGCAATCAGCTCTGTGTGTTTGAAGACGCGCGCGGCATGGACGACGCCACCATGCTCAATCTTGCGGCGCAATTCAATCTGTCCGAGACCACGTTCATCCTGCCTTCGGATCAAGCCGATGCGCGGGCGCGCGTCTTTACACCAGGCTTTGAAATGAAGTTCGCCGGGCATCCGGCCATCGGCACCGCGCAGGTCGTGCGCGACCTGCGGCAGACCGGCGACGTGTTGACGCTGGAATTTCAGGCCGGCGTCGTGCCGCTCACTGCCCATGGCGACGCGTGGACCTTCACCGCGCCGTGTCCGGGCGGGGTGCGCACCGCCGCGCCCAAGTTGGATCCCGCCGGCATCGCCGGACTGGTGGGCCTGGGCGAAAACGACCTGCTGGCCGACCCGATCTGGGTGGATACCGGTGCGGACCAGTTGCTCGTGCCGCTTGCCAGCGTGGACGCAGTGCGCCGGGCCAAGCCGGATGCGTCGCTGCTCGGCCGCTGGCAGACCAGCAGCCTCGAACGCAAGTCGCTTTATCTGTTTGCGTTTGACGAAGGCAATGTCCAGGCGGGCCGACAGGTCGTCGTGGCCCGCTACTTCTACGCCACGCCGGGCGGTGCGATCAACGAAGATCCCGGCACCGGTTCGGCTTGCGCCAATCTCGGCGGCTGGCTTCTGCACCGCAAGGCGGCGCTGCCCGCCAGCGTGCTGGTGGAGCAGGGCGACCAGACCGGCCGCCCCTGCCGCCTGCAGCTGGATGTGTCGACCGACGGCCGCATCCAGGTGGGCGGACGCGCGCTGGGAATCGGCCGCGGCGCCGTCACGCTGTAGCAGAGCGCAAATCCCAAAGCGAGCATGTAAAAGCCAAACGTGAAAACGGCGCCTGTTTGCACAGGCGCCGTTTTCAAATCAGGCGTCAACTACATCGATGCCTTGATTACTTGCGGTTCTTGGCCGGATCAACCTTGATGTTGTTCTTGACCTGCTTCACGCCTTCAACGCCACGGGCGACCTTGGCGGCGTGATCCGCTTCGGCAGCGGTGCCGACGGTGCCGGTCAGCGTGGCTTCGCCGTTGTTGGTTTCGACGGCGATTTCCAGGGCGCTCAGCTGCTTGTCGGCAACAAAGGCGGCCTTGACCTTGGTGGTCACGGTGGCGTCGGACGCGTATTCACCCACGGACTGTTTCGGCTTGCCGTCATCGGCGGCAAAAGCCATGGAAGTGAAGACAGCGCCCGTACCCAGTGCGGCGGCGGCGATCAGCTTGCGAATTTCCATAGTAATGCTCCTTTTTATTGGTGTTCAGCGCGTTCGTGACGCTATGACGATCTACTAAAGCTCAGATGTGGGTTCTATTTCTTGCGGAAGGCGCCGCCCAGAATGGACAAGAGAGCCAGGACCAGAAAGACGAAGAACAGGATCTTGGCAATCCCCGCGGCGCCGGCGGCGATGCCGCCGAACCCCAGGACAGCCGCGATGATCGCGATAACGAAGAAAACTACGGCGTAATGCAACATGTCAGCTTCTCCTGGTGGTTATGGGAATCAGGGATTGCGGTCGAAGAAGTCGCGGACTTCCTTTTGCGCCTCATCCTTGGTCTTGCCGTAGCGTTCCTGGATCAGACCAGCCAGACGCTCGGCGTTGCCTTCGGTGCGGGTCAGTTCGTCGTCGGTGAGTTCACCCCAAGCCGCCTTGGCCTTGCCCGTCAGTTGCTTCCACTTTCCGGCGATGATGTCGTTGTTCATGGTGACCTCTCTCTGGTTTCGTGCGGCGGCAGGTTCATGGCCTATGAAGCTGCCGGAACGCGGTGTGTTGGGAACTGATCAGCTAGGTTCTAAGCTACGAGTCGCCCCCTGGGGCTGTCAAACCACGCTGTGGAGAAATGTAACTGCGCCTCTGCGGAAAAAGCCCTGTGTTTGAGACGAGAAAACGCGTTCCGGGCGCACGAAGGTCGAGTTACATTTGAGCAACCATTTGACCCCTTTTGTGCGCGGCTAGTAACCGATCCGCTCTCGAAACCCACTGCTGGCGCGGCTGGCCGGGCAGGGCGCATGCCGGTATAGTCCACACGGAACCGGCTGGCGGTTCGCCACGTAAAGGGAGAAAAGCTCGCATGATGAAACGACTTTGCAGCGCCATCTTGCTGGCGCTTGGCGCCATGGCGGCCGTGGGGTGCACGCACGTGACGGACCGGTATCAGGCCTTGGCGCCCATCGCATCCCCGCACGGCTGATGGCATCGCAAGACGAAAAAAAACGGGGCGCCTGAGCGCCCCGTCCGCATTTGCGCCGAGCCGTTCAGGGCTGGGCGATGCGCTTGGCGATGTGGTCCAGCGCTTCTTCCACCTGATCGACCAGGATCAGGCACAGATCGCCCGAATTCAGGCGCGCCAGCGCCGTGTCGATCGCCACGAACTCACCATGGATCTCGTCGATCTGCGTGGTGCGGCTGGCGCCCACCAGACCCTGCTGCAGCAGGGCCAGCACTTCGCCGTCCGCGCGGCCGCGTTGACACTGGTCCTGGTAGAGCAGCACGTCGTCGAAGGCCGCGCCCAGGATCTCGGTCTGCATGCGGATGTCTTCGTCGCGGCGGTCGCCCGCGCCACTGATGACGACCGAGCGGCGCTTGGCCGGCATGGCGTCCACGGCACGCACCAGCGCCTGGATGGCGTCGGGGTTGTGGCCATAGTCGGCGATCACCGTGGCGCCGCGGTAGTCGAACACGTTGAAGCGGCCAGGAGCCGTCTGCGCGTCGTTGACGAACGTGGCCAGGCCGCGGCGCACGACATCCCAGCCCAGGTCCAGCGCCCATGCCGCCGCAATGGAGGCCATCGCGTTCTCGACCTGGAAGGTGATCGTGCCGTTGCGCGTGAGCGGGATCTCGGCCAGCGGGAAACGCACCTCGTCGGCGCCTTGCGCCGCCACGATGGCATCGCCATCGCGGTAGACCGAACGCAGGCCCTGCGCGCGATGCGTGGCCAGCACGGGATGGTTGCGGTCTTCGGCAAAGTAGGTGATCGAGCCCGGGCAGCTTGCGGCCATCTCGGCCACGATGGGATCGGCCGCGTTCAGCACTGCCATGCCCGACGGATGCACGTGCTGCACGATGACGCGCTTGACCACGGCCAGGTCCTCGACCGTGCTGATGTAGCCGAGCCCCAGGTGGTCGCCCATGCCGATGTTGGTGACGATGGCGACGTTGCAGCGGTCGAACGCCAGGCCTTCGCGCAGGATGCCGCCGCGCGCGGTTTCAAACACCGCGGCGTCCACGTCCGGGTGCATCAGCACGCTGCGCGCGCTGCGCGGACCGCTGCAGTCGCCGGTGTCGATGCGCAGGTTGTCGACGTACACGCCGTCGGAGTTCGTCATGCCCACGCGGTTGCCGGCCGCGCCCAGCAGGTGCGCGGTCAGGCGGACCGTGGTGGTCTTGCCGTTGGTGCCCGCGACGGCCACGACCGGAATGCGGCCGTCGTCGCCGTCCGCGAACATGTTGGCGATGATGGCTTCGCCCACCGCGCGGCCCTTGCCGAACGAGGGGTTCAGGTGCATGCGCAGGCCAGGCGCGGCGTTGACTTCCACGACGCCACCGTGCTGCTCTTCAAGCGGGTATTGCACCGTTTCGGCCACCACGTCCACGCCGCAGATGTCCAGGCCGATCATGCGGGCCGCGGACACCGCGCGCGCCGCCATTTCGGGGTGGACCTCGTCGGTCACGTCGGTGGCGGAGCCGCCGGTGCTCAGGTTGGCGTTGTTGCGCAGGAAGATCAGCGTGCCGGAGGGCGGCACGGAGTCGGCGTCAAAGCCTTGCTTTTTTAGCGTCGCCAGGGCGATGTCGTCGAAACGGATCTTCGTCAGCGAGGTGGCATGGCCGTCGCCGCGCAACGGGTCGGCGTTGACCTGGTCCACCAGTTGGCGGATGGTCTGCTGCCCGTCGCCCGTGACTTGCGGCGGATCGCGGCGCGACGCCGCGACCAGCGCGCCGCCAACCACCAGCAGGCGGAAATCGTGGCCCGGGATGTAGCGCTCGACGATGACCTCGGAGCTGATCTCTTCGGCCACTTCAAACGCTTGGATCACGCGCTCGCGGGTTTCGATGTTGACCGCGACGCCACGGCCCTGGCTGCCGTCGCGCGGCTTGACCACGACCGGGCCGCCCAGTTCCTGCGCCGCTTCCCAGGCCTCTTCGGCGGTGGTCACCGAACGGCCCATCGGCACCGGCACCCCCGCGGCGTCCAGCAGCATCTTGGTCAGGTCTTTGTCCTGCGCGATGGATTCGGAGATGGCGCTGGTCAGGTCGGTTTCGGCGGCCTGGATGCGGCGCTGCTTGCTGCCCCAGCCAAACTGGACCATGCTGCCTTGCGTGAGGCGGCGGTAGGGGATGTTGCGCGCGGTAGCGGCGTTCACGATGGAGCCGGTGCTGGGCCCCAGGCGCACGTCTTCGTCCAGCTCGCGCAGACGCTTCAGGGCGTCGGCAATGTCGAACGGCGTGTCATCGAGCGCGGCGCGCACGAGGTCCTGCGCCAGTTCCATCGCCAGCTTGCCGACTTCTTCTTCGCTGTACTCGACCACGACCTGGAACACGCCCGGTTCGATGGTGGAGGCGGTGCGGCCGAACGTGACGGGGCAGCCGGCGTGCGCCTGCATCGTCAGCGCGACGATCTGCAGCACGTGGGCGATGGACACCGCGCCCTGGTGACCTTCGGGGCGCAGCAGGCCGGTTTGCGGCAGCCGCGCGCGCAGGCGGGCTTCGAACTCGGGCAGGTTGTCGATGGAGCATTCGGCATCGCCGCAGGACACGATGGCCTCGATGGCGGTGTTCTTGCTCCACAGATTGGGGCCGCGCAATGCTCGGATTCGGGAGACTTCCATGGCAGGGTTTCCTGTCGTCTGACGCGCGTCCGCCGGGGGCGGCCGCGCGCCTAATAAGGTCAGTTTTGTTGGATCCAGCGGCGGACCAGATCGATGGTCGGGCCGGAGAACGCCTCGTCGGACTGCAGCAGGGCGAAGTCGCCCGCTCCGATGCCGTCCAACACGCTGGCAATGGCCTTGCCGTGGTCGGGCTCGTCCTGGATGTCCTTGACGCGGCTGCCTTGCGCCAGGCCCTGGCGCAACAGCGCGCGCGCTTCGCCTTCGGAGCGCTTGCTGCGCACGGTCGCGTCGTCATACAGAACCACGCGGTCGAAGGCGTCGCCTAGAAGCTTGCCCTGTTCGATCAGGTCCGCGTCGCGGCGGTCTGCGCCGGCCGAGTAGACGGCAGCGCGCCGGGCGGACGGGAACTGGTCGATGGCCGTGAGCAGCGGACGCAGCCCCGAGGCGTTGTGCACGTCGTCCACCACGACCGTGGCGCCATTGCGCTCAAACAGCGTGAACTGCCACGGCGCGTCGGCCTGGTCGATGTCGAAGGTCTCGATGCCGGCGCGGATCAGTTCCACCGGGATGTCCAGCGCCCACGCCGAACCCACGGCTGCCAGCACGTTTTCAACCTGGAAGGCGACGCGGCCGCCATGTGTCAGCGGGATGGCGGCGACGTCGGCCAGGCGTTCTTCCTGGCTGCCCTGCGCCAGCACGATGCTGCCGTCGCGCACGAACACCGCGCGTCCGTCCTGGGCCAGGTGCTGGACGATGGCGGGCAGGGCGGGATCGATGCCGAAGAAGATCACGCCGCCGTCGCAGAGCTCGGCCATTTCGACCACGCGCGGATCGCGCGCGTTCAGCACGGCCACGCCATCGGGCAGGACCACGTCCACCTGCGTGCGGAACACGTTGAACAGGCGCTCCGTTTCGTTGATGTCGAAGTCGCCGAGATGATCGCCGTCGTCGATGTTGGTGACCACGCCGACCTGGCAGCGGTCGTAGGCCAGGCCCTGGCCAAGGATTACGCCGCTGTCGTTCTCGATGACGGCGGCGTCCACGTTGCGGTTCATGAGCAGGCGCGTGCCCGACGCGAAGTCGGCGCGGTCGCCCTTTTGCACGAGACGACGGTCCAGGTAAAGCCCTTCGCTGCACGCGAGGCCGGTGCGCTTGCCGGACAGGTGCAGCAAGCGCGCCACGAGGCGGGCGACGACGGTCTTGCCGTTGGTGCCGGTCACGCCGACGATGGGAATGCGGCCCGCGTCGCCCTCGGGGAAGAGATGGTCGACGATCGCGCGGCCCACGGGACGCGGCGTGCCATCGGCGGGCTTCAGGTGCATCAGCAGGCCAGGTCCGGCGTTGACTTCGACGATGGCGCCGCGCTGTTCATCCAGCGGGCGCGTGATGTCTTCGGCCACGAGGTCCACGCCAGCGATGTCCAGGCCGACGATGCGCGCGGCCAGCGTCACGGTGGCGGCCACGCTGGGGTGGACGCGATCGGTCACGTCGAACGCGACGTTGCCGCTGCGCTGCACCAGCACGCGCTGGCCTTCGGGCGGCACGCTGTCTTCCGACAGACCCTGGCGCGCGATTTCCAGCCGGGCGGCGGAATCCAGGCGCACGGGATTGAGCGGATGGTTCTCGGTACGGCCGCGGCGCGGGTCGGTATTGATCTGGTTGTCGATGAGTTCGGTGATGGTCGACTTGCCGTCGCCCGTCACCCACGCCGGTTCGCCAGCGGCCGCCGCGACCATGCGGTTGCCCACCACCAGCAGGCGGTGTTCGTTGCCCAGCACGAAGCGTTCGACGATGACGCCGCTACCTTCGTCCACGGCGACGCGGTAGGCCGAGACCACTTCCTCGCGCGTCGTCAGATTGGTGAAGACGCCGCGGCCATGGTTGCCGTCGTAGGGCTTGACCACCACGGGCAGGCCGATGTCCTCGGCGGCGTCCCAGGCGTCTTCCTCGCTTTCAACGAGACGCCCTTCGGGCACCGGCACGCCGCAGGTCGACAGCAGTTCCTTGGTCAGGTCCTTGTCGCGCGAAATGCCTTCGGCGATGGCGCTGGTGCGATCGGTTTCGGCCGTCCAGATGCGGCGCTGCGCCGAGCCGTAGCCGAATTGGACGAGGTTGCCTTCAAAAAGACGGATATACGGAATATCGCGATCATCGGCCGCATCGACGATGCAGGCCGTGCTGGGGCCGAGGCAGTGGCGGTCGACCAGGCTGCGCAGCTTAGCCACGGTGGCGGGCACGTCGAACGGCCGGTCCTCGATGGCGGCCATGACAAGGTCGCGCGCTTCGTTCAATGCAGTGCGGGTGACCTGTTCCTGCCAGGCGCGCACGACGACCTTGTAGACGCCGCGCTTGGAGGTTTCGCGGGCCTTGCCGAAGCCGCCGCGCAAGCCGGCCAGGTTCTGCAATTCAAGGGTGACGTGTTCAAGAATGTGGCCGGGCCACGTGCCTTCTTTAAGGCGGGCAAGAAAACCGCCCCGCACGCCGGGGCTGCATCGATGTTCGATCAGCGTCGGCAGCCATTCAGTCAGGCGCTCATAAAATCCGGGAATCGTGTTGGAGGGGTAATCCTCCAGTTCACCGATATCCACCCATGCTTCAAGGACCGGACGATACGTCCAAATGTTCGGGCCGCGCAAAGCCACGACATCGATAAATTCAATGTCTTTCTTTTTCATGTTTTAATTCGCTCGAGAAGCAGGTTGGCACGCGCGGACGCCCCTATGCAAGACCGCGATCTTATTGGGGTTGCGCCTTAAGAATAATGCCAACGAGTGGGGGATCCCAGATGTTCCTAATTAGAAAAATCGGCTGATACTATACGACGCCTTCATGGCGTGAACTCGTTGTGTTGTAAGGAAGGGACACGTTTGCCGCCGATGGCGTCAAACCGGTTGCCGCCTAGTAGGGCAGAGTCCTGGCCCGGTATGCGTTCCAATGAAAAAACCACACCTGCTTTCCGGCCTTGCCGACGCATTTCCTGCCCGCTGGCGGGATGAAATCCGCACCGAAGTGGCGGATGACGAAACCCTTCTGGCCTGGGTCGAAATAGACCTCGATCAGCGTTTGAAATTCCAGCCGGGTCTGGTCGCCGTGACCGATAAACGGCTGATCGCCCGCCTTCCCGACGATTCCGGTTGGGAATCCTGGCCATACGGCCCTCAATTGAAGTTATCCCTCAGCGATCATGCTGGCGCCGCCGTGCTGGAGCTGCACGACGACACCGGCCGTCTGGGCGTCTGGCGATTCACGCTGGCTTGCAATCCCGCGGCGCTGCGGCTGATGGCCCAGTTTGAAACGCAGCAGTCGATTCGTCTGTCGGGCAAGCCTGCCGAAGCGCTCGAAGAACGCACCTGCACGATCTGTAATAACGTCATTCCCGCGGGCGAGGAAGAATGCCCGACGTGCAATCAGGAACAGGCCGCGCCGTCGACCACCTGGGCGCTCTTGCGGCTGTGGCGTTTTGCGCGGCCTTACCGCGGTCCGCTGTTTGCCGGGTTTCTGCTGACGCTGCTCGGCACCGCGGCCACGCTGGTGCCGCCGTACCTGACGATGCCATTGATGGACGATGTGCTGATCCCGTTCCAGAACGGTGCGCCCATTGATTACAGCCTCGTGCGGCTTTATCTGGGCGGCCTGTTGGGATCGGCCATTCTGGCGTGGGGGCTGGGTTGGGCGCGCACGTATATTCTGGCGTGGGTCAGCGAACGCATCGGCGCGGATCTGCGCACCACCACTTACGCGCACCTGCAGCAACTGTCGCTTGAGTATTTCGGCGGCAAGCGCACCGGCGATCTGATTTCTCGCATCGGTAGCGAAACCGACCGCATCTGCGTATTCCTGTCGCTGCACCTGCTGGACTTCGCCACCGACATTCTCATGATCGCCATGACGGCGGTCATTCTGATCAGCATCAATCCGTGGCTTGCACTGGTCACGCTGGTGCCGCTGCCGTTCATCATCTGGATGATCCACGCGGTGCGCGACCGCTTGCGGCACGGCTTCGAAAAGGTCGACCGCATCTGGTCCGAGATAACGAACGTGCTGGCCGACACCATTCCCGGCATTCGCGTGGTCAAGGCATTTGCGCAGGAAAAGCGCGAGGTCGCGCGTTTCCGCGAAGCCAACAACCGCAACCTGGAAGTGAACGATCGCGTCAACACGACGTGGTCGCTGTTTTCGCCGACGGTCACGCTGCTGACCGAAGTTGGCCTGTTGGTGGTGTGGATTTTCGGCATCTGGCAGGTGTCGCAAAAGCAGATCACCGTGGGTGTGCTGGCCGCGTTCCTGGCGTATATCGGGCGCTTCTACATGCGCCTGGATTCCATGAGCCGCATCGTGTCGGTCACGCAGAAGGCTGCCGCTGGCGCCAAGCGTATCTTCGACATCCTGGACCACGTGTCCAGCGTGCCGGAACCCCAAAACCCCGCCAAGCTGCCGCATATCAACGGCCGCATCGAACTGCGCGACGTGGGCTTTCGCTACGGCAACCGCCAGGTCATCCGCGGGTTGAATCTGTCGATCGCCCCGGGCGAAATGATCGGGCTCGTGGGCCACAGCGGTTCGGGCAAGAGCACGCTGATCAACCTGATCTGCCGTTTCTACGACGTATCCGAAGGCGCCGTGATGGTGGATGGCGCGGACATCCGTTCGGTCCGCGTGGCCGACTACCGGCGCAATATCGGGCTGGTGCTGCAGGAGCCGTTCCTGTTCTTTGGCACCATTGCCGAGAACATTGCTTACGGCAGGCCGGACGCCACGCGCGACGAGATCGTGGCTGCGGCGCGCGCCGCGCATGCGCACGAATTCATCCTGCGCCTGCCGCACGGCTACGACTCGCTGGTGGGCGAGCGCGGCCAGGCCTTGTCCGGCGGCGAACGCCAGCGCATCTCGATTGCGCGCGCCCTGTTGATCGACCCGCGCATCCTGATTCTTGATGAAGCGACGTCGTCGGTGGACACCACGACCGAGAAAGAAATTCAGAAGGCCCTGGACAACCTGGTCCGCGGCCGCACCACCATCGCGATTGCGCACCGCCTGAGCACGCTGCGCAAGGCCGACCGGCTGGTGGTCCTGGACCGCGGCCAGATCGTGGAGCAGGGACCGCACGAAGAACTGATGGCCCGCGAGGGCGCCTACTATCGCCTGTATCAGGCGCAGGCGCGCCAGGCGGAAGCCGACGCCCAGGCGTCGGGCAGCGAAGACATGGCCGCCGTGGCCTGACGCGGAAACGGAACTCTCGCCATGACCTTGCCGTTCTTTCAATTGCGCCGCAATGCCTTCGGACGCCTGGAGTTCCAGTCGGCCGACGGCGAATCGCATGAAGGTGTCATCCCGGTGCGCGCCTTTCCGATCAGCGAGGCCGGACGCGGACTGTCGCTGGTGACCAGCGACGGGCACGAGCTGCTGTGGATCGAACATCTGTCCGACGTCCCCGCCGAGCCGCGTGCGCTGATCGAAGAAGAACTCGCCAGCCGCGAGTTCATGCCCGAAATCTGCAAGCTTTCCAGCGTGTCCACCTACGCCACGCCCAGCGTCTGGAAGGTGGATACCGACCGCGGTCCAACGTCGTTCACGCTACGCGGCGAAGAAGACATCCGCCGCCTGTCCGCCCAGACGCTGCTTGTTGCCGACAACCACGGCATCTTCTATCTGGTGCGCGACATCCAGTCGCTGGACAAGCACAGCCGCAAGCTGCTGGACCGCTTTCTCTGACGGCAAGGCGGTCGTACAACGCCGGTGTCAGACACCCCGCCCCTTGAACGGCGTGTGCGATTCCAGTTCCCCCAGATAGTCCGTCACCGCGGCGGTTTCCTCATCCAGGAAGTTCTGGATCGCCTCGGCGAACCCCGGATGCGCCACCCAGTGCGCTGACCACGTCGGCGTGGGCAGCAGGCCGCGCGCCATCTTGTGTTCGCCCTGCGCGCCGCCCTCGAAGCGCGCAATGCCATGCGCGATGCAATAGGCGATGGACTGCATGTAGCAGGTCTCGAAGTGCAGCCCCGGTACGTATTCCGTCGCGCCCCAATACCGGCCATATAACGCGTCGCCGCCCGCCAGATTGAGCGCCGACGCGACCGGCACGCCGTCGCGTTCGGCCAGGATCAGCACGAAGGCATCGGGCTGGTCGCAGTATGCCTGTTCGAAGAACTCGCGGCTCAGATAGGGCGGGTTGCCGTGGTCGAAGTAAGTGCGGCAATAGCAGCCGTAAAAGAATTCCAGTTCCTCCGCGCCGATCTCGGCGCCGCGCAGCCAGCGGAAGGTGAGGCCCGCGGCGGCGACCTTCTTGCGGTCCTGGCGGATCTTCTTGCGCTTGTCATGGCTCATGGTGGCCAGGAATGCGTCGAAGTCGGCGTAGCCCGCGTTGGTCCAGTGGAACTGCACGCTCTCGCGGATCATGAAGCCCGCCTCGCGCAGCGCGCGCACGTCGGCGTCGGCCGGAAACAGCAGGTGCAACGACGACACGTTGACCTCTTCGGCAAACGCCACCAGGCCGCGCACCAGCGTTGCGCGGTCTTCGTCGTTGGCGGCCAGCAGCCGCGGGCCGGTGACCGGCGTGAACGGAATGGCCGACAACAGCTTGGGGTAGTAGCGCATGCCGTGCCGCTGGAAGGCGTCGGCCCACGCGTAATCGAACACGTACTCGCCGCGCGAATGCGACTTCAGGTAAAGCGGCACCGCGCCTGCCAGCACGTCGTCGCGCCACAGCGCCATGAAATGGGGCGCCCAACCCGTCTGGCGCGACGCGCAGCCCGTGTCGTGCAGGGCAAGCAGAAAGGCGTGCCGCAGAAAGGGTTGGTCTCCGGCCAGCGCGTCCCATTGCCGGGCGTCGATGCGGGACAGATCGGTTTCCAAGGTAAGGCGCAGGGGATCCATCCGCGAATGATAAAGTCTTCGGCAGCGCATGGCGTGCAAGCCATGGCAACGACAGGGATTTGAGGCGTCCACGCGGCGCCCGGGAACGACGGCAATATGGACAGCAGCAAGACTGCCCCCGGCGGGCAGGATGACGATGCGCACGGCCTGCGCGAGCAGGCGCTGGCGGCGCTTGCCGCCACGGCATGGCCCGACAAGCTGGCGCGCGTGCGCGCCATTGCCGACGACGCCCGGCTGGATTGCGAGCGCGTTCTTGCGCCCGTCGCGGGACTGCCCGGCCGCCCCGCAAGGCCCGAACTGGTCGCGCCGGGCGAGGTCAGACAGCGGTCCATGGCCACGCCGGAAGGCAGGGCAGCGCTCCTGCACGCGCTGGCCCACATCGAATTCAACGCCGTGAACCTTGCGCTGGACATCATGTGGCGGTTCGCAGGCATGCCCGAGGCGTTCTACCGCGACTGGCTGCGCGTGGCGCGCGAAGAAGCGCTGCATTTCGACCTGCTGCGTCAGCGCCTGGACACGTTGGGCTATGCCTACGGCGACTTCCCCGCGCACAACGGATTGTGGGATATGGCCGAGCGCACGCAGGACGACCTGCTGGCGCGCCTGGCCCTCGTGCCGCGCACGCTGGAAGCGCGCGGCCTGGATGCGTCGCCGATGATCCGCAACAAGCTGGCGGGCGCGGGCGACGCGCAAAGCGCCGCCATCGTCGACATCATCCTGCGCGACGAGATCGGCCACGTCGCCATCGGCAACCATTGGTACAAGCAGCAGTGCGCGCAGGCGGGCAAAGAGCCGGTGGCCTGCTATGCCGAACTGGCGGCGCGCTATCAGGCGCCGCGCCTGCGCGGCCCTTTCAACCTGGAGGCGCGGCGCGCCGCCGGATTCGACGACGACGAGCTTGCCGCGCTGCAGGCCGGCTGAAGGGACGACGGGAAAATGGACATCACAATCGACGCGCTGCTGACGGGCGCCGTGCGGCCGCTGGGCGATTCGGGGCGCGACAGCGGCATCGACAAGCACCCGGTCTCCGAGCGGCGCTGGCTCGGTCTGGAAGGACTGGACGGCGACGCGCAGGCGGACCGGCGCTTTCACGGCGGGCCGGAAAAGGCGCTGCACCACTACGCGCGCGACCACTATCCCGCCTGGCTGCAGACGCTGGGCGAACGCGCGGTGCTGCGCGCGCCCGGCGCGTTCGGCGAGAACCTTTCCACCACCGGCCTGACCGAAAACGACGTGTGCGTGGGCGACGTCTATCGCGCGGGCTCCGCGTTGATCCAGGTATCGCAGGCGCGCCAGCCGTGCTGGAAGCTGGATCACCGGTTCCAGCACAAGGGCATGGCCGCGCAGGTACAGGCCAGCGGCATGACGGGCTGGTATTACCGCGTGCTGCAGACCGGCTGGCTGGCGCCCGGCGACTCGCTGACGCTGCAAAAGCGGCTGCATCCGCAATGGTCGCTGGCGCGGGTGCAGGACATCCTGAACCGCCGTGTGCTGGACCCGGACGTGCTGCACGCGCTGGCCGCGCTGCCCGAGCTGTCGCCGAACTGGCGCGCGCTCTTTGAAAAGCGCGCGCGCGCCGGCGAAGTCGAAGACTGGACGCGGCGCCTGCAAGGCGATGCCGCCATCGCCCCTCCCAAGGAATCCCAAGCATGAAATCCCTGTTGCGCCGCTCGCGGTCGAACACTCCTGTAAATCGCGCGTTGACCGCCGCCGCGATCACGACCGCCGCGCTGATTGTGCCGGTGCCGCCGGCGCTGGCCGCCGGCGACTTTGCCGCCTGCCTGTCGCAGTTGCGCGCGCCCGCCTTGAAGGCCGGCGTGTCGGCGGCGACGTTCGACACGCACACCGCAAACCTCGCACCCGACATGGCGGTGATCGACCTGCTGGACGCGCAGCCGGAGTTCAAGACGCCCATCTGGGACTACATGGCGGGCCTGGTGGACGACGAGCGCGTGGCAGATGGGAAGGCCGGCATGGCGCGGTGGCAGGCCGAACTGGACCGGGCGTCGCAGCGTTATGGCGTGGACCCGGCCACGATTGCCGCGGTCTGGGGCGTGGAAAGCAACTTCGGCCGCACGCTGGGCGGACGGCCGCTGCTGACGTCCTTGTCGACGTTGTCGTGCTATGGCCGGCGCCAGGCGTATTTCCGGGGCGAATTCTTCTCCACGCTGAAGATCATCCAGGACGAACACATCGCGCCCGAGCGCCTGGTTGGCTCGTGGGCCGGCGCGTTTGGCCAGACACAGTTCATGCCGTCGACCTATCTGCGGCTGGCGGTGGATTTTGACGGCGACGGCAGGCGCGATCTGGTCGACAGCGTGCCGGACGCGCTGGCATCCACGGCGAATTTCCTGAAGCGCGCGGGCTGGAACCCGGCGCTGGCGTGGGGCTACGAGGTCAGGTTGCCCGCGAAGCTGGACACGTCCGGCGCGGGCCGCAAGAACAAACGGCCCATGTCGTCGTGGGTGAAACAGGGCGTGACGCGCGCCGATGGACAGGCGCTGCCAGGCGGCGATACGCCGGCGGGTCTGCTGCTGCCGGCGGGCCGCAACGGTCCGGCGTTTCTGGTGACGCGCAATTTCGATGCCCTGTATTCCTACAACGCCGCCGAAAGCTATGCGCTGGCCATTGCGCATCTGTCCGACCGCCTGCGCGGCGGCGGCCCGCTGATCCAGGCCTGGCCCACGGACGATCCCGGGCTGTCGCGCGCCGAAAGGCGCGAACTGCAGCGGCTTCTGATCGCGCGGGGCTATGAACTGGGCGAGCCCGACGGCATGATCGGCGCTCGCACGCGCCAGGCCTTGCAGGCCGCCCAACGCGAACTCGGCCTGCCGCCAGACGGACGCGCCGGCCAGAAGGCACTTAAGGCGCTCAGGACGTCGACAGCCACGCCGAAGGGATGAACCGAAAGCCCTATCCAAAAGCATGAGCCGCCCGCGCGATTTACAACTTTTGCAAAGTCGTCGCGGGAGGCAACAGCATTGCCGCGCACCGCGCTTTTCATCGGCCTATACTGATTTCCCCACTTTTTCAGGAGCGCGGCAATGAGTCTATTGGACACTTTGGCCTCGATGGCCGGCGGTGGTCAGCAGGGCGGTTCGGCCTCGCTGCTGCCTGCGCTGATCGAGCAACTGAACAAATATCCGGGCGGTCTGACCGGTCTGATCGCCAGCTTTCAGAAGGGCGGGCTGGGCGAAGTGGTGGCGTCCTGGGTGGGCACGGGGCAGAATCTGCCCGTCAGCCCTGACCAGCTCGGTTCCGTGCTGGATCCCGGCGTCGTGAACGAACTGGCGGCCAAGACGGGGCAGGACACCACTTCCGTGCTGGATTCGCTGTCGGCCCTGCTGCCGCAACTGGTCGACAAGGCCACGCCGGAAGGCGCGGTGCAGCCCGGCCAGCCATTCAACCCCGCCGATCTGCTGGGCTCGCTGTCCGGCATGTTCGGCAACCGCGGATAAAGGCTGGACAGTCCCCTGATACCCCCGCAGCTCAAATCCCCCCTGCGCCGGCGCCTCTTTCAGGCGCTGGCGTTAAGCGCCCTGGCGCCGCTGGCGGCATGTTCGCCGCCGCTTTCCCTGAACGCCACCTTCCTGCAGCTCTGGCGCAGCCACGCGGACCTGACGCCCGAAGACTGGCGCCAGCGGCTGCGCAGCTTCCGGCGGCTGGGCTGCCGCGAGATCTTCCTGCAATGGACCGGACTGGAAGGCGGGCGGCCGCACGACTGGATGGCCCCCGGGGCGCTCCTTGCGACCCTGTTCGACGAAGCCGCGCACCAGGGCATTGGCATCCACGTGGGCCTGCCGTACGACCAGCGCTGGTGGGACGTGCTGGCCCGCGCCGACACGCCCGCGCTGGCCGCCTTTCTGGACCAGACGCGCGAACGCGGCGCCACGTACATGCGGGAGTCCGGCTGGAATCAGCGGCGCGCGTTCCGCGGATGGTATCTGCCGTACGAACTGGAACAGTACAACTGGGCGTCCGCCGATCGGCAGGCGCTGCTGGTGCCATGGCTGGACGCGTTGTCGCGCGCGGCGCAAGAGACCAGCAGCAGCGTGCCGTGCATCTCGACGTATCACAGCCGCCTGCCGGGCGACGGGTCATTGATGAAGTTGTGGAGCCATGTTCTGGACCACGTGGGCATACACCCCATGATCCAGGACGGCGTCGGCGTGGCCGGGTTGGAGAACCTGCGGGCGCTGGAACCGCTCCACGACATGCTGCTGGCGCGCCACGCGTCTTTCGACCTGATCCTGGAACTGTTCGAGGAACTGCCGTCGGGCGCCACCGATGGCTCGACCTTCAAGGCGCGCTCCGCCGATTTTGAGCGGGTGCGTGAGCAGTGGGAGGTGGCGCGCGGCTACGGCGCCAAGCGCATCGTGGCGTTTGCGCTGGACCCGTGGGTCATCGACGACACGCCGGAGGCGCGTGCGCTGATGCAGGCCTGGATGGACGCCCGGCTCTGAAGTTCGCTTTGGCTGCGCGGCCCCGCAGTGCGCCTCTGGAATGCGCGGCGCCAGGCGCACCGCGTCAGTTGAAGCTGCGGCCGATGATTTCCAGCATGACCTCGTTGGTGCCGCCGAAGATGCGCAATGCGCGCGCGTCGGCCCACGCTCGGCCGATGCCGTATTCCGCCATGTAGCCGGAGCCGCCATAAAGCTGCAGCAGATCGTCCAGAATGCGGCCCTGCATTTCCGTCGCATTGAGCTTGGCGATGGCCGCCGTCGTCGCGTCCAGCTCGCCTTCCATCATGTGCGCCAGGCAATCGTCCAGGAAGACGCGCAGCATCGTGCTCTGCGCGCGCGCATTCGCCAGTTTGAAGCGCGTGTTCTGGTAGTCGATGACGCGGCGCCCGAACACCTTGCGGTCGCGCGTGTATTGCGCCGCCTGTTCCAGCATGCCTTCCTGCGACGCCGCCGCACGCAGCGCAATGGCCAGGCGTTCGCGCGCCAACTCGCGCGTCATGATCTCGAACGCATTGTTCAGCGGACCCAATAGGCAGTCGGCAGGCAGGCGCACGTCGTTGAAAAACAGTTCGCAGGTGTCCTGGCTGTGCTGGCCGATCTTGTGCAGGGGCGCGCCCTTCGTGTAACCCGGCAGGTTTTCCTCGACGCAGAACAGCGACAGCCCGCGCGCACCCAGATCGGGATCGGTGCTGGCCAGTACGATGGCCAGGCCCGCGTTCACGCCGTTCGTGATGAAGGTCTTCTGACCATTGAGCACGAAGTGTTCGCCATCGCGCCGCGCGCGCGTGCGCACGGCCTTCAGGTCACTGCCTGCGTCCGGCTCGGTCAGCGCGATGGCGCCGATGGTCTCGCCGCGCGCCATGGCAGGCAGCCAGCGCTGTTGCTGCGCGTCGGTGCCGACGTTCAGCAGATACGGCGCGACCATGTCGGAGTGGATCGAAAAGCCGATGCCCAGGTAATTGGCGCGGGCCAGCTCCTCGATCACCACGGCCGAATGCCCGAAGTCGCCGCCCGCGCCATACGGATCCGGCAGCGCGCAATTGAGCAGCCCCTCGTCGCCGGCCCGCCGCCACAGCGCGCGCGGGGTCACGCCTGCGTCTTCCCATTCGGCATAGCGGGGCGCGATCTCGCTCTCGATAAAGCGCTTGACCTGGTCGCGGAAGAGTTCGTGGTCGTCCCGGAAAACGCGGCGCATGGTGGCCTCCCTATTTCTTGTACGCGTCCGTGCCGCTGGTCTGGCCACGCAGCACGGGGGCCTCGGGCGTCCCGGTCAGGAACAGGCTGTAGTGGTCGCCCGGCTGCAAGGCAGGCAGCGGCAGCGCCTGCGACGCGGCCGTGCCGCAGCCGGCGGCCAGCGTTGCGCTGACCGGATTGATCGCGCGCGCGGCGGACGCGCCGGGCTCGACGTCCTTGAACAGGACCGGGCCGGACGGACTGACGGACAACTGCCCGGCGGGGCAATCCGTCGCCAGGTTGTAGAAGCGCAGCTCGGCCTTCAGCGCGTCCTGCGCGCCGGCGTTGTCGTCGATGACGCTGAACGACAGCCTGCCGCCGTCACGCCGCGGCACCAGCGTGCTGAACGTATCGGGCGCCACCTGCAGCGTGCCGGCAAGCTTGCCGTCGATGCGCACGTCGAAGGGCTGATTGCCCTTCACGATGGCGTAGGTGGTGGCCTGCCGGTCCGGTCCGATCTCCTGGACCGGCCCCTGAGCGACCTGCGCCTGCAGCGGATTCACGTGCGGATTGACCACCCGCACGAACGAGGAACCTGCCGGCGGGCGGGCGGCATACAGTTGCGCCAGCACGCCTTCGGCGGCGGCGCTGGCGGAGCAGGCCGCCAGCGTCAGGGCGAGGGCAAGACGAAAGGTTGTGCGAGTCATGTTTGCGGCTCCGGTTTCTTGCTGAGGCGCGTTTCAAGATACAGGCGTTCGAGCTGCTTGCGGTCCGCCTTGTCCGTGCTGGTGGTGGGAAAGTGCGGGCACGCCACCAGTTCTGACGGAATCATGTACGGCGGCAAACGCCGGCCCAGCGAGACCTTCCAGTCTGTCAGATCAGCGGGCAGCGGTTGCAGGCCGGGGGCAGGGGAGCGCGTACGCTGGTCGTTTGCGGCGGGTTCGACAAAGCCAATCAGCCTGACGATAGCGCCATCGGGCCGCCGCAGCGCCACCGTGGCGCCGGCACGCGCGCCAGGCAGGGCGGCGATGGCCGCGTCGATCTCCGCCAGTTCGATGCGATAACCATGCAGCTTGATCTGATCGTCGATGCGGCCGCGGAAGGTGACGGTGTGGCCCCTAGCGCCGGTGGCTTTTCTGGCCGCTATTTTTCCTGAAAGCATTCGTAATATGTGTCGAAATATGTCAAGTTTTCCGGGCATCATCCGAGTCGCGGAACATCGCTTCGCGCGATCGCATCACAGGGGAGATGCAGGTTTCATCCGGAATTTGGGGTCAATTCACCTGTGGCCGTTACAACTGCCAAGATAAAGCACGAAACAATAAATTTCCGTTATGAACGCCGGGCTTTAAACGCGCCGATTCGCGCCAACGGAAATGCCGCGTTGCAAAACGGGGCCGTTGTGCGGATAATCACGAGTAATTCTTATTTAGATTTCCGGGCGTCCCAGGATGGCCCGAGGTCCTTCTACCGCCGTGGCCAGCGACGCGTCGTCCTCACAAATCGAATCCCTGTACACCCACCATCACGGATGGCTTCATGGGTGGTTGCGCCGACGCCTGGGCAATTCGTGTGACGCGGCCGACCTGGCGCACGACGCTTTCGTGCGCCTTATCCAGAAGCCGCGCCGCTTCGACAGCGCTCCCGAGGCTCGGGCGTATTTGCGCGCCATGGCCAACGGCATGTGCGTGGACCTGTGGCGGCGCCGCCAGATCGAGCAGATGTGGCTGGAAGAACTGGCTGCGCGGCCCGAGGCCGTGGCGCCGTCGGCTGAACATCAGGTGATCGTCATCCAGGCGCTGCTGGAAATCGACGGCATGCTGCGCAGCATGCCCGTCAAAGCCGCCAATGCTTTCGTCATGGCGGTCGCATGCGAGATGTCCGACAAGGAAGTGGCGCAGGAGCTGGGTGTGTCCACCCGAATGGTCCGCAAGTATGTCGCCCAGGCCATGCTGCACTGCCTGATGCTGGAGGCGCGGTCGGTGGCCAACGCGCCTCCGATCCTTGTGCATCCGGCCGCTCCCGTGGGGACCGGTTCGGCATGACGGGCTGGGATTTCCGCGTTCGAGGCGCAACATGACCTCCGTGCAATCCGCCGTCGAGCCTACGCACCAGGCGCTTGAACAGGCCGCCGAATGGTTTGCGCTGCTGCGCTCCGGCGAGGCCACGCCCGACGAGCGCCGGCGCTGGCAGACCTGGCTTGAACGCGCGCAGGAAAACCGGACCGCCTGGGGCTACGTCGAGCGCATCAGCAGCCAGTTCCAACCCGTCCAGTCCAGCCCCGGCCGCGACGCCGCCGCCAAGGGCTATTGCGCGGCCAATAGCCGCATGGCGCGGCGGCGTCAGATGCTGTTCGGCCTGGCGGCGCTGGCCGGCACGGGCCTGTCCGGGCTGGCGGCGTGGCGTCTCACGCCGCTGCCCGGCGTGGTGCTGGCCTGGGCGGCCGATCACCGCAGCGCCACCGGCGAGGTTCGGCAGATCGAACTGGCCGACGGTTCCGTCGTCTGGCTCGGCACCGGCAGCGCCTTCGACGAGGATTACAGCGGCGGCCTGCGCCGGCTTCGCCTCTTGGCAGGCGAAATACTGATACAGACCGCGGCCGATCCCGCACGCCCGTTTGTCGTCGATACCCCGCAGGGCAGGGTGCGCGCCCTCGGCACGCGATTCACGGTGCGGCTCGACGGCGACGAGACGCTGGTGGCGGTCTACAAGGGCGCCGTCGAAGCGCGCACCGCCGTCACGGGCAGCACGCGCGTTATCCAGACGGGCGAGCAGACGCGCTTCACGGACGCAGCGCTGGCCGCCACGCAATCCGCCGATCCCGCGCGCGAGGCCTGGTCGCGTGGCATCCTGGTCACCAACAACACGCCGCTGGCGGATGTCGCCAGCGAGCTGCAGCGCTATCGCGGCGGCGTGCTGCGCGTGGCGCCCGAGATCGCCAACCTGCCGGTCATCGGCAGCTATCCGGCCACCGACCCCGATCGGGCGCTGGCCATGCTGGAAGGCGTTCTGCCCATCCGCATCCAGCGGACCTTGCCGTGGTGGGTCAGCATCCAGCCGCGCGGTGGTCCGGTCGGCAGCCGCTGACGCGATCCTCACCCTTTCCCGCCGCCCGCCCGTCCGCGATTCATCGCGATTCGCACGGCATCGCAACAATTTTTCTCCCGCCCGGTTCCGCTTTTGAGGTTCTCGTTCGATTCCCCAAATGAGAGCGAATTCAATCGCACGGCTCGTCGATAAACCTCATCGGAACCCAGTTCGTCATGCCCCGTCATTCAGTCCTTGCCGCTAAGCGGCCGCCCCACTCATTCCGCCGCCTCGCGGGCAGTTCCCGCCTGACCTGCTCGGCGCGTGTCGTGCAATTGGCGATCGCGGGCGGCGTGGCGGTCCTGGCCGTCGACGCGCCGGACGCCTATGCGCAGACCGCGGCGGCTCAACAATCCGCCGCAGCCGCGACGCGGCATTACGACATTCCCGCCGGCCCCTTGAGCACGGTGCTCGCCCGCTTTGTCAGCGAGTCAGGCGTGCTGGTCGCCGGCGCAGGCGAACTCGCGGAGGGCAAGCAAAGCCCGGGCGTGTCGGGCGACCTGGACCCGCGCGCCGCGTTGAATGCCTTGCTGGCGGGCACCGGCCTGGCCGCATCGCCGGCAGAGGGCGGCAGTTATGTGCTGCACCGCGCGGCGCCCGCCGGCGGTGTGGCCACGCTGGCGCCCGTCACCGTGCAAGCAGACGGCTTCGGTGCCACGGAAGGTTCGAACAGCTACGCCATGACCGGCCCCTTGTCCTTCGCCACCGGGCTGCCGCTCACGCAGCGCGAAACGCCGCAGACCATCAGCGTCATGACGCGCCAGCGCATCGAGGACGAGGGCGTCGACAGCATCGAGGCGCTGCTGGACCGCACGCCGGGCATCTCGGTGCAGAACATCGGCACAGGCCGGTTCTCGATTCTTTCGCGCGGCTACAACATCGATAACTATCAGTTTGATGGCGTCCTGACCGCGACCGACATCGTGTCGCAGAACATCCCGCAGAGCCAGACGGACCTGGCCATCTATGACCGCGTCGAGGTCCTGCGCGGCGCAACGGGGCTGATGACGGGGGCGGGCGATCCCTCGGGCACCGTCAACCTCATCCGCAAGAAGCCCACGCGCGAATTCCAGGGCTATGCCAGCGTGGGCGCAGGCACCTGGGGCCGTGGCCGCGGCGAACTGGACGTGGGCGGGCCCATCAACGACGCCGGCACATTGCGCGGCCGCTTCGTCGCCGCGCACGAGCAAGGCAACACGCATATCGACTACTACAAGGAAAACAAGACGGTTTTCTACGGCGTGCTGGAGGCCGATCTTACGCCGAACACAATGCTCACGGCGGGCATCGACTACCAGAACAACGATCCGCGCGGACAGTCGTCGACCGGACTGCCGCTCTTTTACGCTGACGGTCAGCAGACCGATTTCAAAGCGTCCGACAACGCCGGGGCACGCTGGAACACCGACGAGCTCAAGGTCTACAACGCCTTCCTCAACCTCGAGCACAAGTTCGCCAACGACTGGAAGCTCAAGTTTTCGGGCAACTACCTTCACGGCAAGCGCGAGTTTTCGTCGGCCGACGCCAGTTGGGGTTTCGTCGAGCGCAATACGGGCGACGGCGTGCAGTTTTATGGCGGCCTCGGTAGCGCCCGCCAGCGCCAGACCGGCTTCGACGTGCAGGCGGCCGGACCATTCGAATTGTGGGGAAGGCAGCACGAGTTCGTCGTGGGATTGAATTGGGCGGAGTTCAATAACTATCACGAGCCGGCCGACGACGACATCGAAGGCCGTGACGTCAACATTTACACCTGGGGCAACGACACTGCAGGGCCTACCGCGTCAGGCGAGAAACTCATGGATTACGACGGCTGGCAAAAGCAGCAGGGCGTCTATTCCGCGTTGCGCTTGAAGCCTACGGACGACCTCGCCGTCATCGTGGGCGCGCGCGTCAGCAACTACCGCTACAAGCTCTCGCAGATCTACACGTCGCCCGCGCTGGCGCGAAACAACAAGATCACGGAAATGAGCGAAAGCGGCGTTGTCACGCCCTACGCCGGCATCGTCTACGACCTGAACGACCAGCATTCCGTCTACGCCAGCTACACCAGCATCTTCAAGCCGCAAAGCGCCCGCGATCGCAATGGCAACGTGCTGGACCCGCGCACCGGCGACAACTACGAAATCGGCTTGAAGAGCGACTACTTTGGCGGCCGCCTCACCAGCGCCATCGCGCTCTATCAGATCCGCCAGGACAACCTGGCCGAAGTCGACGAAGGCCAGTTCGTGCCCGGCACCGTACGGGAACCGGCGTACCGCGCCGTCAGCGGTGCCAAAACGTCGGGCCTGGATATCGAGTTCAACGGCGAATTGGCCCCCGGCTGGCAAGCCGCGCTCAGCTATAGCTACAGCATCACCAAAGACGGCGAGGGCGGGACCATCCGAACCAACTTCCCGCGCCACATGGCCAAGCTGTGGACCACCTACCGCCTGCCCGGCGACTGGCACCGCCTGACCGTGGGCGGCGGCGTCAACTGGCAAAGCCGCATCTACTACAGCGCCACTACCTGGTCCCTGCCGGGCGTGACGCTCAAGGGCGAGCAGCCCGCCTACGCCGTCGCCAACCTGATGGCGCGCTACGACTTCAACCGCCAGCTCTCGGCAACGCTGAACCTGAACAACGTGTTCGACAAGAAGTATCTGCAGGGGCTGGACACCACCTTCTACACCGGGATTTACGCACCTACCCGCCACGCCATGCTGACGTTGAAGTATCAGTTCTGACCTGGGAGGCCGCGCGCGCGCCCGATCTGCTTCTGCTGGAGGGGGGAAGGCTGACGTGGGCGGCCAGGCGACCCGAGCTGCCTGACGCGGCCACCCTAATGCGAGTAAGGTACGGGAAAGGCCGTTTCGCCTGGCACGCCGGCCTGTGCCGCCAGCAGGAACCGAACACCATGAAGATTCATCACGCAGCGCTGCGCCTGCTGCTCGCCGGGGCGGCCATTGCAGCCCTCGCCGCCTGCGCAGAGACCCCGCAGCAACCGCGAAACAACGTGGACTACCGCAGCCGGCCGCTGGATTCGCCGGCGGGTTCCAACAACAACACCAACCCGTCCGGCCAGCGTCTGACGATTCAATCGGGCGAGGGCGAACGCCTGAATCTCCCCTGGTTCATCGAAGGAGCCCAGGACTGGGTCAACCGGCAGTGACCCAGACGAAAAAAATCCTCAAGGGTCTGCACCCTTGAGGATTTTTGGTTTCAGCTGACGTTGCTGAACGGAATTTGGTGGAGCCGGGGGGAATTGAACCCCCGTCCGCAAGCCCTCCGCAACCAGTTCTACATGCGTAGTCGATTTATTTGGTTTTAACTTTGGACTTAGCCAACCGACAGGCCGGACCAAAGCGATTCACGTAATTTAAATCTGAGCCGTGTGACCCCAGCGCAGACCGATTCCTTGTGAATGTCGCTGCTGCGGTTCGAGGGTTACCCCCCTAGGAAGTTGCCTTCCTCCGCCTGACCCAAGGACAGATCAGTGCAGCGGCTCACCGCTTAAGCGGCGAGAGCGAAACGCTCGTCGTTGGCGTTTGTAGTGTTCCAGTGGTTTAACGAGCGTACTGGTGCTCGGCATGCCCTGAGTTGTTTCGCGACCCACGTCGAATCCGGATCGGCCCCAAGACCTTCCATTGTACTGCAAATGCAAGCGCCTGCCATCCTGTAAACCCAAGCGGTGTCAAGCGTGGCGGGGGCGAGACAAGCTTGGCGTCAGGCCGCGTTGGCGCACGCCGCCTTGGATTGCCGCCGGCCCCGGGACGCCGCCATCATCAGTGCGGCCAGCCCGACGGAAGCCGCCACGATGACGGCCGCGGCGCCGCCCAGCGTCGCCAGGCCGTAGTGGTCGATCACATGTCCGCCAACCACCGCGCCCAGGCCGATGCCGATGTTCGCGCCGGAGATGTTCAGCGACGCGGCAAACGCGGGCGCCTCGGGGGCGGACTTCATCAGCCGAACATGGCAGACGATGAAAAGCGCGGCCTGGGCGATTCCCCAGATGCCCAGCGCGACAGCCAGCAGGCCGTGCGACTGCATGACCGGCGCGACGAACGCCAGGCCGACCGCCATCAGCGACGAGAACAGCGCCGTGGCGCCGAGCGGGCTGCGGTCCACCAGGCGTCCTCCCAGCGTGTTGCCCACCAGCCCGACGGTGCCAAACGCCATCATCGTCCAGCCGACGGTCTCGCCGTCAAAGCCGCCCAGCCGCTCCAGCATGTCGGCAAGATAGGTATAGGCCGTAAACATGCCGGTGAAAACCAGCAGCGACAGCACCACATGGCTCACAACGATGGGTTTGCGCAGGATCCGCAGCTGCGTGACGAGGCGCACGCTGTCGGCGCGGATGCGCGTGCTGGGGAAGGTCAGTAATAGCAGCAGGGCCTTGGCAAACGCCACCACGGACAGCACCCAGAACGCGGCGCGCCACCCGAACGCGTCCGAGATCAGCACACCGATCGGAATGCCGAACACCGTGGCGGCGACGATGCCGAACGCTACCGTCGAAATGGCGCGGCCGGCGCGCGCGGGACCCACCAGTTCGACGGCGGTGGCGCTGGCCAGCGACCAGAACACCGGCAGGGCCAACGCCGGCACAAAGCGGGCGATCGCCATGATCCAGATGTTGGGCGCCACGGCGGCCAGCGCGTTGGACAGGCCAAATAGCACCAGCACCCCGATGAACAGGCGCTTGCGCTCCATGTTGGCCATCAGGGCGGTGAGCAGGGGGCCGGTCGCCGCGACCGTGAAGGCAAACAGCGTCACCAGCAGGCCTGCCTGGGAAACGGTCACGTCCAGATCGCGGGCAAGCCCGGGCAGCAGCCCCACGATCAGGAACTCGGTGGTCAGGATGGTGAAGCCGGCGGCGGAAAGTAGCAGGATGGGCAAAAGCATAGGCATTCCTTGAACGCGAGGCGGGATGGCGCCGCGCGGGCAGGGAGTTGAAGGCAAGGTCAAAAGGTCTGGCGTGCGCCGCGTCAACGTAGCGGGCACGGTGCGGCGGGACGGAGGTCCGCCAGCACGGAGATGTCGTCGCCGCCTGCGAGAGGCTGCAACGCCGGCATGAGCCGGAAACGGAGCGATCCGGACAACCCGGATCGCGATGCACGGTTCACACTTTAGGGGAGATCGCCGGACGGATAAACCCCCGGCATCCGGATAGATTGTTCGGCCTGCTGCACTAATTCGACAGAACAATCGCGGGCAGCTGCGGCGTCATCAGCGAGGATGCCGCGTTGGAAGGTGCATCATCACCGAAGGCGGGGCGTGACCGAAGGCGGGTGGACGGGCAAACGACCCATCCCCGGCATTTAGCGCAAGTCGCGGGGCAGCAGCGGCTCGATGGCGGACCAGAGTTCCTGTGGCGAATTCGCGCAGGTTTCAGCCTGCCAGGCAATGACGTTGTCGTCTTCGCCGACGTAGCCATAGGCCGCGGCCACGGCGGGCATGCCCGCCGCGTGGGCGGCCTGGATATCGCGCAGGTCATCGCCGACGTAGACGCAGCGGTCGGTCTCAAAACCCGCTTCGCGCGCGGCGTGCTGCAAGGGCAGGGGATGCGGCTTGGCGTGGGCAGTGGTGTCGCCGCAAACCAGCACGGCGCTGTCGCGCGTCAGGTCCAGGAATTCGACGATGGGCAGGGTCAGGTAGGTGACCTTGTTGGTGACGATGCCCCAGGACATGCCACGGTTGCGGATGTCAGCCAGCAGGTCTTCGATCCCGGGGAACAGCTTGCTGTGCACCGTCGAGCTGGCGGCGTAGTCTTCCAGAAACTGCAGGCGGGTGGGCTCATAGTCTGCGTCGCCCGGTTGCAGGTTCAGCGCCACCCGCAACAGTCCGCGCGCGCCCTGAGATGCCACGGGACGCAGCGCCTCGTATGCCATTGGCTCCAGGCCGCGGCGGGTGCGCTGACGGTTCGCGGCGGCTGCAAGGTCGGGGGCGGTGTCGGCCAGGGTGCCGTCGAAATCAAACAGGATCAGGGCGCTCATTTACGGGTTGCCATCAGATAGTTGACCGAGGTGTCGGAAGTCAGCGAGTAGATCTGGGTGATCGGGTTGTATTCCATGCCGCGCATGCTCACCGGTTCCAAGGCCGCGCCGCGCGCCGCCGCCGACAGCTCGCTGGGCTTGATGAACTGGTCGTAGGTGTGGGTGCCGCGGGGCAGGAGGCGCAGGACGTACTCCGCGCCGATGATCGCGAACACGAACGACTTGGCGTTGCGGTTCAACGTCGAAAAGAACACCCAGCCGCCGGGTTTCACCAGCGTCGAGCAGGCGCGCACGATCGAGGCCGGATCCGGCACGTGCTCCAGCATTTCCATGCAGGTCACCACGTCATACTGGCCTGGCTGCTCGGCAGCCAGTTCCTCGACGGGCACCTTGCGGTATTCCACCTTCACGCCCGATTCCAGGCCATGCAGGCGCGCGATCTTCAGGGACTTGTCGGCCAGGTCGATGCCGGTTACGTCGGCGCCGCTGCGGGCCATCGCTTCCGACAGAATGCCGCCGCCGCAACCTACATCCAGCACCTTGCGGCCGGCCAGGCTGCCCGCGCATTCCTGAATCCACTCCAGCCGCAGCGGATTGATGGCGTGCAGCGGCTTGAACTCGCTTTCGGGGTCCCACCAGCGGCTGGCCAAGGCGCTGAACTTGTCGATTTCGGCCTGATCGGCATTGACGGAGGCTTGCGCGGTGTCGTGAGTTTGCGTGTTCATGGGCGGTCCGGCGTAAGGCTGCTCTATATATAGAGGGGTCCAGCGCGCTAGGCGAGGAAGGGGCTTGCCGATGCACCAGAGGGGTGCATCGCAGGCGAAAAAAAGGGCCTCGCTATGCGAGGCCCCCTTATTGTAGCTAGTCCGGCAATTACTTGCGGCTACCCACGATTTCGATCTCAACGCGACGGTTCTGGGCGCGGCCTTCCTTCGTCTTGTTGGAAGCGATCGGCTGCAGTTCGCCCTTGCCTTCCGTGTAGATACGGTTGGGGTCGATGCCCAGGCTGACCAGGTAAGCCTTGACCGAAGCGGCGCGGCGCTCGGACAGCTTCTGGTTGTACTGTTCGGTACCGATCGAGTCGGTATGGCCGACGGCGATGATCGTTTCCAGATCGATGGTGCTGGCTTGCTGAGCGACTTGCTGCAGCAGTTGGCGACCTTCGGGCTTCAGGGTCGACTTGTCGAAGTCGAAGAACGTGTCAGCATTGAACACGACCTTTGCCGCCATCGGGGCCGGCTTCGCCTTCTGTTGGGCAACCGGGACGCCGTCGCAACCGGGGATACCGGTGGCCGGGGTCCAGAAGGCATCGCGCCAGCACAGTTCGTTCGTGCCGTTCTTCCAAACGTTACCGAACGGGTTGCGCCAGTTGTCCACGGTTTGCGCGGAAGCTACACCAGAGGCCGTGACGGCGGCGAAGGCGAGCGCCAGAGCGAATTTGGAGGGTTTGTTCATGTTTCTCCTCGTTGAGCTTGAAGCTGGATAAGTGACTCGCAGCGAACCCCCGCCGCATATCAGGAAAACGGGGCCAGTATAGCAACGCCAAGAGCTGGTTCAAAGGAATAGCTACTGGGTTTCCTGCGTGCTGGAAACAATCTTAAGGCATTTGGGGGGCTTTGGCTTCCCTGGACAGGCGCATTAATGCTGGATATGACGTTTTCGGCACTCCTGTCGTTTCCCATGTTGGTTTTTGACAACAGGGCCGCAGGGCGCGGGTGGGCGTGGCCGGGCGGCGTTTCTGATCGGTCCGTCGCGGCCCGCTCGCGGCGCCTTCGGACGGCCCATCGGACCGGTCCCCCAATCGAATGATAGAATTTCCTGTTTACCCGGCCCGGGTTCCTCCTTACACGATTCTGTCGTTATATATATGGATTCCTTTGCCAAGGAGACGCTTCCGGTATCGCTGGAAGAAGAGATGCGCCGCAGTTACCTCGATTACGCGATGAGCGTGATCGTCGGTCGGGCGCTACCGGATGTGCGGGACGGCTTGAAGCCTGTCCACCGGCGCGTGCTCTACGCGATGCACGAGCTGAACAACGACTGGAACCGCGCCTATAAGAAGTCAGCGCGTATCGTCGGGGACGTCATCGGTAAGTACCACCCCCACGGCGACCAGTCCGTGTACGACACCATTGTCCGCATGGCGCAGGATTTCTCCATGCGCTACATGCTGGTCGACGGCCAGGGCAACTTCGGTTCCATCGACGGCGACAACGCCGCGGCGATGCGTTACACCGAAATTCGCCTGGCCAAGATCGCCCACGAACTCCTGGCCGACATCGACCAGGAAACCGTCGACTTCGGACCCAACTACGACGGCAGCGAACAGGAACCCCTGCTGCTGCCGTCGCGCCTGCCCAACCTGCTGGTCAACGGCAGCTCCGGCATCGCGGTGGGCATGGCGACCAACATTCCGCCGCACAACCTCCAGGAAGTGGTCGACGGCTGCCTGTACTGCCTGCGCAATCCGGCGTGCACGGTCGATGAGCTGATCGAGCTCATCCCGGCGCCGGACTTCCCTACGGGCGGCATCATCTATGGCATGTCCGGCGTGCGCGAAGGCTATCGCACGGGTCGCGGCCGCGTCATCATGCGCGCCAAGACGCACTTCGAAGACATGGAGAAGGGCAATCGCCAGGCGATCGTGATCGACGCGATTCCCTACCAGGTCAACAAGAAGACGCTGCAGGAACGCATCGCAGAGCTGGTCAACGACAAGAAGATCGAAGGCATCTCCGACATCCGCGACGAGTCGGACAAGGACGGCATGCGCCTTGTCATCGAGCTCAAGCGCGGCGAAGTGCCTGAGGTCGTGCTGAACAACCTCTACAAGAACACCCAGCTGCAGGACACCTTCGGGATGAACCTGGTGGCGCTGGTCGACGGCCAGCCCCGCCTGCTCAACCTGAAGCAGATGATCGACTACTTCCTGCAGCATCGCCGGGAAGTGGTCACGCGCCGCACGGTTTTCCAGTTGCGCAAGGCCCGCGAGCGCGGCCACGTGCTGGAAGGCCTGGCGGTGGCGCTGGCCAACATCGACGATTTCATCGCGATCATCAAGGCGGCCCCGACTCCTCCTGTCGCCCGTCAGGAACTGATGGCGAAGTCCTGGGATTCGTCGCTGGTGCGCGAAATGCTGTCGCGCGCCGACGGCGACACGCCGGGCGGCCGCGCGGCTTTCCGTCCGGACGATCTGGGCGTCGAGTTCGGTCTTCAGGGCGACGGCCTGTATCGCCTGAGCGATACGCAGGCCCAGGAAATCCTGAACATGCGCCTGCAACGCCTGACCGGGCTGGAGCAGGACAAGATCGTCGGCGAATACAAGGACATCATGTCCACCATCGCCGACCTGCTGGACATCCTGGCGCGTCCCGAGCGCATCACGACGATCATCAGCGAAGAACTGCAGGCCATCAAGGCCGAGTTCTCGACCGGCGCCAAGGACTCGCGCCGTTCGGAAATCGAACTGAACGCGACTGAACTCGATACCGAAGACCTGATCACGCCGACCGACATGGTCGTGACGCTGTCGCACGGCGGCTACATCAAGAGCCAGCCGCTGTCCGAATACCGCTCGCAAAAGCGTGGCGGACGCGGCAAGCAGGCCACGGCCATGAAGGAAAACGACTGGATCGACCAGCTCTTCATCGCCAACACGCACGACTTCCTGCTGTGCTTCTCGAACCGCGGCCGTGTGTACTGGCTGAAGGTCTGGGAAGTGCCGCAAGGCACGCGCAACTCGCGCGGCAAGCCGATCGTCAACATGTTCCCGCTGGCCGACGGCGAGAAGATCACGGTGGTGCTGCCGGTCAAGGAATTCAGCGAAGACCACTATGTCTTCATGGCGACCTCACGCGGCACGGTCAAGAAGACCCCGCTGTCCGACTTCTCCAACCCGCGCAAGGCCGGCATCATCGCCGTCGACCTTGACGATGGCGACTACCTGATTGGCGCGGATCTCACCGACGGCAAGCACGACGTCATGCTGTTCTCGGACGCCGGCAAGGCCGTGCGCTTCGACGAAAACGACGTGCGTCCAATGGGCCGCAACGCCCGCGGCGTGCGCGGCATGATGCTCGAGGACACGCAGACGGTCATCGCGCTGCTGGTCGCCGGCGACGAAACGCAGACGGTGCTGACCGCCACCGAAAACGGCTACGGCAAGCGCACGCCGATCGCGGAGTACACGCGCCATGGCCGCGGCACGAAGGGCATGATCGCCATCCAGACCACCTCGCGTAACGGCAAGGTGGTGGGCGCGGTGCTGGTCACGCCTACCGATGAAATTATGCTCATCACCACCGGCGGCGTCCTGGTGCGCACCCGTGTCGCGGAAATCCGCGAAATGGGCCGTGCGACGCAGGGCGTCACGCTGATCAACGTCGACGACGGCAGCACGCTGTCCGGCGTGCGCCGTGTCGTCGAAAGCGACGCGGACGATGACGGCGAACTGGACGAAGACGGCCAGCAAACCGGTGGCGACGACAGCAACGACGCAGCAGATTCGACGGAACCTACGGAGCAATAATGGCCCGCCCCTGGAACTTCTCGGCCGGCCCCTCGGTCTTGCCCGAGGTGGTGCTGCAGCAAGCCGCTGCAGAAATGCTGGACTGGCACGGCAGCGGCATGTCCGTGATGGAAATGAGCCATCGCGGCAAGCATTTCGTGCAGATCTGCGATGAAGCAGAGTCCGATCTGCGCGACTTGCTGGGCCTGCCGGCCGATTACGCCGTCATGTTCATGCAAGGCGGCGGTTCCGGGGAAAACGCCATCGTTCCCATGAATCTCATGGGACGCCGCGGCGCGCCAGCCGCGGATTTCGTCGTGACGGGCCATTGGTCCAAGCGTTCGTACAAGGAAGCCGGCCGCTACGGCAGCACGCACATCGCGGCCAGTTCCGATCACGCCACCCAGATCGACGGCCGCGAACAGGGGCCGCTGACCTGGGTGCCGCCCGCCGACACCTGGCAGGTGCGCAAGGAATCGGCCTACCTGCACCTGTGCAGCAACGAAACCATTGGCGGTGTCGAATTCCTGGACTGGCCCGAGACCGCTGACCTCGGCGCACCCGACGTGCCCCTGGTCATCGACGCATCTTCGCACTTCCTGTCGCGCCCGATGGACGTGTCGCGCTGCGGCATGATGTACGCCGGCGCGCAGAAAAACGCTGGCCCGGCCGGCGTCACCATGGTCATCGTGCGCCGCGACCTGATTGGCCAGGCCTTGCCGATCTGCCCCTCGGCGTTCGACTACGCCAACGTGGCAGCCGAACACTCGCGCTACAACACCCCGCCCACCTTTGCGATCTACATCGCGGGCCTGGTGTTCAAGTGGGTCAAGGCCAATGGCGGCGTGGCGGGCATGGAAGCCGCCAACAAGGCGAAGGCCGATCTGCTGTACGGCTACCTGGACAGTACCAGCTTCTACCGCAATCCCATTCACGCGCCCGTGCGTTCGCGCATGAACGTGCCGTTCGTGCTGCACGACGAGTCGCTCAACGACGCCTTCCTGAAGGGCGCCGAGGCAGCGGGCCTGACGCAGTTGAAAGGCCACAAGAGCGTGGGCGGCATGCGCGCCTCCATCTACAACGCGCTGCCGCTCGAAGGCGTGGCGGCGCTGGTCGAGTACCTGAAGGAATTCGAGCGCCGCCATGGATGACGAGCTGCAGCGCAAGCTGCTTCCCCTGCGCAAGCGCATCGACGACCTCGATGCGCAGATTCTCGATCTTCTGTCGCAGCGCGCGCGCGCCGCGCTCGACGTGGGCGAGGCCAAGCATGCCGCGCATGCCGATGGCCCGGTGCTGCGCCCCGAACGCGAGGCCGAGGTCATCCGCCGCCTGCAGCAGATCAATCCCGGGCCGTTCCCGAACGCCGGCGTGGCGTCGGTCTGGACCGAAATCATCTCCGCATGCCGGGGCCTGGAGCGCGGCATGACCGTCGCGTTTTTGGGACCGCAGGGTTCGTTCTCGGAGCAGGCTGCGCTGGAACACTTTGGCCATGCGGTCCAGAAGCTGCCTTGCGCCTCGTTCGACGAGGTCTTCCGGGCTGTCGAGGCCGGTCAGGCAGACGTGGGCATGGTGCCGGTGGAAAACTCCACCGAAGGTGCCGTCAACCGCAGCCTGGACCTGCTGCTGAACACGCCGGTCAAGATCCTGGGCGAGCGTTCGCTCGTCATCCGCCATTGCCTGATGTCGCAATCGGGCGGCATGGACGGCATCAAGACCATTTCCGCGCACCCGCAGGCGCTGGCCCAGTGCCAGGGCTGGCTGACGCGCAACTATCCCGACGTCGAGCGCGTGGCCGCTTCCAGCAATTCCGAAGCAGCGCGCGCCGCCGCGTCGGATGCGAGCATCGCGGCTATTGCCGGCGAAGTGGCTGCGCCCGCCTGGAACCTGCAGATCGTCGCCGCCGGCATCCAGGATGACCCGCACAACCGCACCCGCTTCCTGGCAATCGGCAACATCGAGCCCCTGGTCAGCGGCAAGGACAAGACCAGCCTGATCCTGGCGGTGCCGAACCGCGCGGGCGCCGTTTATGAAATGCTGGCGCCCCTGGCCGCCAACGGCGTGTCGATGACGCGCTTCGAGTCGCGCCCCGCGCGTACGGGCCAGTGGGAATACTATTTCTACGTCGACGTCCTGGGCCACCGGAACGACCCGAATGTCGAGCGCGCCCTGGCGGCCCTGCAGGCGCAGGTTGCCTACCTTAAAGTGCTGGGCTCGTACCCGGCGCAGTGAATCCCACATCATGACCCACGCATCCAAGCCCCTCGTTGCCCCCGCGCACGTCAGCGCCATCGCCCCGTACCAGGCAGGCAAGCCGATCGAAGAACTGGCCCGCGAATTCGGGCTGGATCCGGCGACCATCGTCAAGCTGGCGTCCAACGAAAACCCGTTGGGCATGCCCAAATCGGCGAAGGCGGCCATGCTGGCTGCGGCCGAATCGCTGGCACGCTACCCGGACCCCAACGGCTTTGACCTGAAGGCGGCGCTGGCTGAACGCTACGGCGTGCCGATGAACTGGATCACGCTCGGCAACGGCTCGAACGACATCCTGGAAATCGCCGCGCTGGCGCTGCTGGAGCCGGGCGCTTCCGCGGTGTACGCGCAGCACTCGTTTGCGGTCTACCGCCTGGCCACGCAGGCGCGCGGCGCGCGCCACATCGTGGTGCCGGCCGTGGACCACGGCCACGACCTGGATGCGATGTTCGACGCGATCGCCGACGACACGCGCCTGGTGTTCATCGCCAACCCGAACAACCCCACCGGCACCTTCGTGCCGGGCGACAAGGTCGCGGACTTCCTGGAACGCGTGCATGCCGCGCACGGCGACCGCGTCACGGTCGTGCTGGACGAGGCCTACAACGAATACCTGGATCCGGAGCTGCGCTTTGACAGCACCGCGCTGGCGCGCCAGTACCCGAACCTGATCGTGTCGCGCACGTTCTCCAAGGCTTACGGCCTGGCGGGCCTGCGCGTCGGTTTCTCGGTGGCGCAGCCCGGCCTGACCGACCTGCTCAACCGCGTGCGCCAGCCGTTCAACGTCAATACGCTGGCCCAAGCCGCAGCCATCGCAGCGCTCGGCGATGCCGAATACCTCGAGGAAGCCTACGCTTCCAACAAGGCAGGCAAGGCCCAGTTGTGCGCCGCGTTCGACAAGCTGAATCTGCGTTACGTGCCCAGCTATGGCAACTTCGTGCTGGTTCACGTGGGCGACGCGCCGCGCATCAATCTTGAACTCCTCAAGCGCGGCGTCATCGTGCGTCCCGTTGCGGGCGACGGTCTGCCGGAGTGGCTCCGCGTGTCCATCGGACTGCCTCAAGAGAACGCCCGATTCATCGACGCCTTGACTGCCATCCTGACCGCATGAACGACGCGTTACCTTCTTCAGATCAGGGGGCCGCGGGCCCCCTGATTCCTGTATTGGCAGTGGTTGGCGTCGGTTTGATCGGCGGATCGTTCGCGGCGGCCTTGCGGCAGGCAGGGCAGGTGGGCAAGGTGCTGGGCGTGGGGCGCAATGCGCAGTCGCTGGAACGCGCTGTCGCGCTGGGCCTCATCGACGAGGCCGTGACGGCCGAAGCCGCGGCGGCCCAGGCGGATCTCATCATGCTGGCCACGCCGGTCGGCGGCCTGACAAACGTGCTGTCGCAGATGCGGACGCACCTCTCGCCGCACGCCGTGCTGACCGACGGCGGCAGCACCAAGGCCGAAGTGGTCGAGGCGGCGCGCGATGCGCTGGGCGATCGCATCGGGCAGTTCGTGCCGGGCCATCCCATCGCGGGCGCCGAGCGCACCGGGCCGGAAGCCGCGGATGCGGACCTCTACCGCGGACGCACCGTCATCCTCACGCCCGTGCCTGAAAACGGCGCGGCGGCCATGGCGCTCGTGCGCCAGGCTTGGCAGGCTTGCGGCGCGCACGTGATCGACATGGACGCCGACGCGCACGATCGCGTGCTCGCGTCGGTCAGCCATCTTCCGCATCTGCTGTCGTCGGTGTATATGGAACAGGTGGCCACGGCCGCCGACGCCGCGACCCGGCTGGAACTGGCGGGCAGCGGCTTTCGTGATTTCACCCGTATTGCCGCCGGATCGCCCGAGATGTGGCGCGACATTTTTTTGTCCAATCGCGACGCGATGCTGGCCGAGCTGGCCGCTGTGCGCGGCGTGCTGGACCGAGCCGAGCGCGCCATTGCCGATGGCGACGGCGAGGCTTTGCTGACGCTGCTGGACACGGCGGCGCGCGCGCGCCGCGGCTGGCGCAAGGAGTAGTTCAATGGGCGCTTTGTCTTACCTCGATCTGCCGCGCGTGCGGCGTGCGCAGGGCGCGATGGCCTTGCCGGGATCCAAGAGCATTTCCAACCGCGTGCTGTTGCTGTCGGCCATTGCCGAAGGCACGACGGTCATCACCGGCCTGCTGGACTCCGACGACACTCGCGTCATGCTGGCGGCGTTGCGCCAGTTGGGCGTGCAGGTGTCCGACCTGGACGCCGGGCGCGTCACGGTGCAGGGCGTGCGCCGATTTGCGGTGGAAAGCGCCGACCTCTTCATGGGTAATGCGGGCACCGCAATCCGTCCCTTGACGGCGGCACTGGCCCTCATGGGCGGCGACTACCGCCTGTCCGGCGTGCCGCGCATGCACGAGCGCCCGATCGGCGACCTGGTCGATGCCCTGAACGCGCTGGGCGCGCGTATCGACTATCTGGGCCAGCCGGGCTATCCGCCGCTGCACATCGGCCGCGGCGACATCGCTGAAAACGCCGTGACCCGCGTGCAGGGTTCGGTCTCCAGCCAGTTCCTGACCGCCTTGCTGCTGGCCGCGCCTTTGCAGGCTGCTCGCAGCGGCAAGCCCGTCACGATCGAGGTCGTGGGAGAGCTGATTTCCAAGCCCTACATCGAGATCACGCTGAACCTGATGGCGCGCTTTGGCGTGCTGGTGCAACGGGACGGCTGGAGCCGATTCGTTGTGGACGCGGGCGCCGCCTATCGCAGTCCGGGGCAGGTCGCCGTGGAAGGGGACGCATCGACGGCGTCGTATTTCCTGGCGCTGGGCGCCATTGGCGGCGGCCCGGTGCGCGTGACCGGCGTCGGCGCCGACAGCATCCAGGGCGATGTGGGATTCGCGAGCACCCTGGCCGACATGGGCGCCAAGGTTACCTACGGTCCGGACTGGATCGAGGTGTCGGGCGTGCAGGTTGCCGACGGCGAGCGCCTCAAGGCCTTTGATACCGATTTCAACCTGATCCCCGACGCGGCGATGACAGCCGCGGCGCTGGCCCTGTATGCCGACGGTCCTTGCCGGCTGCGCAACATCGGCAGCTGGCGCGTCAAGGAGACGGACCGCATCCATGCCATGCAGACTGAGCTGGAAAAGCTGGGCGCGCAGGTGGAGTCCGGCCCCGATTGGCTGCGCGTGACGCCGCCGGCGCAGGACGCCTGGCGCGATGCCCACATCGGCACCTGGGACGACCACCGCATGGCGATGTGCTTTTCGCTGGCGGCATTCGGACCGGCGGCGGTCCGCATTCTTGATCCCGGATGTGTCAGCAAGACGTTCCCGGGTTACTTTGACGTCTACGCCGGCCTGGTTTCGGCCTAGCGCTGCATCGCATCCATGACTTTGACTGCTTCAACTTCCGCCTCCCTGGCCCCGGTCATCACGATCGACGGTCCCACCGCGTCCGGCAAGGGCACCGTGGCTCATCGCGTCGCCAAGGCGCTGGGCTGGGCGGTGCTGGACAGCGGCGCCCTCTACCGGCTGACTGCGCTGGCTGCCATCAACCGCGGCGTTGCCGCCGACGACGAGCCCGCCGTGGCGCGCGTGGCCGAGACGCTGGATGTAAGGTTCGACGGACCGCACGTTTACCTCGAGGGGGCCGATGCCGGCCATGACATCCGCCGCGAGGAAGTGGGCAATTTCGCATCTCGCGTGGCGGCTTTCCCGGGGGTGCGGCAGGCCTTGCTCGAGCGCCAGCGCGCCTTCCGGCTGCCGCCCGGCCTGGTTGCGGACGGCCGCGACATGGGCACCGTCGTGTTCCCGGACGCGTCCCTGAAGGTCTTCCTGGTCGCCGACGTGGTCGCCCGGGCGGAGAGGCGGCGTAAGCAGTTGATCGAAAAGGGAATTTCTGCTAATCTAGACGACCTTTTGCGGGATATGCGCGAGCGTGACGCGCGCGACACCGGGCGCGTCACTGCGCCGCTGGCTCCCGCAGCAGATGCACACGTGCTGGATTCGTCCAATCTGACGATCGCGGAAACGGTGCAGGCAATCCTGGATTTCTGGCAGCAAGCCAACCCGTGAAGTTAAGTGAAGTTAACTGAATTTACGGGCAGTGTTGCTACAGGCAGTATTGCTACCGGCAGTTTTTAGCATTTTTGATTAGGCCCTGCTCAAGCCAGGCGACTCCCCCACGGGCCACCCCGCAAGGGTCAGCCAGCCGGCAGGTATTTTGACTCCACTGTGGCGGGCAATCCGCTGCGGTGTGTTCTTAACGGCCATTTCGGCCCAATGGATTTCAACCCCATGTCTTCCGTTTCCACTACTGCCACCGGCGGCGAAAGCTTCGCCGACCTTTTCGCACAAAGCCTCAAGAGCCAGGACATGAAGTCCGGCGAGGTCATCAGCGCCGAAGTCGTGCGCGTCGACCACAATTTCGTCGTCGTCAACGCCGGCCTGAAGTCCGAAGCGCTGATCCCCCTGGAAGAGTTCCTGAACGACCAGGGCGAGCTCGAAGTGCAACCCGGCGATTTCGTCTCGGTGGCCATCGATTCCCTGGAAAACGGCTACGGCGACACCATCCTGTCGCGTGACCGCGCCAAGCGCCTGTCGGCCTGGCTGCAACTGGAAAAGGCCCTGGAGAACGGCGAACTGGTTACCGGCACCATCACCGGCAAGGTGAAGGGCGGCCTGACCGTCATGACCAACGGCATCCGCGCGTTCCTGCCGGGTTCGCTGGTGGACCTGCGTCCGGTCAAGGACACCACCCCGTACGAAGGCAAGACCCTCGAATTCAAGGTCATCAAGCTCGACCGCAAGCGCAACAACGTTGTGCTGTCGCGTCGCCAGGTGCTGGAAGCCAGCATGGGCGAAGAGCGTCAAAAGCTGCTCGAAACCCTGCACGAAGGTGCCGTGGTCAAGGGCGTGGTCAAGAACATCACCGACTACGGCGCGTTCGTCGACCTGGGCGGCATCGATGGTCTGCTGCACATCACCGACATGGCCTGGCGCCGTGTGCGTCACCCCTCCGAAGTCCTGCAAGTGGGTCAGGAAGTCGAAGCCAAGGTCCTCAAGTTCGACCAGGAAAAGAGCCGCGTCTCCCTGGGCGTCAAGCAGCTTGGCGAAGATCCGTGGGTGGGCCTGGCTCGCCGCTACCCGCAAGGCACCCGCCTGTTCGGCAAGGTCACGAACCTGACCGACTACGGCGCGTTCGTTGAAGTCGAAGCCGGCATCGAAGGTCTGGTCCACGTGTCCGAAATGGACTGGACCAACAAGAACGTCGACCCGCGCAAGGTTGTGACCCTGGGCGAAGAAGTCGAAGTCATGGTCCTGGAAATCGACGAAGACCGTCGCCGTATTTCGCTGGGCATGAAGCAGTGCCGCCAGAACCCGTGGGAAGAGTTCGCCACGAACTTCAAGCGTGGTGACAAGGTCCGCGGCGCCATCAAGTCGATCACCGACTTCGGCGTGTTCGTCGGCCTGCCCGGCGGCATCGACGGCCTGGTTCACCTGTCCGACCTGTCGTGGGCGGAATCTGGTGAAGAAGCCGTGCGCAACTTCAAGAAGGGTGACGAAATCGAAGCCGTGGTTCTGGGCATCGACACCGACAAGGAACGCATCTCGCTGGGTATCAAGCAGCTGGAAGGCGACCCCTTCAACAACTTCGTCGCCACGTTTGACAAGGGCGCCGTCGTTCCGGGCACCATCAAGTCCGTCGAAGCCAAGGGCGCCGTCGTGACGCTGTCCGTGGACGTCGAAGGCTACCTGCGCGCTTCCGAGATCTCCTCGGGCCGCGTCGAAGATGCCACCACCGTGCTGTCCGCCGGCGAAAACATCGAAGCCATGATCGTCAACATCGACCGCAAGACGCGTTCGATCCAACTGTCGATCAAGGCCCGTGACAACGCCGAAACCGCCGACACGATCCAGCGCATGTCCGATGCCAGCGCTTCGTCCGGCACCACCAACCTCGGCGCGCTGCTGAAGGCCAAGCTGGACCAACAGCGCAACGACGGTTAATTCGTGACCAAGTCGGAGCTGATCGCCGCCTTGGCGGCCCGCTATCCTCAGCTGGCCGCCCGCGACACCGATTACGCGGTCAAGACCGTACTGGATGCAATGACTCAGGCCCTGGCCTCGGGTCAGCGCATCGAGATCCGCGGTTTTGGCAGCTTCTCGTTGTCGCAACGGTCACCCCGTATCGGTCGCAATCCCAAATCCGGCGAGCAGGTGCTGGTGCCTGGTAAACAGGTGCCGCACTTCAAGGCAGGCAAGGAATTGCGCGAGCGGGTGGACCTGGTCGGCGGCAATGACGAGGACGCTCAATCCTCTGGGTCGAGCGAGTCGATGCCGTCTTCCATGGCAGGTTTGCACGCCATGCACTGACGGGTCGGCCAGGCAGGGCTGCCTTCGGGCAGATCGGACCGCGAGCAAAGCCCCTTGAGAAATCAAGGGGCTTTGTTTTTGTGGCGCCGATTCATGCGGGCGCTCGGCTTGCGCAAGGGCGTGCCGTGCTCCGCCTTGGGGCTTTTTTTTCTCTCGTCATGAAGACGTCGCTTACAATTGACGGTCTCGAATCATCTGGAGCATGCGCCATGCGCTATCTCGTCTGGGCCCTGCGATTGCTCGTCTTTGTTGCGGTGTTGATGTTCGCCTTGAAGAACACCGACCCCGTCGCCGTGAAGTTCTACGCCGACTACGTCGTCCAGGATGTCCCGCTGATCGTCGTCATGCTGGTCGTGTTCGTGCTTGGCGCGCTGTTCGGCCTGCTGCTGACCGTGCCCGCCGCGCTGCGCCGCCGCCGCGAGGCCATCCGCCTGCGCCGCGAACTGGATCGCATCCAGGCCGCCGCCAATGGCACGACGCCCGTCGTGCCCCCCGAAGCCGTCGCTCCCATGTCGCCGCTGTGACATCGCGCCGCCTTTTTGCACCGAATTACCGCATGAGTCCGAATAGTGGATTTTGAACCTTGGTGGTTGATATTCGTCCCGGTGCTGTTCGCGCTGGGCTGGCTGGCCGCGCGATTCGACATCCGGCAGATGCTGCGGGAAACGCGCAGCCTGCCCGACTCCTATTTTCGCGGGCTGAATTTCCTGCTCAATGAAGAGCCGGATCGCGCCATCGACGCCTTCGTCGAAGTCGCCAAGCTGGACCCGGAAACCACGGAGCTGCACTTTGCGTTGGGCAGTCTGTTCCGCCGCCGCGGCGAAATGGAGCGCGCCATCCGCGTGCACCAAAGCCTGCTGAACCGTTCCGACCTGCCGCAGGCCGAACGCGAACACGCGCAGCACGAGCTGGCGCAGGACTTCCTGAAGGCCGGGATGCTGGACCGCGCCGAAAGCGGTTTCGAGCAGCTCAAGGACACGCGCTACGCCTTGCCCGCGCTGCGCTCGCTGATCCGCATTTATGAATCCGAGCACGATTGGCCGCGTGCGATCGAGGCCGTGAAGACCCTGCAGGGCCTGGTCGACGAGCCCGTCCCGCAAATCGTGCATTACTACTGCGAACAGGCCCAGACCGCGTTGGCGGCCAAGCCCGCCGACGTCGAGGCTGCGCACAAGGCGCTGGACGCGGCGGACCATGCGCTGTCCACCACCGAAGCCGCCTCGAGCAAGGGCGCCAAGGTGCGCACCGCCATGTTGCGGGCGCGCCTGGCGCTGATCGAACAGGATCCGAAGCGCGAACGGCTGTATCTCGAGTCGGTCATGACCGACGCGTCCGAATACGCCGGGCTGGTGGCCGAACAGTTGCTGGCCAATTACCGCAATGCCAATCAGGTGGCGGAGGGCTTGGATTTCCTGCAAAAGCAGTATGGCCGCCATGCGTCCCTGGACCTTTTCAATGTGGTGTTCCGGGAGCTGCGGGTGCAGCAGGGCGCCGCGACCGCGTGGGCCTTTGCCCGCGGCGCGCTGCGCAGCCATCCTTCGCTGTTGGGGCTGGATCGCCTGCTGGAAGCCGAACTCGCCAACGGCGACAGCGACGGCGATCACGGTCCGGTGCCGGGCGCCGATCTGACGCTGCTGCGCAGCCTGATTCACAAGCACACGCAACGGCTCGATCGCTACGCATGCCGCAATTGCGGTTTTCAAGCGCGTCGTTTTTACTGGCAATGTCCCGGCTGCAACGCCTGGGAAACCTATGCGCCGCGCCGTCTGGAAGAACTTGAATGAACTCTTTTCCCGCCGAAGCCATTTCGCGTAGCCGCGTGCTCGTGGTTGGCGACGTCATGCTGGACCGCTACTGGTTCGGAGAAGTCGAACGTATCTCGCCCGAAGCGCCGGTGCCGGTCGTGCGGGTCGCGCGACGCGAAGACCGTCTGGGCGGCGCCGCCAACGTCGCGCGCAACGTCGCAGCCCTGGGTGGCCACGTGACCCTGGTCGGCGTGCTGGGCCAGGACGAAGCCGGCGACAGCGTCCGGCGCCTGGCCATCGAGGCCGGCATCCAGGGCGACCTGATTGCCGACAACGAACTGCACACCACCCTCAAGATGCGCGTGCTGGGCCGTCAGCAACAGCTGCTGCGTGTGGACTTCGAACAGCATCCCACCCAGCCATCGCTTGACGCGGTGGACGCCGCGCTGGCCCGGCATCTGGCCAACCACGACATCGTCGTTCTGTCGGACTATGCCAAAGGCGTGCTGACCCGGGTCGAGTCGCTGATTGCGCTGGCGCGCAGCGCGGGCATCCCGGTGCTGGTGGACCCCAAGGGCGACGACTATTCGCGTTATCGCGGCGCGACGCTGGTCACGCCCAACCGCTCGGAAATGCAGCAGGCAGTTGGCCGCTGGACGTCCGAAGCCGAATTGACCGATCGTGCGCAGCGCCTGCGCGCCGATCTGGACCTTGAAGCCTTGCTCGTGACGCGGTCCGAGCAGGGCATGACTTTGTTTTCCGACGCGGGACGCGACCACACCGACGCGCAAGCGCATGAGGTGTTCGATGTGTCCGGTGCGGGCGACACCGTGCTGGCCACGCTGGCGGTTACGCGCGCCATCGGCTTGCCGTGGGCCGAAGCCATGGGCTGGGCCAACAAGGCCGGCGGCATCGCCGTGGGCAAGCTGGGCACGTCCATCGTCACCGCCGCGGAACTGGCAGGAGAATCCTCATGATCGTCGTTACCGGAGCCGCGGGCTTCATTGGCAGCAACCTGGTTCGCGGACTCAACCGCCGCGGCATCGAAGACATCATTGCCGTCGATGACCTGACCGAAGGCGACAAGTTCGTCAATCTGGTCGATTGCAAGATCGCCGACTACATGGACAAGGACGACTTCCGCCGGCGCGTCGCCGATGGCAGCCTGCCCGAAATCCGCGCGGTGCTGCATCAGGGCGCGTGCTCGGACACGACCGAGCGCAACGGCCGCTACATGCTGGACAACAACTACCGCGTCACGCTGGAACTCTTCGAGTTCTGCCAGGCGCGCCGCGTGCCGTTCCTGTATGCGTCCTCGGCGGCCGTGTACGGCGGTTCGACGACCTACGTCGAGCATCCCGACAACGAAGGCCCGCTGAACGTCTACGGCTATTCCAAGCTTCTGTTCGACCAGGTGCTGCGCAAGCGCATGGACAGCCTGACGGCGCAGGTCGTCGGTCTGCGGTACTTCAACGTGTACGGTCCGCACGAGCAGCACAAGGGCCGCATGGCCTCGGTGGCGTTCCACAACATGAACCAGTTCCTGGAGCACGGGCACGTGCGCCTCTTTGCGGGCTGGGACGGCTACGTGGATGGCGGCCAGAGCCGTGACTTCATTTCGGTCGAGGACGTGGTGGCGGTGAATCTGCATTTCCTGGACCACCCTGAGCAATCGGGCATTTTCAATTGCGGCACCGGCAAGGCGCAGCCGTTCAACGACGTGGCGGCCGCGGTGGTGAACACGCTGCGCGCCGAGCGGGGCGAAGCCGAGCTGACGCTGGCTCAGTTGGCCGAACTGGACCTGATCCGCTACATCCCGTTCCCGGACGACCTCAAGGGGCGCTACCAGAGCTATACGCAGGCGGACGTCACGCAGCTTCGGGCCGCCGGTTTTGCTGCGCCGATGCGCGATGTGCAGACGGGCGTGGCCGAGTACGTGCGCTACTGGCGCGCCCGGAAGTAATCCGCCGCGCAGGCAAGGCGACAACGAAGGCCACCGCGACGCGGTGGCTTTTTTTTGCCCGCGACGTTGCCTGCCATTGGCCGGGGACATTGCCGGGGTATCTGCACGCGTAGTTGCCGGGGTGGATGTTTTGGTTCACCGGACCGGCGCTGCGAACCGCCCGCCCCGATGATGGCAACGGGGCGCGGCAACCGTCGCGTCCGTAACTGTCAGGAGAACCCCATGAATCCCTTCGTCCATCCCACCGTTGCCCGCAACCTGCCTCTGGCCTCGTGGCGCCGCGCGCGTCCCGCTGCCATGACCGCATGCCCCCGCGAGCGGCACCGCATCCTGCGGCGGGCGCTCGGCGCGTTGCTGCTGTCCGCTGGCCTGGGCGTGGCCGCGCCGCCCGCGCATGCGGTGGACATCAACCAGGCCACTGCAGCCCAGCTAGAGGGCGTGCGAGGCATCGGCCCGCGCACCGCTGAAATCATCGTCCGTGAACGCGAGCGCGGCGGCGGCTTTGAGTCGCTGGACGACCTGACCGAGCGCGTGCGGGGCATCGGTCAGAAAAAGGCTCAGGCGCTGCAGGCGGCGGGGCTGACAATCGGCGCGGCGGGTGCGGCCGCCAAGCCGTCGGCAGGCCAGTCCGGCGCGGCGCCCGGAGCCCGGCCCGCGCCCGGCAAGGCCGCTGCGCCAAAGCCGGCGCCGCCTGCCGCCAGTGCGCCGGCACAGGTCCGCGCAAAGCCCTGAGCCGGGTTCTGGCTAACCCTGGCGTGTGCGCGGCTTTTGCGGCCGCGCGGCGCCGGGCGGAGTTATGATCGACCGCATGACTACTACCTACCCCACTATCGAGCAGACCGTCGGCAACACGCCCCTGGTGCGCCTGCAGCGCATTCCTGGGGCGGCGGGCGACGCGCGCGGCAATGTCATCCTGGCTAAGCTGGAAGGCAACAACCCGGCGGGATCCGTCAAGGATCGTCCCGCCTTGTCGATGATCCAGCGCGCGGAAGAGCGCGGCGACATCAAGCCCGGCGACACCCTCATCGAGGCCACCAGCGGCAACACCGGCATTGCGCTGGCCATGGCGGCCGCCATGAAGGGCTACCGCATGATCCTGATCATGCCGGACAATCTTTCCGTCGAGCGGCGCGCGGCCATGGCCGCCTATGGCGCTGAGCTGATCCTGACGCCGGCCGACAAGGGCGGCATGGAATACGCCCGCGACCTGGCCACCGAGATGCAGGCCGATGGCCGTGGCGTGGTGCTGGACCAGTTTGCCAATCCCGACAATCCGCGCGCGCACATCGAAACGACGGGCCCGGAACTCTGGAATCAGACGGAAGGACGCATCACCCACTTCGTCAGCGCGATGGGCACTACGGGCACGATCATGGGCGTGTCCACCTACCTGAAGTCTCGCAATCCCGCCGTGCAGGTGGTGGGCGCGCAGCCGGCCGAAGGATCGCAGATTCCCGGCATCCGCAAGTGGCCCGAGGCCTACCTGCCCAAGATCTTCGACCGCAGCCGCGTGGACGCCTACGAGTCCATCCAGCAATCCGAGGCCGAAGTGATGGCACGGCGGCTGGCTGCCGAAGAAGGCATTTTCGGCGGCATTTCGTCGGCCGGTGCGCTGGTCGCGGCGCTGCGGGTTGCCGAACGCGTCAACGATGCGACCATCGTGTTCATCGTGTGCGACCGCGGCGATCGCTATCTGTCGACGGGCGTGTTCAACTGACACGCGGGGCCCCCGGCCGCCCCGGCCAGCAGGGCACCCAAATGAAAAACGCCCTGGCGGTTGAACCTGCCAGGGCGTTTGTCTTTCGGCGCGGGCGTGTCCGCGCGAGGGCGCTCACCGCGCGACGCGGGCCTCGATCTCCGTTGCCAGATCCGCCACCGACGTCGCATAGAAGTAGCTGCGGTTGTACTTGGTCAGTGCAAAGAAGTTGGGCGTGCCCACGCGATACTGCGCCGTGCCCCGCATTTCTTCGACCAGATCCACCACGCCCAGCGGCTGGCTGCTCCAGCCATCGCTGGTCGCGCCAGGCTTGAGCTGCGAGCCGGCCGCCGACAGCGTGGTCCAGCTTTGCTTGGGCTCCAGGCCGCCATCCACCAGCGCGGTGGGATCGGCGGGCAGCACCACGGGCGCGAACACCGGCAGGCCGCGCTGCCAGCCGTGCTGCGCCAGGAAGCTGCCCACGGACATGATCGCGTCCTGCGTGTTGTTGGTCAGGTCGATATGGCCGTTGCCGTCGCCGTCCACGGCGTAGTGCATTACGCTGGTCGGCATGAATTGCGGCATGCCGATGGCGCCGGCATAGGAGCCCTGCGTTTCCAGCTCGAGCTTGTCGTTCATGACCAGCGTCAGGAAGTCCGCCAATTGGGTGCGGAACATGGTGGCGCGCTCCGGCTTGGCGGGGTCGGGGTAGTCAAAGGCCAGCGTGGCCAGCGCGTCCAGGACGCGGAAGTTGCCCATGTTGCGGCCATACAGCGTTTCGACGCCGATGATGGAGGCAATGATGGGCGCGGGCACGCCGAACCGTTGCGCGGCCTGGTTCAGGAGATCGCGGTTTTCGTTGTAGAACTCGACGCCCCAGGCGATGCGCTTGGGCTCGACGAAGCGCGAGCGGTAGGTCAGCCAGCTGCGCCAGACCTTTTTGCCCGGCGGGGAGGGCGCAATCAGCCGCGCGACCGTCGCGTTGTAGCGCGAGCTTTCCAAGGCGGACACCATCGGCGCCAGCGGCAACTGCCGTTCGGTGGCCAGGTTCTCGACGAAGGTGCGGACCTCGGGGCGCAGCGCGCCCGACGGCGTCAGCGTGGCGGGCGCGTCGTCCGCCAGTTCGGGGCCGAGCGTCGGCGTGCTGGGCCCGATGCGGATGGGGGTTGTCCCTGAAGCCTGGGCCGTTTGGGGAGCGAGGGACGTGGAGGGTGCTGCGGTGGGAGTGGTGGTGGAGCACCCCGCCAGCAGGGCGGAAAGCGCGCCGAGTTGCAGTATTCGCCGACAGATGAACATAATCTTCCTTATGGAGACCATGTATCTTACCCACCCGGCATGCCGCTTGCATGAAATGGGAAGCTGGCATCCGGAAAGCCCCCAGAGGCTGGACGCCATCTCCGATCAGTTGCTCGCAAGCGGATTGATGCCTTATCTGGATGACCGGCAGGCGCCGCAGGCGTCCCGCAATGACCTCTTGCGCGTGCACACTGTCCAGTACCTGGACAGTTTGCAGAAACATACGCCGGACCAAGGGTATTACCCTATCGATCCCGACACCCTCATGAACCCGCACACCTACGAAGCCGCGCTGCATGCCGCGGGCGCCGGGGTGGCCGCGGTCGACGCGGTGCTGGGCGGCGAGGCGCGTACGGCCTTCTGCGCGGTGCGTCCGCCGGGGCATCATGCCTGCCGATCGCAGGCCATGGGATTCTGCTTTTTCAATAACGTCGCCATTGCGGCGCAGCACGCCATGGACTTCCACGGCCTGACGCGTGTGGCGATCGTCGATTTTGACGTTCACCATGGCAACGGCACGGAAGACGTCTTCGCCGGCGATGACCGGGTGCTGATGTGCAGCTTTTTCCAGCATCCGTTCTTCCCCAACAGCGGCGCGAATCACCCGGCCGCCAACATGCTGAATGTGCCCGTGCCTGCCTACACGGCGGGCGCCGCGGTCCGGACCATCGTCACGGACACGTGGCTGCCGCGGCTGGAAGCGCACCGCCCCGAACTGATCCTCGTGTCGGCGGGCTTTGACGCCCACCGCGAGGACGACATGGGGCAGATGGGGCTGGTCGAGGCGGACTATGCCTGGATCACCGAGCAGCTTGTCGACGTGGCTGACCGCCACTGTCAGGGCCGGATCGTGAGCACGCTCGAGGGCGGTTACAACTTGTCGGCCCTGGGCCGCAGCGTGGTCGCGCACATACGGGCGCTGGCGAAGCTGTAGAATCAGGAAAAAATTGTGCAATGCGATCCCGGCGCAAAGCCGGGTCATTATTTTCCAATTGGAGGCAGCGGGATGAAGGTGTTGGTACCTGTCAAGCGCGTCGTTGACTACAACGTCAAGGTGCGCGTCAAGTCTGATCAGACCGGCGTGGATATCGCCAACGTGAAGATGTCCATGAACCCCTTTGACGAAATCGCCGTCGAAGAAGCCACCCGCCTGAAGGAAAAGGGCGCGGTCGCTGAAGTCGTGGCGGTTTCTTGCGGCGTTGCGCAATGCCAGGAGACACTGCGCACCGCCATGGCCATCGGCGCCGATCGCGGCGTGCTGGTCCAGACCGATGCCGAGCTGCAACCGCTGGCCGTCGCCAAGCTGCTCAAGGCGCTGGTCGACAAGGAACAGCCCCAGCTCGTGATTCTGGGCAAGCAGGCCATCGACGACGACGCCAATCAAACCGGCCAGATGCTCGCCGCGCTGCTGGACTGGCCGCAAGCCACGTTCGCCAGCAAGGTCGACCTGGCCGACGGCAAGGTCACCGTGACGCGCGAAGTCGACGGCGGCCTGGAAACGCTGTCGCTCAAGCTGCCCGCCATCGTGACCACCGACCTGCGCCTGAACGAGCCGCGCTACGTCACGCTGCCGAACATCATGAAGGCCAAGAAAAAGCAGCTGGACACCGTCACGCCGCAAGACCTGGGCGTGGATCCCGCGCCCCGCCTGAAGACGCTGAAGGTCAGCGAGCCGCCCGCCCGCAAGGCCGGCATCAAGGTTGCCGACGTCGCGGCGCTGGTGGACAAACTCAAGAACGAAGCGAAGGTGGTCTGATCATGACGACGCTGGTTATTGCCGAACACGATAACGCCCAACTCAAGGGCGCAACCCTGAACGCCATCGCCGCCGCCGCCAAGATCGGAGGCGACGTGCACGTGCTGGTCGCCGGCGCCAACGCGCGCGCCGTGGCCGACCAGGCTGCCCAAGCCGCTGGCGTGGCGAAGGTGCTGTTGGCCGATGCCCCGCATCTGGCGGACGGTCTGGCCGAAAACGTCGCGGCGCAGGTGCTGGCCGTGGCCTCGAACTACAGCCACATCCTGTTCCCGGCCACCGCGTCGGGCAAGAACGTGGCGCCGCGCGTTGCCGCCAAGCTGGACGTGGCCCAGATCTCCGACATCATCGGTGTCGAATCCGCCGACACGTTCCAGCGCCCGATCTACGCCGGCAACGCCATTGCCACCGTGCAATCGGCCGACGCCGTCAAGGTCATCACCGTGCGCACGACCGGCTTTGACGCCGTCGCCGCCCAAGGCGGTTCCGCCTCGGTCGAAGACGCCGCTGCCGTGGCCGATTCCGGCCTGTCCACGTTCGTGGGCCGCGAAGTCGCCAAGAGCGATCGTCCCGAACTGGCCGGCGCGCGCGTCGTGGTCTCGGGCGGCCGTGGTCTGGGCAGCGCCGAGAACTTCAAGATCCTGGATCCGCTGGCCGACAAGCTGGGCGCCGCACTGGGCGCTTCGCGCGCCGCGGTCGACGCCGGCTACGCGCCGAACGACTGGCAGGTTGGCCAGACCGGCAAGATCGTCGCGCCGCAGCTGTACGTGGCCGTCGGCATCTCGGGCGCCATCCAGCATCTGGCCGGCATGAAGGATTCGAAGGTCATCGTTGCGATCAACAAGGACGCCGAAGCGCCGATTTTCGGCGTCGCCGATTACGGCCTGGTGGGCGACCTGTTCACGGTCGTTCCCGAGCTGACGAACGCGCTGTAAGTTTCAGCCGGTTCGATCAAAACCGCGGGCCTTCGGGTCCGCGGTTTTTTTTGTGCGGACGCGCCGCGCATTTATTTCAGATATTCGAAAATCTTTGATTTTCTGAAGGACTCTGATAACGTACTTCGCGCTACTCACCGTTTGCGATTGTGCTTGACCTGTACAGAACGAAGGAGATTCGTGATGGAATGGTTCTTTGACACGCTACGTAAGTACCCGGAGCTGGCGATTTTCTTGACCCTGGGCCTGGGTTATTGGATCGGGGCCAAGAAGATCTTCGGATTCAATCTGGGCGCAGTGACCGGGACATTGTTGGTGGGCGTGCTGGTCGGCCAGCTCAACATCTCGATTGCTCCCATTCTCAAGCAGGTGTTCTTCCTGCTTTTTCTTTTTGGTCTTGGCTACGGCGTCGGACCGCAATTCTTCCGCGGCATGAAAAGCGATGGCCTTCCGCAGGTCATCTTTGCCGTCATCATCTGCGTGCTCTGCCTGCTGGTCACGTGGGTGACCGCCATCGGATTCGGCTTTGATGCCGGCACCGGCGCGGGGCTGCTGTCCGGCGCGCAGACGATATCGGCGGTCATGGGCGTGGCGACCGACACGATCAACGGCCTGTCCGTCGACGCGGCGACCAAGAAACAGTGGATCGACAACATTCCCGTCGCGTACGCGGTCTGCTACATCTTCGGCACGGTCGGCAGCGCCTGGCTGCTGGCGTCCCTCGGTCCCAAGCTGATGCGCGTGGACATCGTGAAGGAATGCAAGGACTACGAGGCCAAGATGTCCGGCGGGGCCGATTCGATGGAATTGTCGGGCTACCGCAAGTTCACGGCGCGGGCCTACCGGCTGGACAACGCAGAATACGCCGGCAAGACGGTGGGCGAACTGGAAGCAAAGTTCGTGGACGCCCGGGTCTTTGTCGAGCGCATTCACCGCGGCGACCAGATCATCGACGCCGACTCGACCACGATGCTGCAGGCCGGCGACGTGCTCGGCGTGACGGGCCGCCATGACGCGCTGGTGCTGCAGGCCTCGGGCCTCATCGGCACCGAGGTCGAGGACCGCGACGTCATCAACCTGCCGGCTGAGATCGTCGAAGTCGTGCTGACCAACAAGAACGTGGCCGGCAAGACGCTCAAGGAACTTGCCGAAAACGAGACCGTGCGCCAACTGGGCCGCGGCGTGTTCCTGCGCAAGGTCGTGCGCGGCGGTCACGAGATGCCGGTCAACTGGGGTCTGAAACTGGACCGAGGCGACCGCCTCTTCATCCTTGGTGCCACACGCGACGTTGAACGGGCGGTCAGCAAGCTGGGCTATGTGGACCGCGCCACCAACCAGACCGACATGGTGTTCGTGGGCTTCGGCATCTTGCTGGGCGGCCTGTTCGGCACCCTGGTGCTGACGGTGGGCGGCATTCCGATCACGCTGTCGACGTCCGGCGGCGCGCTGATCTCCGGGCTGATCTTCGGATACCTGCGGTCCGTGCATCCGACTTTCGGGCGCGTGCCCGAGCCGGTGCACTGGTTCCTGACATCGGTGGGCCTGACCGCATTCGTGGCGGTGGTGGGCATCGTGTCGGGGCCGGGCTTTGTGCAGGGCTTCCAGCAGCTGGGCGCAAAGCTGTTCATTGCGGGCGTCATCGCCACCAGTATTCCGATGATCCTGGGCGTGCTCATTGCCCGCTACGTCTTCAAGTTCCACCCCGCCATCTCATTAGGCGTGTGCGCGGGGGCGCGGACCACCACCGCGGCGATCGGCCAGATCACCGAGACGGCAAAGAGCCAGGTCCCGGCGCTTGGCTACACGGTGCCTTACGCCATCGGCAATACCCTGCTCATCATCTGGGGCATTGTCATCGTCATGCTCATGGCTTAGCAGGATTGCCCGCAAGCGCCGGCTTGCGGGTGCTGGATAGAAGCGCGGCAATCGTATCGGCGCTCGACTTGATGGCGCCTGTCAACACGCACACCAGGAGTACACAAAATGGCTTCCACTGCGCCTGTCACCGTCAGCCTGGCCTCGGCCCTGAAGACCACGCGTTCCCACCAACGCGACCTGGAGCAACTCTCACCGTTCGAACTGAAGGACTACCTGATCACGTTGGCCAAGGACAGCCAGCAGTCTGCTGCGGCGTCCATGTTGAATGCGGGCCGCGGCAATCCCAACTGGATCGCCACGGAGCCGCGGGACGCCTTCTTCCTGATGGGCCGGTTCGCCATGAAAGAGGCGCGCCGGGTGCGCGACGAGGGCATCCTGGCGGGCATGCCGGCCAAGAAGGGATGCGCCGACCGGCTGCGCAAGTTTCTGTCCAAACACAAGAGCGAGGACGGCTACGATTTTCTGGTCGGGGTGCTGGAATACGGCGTCAAGATCAAGGGGTTCGATCCGGACGAGTGGATTCATGAATTGACCGACAGCATCATCGGCGACCACTATCCCGTGCCGCCGCGCGCGCTGGTGCACACCGAGCAGATCATCCACGACTACCTGATCAAGGAAATGTGCGACGGCCGCCCGCCCAAGGGCAAGTTCGACCTCTTCCCGGTGGAAGGCGGCACAGCCGCCATGTGCTACATCTTCGATTCGCTGATGGTCAACGGCCTTTTGAAGCAGGGCGACACCATTGCGCTGTTCCTGCCGACGTTCACGCCCTATATCGAAATCGCGCACCTGGAGCGTTTCCAGTTCAATATCGTCGGCATCAACGCCAGCAGCCTGCGCGCCGACGGCACGCACGATTGGCATTATCCGGCCTCGGAAATCGCCAAACTGGAAGATCCCAAGATCAAGCTGGCGGTCACGGTGAACCCCAGCAACCCGCCGTCCGTGGCGTTCAGCCCTGCCGAGATGAAGCAGATCGTGCGCATCATCCGCAAGAATCCCGACCTGGTGCTGGTGACCGACGACGTGTACGGCACCTTCGTGCCGAACTTCCGCTCGCTGATGGCGGAGGTGCCGCAGAACACCATCTGCGTGTACTCGTTCTCAAAGAACTTCGGCTGCACCGGCTGGCGCCTGGGCGTCATCGCCACGCACGAAAACAACACGATGGACCGGCGCATCGCCGAGCTGCCCGCGTCCTGGAAAAAGCGCCTGGACAAGCGCTACGGCGCCATGACGATGGAGCCCGAAAAGCTGAAGTTCATCGACCGCCTGGTTGCCGACAGCCGCGAGGTGGCGCTGAACCACACAGCGGGGCTGTCCTTGCCGCAGCAGGTGCAGATGGGCTTTTTTGCGCTGTCGCACCTGCTGGACCTGAAGGACGCCTACAAGCACCTGACCATGCAGATCGTGCGCAGCCGGCGCGACGCGTTGTGGCGCGGGCTGGGCATCCCGATGCCGCCGGAAGATCCGATGCGCGGCTGGTATTACGTCGAACTGGACTTCATGGTCTGGGCCAAGATCATGTACGGCGATGCGTTCTGCAAGTACATGATCGACAACTACGAGCCGGTGGACTTCCTGTTCCGCCTGGCGGAGAAGACGGGCGTGGTGCTGATGGACGGCGGCGGGTTTGGCGGGCCGCCGTGGTCGATCCGGATCTCGCTGGCGAACCTGGACGATGCGGACTACGCCAAGATCGGCAAGTACATGGTCGAATCCGCGACCGAGTACGTCGAAGCGTGGAAGGCGTCCGAGCTGGTGCGCTCCGGCCCGACCGCGGGCAAGGGCCAGACGGTCAAGGCATCGGCCGCCAAAAAACGCACGGCCGCCGGCAAGACTGCGGCCAAGAAGGCCGTGAAGAAGGCCGTGAAAAAGGCAGACACGGCAGCCAAGTCGGCCAAGAAGGCGACCGCGAAGTAGGAAGCCGTGCGGGGGGAACCGTGAAGCAGGAAACTGCGACGCGGTTGTTCGCAGCGCAGGCCATTGCACAATAGGCAACAACAGGGCGGCGTGGACTCATGACGTGTTCGGTCGGGTTTTTCAATAGCGTTCCCATCGCGGTGCTGTTCGTCACGGTGGGTTTGGGATACCTGATCGGCAAGCTGAAGGTCGGGCCGATACAGCTAGGCGGCGTGTGCGGCACGCTCATCGTCGCCCTGCTGATCGGCCAGACGGGCTGCCAGATGCGCGGCGACCTGAAGGAGGTCGCGTTTGCGCTGTTCATCTTTGCGATGGGCTACTCCGGTGGCCCGCAGTTCTTCGCGAACCTTAACCGGTCCAGCCTGCGCTATGTCGTCCTGCCGCTGATCGAGGCGGTGCTGGTGCTGACGATCGTGCTGGCGGCCGTGCCGCTGTTCGGGCTGGATGCCGGTACCGCCGCGGGCCTGGCGGCGGGCGCTGCGACCGAATCGGCCGTGGTGGGCACCGCCGCCGAGGCGCTCAAGCACCTGGGCCTGCCGGACGCGGAAGTGCAGCGCATGGAGGCCAACATCGCCACGGCCTACACGCTGACCTATCTGGTGGGCCTCATCAGCATCGTGTTCTTCACCAGCCAGGTGGCGCCCGCGTTGCTGCGCATCAATTTGCGCGAAGCGTCCAAGGCGCTGGAGGCCAAGCTGGGTGCGGCGCCCGGCGACAACGACGAGGCCAGCCTGCCGACGCTGCCGCGTCTGGTGGGACGCGCCCACGTGGTCAAGGACGTGGATGGCAAGCGGGTGGGCGACGTGGAGGCGCAACTGGGCGGGCGCACCGTGATCAGCCGCGTCCTGCGCAACGGCGAGGCCGTCGACGCCACGCCCGACTACGTGCTTGCGACGGGCGACATCGTGGTGGTGCTGGGGCTGCGCCGCTTTGCCCTGCGCGCCGGATCGGTGATCGGTCCGGAGATCCAGTTGCCCGAAGCGCACGCGGACGACCTGCAATTGAGCGAGCTGCAGGTCATCGTCAGCAAGAAGGCCGTGAACGGCCACACGGTGGGCGAGCTGGCTTTGCGGCCCAATGCCCGGCGCGCGCGAGGCGTGTTCCTGCAATCCATCTCGCGCTCCGGCCACGTGCTGCCCCTGACGCCGGCGACCGTGGTGCAGTTCGGCGATCTGGTCACCCTGGTGGGGGCGGAGCCCGAACTGTCCGAGGCGGGCGCCGCGCTGGGTTCCGAATTGCGCCGCAGCGGGGTGACGGACCTGGTGTTTCTGGCGTTTGGCATTCTGGCCGGGCTGATGATCGGCAGCCTGGGGGCAAGACTGTGGGGGATTCCGGTCTCGCTGGGCAGCGGGGGCGGGGCGCTGGTCAGCGGTCTGGTGTGCGGCTGGATCAACGCCAAGCGGCCGTCGATCGGGCACATGCCGGCCCATGCGGTGCAACTGCTCAAGGACCTGGGTCTGGCGATCTTCGTGGCCTGCGTGGGCTTGTCCGCCGGACCGGATGCGCTGTCGCTGATCCGCGAGCATGGGGCGGTGCTGCCGCTGATCGGTCTGCTGGTGTCGCTGGGGCCGGCGTGCCTGTCGCTGTGGGTGGGGCACAAGCTGTTGAAGATCGAGGGACCGCTGCTGGTGGGCGCCATTGCCGGGCAGCATGTCAGCACCCCGGCCATCAGCGCCATCCTGACCGCCAGCGGCAGCTCGGTGCCGCTGCTGGGCTACACGGTGACATACGCGATCGCCAATGTGCTGCTGCCCGTGCTGGGACCGATCATCGTGTCGCTGGCCTATCACCTGAGCTGACCCGGTGGCGGGGGCCGCCAGCGCTCGCCGTTAAGACGGCTGCGAATATTGCATAAGGTTATATGACTTGCGTATTTCCTCGCCTAAAGGTTTGATGGAAGAATCGTTTCACACGCGGTAACGTCACACGGCAACCTCCGCCACGAAACGCGATTGCCCGCTGCAGTCCATGCCGGACCGTCAGCCGGTCCCTACAACTGAATCCCGTACAGGAGACATCATGAGTCAACTACGCCTGGGCGACGTCGCCCCCGATTTCGAGCAGGAATCCTCGGCTGGCAAGATCCGCTTCCACGAGTACCTGGGCAACAGCTGGGGTGTGCTGTTCTCGCATCCGGCCGATTTCACGCCGGTTTGCACGACCGAACTGGGCTACACGGCCAAACTGGCCGACGAGTTTGCCAAGCGCAACGTGAAGGTCCTGGCCCTGTCGGTCGACGGCGCCGATTCGCACGCCAAGTGGATCGAAGACATCAACGACACGCAATCGACGACGGTCAACTTCCCGATCATCGCCGACAAGGATCGCAAGGTTTCCGAGCTTTACGACATGATCCACCCGAATGCCAGCGCCACGGCGACCGTGCGTTCGGTGTTCGTCATCGATCCGAACAAGAAGGTCCGCCTGACCATCACGTATCCCGCCAGCACGGGCCGCAACTTCAATGAAATCCTGCGCGTCATCGATTCGCTGCAGCTGACCGACAGCCACAGCGTGGCCACGCCGGTCAACTGGGAAGACGGCGACGACGTCATCATCGTTCCGTCCCTGCAGGACGAAGCGGTGATCAAGGAAAAATTCCCGAAGGGCTACAAGGCCGTGCGTCCGTACCTGCGCATCACGCCGCAACCGAATAAGTAAATTCGAAAAATGGGGGGTTGGCCCCCCGGCTTGAACGCGGTCCCGCGCCGCCCGAACCGCCGCGATCTTCATAGAGGATCGCGGCGGTTTTTCGTTGTTGGGATGCCTGTCCTATATGCCTCTTGGCGATGAGCAACCAAATAATGATTCGTTCCGTTCAGATCGGCCAACACGCAAACTTGCCTCCACATTGCAGATCACAGGGAGCAAGGGATGTCTTTCAGGAAAGCCGGTTGGTTGGCCGCCTTGGCCGCAGTGACGGTCTCATTTGCCGCGATCGCGCCGGCGCAGGCGCAGCAGAAACAGACGCTGCTGAACGTGTCCTACGATCCGACGCGCGAGCTCTACCGCGCGATCGATGATGCCTTCATCAAGCAGTACAAGGACAAGGCGAACGTCGATCTGACGATCCGCCAGTCGCACGGCGGTTCCGGCCGCCAGGCGCGCTCGGTGATCGATGGGCTGGAAGCCGATGTCGTGACGCTGGCGCTGGCCTACGACATCGACGCCATCGCCGACCGCGGTCTCTTGCCTAAAAACTGGCAGGCCCGCCTGCCGCAGAACAGCTCGCCGTACACGTCCACCATCGTGTTCCTGGTGCGCAAGGGCAACCCCAAGCAGATCAAGGACTGGGACGATCTGCTCAAGGACGGTGTGCAGGTCATCACGCCCAATCCCAAGACCTCGGGCGGCGCCCGTTGGAACTATCTGGCCGCCTGGGCGTATGCGCTGGAGAAGAACGGCGGCAGCGAGGACAAGGCGCGCGCCTTCGTCGGCGATCTGCTCAAGCACGTGCCGGTGTTGGATACCGGGGCGCGCGGCGCCACCACGACGTTCGTGGAACGCGGCGTGGGCGACGTGCTGCTGGCGTGGGAGAACGAGGCCTTCCTGGCGCTGGAAGAACTGGGTCCGGACAAGTTCGACATCGTTGTGCCGTCGCTGTCCATCCTGGCCGAGCCGCCGGTGGCAGTCGTTGACAAGGTCGTGGACAAAAAGGGCACCCGCGCCGCCGCGCAGGCCTATCTGGAATTCCTGTACACCCCGGCCGCGCAGGAAATCATCGCCAAGAACTACTACCGGCCGCTGGACAAGACGGTCGCCGCCAAATACGAAGCCAAGTTCCCCAAGGTCAAGCTCGTCACCATCGACGACAAGATCTTCGGCGGCTGGCGCAAGGCGCAGAAGGATCACTTCAGCGACGGCGGCACCTTTGACCAGATCTATCAGCCGCAGAATAAGTAACTGCATAACGTTCGGACGACGGCCATGACTTCAGCCTCGAACCCGGCGGCAATCGGCGCGCAAGCGCCTTTTGCCGTTCGGCGCAACAGCCCGGGCGTACTGCCCGGATTCGGCATTTCCATGGGCTACGCGGTGCTGTATCTCAGCGTGCTCGTGCTGATCCCGCTGGCCGCCTTGCCCATCAAGAGCGCCGGCCTGGGATGGCAGGGTTTCTGGGACGCGGTGACCGCCCCGCGCGTGGTGGCCTCATACAAGCTGACTTTCGGCGCGTCGTTCATCGCCGCGCTGGTGAACCTGGTGTTCGGCACGGTCGTCGCCTGGGTGCTGGTGCGCTATCGCTTTCCCGGCAAGAAGATCCTGGATGCGCTGGTCGACCTGCCGTTCGCGCTGCCGACGGCCGTGGCAGGCATCGCGCTGACCGCGCTGTATTCGCAGAAGGGCTGGCTGGGCGGGCCGCTGTCCGACTGGTTCGGGCTGAAGGTGGCGTTCACGCCGCTGGGCATCGTCATCGCGCTCATCTTCATCGGGGTGCCGTTCGTCGTGCGCACGGTGCAGCCGGTGCTCGAAGACGTGGAGCGCGAGATCGAAGAGGCCGCCGCCAGCCTGGGCGCGGACCGCTGGCAGACCTTCCGGCGCGTGTTGCTGCCGACGATCATGCCGGCCCTGATGACGGGCTTTGCGCTGGCGTTCGCGCGCGCGGTGGGCGAGTACGGCTCGGTCGTGTTCATCGCCGGCAACATGCCGATGGTGTCCGAGATCACGCCGCTGCTGATCATTTCCAAGCTGGAGCAGTTCGACTACGCCGGCGCGGCCGCCATCGCGACCGTGATGCTGGTGCTGTCGTTCGTGCTGCTCCTCATCATCAACCTGTTGCAGGGCTGGCAGGCGCGCCGCGGCCTGGGGAGGCAGTCATGAGCGCACCGGATCGTCCCGCGCATTTGACCGAGCCGCGCTGGGTGCGCGGCGTTTTGCTGTTCATCGCGCTGGGATTTCTGGCGCTGTTTCTGCTGGTGCCGCTGGCGGCCGTGTTTGCCGAGGCCTTCCGCAAGGGATGGGCGCTTTATCTTGAAGCGATCGTCGAGCCAGACGCCTGGGCGGCCATCCGGCTGACGTTGCTGGTCGCGGCCATCGCCTTGCCGGTGAACCTGGTGTTCGGCGTCGCCGCCGCGTGGGCCATCACCAAGTTCCAGTTCCGCGGAAAGCAGTTCCTCATCACGCTGATCGACCTGCCGTTCTCGGTGTCGCCGGTGGTGGCGGGCCTGGTGTTCGTGCTGCTGTTCGGCTCGCAGGGCTGGTTTGGCGAATGGCTGCAGGCCCATGACATCAAGATCGTCTATGCGGTGCCCGGCATCATTCTGGCGACGTTGTTCGTGACCTTTCCGTTCGTCGCGCGCGAGCTCATCCCGCTGATGCAGGCGCAGGGCAGCGAGGAAGAGCAGGCGGCGCTGACGCTGGGTGCGAGCGGCTGGCAGATCTTCTGGCGCGTGACGCTGCCGAACATCAAGTGGGGCCTCCTGTACGGCGCGATCCTGTGCAATGCGCGGGCCATGGGCGAGTTCGGCGCGGTGTCGGTCGTGTCGGGCCAGATCCGCGGGTTGACCAACACGATGACACTGCATGTCGAGATTCTCTACAACGAGTATCAGTATTCCGCGGCGTTCGCCGTCGCCTCGCTGCTCGCGCTGCTGGCGCTGGTGACGCTGGTGGCCAAGAACGTGGTCGAGTGGCGCAACGCGCGCCTGCAGCAGAACGCGGACCAGCCGGTGGAGTATCCCGGCGCCGCGGTAGCCATCAAGCCGGCGGTCGCCTGACGTGACCGGCCGGACAAGGAGACAGGCATGAGTATCGAAGTACGCAATCTATCCAAGCGGTTCGGACAGTTCCGCGCGCTGAACGACGTGTCGCTGCACATCGAAACCGGCGAACTCGTGGCGCTGCTGGGCCCGTCGGGCTGCGGCAAGACGACGCTGCTGCGCATCATCGCCGGGCTGGAATCGGCCGATTCGGGCAGCGTGCTGTTCGCCGGCGAGGACGCCACCGCGGTGGACGTGCGCCAGCGCCAGGTCGGATTCGTGTTCCAGCACTACGCGCTGTTCAAGCACATGACGGTGTTCGAGAACGTGGCGTTCGGCTTGCGCGTCAAGCACCGCTCGCAGCGCCCGTCAGAGGACCACATCAAGCGCAAGGTGCACGACCTGCTGGGCCTGGTGCAACTGGACTGGCTGGCCGACCGCTATCCGGCGCAATTGTCGGGCGGACAACGCCAACGCATTGCCCTGGCGCGTGCGCTGGCGGTCGAGCCGCGCGTGCTGCTGCTGGACGAACCGTTCGGCGCCCTGGACGCAAAGGTCCGCAAGGAATTGCGCCGTTGGCTGCGGCGGCTGCACGACGAGTTGCACGTGGCCAGCGTGTTCGTCACGCACGATCAGGAAGAGGCGCTGGAAGTCTCGGACCGCGTGGTGCTGATGAACGCCGGCCGCATTGAGCAGGTGGGCACGCCCCGCGAGGTCTGGGAAGGTCCGGCCACGCCGTTCGTCTACGGCTTCCTGGGGGACGTGAACCAGCTCCAAGGCACCGCCACGCGTGGCGTGTTTGAAGGCGCCGGCCTGTCGCTGCCCGCACCCGAGCTGGCGCAGGCCGATGCGCAGCGCGCCACCGCGTACGTGCGCCCGCACGAGTTCGAGGTCGAGCGTTATCGCGCTGGCGCGGATGGCATTCCGGTGCGCCTGTCGCACGCCTATCTGGCCGGTCCCAGCGCGTATCTGGAACTGGCGCGCCAGGACACGGACGCGATCATCGAAGCCGAGGTGCCCGAGTCGCTGTATCAGGAGCTGAATCTGCGGGACGGCGAAATCCTGCTCGCGCGTCCCCGCCGGGCGCGCATCTTTGCGGTGCAGCCATGACGACGACCGATACCTCCGTTGAACTGACCCCGGCGCTGGCGGCGCGCTGGCGCGACCTGACTGAGCGCCTGGCGGACATCCAGCGCCGTTATCCGGACGCCGCGCTGGCGTCGTCGCTGGCGGCCGAAGACATGGTGCTGACCCACGCCATCTACGACGGCGGCCTGGACCTGGAGGTCTTCACGCTGGACACGGGCCGCCTGCACGCCGAGACGCTGGGCGTGCTGGACGCCGTGCGGGAGCGCTATGGCCGTGAGGTCACCGTGTACCGGCCCGTTCAGGCGGCGGTCGACGAGCACGTCGCGGCGCACGGCGCTTATGCGTTCTACGAAAGCGTCGATCTGCGCAAGGCCTGTTGCCAGATCCGCAAGGTCGAGCCCTTGAAACGCGCCCTAGCCGGCCGCGGCGCCTGGATCACCGGGCAACGGCGCGCGCAGTCCACGACGCGCGGCGAGCTGCTGCTGGAAGAGGACGACGCGACCTTCGGCCTCTACAAGTTCAACCCGCTGGCCGAGTGGAGCGAGGACGACATCTGGTCCGCCATCCGCGCGCTCGGCATTCCCTACAACCCGCTGCACGACCAGGGCTACCCGTCCATCGGTTGCGAACCCTGTACGCGCGCCATCCGCCCCGGCGAAGACCTGCGGGCAGGGCGCTGGTGGTGGGAGTCGTCCGACTCGAAGGAATGCGGCCTGCATGCGGGCAACCGGGTCATCACCATTGCGGCGCGCGCCGATTGAGCGCGGCCATGAATTCAAAATTGTTTTAGGGGAATATCTATGTCTGCCGTGATCCAACGCAGCCACCTGGATTGGCTGGAATCGGAAGCGATCTTCATCCTGCGTGAAGTCGCCGCCGAATGCGAAAAGCCCGTCCTGCTCTTTTCGGGCGGCAAGGACTCCGTCGTGCTGCTGCGCCTGGCCGAAAAGGCTTTCCGGCCGGGACGCTTTCCGTTCCCGCTGATGCACATCGACACCGCTCACAACTTCGACGAGGTGATCGCCTTTCGCGATGCCCGCGCGGCCGAGCTGGGCGAAACCCTGATCGTGCGCAGCGTCGAAGACTCGATCAAGCGCGGCAGCGTCGTGCTGCGCCGCGAGACCGATTCGCGCAACGCGGCGCAGGCGGTGACGCTGCTGGAAGCCATCGAGGAATTCGGGTTCGACGCCTGCATCGGCGGCGCGCGCCGCGACGAGGAAAAGGCGCGCGCCAAGGAACGCATCTTTTCGTTCCGAGACGAGTTCGGGCAGTGGGATCCCAAGGCTCAACGCCCCGAACTCTGGAACCTGTTCAACACCCGCGTGCATCGCGGCGAGAACATGCGCGTCTTTCCGATCTCGAACTGGACCGAGCTGGATGTCTGGCAGTACATCCAGCGCGAACAGCTGGCGCTGCCGCCGATCTATTACGCGCACGAGCGCGAGGTGGTGCGCCGCAAGGGCCTGCTGGTGCCGGTCACCCGCCTGACGCCGCCGGCGGAAGGCGAACAGGTTGAGCGCCTGTCCGTCCGGTTCCGCACGGTGGGCGACATCTCGTGCACCTGCCCGGTCGCCTCCGACGCCGCCGACACCATGGCCATCATCGCCGAGACCGCCGTGACGGACATCACCGAGCGCGGCGCCACGCGTATGGACGACCAGACTTCCGAGGCCTCGATGGAGCGCCGCAAGAAGGAAGGCTATTTCTGAATGAGATGACGCGCCGGCGCAAGCCGGCGCCTGGGGAACCACATGAATGCACTGAACGATTCCTTTCTTTCCGGCGCCGACACCGGCGTGCTGCGGCTGATCACGGCGGGCTCCGTCGATGACGGCAAATCCACGCTGATTGGCCGCCTGCTGTACGACAGCAAGGGCGTCTTCGCCGACCAGCTCGACGCGATCTCGCGCGCCAAGCACAAGCGGGTGGCGGGCGACGGCATCGACTTTTCGCTGCTGACCGATGGCCTGGAAGCCGAACGGGAGCAGGGCATCACCATCGACGTCGCCTACCGCTACTTCTCGACGCCCACACGCAAGTTCATCATCGCCGACGCGCCGGGCCACGAGCAGTACACGCGCAACATGGTGACCGGCGCGTCGACTGCGGACGTTGCCGTGATCCTGATCGACGCGACCCGCGCCGCCGACGGCAAGCTGCTGCCGCAGACCAAGCGGCACAGCACCATCGCGCGTCTCTTGGGCATCCGCCACATCGTCGTGGCGGTCAACAAGATGGACCTGGTGGACTGGGACCGCGCGGTGTTCGAACGCATCCGCGATGCCTATGCGGACCTGGCGGTCAAGCTGGGCATCCCGCACTTCGACGCGCTGCCGCTGTCGGCGCTGAGCGGCGACAACGTCGTCACGTTGTCTGCCAAGACGCCTTGGTACGAAGGGCAACCGCTGCTTGCGCTACTGGAATCGCTGGACCTGTCGGGCGACGGCCGCACCTTGCCGCTGCGCTTTCCGGTGCAATGGGTGGCGCGTCATGGCGGCGATCGCGCGGATGATTTCCGCGGCTATGCCGGCCGCGTCGCCAGCGGCGTGCTGCGCCCCGGCGACGAAGTGACGGTGCAGCCGTCGGGCGTGACGGCGGTGGTGCAGGAAGTGCGTGCGTTTGATCGTGCGCTGGATGAAGCGGTGGCTGGCGATTCGATCACGCTGGTGCTGGACCGCGACGTCGACGTGTCGCGCGGTGACGTGATCGTGCACACCGCCGCGCCGGCGCAGGTCTCGCGCGAGTTCGAAGCCGAACTGTGCTGGCTGGATGCGCAGGCGTTGAATCCTGCGCGCAAGTATCTGCTGAAGTCGGGCACGCGGCTGACGTCGGCGAAGGTGCGCGCGGTGTTGTCGCATCGGGACATCCATGAACTGCAGGAGGTCGAGAACACAGAAGGCACCTTGCGCATGAACGACATCGGACGCGTGACGTTGACGACGCGCGAGTCGCTGGCGGTTGATCGTTATGACGATGTGGCGGCGACCGGCGCGTTCATTCTGATCGACGAAGCCACACATCAGACGGCTGCGGCGGGCATGCTGCGGTAAACCGCAATTTCGGATGAAAGGCGGGCCCGCGCGGCCCGTTTTTCGTGTTGTTTTTCGTCCAAACCCAATGCTGGCGCGGATTTCCGGGCCATATCGCAAGATGAAATCGAATTGTTCAGACGATGTCTTCTTCTTGCGGTAAAGTTGGGCTGTCTTACGAAAAGGCTTTTGGTGCTTGTCAAAACCACTGTGTTTTTGTACAGTGGTTTTTATGGCACGCACCGATCATTCTTTTCCCGCCGGTTCTGGGTCCCCGGCTGCCGCCCCCGCCGCCTTGCGCGGTCGGGGTGCGGTTACTAATGTTCGGCATCGCTTTCAGCGCGATGACCGCGTGCAGGTCGACGACGGCTGGTCCGCTTCCGGTCTGCCTGCCGACTTCGTCGATTCTGTCCCCGATTCCTTTCCCGATATTTCATCGTCTGCCGGGCAAGCCGCTGCGGTTGAACAGACTGCAGGCGCTGCTGCCCGCGCCACGGTCATCCCCATCCTGCCCGACACGCGCTCCACGCCGGCCGCCCCTAAAACCACGGTCACTGCAGAAGAGGCGCGCAAGATCCTGTCGCGCAACGATTCCCCTGACATTCCCTTTGAAGTGGCTGCCAATCCGTACCGCGGTTGCGAGCACGGTTGCGTGTACTGCTATGCCCGGCCCACGCATTCCTACCTGGGTTATTCACCCGGGCTGGACTTCGAAACCCGGCTGGTCGCCAAGGCCAATGCGGTCGAGGCCCTGCGCGCCGAACTGGCCCGCCCCGGCTACAAGCCGTCGCCCATCAATATCGGCTCGGCCACCGACGCCTACCAGCCCATCGAGCGCGACTGGCGCCTGACGCGCGGCATGCTCGAACTGGCGCTTGAAACCCGCCACCCGGTCACCATCGTCACCAAGAACGCGCTGGTTGCCCGCGACCTGGACCTGCTGGCGGCTCTGGCGCAGCAGAATCTCGTGGTGGTCTACATCAGCATCACCACGCTGGATGCCGGCATGGCGCGCACGCTGGAACCGCGCGCCGCCGCGCCGTGGCGCCGCCTGGAAGCGGTGCGCAGCCTCACCGACGCCGGCGTGCCGGTGGGCGTGCTGGTGGCTCCGGTCATTCCGTTCATCAACGACGAATCCATGGAACACATCCTCCAGGAGGCCAAGGCGGCCGGCGCGCATTACGCCAGCTACACGGTCCTGCGCCTGCCCTGGGAGGTCAAGACGCTGTTCGAGGACTGGCTCAACGCCCATTACCCGGACCGCGCGCAACGCGTCCTGCATCGCATCGAAGACCTGCGCAACGGCCGCCGCAACGATCCCAACTTCGGGTCGCGCATGAGCGGCACGGGCATCTGGGCTGACCTGCTGCGCCAGCGTTTTGCGGTTGCCACGCGCAAGCTGGGGCTGAACCGTACCCGCCTGTCGCTCGATTGCAGCCGGTTCGTGCCGCCCGCGGGGCCCGGTGCCTCAGCGTCGCTATTCGATGGCGCGGCGTCCGGAGCTGCAGGGGTTGACGCAGCGGGTGCTGCAACCGGCATAGCCGCAACGCCGTCGGGATCAACCAGCGTTGCTGGCGATGCCCGCTCGGCTGGCGCCGACAACGCGGCCGGCTCCGCCAATGCCGCTACCGATTTTCAATCCCCGGTTGGCGCGAAAGCGTCTTCAGGGGTCCCTTTTCCTGGCGGTTTGCCCGCGGTCAGCGGCGCATACGGGCGCGGGGCGCGCCAGTTGCGCGCCATGGCGGCCGGCCAATTGTCTTTGTTCGATTGACCGCAGGCTGCTGTTGCCTCGGGTGCATGCCAGGGCGATTTGCCTCGGCGCTGGAACGTTTATCCAAGGAGTTCCCATGAACACCGCTGATTTTTCCGTCCTGCCGGATGAGCTTGTCGTTTCCCTGAATCCGCTGCGCCGCGGCGCCAACCGCGCGCGCACCTTCTGCGCCCGGCTGACCGGCATGGACATGCCCTGGAGCGGCACGATGTCCGGCCAGCCCGCACGGGCGACGCGCATGCCCGCCCGCTGGCCGTTCCCGCCGGCGCCCACCCCCGAGGAAGTCTCGGGCGCGGCAGGGAAGGCCGTCGCGCCGGCGGCCAGTGCTCCAGCGGTTGGCGTCCCGGCGGCTGGCCTTCCGGCGGCTGGCGTACTGGCGGGTCTGCCCGTTGCCGACGCCGCCACTTCCACGCCGGCCGCGCCCGTCGCTGCGGCGCGCAATCACAGCATCGGAGACGCCAAGGCGCAGCCGGTGGCCAATCAGCTCACGATGAAAGCCATGATTACGGACGTAGTGCTGGTGTTGGCCTGGGGCGCGATGATTCCCGGCCTGATGTGGTTGGGCGTGGCTGGCGGCTTCTGATGGCCGCTGGCTTCTGACGACCCGCGGCGGCGGTCAGCTTGATCCCAGCAAGATCACGCCCGCCAGAATGGACACGCAACCAGCCAGACGGCCCACGCCCACTTTTTCGCGCAGCAGGAACATGCCGGCCAGGGTGCCGAGCATCATGGACATTTCCCGGGCAGGCGCCACCAGGCTTAGCGGCGCGCCGTTGCGCAGCGCATACAGCACCAGGATGTACCCCAGCGGCGACAGAAACCCCACGGCCAGTGCCAGATGCCAATGGCCGCGCATGGATTCCCAAGATTGGGTGGGGCGGCGCAGCATATGCGGGGTCATCATGGCGGTGCGGGTCACACAGGTAAACCAGTCGAACAGCACCGGACTGATTAGCAGCACTTTCACGCCGTACGCGTCCACCACCGTATAGGCCGCGATGAACAGGCCGATCACCACGCCCCAACGCACGCCGATCCACGCCTGCGCCTGCTTGAAGATGGCGAGCCGACCCTGGGTGGCGATCAGCAGGACGCCGGCCACGACGCACAGCATGCCGGCGATGCCGGTGCTGGTGGCGGGTTCGCCCAGCAGCAGGAAAGCGCCTGTCGTCGACAGCAGGGGGCCGGTGCCCCGCGCAATCGGATACACCACGGACAAATCGGCCACCTGATAGCCGCGCTGCAGGCACAGGCTGTAGCCCAGATGCAACAGGCTGGATGTCAGGATGGCGCCGACTACGGGCCAGGTCCAGTTCATGCCGTCGTGCATCAGCACCCAGATCACCCACGGCGCATACAGCACCGTCGCGCACAAGCCGTAGGCAAAGACGAACGGCGCGCCCACCATGGCCGCGCGTTTGGCAAGGAGGTTCCACGTGGCGTGGGCCATCGCCGCCAGGACGACCAATATCAGGGACGAGTACGACATGAGGGAACAGCGTCAGATGACGTGTTTGTTACAGTGAGTTGGAAGGGTACCGCAAACCGTGCTCAAGGCGCACATGTTACCCGAGGCTCTGGGGAATTTTTGGTGTAGAATCATCGGTTTGCCAAATCTCATCCTCTGCTTGCGGCATAGCATCGCAATACACGCCATCAGGAAAACCGCATTGCGGCTTACGCATTGCGGCTTACCTAGCGGACAGGTTGCCATGCACACGCACCAGGCCGGATGTGGCCGAAATCTTGATTCTTCAGTCTGGAATCCTGGGCCACGCGAAAGCCGGGCGTGAACAACATCGATCGGCAAAAGTTTTAGTCCGCAAAGACATGATGATCTAGGAGTTCACATGAACCTCATCGCTATCCTGGAACAGGAAGAAATTGCCCGTCTGACCGGCGGTCAAGCCAAGCCTGAATTTGCTCCTGGTGACACCGTCATCGTGAGCGTCAACGTCGTTGAAGGCACCCGCAAGCGCGTGCAGGCTTTCGAAGGCGTTGTTATCGCCAAGCGCAATCGCGGCCTGAACTCCGCGTTCACCGTGCGCAAGATTTCGTCGGGTGAAGCCGTGGAACGTACGTTCCAGCTGTACTCGCCGCAAATCGCCAGCATCGAAGTGAAGCGCCGCGGCGACGTGCGCCGCGCCAAGTTGTACTACCTGCGCTCGCGCTCGGGCAAGTCGGCTCGCATCAAGGAAAAGCTGGTCAGCAAGCAAGCCCCCGCGGCTTGATCGCTTATCGGTACACGGCCCTGACAGTGTCGGACGTTCACGCCAATCCGCGTTTCCGTCCGGCACGGTTTTCCGGGTTAAAAAGGCACCTGCGAGGGTGCCTTTTTTCTTACTTCTGAGCGTATGTCTGAAACCTCGTCCTCCGCGCGGCCTCGACGGCCGCTGGCGCGCCCCGGATTCGATCCGGCGACGCAACCGTGGGTGGTGGCCAACGAATCGCTGCCGCCCGTGCCCACCCGCCTGCTGACGCCGGATTCCCTGCGCGGCACGCTGAGCCAGCCGTCCACCTGGACGCTGGAGCTGTCGCGCGACAACGATCTTCGCTATCCCGGCCGCGAGGGCACGCCTGTGCCCGCTGCCGTGTTGATCCCGCTGGTGACGCGCGACGAGGGCGTGAACATCATGCTGACGCAGCGCGCGGCGCATCTGCACGACCACGCGGGCCAGATCAGCTTTCCCGGCGGTCGCATCGAGACCAGCGACGCCACGCCGGTGGACGCGGCGCTACGCGAAGCCCAAGAAGAAACGGGCCTGCCGGCCAATCATGTCGAAGTCCTGGGCAGCATGCCGCCGTACCTGACGGCGACCGGCTTTTCGATCATTCCCGTGGTGTCGCTGGTGCGGCCGGGTTTTGAACTGGCGCCCGACGCGTTCGAAGTGGCCGAGGTGTTCGAGGTTCCGTTGTCGTTCCTGATGGACCCGGCCAATCATCGCCTTTATGAAGCCCGGCTCGATGACGGACGGGTGCGCCAGTATTACGGCATGCCGTACGGCAAGCACTTCATCTGGGGCGCCACTGCGGGCATGCTGCGCAACCTCTATCATTTGCTGCGCCACGGATTCACGCCGCGCTGATTGGCCTTTGAATCCGCTTCGGAACGATCGGGCGTGCAGGCCCGCACAAGCAAACGGCCCCGATGGGGCCGTTTTCAATGGGGGGCGCGGCAAGCGTCAGTAGCGCTGCTGGCCCGCCAGGTTTTCTTCAAGGATGCGTTCGTACAGCGCGTAGCGCGCCGGATCGATCCTGCCGCTCTGCAGCGCCGCCACCACCCCGCACCCGGGTTCGTGGCGGTGCGTGCAGTTGTAGAAGCGGCATTCCTCGATGGGCTGCGTGAACTCCGGAAACCCGCGAATGATGTCATCCCGGGTCAGGTGATGCAGACCGAAAGCCTGGAACCCCGGTGAATCGATCAGGTCGCCCCCCGGCGCCGGCAAATGGTAGAGCCGGGTGCTGGTGGTCGTGTGCTTGCCCATGTCCAGCGCGGTGGAGTGCTCGCGCGTCGCTGCGGCGGCATCCGGCACCAGCGCGTTGAGCAGCGTGGATTTGCCCATGCCGCTCTGTCCCAGCAGCAGGTTCGTGCGGCCGGCCAGGCGCGGCGCCAGCAACGTGTGGACTTTCTCGGGCTCGAGCGCGCTTAGTTCGATGATATCCACGCCCAGCGCCGCGATGGGCGCGAGCCGCGCGCGCGCGGCCGGCAGCTCGTCGGTCAGGTCCGTCTTGTTCAGGATGATGAGGGGCGCGATGCCGGCGCTCCATGCGCCCGCCAGCGCGCGGCCGGTCAGGTCGTCCGAAAAGGTGGGCCGGACAGCCACGACGATCAGCAACTGGTCGACGTTGGATGCAAACTGCTTGGACCGCATTTCGTCGGAACGATAGAGCAGGTTGCTGCGGGGCAAAATGGCGTCGATGGCGCCTTCGTCCTTGCCTTGCGGCGTGATCTTGACCCGATCGCCCACTGCGGCGCCGGTTTTCTTGCCGCGCGGGAAGCACTTGCGTAGGGCCCCATCGGCCAATTCCACGGTGTAGTGGCGGCCATGCGCGGCGATGATGCGGCCTTCCATCGGCGCGCTCATGCGGCGGCCGCCATCAGGTGGCGGATGCGCACGGCGGCAGGAGGGTGACTGTCGTAAAAGGCGGAATGCACAGGGTCGGGCGTCAGGGTTGCAGCGTTGTCGTCGTACAGCTTGACCAGCGCCGAGACCAGACGGTCCGGCGAGCTTTGCTCGGCGGCATAGCGGTCCGCTTCGAATTCGTCGCGGCGCGAGTACCAGCTGGCCAGCGGCGTCAGCATGAAGGTGAATACAGGAATGACCAGGAAGAACAGCAGCAGCGCCATTGCGTCGTTGCGGCCGCCCAATTGCGGCATCACGCCCAGGCCCACATAGAACCACGGTTGCTGCGCGATCCAACCCAGGATGGCAAAGAACACCAGCGCGGCGGCAAAGCTGAAGATCACGCGCTTGATGATGTGGCGCTTGGCGAAATGCCCCAGCTCGTGCGCCAGCACGGCCTCGATTTCGTCGGCGTTCAGGCGGGCCAGCAGGGTATCGAAGAACACGATGCGGCGGGATTTTCCGAAGCCCGTGAAATACGCGTTGCCGTGGGCCGAGCGGCGCGAGCCGTCCATGACGAACAGGCCATTCAGGGCAAAGCCGCAGCGCTGCGCCAGACGCTGGATGCGGCCGGCCAGTTCAGGATCGGACAGCGGCGTGAACTTGTTGAAGAGCGGGGCGATGAACATCGGGTAGATGATCAGCAGGGCCAGGTTGAACACGGTCCATAGCGCCCAGGCCCAGATCCACCAGTAGGCGCCGGCGCTGCCCATCAGCCACAGCACCGCGGCGGCCAGCGGCAGGCCCAATACCGCCGCAACAAGGAGACCCTTGGCGGCGTCGGCGACGAACAGCCCCGGCGTCATGCGGTTGAAACCAAAACGCGCCTCCAGCTTGAACTGCCGCCAAAGCGTGAAGGGCAGACCGAGCAGGCCCAGCACCAGCGCAACCACCACCAGCAGCAGCATCTGCCGCACGAAGTCGTTGCTGGTAAGCTGGCTGACCGTCAGGTCGATGAACTGCAGGCCGCCGAGCAGCGTCAGGGCGACCAGCACCAGGGCGTCATAGGTGCGCTCGAGCATGCCCAGCCGAACCCGCGCCACGGTGTAATCCGCCGCCCGCTGATGGCTGGTCAGCCCGATGCGATGGGAGAATTCCGCAGGCACCTGGTCGCGATTGCGGGCGACATGGCGGATCTGGCGTGACGCCAGCCACATGCGCACGGCAATATCGGTCAGCAGGAAGGCAACGAACAGCAGTGTGAACATGGGCAAAGCGTTTTGCTCAAGAAGGGATGTGCGAAAATCGCGCGTTTTAAAGGCAAATTATATGGCTGCGAACGAAAACCGCCTGATCTGGCTCGACATGGAAATGACGGGGTTGGACCCCGAGAAAGAACGCATTATCGAGGTCGCCGTCGTGGTGACCGAACCCGACCTGACGGTCGTGGCCGAAGGTCCGGTGATCGTCGTGCACCAGTCCGACAGCCTGCTCGACGCGATGGACAACTGGAACAAGTCGACGCACGGAAAGAGCGGGCTGATCGACAAGGTCAAGGCGTCCACGGTGACCGAGGCAGAGGCAGAGGATACGCTGTTGGCGTTTCTTGCGCAGCATGTGCCGGCGGGCAAATCGCCCATGTGCGGCAACACCATCAGCCAGGACCGCCGCTTCATGTTTGCCTACATGCCGCGCCTGGAACAGTTCTTCCATTACCGCAACCTGGACGTCAGCACGCTCAAGGAGCTGGCGCGCCGTTGGGCCCCCGCCGTCTACAAGGGATTCGAGAAAAAGAGCCGCCACGAAGCGCTGGCCGACATCTACGAGTCCATCGACGAGCTCAAGTATTACCGCGAGCATTTCCTGAAGGTCTGAGACCGTCGGGGCACCGCCCGGTTCCCACGGACTTTGGCCGCACCCGACTGTCATGCCGTCCTACTCCGTCGCGCAGATCCGCCAAGCCGAACAGCGCGCCCTGGCAACGGGGCGTGCGCTGATGCCGATGGCCGGCGCGGCGGCGGCCGGCTTCGTCGCGGCGCGGGCGCCGGCCGGCACGTCGATTCTGGCGCTGGCCGGGCCCGGCAATAACGGCGGGGACGCATTGGAAGCGGCTGCGCTATTGCTGGCGCGCGGCCTGGATGTCCTCGTGGTGCTGCCGTCGGGGCCAGACAGGCTGCCTGCTGATGCAGCGCGCGCCTGGGACCGCTGGCTGGCCGAGGGCGGAGCATCCCGGACGCACGCCGTGTTGCCGGCCGGGCCGTTTCAGGGGCTGGTCATTGACGGGCTGTTCGGCATCGGCTTGAACCGTCCGCTCGATGCCGCGTGGCAATCCCTGATCGACACGGTCAATGCGTGGCAGGTTCCGGTGCTGGCGCTGGATGTGCCCAGCGGCATTGATGCCGACACCGGGGTGGCGCTGGGCCGCCCGATCCGGGCGCGATGGACGTTGTCGTTCATTGCGGCATGCCGTGGACTCACGCTCGCCGGCGCAGGACGCGAGGCGGCGGGCGAATGCCACATCGACACGCTGGGCGTCGTCATGGCCGGCGAGGACAGCCCGGGCCGCTAAACCCGCAACGCGCCGGCCGTCAGGCTGGCCGGCCGCCAAAGCGCGATTCGACTTCGGACGACAGGGGGCGGTAGCGTTCGTTGTCCTGCCCGGCCAGGGCATTCAGGTGGGTTTCGGAGGGATCGAACACCTTCCAGTAGAGCCGTCCGCACAATTCCCGCGCGGCGTGGCCGGGCCAGTTGTCGGGCAGCATGGGGGCGGGCAGTTGCGGATCGTGCAGCACGATCCGGCGCCAGTTGTGCAGCACCATGACGCGGACGGTGAACGCCTCGGCGGGCGAGGGCGCCTCGTCCAACAGCTTTTCAAGCGGTCCGAAGTTGCGCGAGAACTGGCGGTATTGCTCGGCCACGTCGTCCAGGTTCCAGCATTGCGTGGCCAGGCTGGCGATCGGCAGCCCGCCGGCGCCGGCCAGGTCGCGGGCCGACAGCACCAGCGCCCGGTCCGGGATACCCAGCTTTTCAAGAATGTCGTGCGCGGCGCGCGCCTCGGTATGCGGATGCGCAAACAGCCCCGGCGCGATCATGCCGAAGCCTTCCCACGTCAATTCGCGGCGCAGCTCGCCGCGTTCAGCCAGTCCGTTGCCTGTGCGCGGCAGCGCGACCAGCGTCCATTCCCCGTTCCATTCCTTGGCGCCGCCCACGTAAATGCGCTGCGACGCGTGCGACGTGTGGCGCAATCCCTGCTCGGAAATCAGGTAAAGGCTGCGCCGGCCATGGCGTTCGGATTGCAGCCAGTTCTGCGCCACCAGACGAAAGACGCTGGTGCGCAGCAGGCGTTCGTTGATCCCGAGCGGGGCCAGAAGTTCGATCAGGCTGCCCAGCCAGATGGCGCCGCCGTGCGGGGCCAATGCATCGCCCAGCACGCTGACGCAGAGCGATTTCGCGCGGGGCGGATCGCTTTTCAATAAGCGGGACAGAGCGCGTTCCAGGGTCGACTGAGGGTTTGCCATGAGGAGGGCCGCGGACGGCCGATATCGGGATGCCGGATATGATACATAAATCCAATGTGATACAGATTTGAGTTTGACAATGATTTTTTTGTATTAAATAATCGTCTCATGACATGACGGCACTGCGCAGCGTTTGCTTTGCGTTTTCGCAAACCGTCTCAAGGAGACAACTATGTACGCTCAACTCGTCGAAACCGGCGTCAAGCAGGTCAAGACCGCGGACCAGCTTGAAGGCCTGGAACAGACGTTCCAGCGGCGCATCGACGACGGCGTCCGCATCGAGGCCAAGGACTGGATGCCCGAGGCCTACCGCAAGACGCTGGTGCGGCAGATTTCGCAGCACGCGCACTCGGAAATCGTGGGCATGCTGCCGGAAGGCAACTGGATCACCCGCGCGCCGTCCCTCAAGCGCAAGGCCATCCTTCTGGCCAAGGTGCAGGACGAGGCGGGCCACGGGCTCTACCTGTACAGCGCCGCCGAAACCCTCGGCGTGTCGCGCGACGACCTGATCGACGACCTGCACGCCGGCCGCGCCAAGTACTCCAGCATCTTCAATTACCCCACGCTGAGTTGGGCCGACATCGGCATGATCGGCTGGCTGGTCGACGGCTCGGCGATCATCAACCAGATCCCGCTGTGCCGCTGTTCCTACGGCCCGTATGCGCGCGCCATGGTGCGCGTCTGTAAGGAAGAGTCCTTCCATCAGCGCCAGGGTTACGACCTGCTCATGCAGATGTGCCTGCACGGCACGCCCGAACAGAAGGCGATGGTCCAGGATTCGCTCAACCGCTGGTGGTGGCCCGCGCTGATGATGTTCGGTCCGTCGGATGCGGATTCGCCCAACAGCGCCCAATCGATGGCCTGGAAGATCAAGCTCTTCTCCAACGACGAGCTGCGCCAGAAGATGGTGGACCAGACCGTGCCGCAGGCCGAGTACCTGGGCCTGACCGTGCCGGATCCCGATCTGAAGTGGAACGCCGAGCGCGGTCACTACGACTTCGGCGAAATCGACTGGACGGAGTTCTACGCTGTGCTCAAGGGCAACGGTCCGTGCAACCGCGAACGGCTTGCCGCGCGCGTGAAGGCGCACGAGGACGGCGCCTGGGTGCGCGACGCGCTAGTCGCCTACGCCGACAAGCAGTCCGCCCGTAAAGCCGCCTAGAGGTCCCCCCCGGAGCGCTGCGCGCTTCCCCCCCAGGGGGGCGCCGCAGCGGACCGGCGGAGCCCGGATCCGCGCGGCCCCGCTGGCCCTCGCTGCGCTTCGGGATTGGGCACATCAGGCATTCGCAGTCCTAATTCATTTATTGCAGACCGGCCGTGCAATGCGCACCCGGCACTAGAGGAAATCCATCATGAGCAAAGACTGGCCTCTGTGGGAAGTCTTCATCCGCAGCCAGCACGGCCTGGCGCACAAGCACGTGGGCAGCCTGCACGCGCCGGATGCGGAAATGGCGATCAATCACGCCCGCGACGTGTACACGCGCCGCAACGAGGGTCTGAGCATCTGGGTGGTGCGTGCGTCGGATATTTCGGCCAGCAGCCCGGGCGACAAGGACCCGCTGTTCGAGCCGGCCAACAGCAAGGTCTACCGGCATCCGACCTTCTTCCCGATGCCCGAAGAAATCAAGCACATGTAAGGCGGGTGGGGGAGACATGGATAAAGCATTGTTTGAATACCTGCTGCGCCTGGGCGACACGTCGCTCATCCTGTCGCAGCGGCTGGGCGCCTGGACGGGCCACGGTCCTATCCTGGAAGAGGACCTGGCGCTGACCAATACCGCGCTCGACCTGCTGGGCCAGGCCCGCATGTGGCTGACGCTGGCCGGCGAGGTCGAAGGCGCGGGCCGCGACGAGGACGCGCTGGCCTACCTGCGCGACACGCACGAGTTCCGCAACGCGCTGCTGGTCGAGCGCGACAACGGCAACTACGCCGACACCATGGCGCGGCAGTTTCTGTTCGACGTCTGGCACTACTTCCTTCTGCAGCGCCTGGAGACGTCCACGGATGAGCGTGTCGCGGCCATCGCGGCCAAGTCGCTCAAGGAAGTGACCTATCACGTGCGCCGCTCCTCGGACATGGTGGTGCGCCTGGGCGATGGCACGGCGGAAAGCCACGCCAAGATGCAGGCCGCTATCGATGACGCGTGGCGTTTCACGGGCGAGCTCTTCACCGACGACGCCATCGACCAGGACCTCGCGGCGCGCGGTATCGGCTGTGCCCTGTCCGCGCTGCGCCAGCCGTGGCTTGCACACGTGCGCGAAGTGCTGGAAGAAGCCACGCTGACCGTTCCCGACGAAGCCGCCGGCAACCACGCCGCGCATCGCGGCGGCCGCCAGGGCAAGCACACCGAGGCGCTGGGCTACGTGCTGGCCGAGATGCAGCATCTGCACCGCGCCTACCCGGGAGCCACGTGGTGAACGCGCTGGCGCCCATTTCCGCCGACCAGGTCTTTGCCTGGCTGCAGGAGGTCCCGGACCCCGAGATCCCCGTGCTGTCCGTGGTGGACCTGGGCGTGGTGCGTGAAGTGTCGTGGGACGGCGAAGCATGCGTCGTCGTCATCACGCCCACCTATTCGGGCTGCCCAGCCATGCGCGAGATCACGCAGGACATCCGCCAGACGCTCGAACGCCACGGCGTGTCCGAGGTCCGGGTGGAGACGCGTCTTGCGCCCGCCTGGACGACCGACTGGATGAGCGAAAAAGGGCGCGAGGCGCTCAAGGGCTACGGCATCGCCGCGCCCGCTGAACGCGCCATCGACATTTCGGGCATCAGCCGCCGCACGGCGGCCCCGGCCATCGCCTGCCCGCGCTGCGGCTCGCGCGACACGCGGCTGGTCAGCAATTTCGGGTCAACGTCGTGCAAGGCGCTGTATCGCTGCGTTTCGTGCCGCGAGCCCTTCGATTATTTCAAGACTCACTAAAGAGTGGTTTCGAGATGAGCCAGAACCAATTCCATGCTTTGAAGGTGGCGTCCGTGGCGCGCAATACGCGCGATGCCGTGGTCGTGACCTTTGATCTGCCCGACACGCTGACGAACGAGTTCGCCTTCCTGCCCGGCCAATACCTGACGCTGCGCACCCAGCTCAATGGCGAAGAACTGCGCCGTTCGTATTCGATCTGTTCGGCGCCGCACGACAAGCTCTTGCGCGTGGCGATCAAGAAGGTCGACGAGGGCGTGTTCTCGAGCTGGGCCAATCACGAATTGCAGCCCGGCCAGACCCTGGAGGTCATGGCGCCGGCGGGCAACTTCACGGTGGACTTCTCGCCCGAGAACCAGCGCCACTATGTGGCGTTTGCCGTGGGCAGCGGCATCACCCCCGTGTTTTCGCTGGTCAAGACGGCGCTGTCGACCGAGCCGCGCAGCAAGTTCACGCTGTTCTTCGGCAATCGCGCCTCGTCCGCGGTGCTGTTCCGCGAGGAAATCGAGGACCTGAAGAACCTGTACATGGACCGCTTTTCGCTGGTCTACGTGATGAGCCGCGAAACGCAGGACATCGAGCTCTTCAACGGCCGCCTGGATGGCGACAAGGTCGACCAGCTGATGTCGGCCTGGATGAGCCCCGAGGATATCGATTACGCTTTTGTGTGCGGTCCGCAGACCATGACCGAGAGCGTGGTCGAACGGTTGCAGGCGCGCGGCATCCCCAAGTCGAACATCAAGTTCGAGCTCTTCGGCGCACCCAAGGGTCCGCGCGCGCTGCGCACCGGTCAGGACGCCCCCCAGGCGCCCGGCAAGGGACAGTGCGAAGTCACCGTGGTGCAGGACGGACACAGCCGCATGTTCGTCATCGACAAGAACAAGGACAGCGTGCTGGATTCGGCGCTGGCGCAGGGCATCGAACTGCCGTATTCGTGCAAGGGCGGGGTGTGTTCCACCTGCCGTTGCAAGGTGATCGAAGGCGAGGTGGACATGGACGCCAACTTTGCCCTTGAAGATTATGAAGTCGCGCGCGGGTTCATCCTGAGCTGCCAGAGCTTCCCGGTCAGCGACCGGCTGGTCATCGACTTCGACCAGGAAACCTGACCCGGCGCACGCCAGGCAAGCATTCAAAACTTATTGGAGAGACGAGCGTGTCCCAGAAATTCTTCGAACGTCACCAGCCCCTGCTGGAACAATCCCTGGCTGCCGCCGCGCTGCGCGGCTACTGGAGCCCGTTTGCCGAGTCGCCCAGTCCGCGCAACTACGGCGAGACCGCCAACGACGAAGGCCGCGCCGCCTTCGAAGCGCTTCAGGGCAAGCCCTTTCCGCTGAACCTGCATGATGCCGACGGCGTCGTGGGCGGCGAAAAATCTCCCTATGGTTTCGACCTGGGCATCACGTATCCCCGCGTGCCGGCGGACAAGCTGATCGCCGCCTCCAAGCGCGCGCTGGAAGACTGGCGCCGCGCCGGTCCCCACGCCTGGGTGGGCGTGTCGCTGGAAATCCTGGCGCGCCTGAACAAGCTCAGCTTCCAGATCGCCTACGCGGTCCAGCACACCACGGGCCAGGGCTTCATGATGGCCTTCCAGGCCGGCGGCCCGCACGCGCAGGACCGGGGCTTTGAAGCCGTGACCTACGCCTGGCAGGAAATGTCGCGCATCCCGGGCATCGCCGTCTGGGAAAAGCCGCAGGGCAAGAACGATCCCATTCGCATGGAAAAGCAGTTCACCGTCGTGCCGCGCGGCGTCGCGCTGGTGATCGGCTGCTCGACCTTCCCGACGTGGAACGGCTACCCGGGCCTGTTCGCCAGCCTGGCGACGGGCAACACCGTCATCGTCAAGCCGCACCCGGGCGCGATCCTGCCGCTGGCCATCACCGTGAAGGTGGCGCGCGAAGTGCTGCAGGAAGCGGGCTTCGATCCCGACGTCGTGCAACTGGCCGCCCACGAGGCAGGTGACGACACCGCGCAGAAGCTGGCGCTGGACCCGGCCGTCAAGATCGTTGACTTCACCGGCAGCACCGCCAACGGCGACTGGCTCGAAAACAATGCGCGCCAGGCTCAGGTCTACACCGAGAAGGCCGGCGTGAACCAGGTCATCATCGATTCGACGAACGACCTGAAGGGCGTGGCCCGCAACCTGGCGTTCTCGCTGGCCCTGTATTCCGGTCAGATGTGCACCGCGCCGCAGAACATCTACGTGCCGCGCGACGGCATCAACACGCCGGAAGGCCGTGTCAGCTTCGACGACGTGGCCGCCGCGCTGGGCGTGGCGCTGGAAAAGGTGGGCGCCGACGCCGCCAAGGCCGTCGAACTGACGGGCGCCATCCAGAACGAAGGCATCGTTGAGCGCATCGAGAAAGCCCGTGCGCTGGGTCTGCCCGTTGTGGCGGACAGCAAGACGCTGGCGCATCCCCAGTTCGAAAACGCCCGCGTGCGCACGCCGCTGCTGCTGCGCACCGAGGCCGGCAATGCGGCGCTGGGCCAAGAGTGGTTCGGCCCCATCGCGTTTGTCGTCGCCACGGATTCCACCGCGCACAGCATCCAGCTGGCGCGCGACAGCGTCATCAAGCACGGCGCGCTGTCGCTGTCGGCCTACACGACGGATGATCGCGTGGCCGAGCAGGTGCAGGACGCCGCCGAAGTCTCGGGCGTGTCGCTCTCGCTGAACCTGACCGGCGCGGTGTTCGTCAACCAGACCGCCGCCTTCAGCGACTTCCACGGCACCGGCGCCAATCCGGCGGCCAATGCCGCGCTGTCGGACACGGCGTTTGTCTCGAACCGCTTCCGCGTGGTGCAAACGCGCCGTCACATCTAAGCCGGGCGATCGCAGATGAGCTATCAGGATATTCAATTCGACCTGTCCGGCGGCGTTGCGCGCCTGACGCTGAACCGCCCGGACAAGCTGAACAGCTTCACGGCCAACATGCACGCCGAAGTGGCCGACGCGCTGACCCGCGTCGAAACCGAAGGCGCGCGCGTGCTGGTGCTGACCGGCGCGGGCCGCGGCTTCTGCGCCGGCCAGGACCTGAGCGAGCGCAAGCCCGCGCCGGACGGCACGCCGCCCGACCTGGGCGAGACCGTCGACAAGTTCTACGGCCCGCTGGTGCGCCGCCTCAATGCCCTGCCCATGCCGGTCGTGGTGGGCGTGAACGGCGTCGCGGCAGGCGCGGGCGCCAATCTGGCCTTCGCGGGCGACATCGTCATCGCCAAGGCCTCGGCCAGCTTCATCCAGTCGTTCTGCCGCCTGGGCCTCATCCCCGACACGGGCGGCACGTTCGTGCTGCCGCGTCTGGTGGGCCGCGCGCGGGCCATGGGTCTGGCGATGCTGGGCGACAAGCTCAGCGCCAAGCAGGCAGAAGAGTGGGGCCTGATCTGGCAATGCGTGGCTGACGAGGAATTCGACGCCACGCTCGATCGCCTGGCCACGCACTTCGCGGCCGCGCCCACCAAGGGCCTGGCGTTCACCAAGCGCGCCCTGCAGGCCAGCTTGTCCAATGATCTGTCCACGCAGCTCGACCTGGAACGCGACATGATGCGCGAACTGGGCCAGAGCGCGGATTACGCCGAAGGCGTCGCCGCGTTCCTTGGCAAGCGTGAACCGCAGTTCAAGGGGCAATGATGAGCGTGCACGTTCCCCCCGTTGAAGTGCCGACCGACCCGCAGGCGCTGGCGCAGGCCGTGGGCTCGGTGATGTATGCCGGCGACGCGGCCACGCAAGGCCTGGACATGAAGATCGAGGAAATGGCGCCGGGCTATGCGCGGCTGACCATGCGCGTTCGGCCCGACATGCTGAACGGCCACAAGACCTGCCACGGCGGTTTCATCTTCGCCCTGGCCGACAGCGCGTTCGCGTTTTCGTGCAATTCGCGCAACGTCAGCACCGTGGCGTCGGGCTGCACGATCGACTATCTGGCGCCGGGCTTCGAAGGCGACCTGCTGACCGCCGTCGCCCAGGAGCGTTCGCTGGCCGGCCGCACCGGCGTCTATGACGTCACCGTCACCAATCAGGATGGACGCAACGTGGCCTTGTTCAGGGGGCGCTCCTACCGCATCAAGGGCCAGATCGTCGGGACGCCCACGGACGCCTGACTGCTGCACCGTACCAAAGAGAAGAGAGACATCATCATGCCCAACACCATGAGCAAGCCGGGACTGGATCCTATCGAGCATGCCAGCCAGGACGAGCTGCGGGCCCTGCAGCTCGATCGCTTGAAGTGGACCCTCAAGCATGCGTACGAAAACGTCCCGCACTACAAGAAGGCGTTCGACGAAGCCGGCGTGCATCCCGACGACCTGAAGCAGTTGTCGGATATTTCGAAGTTCCCGTTCACGACCAAGAAGGAACTGCGCGAGAACTATCCGTTCGGCATGTTCGCCGTGCCGCGCGAGCGCATCTCGCGCATTCATGCGTCCAGCGGCACGACCGGCAAGCCGACCGTGGTCGGCTACACCCAGGGCGACCTGGACAACTGGGCCAACCTGGTGGCGCGTTCGATCCGTGCCGCAGGCGGCAAGCCCGGCGACACCGTGCACGTGGCCTATGGGTACGGGCTGTTCACCGGCGGCCTGGGCGCGCACTACGGCGCCGAGCGCCTGGGTTGCACGGTCATTCCGATGTCCGGCGGGCAAACCGAAAAGCAGGTGCAGCTGATCAATGATTTCCGTCCGGACATCATCATGGTCACGCCTTCCTATTTCTGCAACATCCTGGAAGAGCAGCGCCGTCAGGGCATCGACCCGCGTCAAAGCTCCCTGCGCATCGGCATCTTCGGCGCCGAGCCGTGGACCGGCCAGATGCGTGCCGACATCGAAGCCGAAGCGGGCATCGACGCGGTCGATATCTATGGGCTGTCTGAAGTGATGGGCCCGGGCGTGGCGAGCGAATGCGTCGAGACCAAGGACGGTCCGGTGGTCTGGGAAGACCACTTCTACGCCGAGATCATCAACCCGGATACCGGCGAACCGGTGGCCGACGGCGAACCGGGCGAACTGGTGTTCACGTCGCTGACCAAGGAAGCGATGCCCATCGTGCGCTACCGCACGCGCGATCTGACCCGCCTGTTGCCGCCCACCGCGCGCAGCATGCGCCGCATCGGCAAGATCACCGGCCGCAGCGACGACATGCTGATCGTGCGTGGGGTGAACATGTTCCCCACGCAGGTGGAAGAACTGGTCCTGAAGATCGCGCAGCTTGCGCCGCACTATCAGCTGGTGCTGTCCCGTTCGGGCAACATGGACGAACTGGAAATCCTGACTGAAGTGCGCGCCGAGTTCTCGGGCCTGTCCGACGCCGAGCGCGCCAATCTGGGCAAGCAGCTGCAGCATGCCGTGAAGACGCACATCGGCGTGAGCGCGCGGATCCAGGTGTCGGATGCCGGGCATGTCGAACGCACCTTGACCGGCAAGGCACGCCGGGTGATCGACAAGCGTCCGAAGTAGAGGGCGCGTCCCTACGCAAAAAAGGCAGCCAACCGGCTGCCTTTCTTCATTTCGCGACCTTTATCGCCCCACCGTCCGCAGTATGCGCCGATACCAGAGGTGCAGCAGGACCGCCGACAAAGCCAGCCCGAACATGGCCATCAGCCACATGCTGCCGGCCCCCTGCGGCGAGCCCGGCACCAGCACTTCGCGCAGACCGTCGATGCCGCCCCGGCCGGGACCAAACCCAAACCACCAGCCCCCAACCAGCCCCACGCCCGCCAGCGCGACCGTCTGCAGGATCAGCGGCACGACCGCGATCTTGTACGCGCGCAGCAGGTACGAGTTGATGCACTGCATCGAATCGAACAGGTGAAAGAGCGGCAGCACGGCGAGCAGCGTGGTTGCGACGGCGGCAACCGCGCCGTCGTCCGTGTACGCGGCCAGGATCAGCGGACGGCCGATCAGCAGCACCGCAGCCGTCATCAGCGCGCCGATCAGACCCAGCGCCAGACCGGCCATGCCGGTGCGATGGGCGTGCGCATAATTGCCCGCGCCGATGGCCTGCGCCGTCAGCGCAGCGGTCGCCACGCCCAGCGCCATCGGCATCATGTAGCAGAGCGCGGCCAGGTTCGACATGATCTGATGCCCGCCGGTCACGAAGGTGCCCTCGCGCGCCACCAGCAGCGCCATGAACGTGAACGCTGAGACCTCGACCAAGTACGAGCCGCCCATCGGGATGCCCAGGCGCAGCAGTTCCTTGAGCGCCTTCCAGTCCGGCTTGCCGATGCGAAGCTGGAAGCGGCGGTAATAGCGATCGTGCGTGATCACCCACAGACCCAGGCCCAGGCTCATCCACGACACCACGGCCGTCGCCAGCCCCGCGCCGGCTGCGCCCATCGCCGGCAGGCCCAGCTTGCCGTAGATGAAGAGCCAGTTGAACAGCGCCTTGAACCCGATGATGGACAGGTTGATGGCCATCACGAGCTTGGGCCGCGACACCGCGGTGCCCAGCGCGTAGATGGTGCGGAACACCAGCGCGGCGGGCAGGGCCAGCACCAGTGCCTGCAGGTACGACGCGATGCGGTCGCGCACGCCCGGGGCGACGTCCCCCGACATGAAGAGCCACATGTCCGGAAACAGCATCAGCGCGGCGCCCACGACCGACAGGCCGAGCGCCAGCCACACGCCTTGGCCCCAGCTCTTTCCGACTTCCGCGTTGTTGCCGGCGCCGAACTGCTGCGCCAGGATCGGGATCAGGGCGTGCACGACGCCCATCAGGCCGACGAAGACGGTGATGTAGATGGAAGCGGAAAGCGCCATCGCCGCCAGATCGTCGGGGCTGGAGTGTCCCGTCATGGCGGTGTCCAGCACCCCGAAAGAGATGCTGGCCCACTGGCTGATGAGGACGGGCCAGGCCTGCTTGGCGATGCCGCGCAGGGTGGCGCCGAAGGTCATCGGCGCCCCGATCGCGGCGGTCATGGCTTGACGCCGGTTCGCAGCAGGCGGAAGACTTCGGAACGGTCGGCGCGGCGGCCGCCTTGCCAGAGGACTTCGGCGCCTTCGCTGTACGCGGCCGTGCCGTCGCGCAGGCTCTGGTTGGTGGTCTGTTGCAGGACCAGCGTGCAGCGCGTGTCGAACGGGAACGACAGGTTATTGAAGATCAGGAACGAGGCGCGCTGCCCGCTGCCCAGGCTGAGCCCCCGGATGCACTCGCCCGGGCGCTTGTGCTGCGCGATGGCCTGGGCCAGTTGGCCGGACACCGTGCGATAGCTGCGTGCGTAGTCCACCGCGGGTTGCCACAACAGCACGAGCAGGATCCACGTCACGGTCAGGCCGCCGGCCGACAGCACGGTGCCGCGCCACAGCGCCTGGGGGCGCACGCGCAGCCGCCAGACGACCAGGACGATCCAGCCCAGAGTGAAGAGCACCGCCAGCGCAAAGGCGACCCACGAGATCACGGGTTCATAACCGGTGGTCTGGCGGGCGATGTTGCGGGAAATCTGCGCCGGCCAATGGAAGTGCAGCGCCACCCAGCCGAGCCAGGCGGTGGCCACCGTCAGCGAAAAACACATGACGGCAAACCAGTCCAGCGTGTTCACCACGCCGCGGCGCAGCGTGGGCAGCGAGAACGCGCCCAGCACCGCGCACGGCACGGCCAGCAGCACGAATTCGGAATCGCTGGCCTCATCCACGAAGAACAGGATCACTGCCGAGCACACCAGCAGCATCAGCGGCACCCAGATGTGCGGCGCGTAGATCCAGGCGCGCCACCGCCAGATCGCCAGCAGCGCCAGCGGCCAGGTCGGCCACAGGTACCACGGCAGGTCGCGTAGCGTGCGTGCGGCGTCGTGCAGGCCAGGGATGGCGAAGGACGACAGATTCCAGGTCTTCCAGTTGCGGATCCAGTACTCGCTGCCCTGGCTGGCGGGAATCCACCAGGCAAGGATCAGACCGGTAGCCAGCACCGCGGCCCACAGCATCCAGCGCTTGCACTTCCAGAGCTGGCTGCGCGGATAGAAGGCCAGCGCGACGCCGACCATGATGGGCAGGGCGCCCACCCAACCGCGCGTCAGGAAGCTGGCAGCCAGCGCAATGCCAAGCGTGGTCGAGCCGGTGACGGGACGATCCACCGTGCGCGCCAGCGAATAGAACGCAAGCGCCTGGCAGGCCATGATGGCGGGGATGACGGTGGTTTCGTGGGTGCGCTGCAGGATGCCGACCGTGGCAAGCAGCAAAAGGAGGGCGGCGTCGGCCAGCATGCGGCCGTAGTCGCGCGGTTCGGGTTCCCCGCCAAAGGGCAGCGCCAGCGGCTGGGCTTCGGCCCGGCGGCCGAGCAGATACGTGCCGTACCAGACGCTCGAGGCCGTGATGCCGAACCACAGCAGATTGGGCAGGCGGCCGGCAGTGATGTCCCCGATGAATGGCCCGAACAGCCAGATGCTGATGGCGCCCACCCAGGTGATCAGCGGACCTTCCTCGGCGTGGGCCAGGTGCCCCACCTGCGGCAGCAGCCAGGTCAGGCCGCCTTCGCGGATCGCGGTGATCATCGTCGCCAGTCCGACGGCGTCGTCGGTTTTCCACGGGTCGCGCATGAACAGCCCGGCCACGATGTAGGCCAGGGACAGGCCCAGCAGGATAAGGCGGGGCAGTTTTGCGGTGGCTACCGACGTAAGCCGGGCCGGCGTGGAAATGGAAAGTGGGGACACGGGCGTTAATGTAACCGAGTGGTCGGGATGCGCCACCCCCTGACCGGCCTTCTGGCGTCGAGGGGGGAAAAAAAAGCAGCCCGAAGGCTGCCTTTTTGCTGTGACTCCCGTAGGAGCAACAGGATCAGGAAGCGGACTTGACCGTGCCAGCCGTGCGGGCGAAACGGGCGCGGAACTTTTCCACGCGGCCGGTTTCGACGATGCGGGTCTGGGCGCCAGTGTAGAACGGGTGCGATTCGGAGGTCACGTCGCACTTGAAGAGCGGGTACGTCTTGCCGTCGAGTTCAACGGTTTCGCGCGTTTGGACGGTCGAACGGGTGATGAACTTGTTGCCCGTTTGCAGGTCGGCGAAGACGACTTCGCGGTATTCGGGGTGAATGCCTTCTTTCATGGTGCTTTCCTAGACTCGGTCGAGTCTTTTTCAAGTGTTAGGGTCGCCAGCTACAGCTGCCTGGTTCCGCTGCCGCGGTTCGCTACCAAATCTTGGCGCGACAGGCGCTAGCCACGTATCCAAAAAGTAACCCCGCATTCTAGCACGCGATCCCGCCTGCGGCCAGCCGCAAATGGGCGCCCGGGCTGTCATGCGGCCCGGGTTTCAGCGCGACGCAAATGTCAGAGATCCGTGCGCAGTTTCCAGATCTCCGGAAACAGCACCACTTCCAGCATGCGCCGCAGGTAATCCACGCCCGACGTGCCGCCCGTGCCCCGCTTGAAGCCGATGACGCGTTCTACCGTCGTAACGTGGCGGAATCGCCACAACCGGAAGGCGTCTTCCAGGTCGGTCAGCTTTTCACCAAGCTGGTAAAGCGCCCAATAACGGTCCGTGTCGCGGTAGACCGTCAGCCAGGCGGCTTCGACCGCCGCCGACGCCTGATACGGCTGGGTCCAGTCGCGTTCCAGGTGATTGGCTGGGATATCCAGGCCGTTGCGCGCCAGTAGCCGCAGTGCCTCGTCGTACAGCGACGGGGCCTCGTAGGCGCTCTGCACCTGGGCCAGCAGGTCGGCGCGGTGCGAATGCGGCTTGAGCATGGCCGCGTTCTTGTTGCCCAGCAGGAATTCGACCTGGCGGTACTGGTAGCTCTGGAATCCGCTGGAACGCGCCAGATAGGGACGCAGCGCAGAGTATTCAGGCGGCGTCATGGTTGCCAGCACGTCCCAGGCGTGGACGAGCTGCTCCATGATCTTGCTGACGCGCGCCAGCATCTTGAAGGCCGGCTGCAGGCGGTCCTCTGCGACGCTGGCGATCGCGGCCCGCAGCTCGTGCAGCATCAGCTTCATCCAGAGCTCGCTGGTCTGGTGCTGGATGATGAACAGCATCTCGTTGTGCTCGGGCGACATCGGGTGCTGGGCGCCAAGCAGTTCATCAAGATGCAGGTAATCGCCGTAGGTCATGTCGCGCGCGAAATCGAGTTGCGCCTTTTCCTGGTGGACGATGTCTTCGGGGCGTTCGTTCTGGCTCATGCGCGGCCTCCGTGGCAGGGCGGCGCAGCGCGGCGGGCGGATGCGGGCAGGGCGCGCCAGTGGGGCGCGAATAGGAATTGCATGGTCGATTCTCCAAGCGGGGCGGCTGCTGTCGGGCAGCCGCGCCCGGGCCGGCAAATCAGCCTACAGTTCGCGCAGGACCGCGCGGACCGGGCTGGCATCGGCCTGGATCAGCGCCAACGGCAAGGCGATCAACTCGTAATCGCCTTCCGGCACGTCATCGAGCACCAGGTTCTCCAGTACCCGCATGTCGTGCCGCAAGATCGTATGGTGGCTGTCCAGGGTCTTGCTGGAAGCGGGGTCGATGCTGGCGGTGTCCAGACCGATCAGCATGACGCCGCGTTCGGCCAGCCATTCGATGGTCTGGGGCGCGTAGGCGGAGAAGTCATCCGTCCACCAGTCCTGCGCGGCGTGCTTGGCGGTGCGCACCAGCACGCGGGGCGGCAGGTTGTGCGCCGCATGGGCTAGATGGTCGATCGTGATGAGATCGCCGCAGTCGATCGCATGGATTACGCGGCAAGGACCCAGGAAGGGTTCAAGCGAAACCGCGCCGATGGCTGCGGCCCCGTTCTGGTAGTGCAGCGGGGCGTCGGCATGCGCGCCGATGTGCGGCGACATCGTGATTTCGCTGACGTTGACCGGACAGCCGGGCGTGAGCGTCCACTTCCATTGCTGGCGGTACGGCGTGTCGCCCGGAAAGACGGGAGATGCCGTCGAGACGGGCGGGGAAATGTCCCACAGGCGTTTCATGGCGGGCAAGGAAAGGTCGCGAGGGCCGGAATTAGGTTAAGCCTAAAACAATATCGGGCGGTAGTCTAACGGAATTCCGGCGCTTGTAGCGGTCAGAGGCAGCCCAGTTCAGCCAGCGACACCGCCGAGCCTCCCGCGACGATCAGGTGGTCGATCAGTTTGATGTCCACGAGCGCCAGGGCTTCCTTCAGGTGCCGCGTGAAGCCGTGGTCTGCCGCGCTGGGCGAAGCCACGCCGGACGGGTGGTTGTGCGCCACGATGAGAGCCGCCGCGTGGTGGCGCAAGGCCTCGCGCACGACCTCCCGCGGGTAGACCGCCGCCTGCGAGAGCGTGCCCCGCGCCAGTTCGCCCGTGGCGATCAGGCGCAGTTGGGCGTCCAGGTACAGGGCGATGCAGTGCTCCACTTGCAGATGGCCGAGCGCCGCCTTGCAATATTGTTTCACTCGGGTGGGGTGGTTCATGGCGGTGTCCCGGACCAGGTCTTCTTCCATGGCGCGGCGGGCCAGTTCCAGCAGCGCCGCCAGGGTGCAGGCTTTGGACGCCCCTAATCCGGCGATGGACATCAGGTCCTGGGGCGAGGTGCTCAGCAACCCGCGCAGCCCGCCGAACCGGTCCAGCAATTGACGGCACAGATCCACTACATTCAGCCCTGGAATCCCCGTGCGCAGCGCGACGGCCAGCAGCTCGGCATCCTGGATCGATGCGGCCCCGTGACGGAGCAGACGCTCTCGGGGACGGTCTTGTTTTGGCAGCCGGACGGACAATTTCATAAGAGGCTCTAAAATCAGGGTTTACTCAAATACCCATACGGTGGCAGATCGTGAGCATCGCCTCTAATGAAGTGAACGTTTTGGTCCGTCCGGATTCCTACCTGACGCTGCATTACCGCATCACCCTGGCCTCGGGCCCGGGGGCGGGTTCCGTGTTCACCGACACCTTCGACGGCCGTCCCGGCACGTTGCAGATGGGCGGCGGGCAGTGGGCGCCTGGCCTGGAGGCCGCGTTGGTCGGCCGCGCCGAGGGCGACAAGTTCAGCGTCACCATCGAGCCGGCAGACGCCTACGGCGACCGCAATCCCGAACTGATCCAGCGCGTGACGCGCGCCATGCTGGCGCAGCACGCCGGCGAGGACGCCACGTTCGAACCCGGCGACCTCGTGGAATTCACCGCGCCCAACGGCGGCCGCTATTCGGGCGTCCTCAAGGAAATCAACGACGAATCCGCGCTATTCGATTTCAACCACCCGCTGGCAGGCATCAGCCTGAAAGTGGACGTGGCGCTGCTGGGAGTGCTTTGATGAGCCAGGCTGTCACCGCCTCCGACGCCGAAGTCCTGCTGGCGCAGCCGCGCGGCTTCTGTGCAGGCGTGGATCGCGCCATCGATATCGTCGAACGGGCCATCGAACTGCACGGCGCGCCCATCTATGTGCGTCACGAGATCGTTCACAACCGCTACGTCGTGGAAGACCTGCGCGCCAAGGGCGCCATCTTCATCGACGAGCTCGACGATGCGCCCGCGGGCGCCATCGTGGTGTTTTCGGCGCATGGCGTCTCCAAGGCCGTGCGCGCTGAAGCGGAAGCGCGCGGGCTGCAGGTCTTTGACGCCACCTGCCCGCTGGTCACCAAGGTTCACATCGAAGTCGCTCGCATGCGCGCCGCCGGCCGCGAGATCATCATGATCGGCCACAAGGGGCATCCCGAGGTCGAAGGCACCCTGGGCCAGGCGCAGGGCGGCATGTACCTCGTCGAAACCGTCGAAGACGTCGCCAGCCTCGAAGTCACCGATCCCGAAAACCTGGCCTACGTCACGCAGACCACGCTGTCGGTCGATGACGCGGCCGCGGTGTCGCAGGCGCTGAAGGCGCGCTTTCCCAGCATCGCCGAGCCCAAGAAAAGCGACATCTGCTACGCCACGCAGAACCGGCAGGATGCGGTCAAGATCCTGGCGCCGGAATGCGATCTGGTGCTGGTCGTGGGCAGCCCCAACAGCTCGAACTCCAATCGCCTGCGCGAAGTGGCCGAGCGCAAGGGCGTCGCGTCCTATCTTATCGACGGCGCGGAATCCATCGACCCCGCCTGGCTCGTCGACCGCAAGCGCATCGGCGTGACCGCGGGCGCCTCGGCGCCGGAAGTGCTGGTGCAGCAGGTGATCGCGCGCGTCAAGGAACTGGGCGCCGTCTCGGTGCGCAAGATGCCGGGGCTGGAAGAAAACGTCGCGTTCCCCCTGCCCAAGGGCTTGTCGCGCAAGGCGGCCCAGACCGAATCGCTGGAATGAACAAGCGCCGCCCACGCGGGCGGCGCCACAAGAATACCGAGGAGACACCATGCAGCTTTACAGCTACTTCCGCAGCTCGGCCGCGTATCGCGTACGCATTGCCCTGAACCTGAAGGGCCTGCCGTATGAGACCGTGCCCGTTCATCTTCTGAAGGAGGGCGGCCAGCAGTTGTCGGCCGGCTACCGCAAGGTGAACCCGACTGCGCTGGTTCCCACGCTGGTCGACGGCGATGCGGTCATCGGCCAATCGTTGGCGATCATCGAATACCTGGAAGAAACGCACCCGGAAACGCCGCTGCTGCCTGCCGACGCCATCGGCCGTGCGCGTGTGCGCGATCTGGCGCTGGGCATCGCCTGCGATACGCACCCGCTGAACAACCTGCGCGTGCTGAAGTATCTGAAGCACACGCTGGGCGTGGATGAAGCCGCCAAGACGGCCTGGTACAAGCACTGGGTGCATCAGGGGCTTGAAGCGTTGGAAACCCAACTGGCTGCTTCCCGCGCCACGGGTAAGTTCTGCCACGGCGACACGCCGACCATCGCTGACCTGTGCCTGGTGCCGCAAGTGGCGAATGCGCAGCGCTTCGAGTGTGACCTGTCGGCCATGCCCAATGTGCTGCGCATCGACGCGGCGTGCCGGGCCCTGCCGGCATTTGAAGCGGCCGCGCCGGGCAACCAGCCCGACGCGGAGTGATGCCCGGCTGATCAGCCGATCTGCACCGGCACGAAGATCTTGTCTTCGCCGCGTTGCACCAGCAAGGCTACGGTCTTGCCCGCCTTCGACAACTCGGCCTTCACCTGGCCGACGTTGTGTACCGGCACCCCATTGAGGGACAGCAGCACGTCGCCGGGCTGAATGCCAGCCTTGGCGGCGGGGCCTGCAGAACGCTCGATGAGCAGGCCTTCCGCACCCGACTCCTGCTGCTCCTGCGGGCTCAGGGGGCGCAGCGCCAGGCCAAGCTGGCCGCGCTGCACTTCCTGGCCGTCGGCCGACGCCTGGGTCTTGTCCTTGGGCACGCCACCCAGCGTTGCGACCATCTCCTTCTGCCCGCCGTTGCGCCATACGTCCAGCTTGATCTTCTCGCCGGGGGCGGCCATGGTGATCGTCGAAGCCAAGTCGCCGGAAGACACGATGGTCTTGCCGTCGATCTTGCGCACCACGTCGCCCGGCTGCAGGCCGGCCTTTTCGGCGGCGCTGCCCTTTTCGACGCTCGACACCAGTGCGCCCGACGGCGAATCCAGCTTGAACGAGTCGGCCAGGTCCTGATTCACTTCCTGCACCGTCACGCCCAGGCGCGCATGCTGCACCTTGCCGTGCTCAAGGATCTGGTCCTTGATCTTGTAGGCCAGGTCGATGGGAATCGAGAACGACAGGCCCTGGAAGCCGCCGGTGCGGCTGTAGATCTGCGAGTTGATGCCCACGACTTCGCCGCGGTCGTTGAACAGCGGACCGCCCGAGTTGCCGGGGTTCACGGCCACGTCGGTCTGGATGAACGGCACCGAGGTGTCGTCCGGGAGCGAACGGCCCTTGGCGCTGACGATGCCGGCGGTGGCGGTGTTCTCCAGGCCGTAGGGCGAGCCGATGGCCAGCACCCATTCGCCCACCTGCAGCTTGTTCACGTCGCCCACCTTGATGACCGGCAGGTTCTTCGCCTCGATCTTGATGACGGCGACGTCGGTCTGCGGGTCGGCGCCCAGGACCTTGGCCTTGTATTCGCGGCGGTCGGTCATCTTCACGGTCACTTCCTTGGCGTCCTGGACCACGTGCGCATTGGTCAGGATGATGCCGTCGGAACTGACGATGAAGCCCGAGCCTTCGCCGCGCATCGGGACTTCACGAGCCGGCGCGCGGCCACGAGCGCCGGGCACCTGGCCAAAGAACTGCGCGAACGGGTCGTCGCTTTCGGCGGCCGACACCTTGCGCGTGCCGCTGACGCTGATGTTGACGACGGCCGGACCGGACTCGCGCGTGATCTGCGCGAAGTTGGGCGGCACGGACGCGCTGATCGGCTGGGACGCAGCGGTGGCGGCGGGGGCTTCGGCAGCCATCGAAACGCTGCCGGTCAAGGCGGTTGCGCCTGCGCCGCCAATGGCGCCGGCTGCCAGCAGCGCCAGGACGAGGCGCGAGGGTTTGATTTGCGTGGTCTTCATGTCGGCTCCTGCGATCATGTTGGGAACATGGCGCTATCTTCGGGCCGCACACTTAGGGGAAACTTAAGCGCGAAAAATCCAGGCTAAGCGGGAAAATTGACGCGCGCCCGCAGGCCTTGGCCGGACGGCGCGTCTTCAAGGGTGATGGTTGCGCCGTGGCGGTCGGCAATGGTGCGTGCGATGGCCAGTCCCAATCCGCTGCCATGCGTCGTGTTGCCTTCGGCCCGGTAGAAGCGGTCGAACACGCGTTCGCGCTCATGGACCGGGATGCCGGGTCCCTCGTCGTCGATCATCAGCGAAATGCGGCCCGGGCCGTGTTCCAGACGCATCCCGATGCGGCCACCGGCAGGCGAGTGCTTGATCGCGTTGTCCAGCAGATTGCGCACCAGCAGCACCAGCGCATCGCGATTGCCCTGCATCTGCGCTTGCGTATCGCCGTCCAGCGCGACGTCGATGGATTTGGCGTTCGCCTCGGGTAGTGTCTCGGACAGGGCCTGGCGCAGCACGTCCGCCAGATCCACCGGCGCCAGCGGCGTCTGCTCCTGGGCGCCTTCCTGGCGCGCCATCGACAGCAACTGTTCGACCAGCCGCGTAGCGCGGTCGATGCCGGCAGTCAGGCGCTGTTCGGCAAGCTGGCGCGCGGCGGGGTCTGCTGCGCGCTGCAGCGCCTGCATCTGCAGGCGCAACGCCGCCAGCGGCGAGCGCAGTTCGTGCGCCGCGTCGCCCACGAATTGCTTCTGCTGCGCAAAAGCGCCGCGCATGCGTTCGAGCAGCAGATTCAGTTCCTGCACCAGCGGGCGGATTTCATCAGGCAGCCCGCGTACGCTGACGGGCGACAGATCTTCGGGCTGGCGCGCGGCCACCTGGGCGCGCGCGCGCTTGACCGGACGCAGCGACCAACTGACGACGCACCAGATGATCAGCATCAGCAGCGGCGCGGCGGCGGCGATCGGCGCGACGGTGCGCAGCGCAAGGGCGCTGGCCATGTTCTTGCGCACGCGCATGTCCTGCGCCACCTGAATCACCTGGAAGGGCGTGGCCAGCGAATACACGCGATAGGTTTCGCCTTCCAGCTTCGCGTCGGAAAATCCCAAGACGATCTGGCTGGGCAGGCGCAGGCGCGAGCGTGAGTTGAAGACGCGCAAGCCGTCCGGCGTCCAGATCTGGATGATGAGGTCATCGGCAACTGGCGATCCGGCGCCGCGCGCATGTGTGGGGCCGGTGCTCAGCAGCCCGTCGCCGGTGCCCAACGACAGGGCGGTGCGCTGCAGCAGCGAGTCGAAGATGTCGTCGGCCTGCGCCAGGGTGCTGCGGTAGGCGATTGCGCCTTGCACCAGCGCACCGACCGCGATGGCGGCCAGCAGAAAGAAAAGCAGCCGGGCTCTCAGCGAATAGCTAAGCGGAATGCTCATGTTTTGGGGATGACATAGCCGACGCCTCTGACGTTCTGGATCAGGTTGGGACCCAGTTTCTTGCGCAGGCCATGAATATAAACCTCAACGGCATTGCTGCTGATGCTGTCTTTCCAGCTATAGAGTTTTTCCTCGAGCTGTGCGCGCGAAAAAATCATGCCGGGCCGCGCGATCAGCGGTTCCAGCACCGCCCATTCGCGCGCGGTCAACGCCACCGGCGCGCCGTCGACCATGGCGGCGTGCGATTGCGGGTCGATGGTGACGCCGTCGTGCTCGAAAATGGGCTCGGCCCGGCCCGCGCTGCGGCGGATCAGTGCCCGCATGCGCGCCAGCAGTTCGTCCACGTCATAGGGTTTGACGATGTAGTCGTCGGCACCAGCGTCCAGCCCGGCGATCCGGTCGCTGACCGCGTCGCGCGCAGTGGCGATGAGCACCGGCGTGCGGTCCTTGCGGGTGCGCATGTCGCGCAGCAACGTCAGTCCGTCCCGCTTGGGCAGGCCCAGGTCGAGCAGTACAAGGTCGTAAGGATCGGTGCGCAGCGCAGAGTCCGCCGCGCTGCCGTCCCGAACCCAATCGACGGCGTAGTGTTCCGCGCGCAGGCAGTCCAGTACGCTTTCGCCGATCATCATGTCGTCTTCCACGAGAAGAATGCGCATGGTTTATTCCGCTGGGATGGTCCAAGGGGGTTGGACGCGCGGCGATCAGCGCGAGTTCCCGACCAGGGCGGCGGGGTGGGGGTGAGGGCGGGCAGGGGTGAAATGAAAAAAGCAGCCCGAGAGGGCTGCTTTTTGGAAATCTGGTGCCGGCAATAGGAGTCGAACCTACGACCTTCGCATTACGAATGCGCTGCTCTACCAACTGAGCTATGCCGGCAAGACCATTTGCTTTTGTTTCTGGACCAAGCCGGAAAGCGCTAGCAAAACATCTTTTTTCTTCCAGTTCGTCGGCTTTTTTAGGGCCCGATCTGGAAAGACCGAAACTATATCAGAGTTTTTTCGCGATGGGCAACAAGAAGCGCAAAAAATTCAGAAAAAAACGAGATTTGCATGCGCCGAATTTTTAGTTCATAATTTCGGTCTTGGCAGATCCCCGATAGCTCAGTCGGTAGAGCGACGGACTGTTAATCCGCAGGTCGCTGGTTCGAGCCCAGCTCGGGGAGCCAAAAGAATTTTGGGCCGCTCACGCAAGTGAGTGGCCCTTTTGGTTTTTGCGGTGGTGTTCGCGTCTCTGTGCGTGTAGGCCACAGCATGGGTATTTACCAAGTGCGCATCGACAACTAAGGCGATCGGCATGAATGACGACAAGCGCGGCCGCGATCAAGGCGGGCAGGGCGACCGGCCGGTGCAAGACAAGCGCATCGGTGTCACCGTCATCTCGGGCTTTCTGGGCGCCGGCAAGACGTCGCTCTTGAACCGGCTGCTGCAAGCGCCTGACTATGCCGACGCGGTGGTCATCGTCAATGAATATGGCGATATCGGCGTGGACCATCATCTGGTGCGTCTGGCGCCGGACAAGGTCGTGCTGGTCGAGGGTGGGTGCCTGTGCTGCGTGGTCAGCGGTTCGGTGGTCGACACCCTGCGTGATCTCTTCATGCAGGCGCTCGCGCGCAAGATCAAGCCGTTCCGGCACGTCATCATCGAAACCAGCGGTCTTGCCGATCCGGCGCCCATCCTCTTCACACTGAAGCACGAACGCTTTCTGGCCGAGCGCTACGCGTATCGCGGCGCAATCGTCGTGGTGTCGGCTGCGCACGGCGCGGAACAACTGCGTGCGCAGCCCGAGGCGGCCCGGCAGCTTGCGCTTGCTGATACCGTCGTAATCAGCAAATCCGATCTTGTCGATGCGGCGCAATTGCACGAAGTCGAACTGGCGATCGAGGCCATCAATCCTGGCGCGCGGCGCGACGTGCAACGCCCGGATGCCCCGTTGGCCGATGGCTTGCTCCAAGGGTCTGACCTGCTTGCTCGTCGCGACGGGAAGGCCGCGGCAAAGTGGCTTGGCGCATTCTCGTCATCGGCCGCTGTGCGGCATGCGGACGTAAGCAGTTTTTCGCTCACGCTGGAAACGCCGCTGAGTCGAGCGGCGTTTCTGGCAGGCATCGCGCGTATCCAGGAGCGCTATGGGCAGGGCGTGCTCCGGATGAAAGGCATCGTGTGTTTCGCCGGTGAATCAAGTCCATGTGAAGTGCATGGCGTGCATGGCGAGTTGTATCCGTTGCAGTCCTTGAACGAATGGCCGGATGATGTGCGCGTCTCGCGGCTGGTGTTCATCGTTCGCGGCTTGGTCGTGCCGGACGTGGCTGCCGCTGTGCGCCACGCATTAGGCCAATCGTCCGCGTGATCGCGCCGAAGGACCCCGTTTCATTGATCGATATTCCGTTGCGGATGCTGCACGGAAATACGGTATAACCGGTACGGTCTGATGCACTTGCCGAGACAGTGATGGATCGACTGAAAGCCATGCAGGTGTTCGTTGAGGTTGCCGATCGGGGCAGCCTGTCGGCGGCCGCCGTGCATCTGGACATGTCTCGCGCCATGGTGTCGCGTTACCTGGCCGAGATGGAGCAATGGGTTGGGGTGCGCCTGCTGCATCGCACGACGCGGCGCCTGAGCCTCACGCCGGCTGGCGCCGAAACCCTGCCGCGCTGCCGCCAGATGCTGGATATGGTCGGCGATCTGCACAGCGCCGTCGCCACGCCCGAGGATACGCCGCGCGGCCTGCTGCGCATCACGACGAGCATGTCGTTTGGCGCCCGCCATCTGGCGCCGGCTGTCACCGACTACGTCAAACGCCACCCCGGAACGTCCGTGGATCTGATGCTGGTCGAGCGCGCGGTCAATCTGGTGGAAGAGCGGGTCGACCTCGCGGTGCGCATCACCAATGATTTGGATCCCAATCTGATTGCGCGCAAGCTGGCGGTGTGCCGATCGGTGGTCTGCGCCTCCCCGGAATATCTCGCGCGCGAAGGTGTGCCTGCGCGCGTCGAGGATCTGTCGTTGCGCAACTGCCTGACCCATTCGTATTTCGGCAAGAGCCTGTGGCGTTTCGAGCGCGATGGCGAGCCGGTCGACGTGCCCGTGGGGGGAAGCATCAGTGCCAACGAAGTCTCGGTGTTGTGCAGTGCCGCTGTGGAAGGGGCGGGTATCGCGATGTTGCCCACGTACTATGCGGCCGAATACATCGCGTCGGGCAAGCTGCAGGTCATCCTGCCCCAATGCAAACCCCAGGAGCTAGGCATTTATGGTGTGTACGCCTCGCGCCGGCAGATGCCCCTGATTTTGCGTTCGATGATGGATTATCTAGCCGAGCGGCTGGGGTCGGCGCCGTGGGACAAGCCGGCGGGCTGAGCGGCGGACGGGTGAGGGGTAGGCTGGCGCGGCGGGTTGGCGGGCCGATAACGGGTACGCCGCAGCTTGAGGCCTGAATAGATGGCGGTATAATTTGCCAGCTTTTGACCCAAAAAATACCTAACAATCGTTCCGGCCTGGTGGCAGGCCGGCGCAATCCAGAGCCCGGCTCGGTTTGCGCAAGGGGGCGAGCCGGTCTGGCAGCGGCGTTCGGCCGCACGGCAATGGCCGATGCCCGTCGGTTCTAGTCTTTGCTATCAATCTTCGCGGAAAGGGTTGGTGCCGGAGGTTCCGGCGCGTTCCGCGGCCATATTGGCGACAGGCGTCAGCGTTGCTGGCGCCAGCTTTTCCAGAATTTGCTCAGACGTTTTGCCGCAGCCGCGCAGCCGCGCAGCCGCGGCAGGCATTCCGCCTTACGGGCGCTAGTGTGGTGGTTTTAGCGCAGGGCGGCGCCATGAGGTGTGGGCGTGGCGGTAAACAGGAACCCAGTGACAATTTCGCATGCCAACATTGACTGTTGCGTCGCCGCTTTTGCGGCGGCTCGGCGGTTTGCGGGCGAGCGTCGCGTTGGGATATCCGGTTTGAGCTGCGGTGCGGGATTGAATCGCGGCGTGCGTTTGAATCGCGGCACGAATTTGAACTGCCACGCGGGTTTGAATTGCCACGCCGATCGCTCGTTTATTTATTTTGAATCCGGCGCCGCAAATGAAAAAGGCCCGGCGAATGCCAGGCCTTCATCAAATTGGTTGCGGGGGCAGGATTTGAACCTACGACCTTCGGGTTATGAGCCCGACGAGCTGCCAGACTGCTCCACCCCGCGTCTGAGAAAAGAATATTAACCTTATTTCCAACCAAGCGCAAGTTAGCCCATTTTTGAATTTGGATGTCGATGAACGATAGCGAGGCAATACTCGTGCTGGAAACCGCGCTGCTGTGCGCGGTTCAGCCGATGCAGATTTCCGATATGCGCAAGCTGTTCGGGGATGATGAACAATTCGACAGCGGCACGGTGCGCCGGCTTCTGGAGACCTTGCAAGGCAACTGGGCCGACGGCGGGCTGGAGCTTGTACAGCTCGCCTCCGGCTGGCGTTTCCAGAGCCGCCCCAGCATGCAGCGCTACCTTGAGCGCCTCAGCCCTGAAAAGCCGCCCAAGTATTCGCGCGCCGTGATGGAAACGCTTGCCATCGTCGCCTGGCGCCAGCCCGTGACGCGCGGCGACATCGAAGATATCCGCGGCGTGACGGTTTCGTCGCAGATCGTGAAGGCCCTCGAGGACCGCGGCTGGATCGAAGTCATTGGCCACCGCGACGCGCCGGGTCGTCCCGCGCTGTTCGGCACTACGCGCCAGTTCCTTGACGATCTGGGGCTGCGTGCGCTGGACGAGCTGCCGCCGCTCGAAACCGCGCACGCTGCCGCCGCGCTCGCCGGGCTGGATCTGGGCGAGGTGCAGCAGGTGCTGGGCGAGACGCCGGAACCGGCTGATGGCGAGGGCGGTGCGGACGCGTTGCCGGCGGAAGATGGCGCGCAAGCGTCCGTTTCCGGGGCGGACGACATCGTCCAGGACGGGGCGGACGCCCCACAACAAGCGTCGCAAGAAGACGAAAATCCGCTTGCCGCCGATCCTGATGCTGAATCCTCCGAGATTTTCCCCGTTGCGGAATTGTCTGTTTCGGAAGACGATGTCCCCATAGCGGCCATCGATAGCGTAGAATCCCAGCTTTCGCGCACAGAAGAAGGCGCGGATCCCGCCGACGAATCCACCGTCCGGGAGCAAGCCGAAGGCTTGTCCAATACGCCGCTCTCGTCCGATCTTCCCGACGACAGAGCTGGCAACGACATTTCCGATATGGCCGCCGATGCCTCCGAGGCCGGTGCTGCAAAGGAAAGAGTCGAGAACGCAAAACACGCGGAACCGACTGACCCGACTGACAAGACCGATGCCGAGGCCCCTGGCGACGCCAGGCGTGAGCCCGTTCATGGTCTTGACGAGGCCGTTCAGCCCGAACCCGATGCTGCCGCCGCGGCCTCGGAACAGGCAGACCCCGACCGGTCCGGGTCTGAACCGGATTCGGCGTCCCCAGATGATGACGAGCCTGCTCCCGGCAGGCCTACCCAAGTTTGAAATTCGGAGCTGTCCCAGTGACAACGAATACAGCAATGCAGGACGACACCCCCCGTTCGGATGACGCCGCTGCCGGCGCGCAGCCGGAATCCTCCGCCGCGCGCGAACCGGCCGCCGAAGGCGAAGCCGGCGCCCGCAGCCGCGGCCGCAAGCTGAGGACCCCGTTCCGTCGCCGCCGTGGCGACGCTGCCGCCGAACAGGCGCCCGCCGCCGAAGGGCAGGCCACTGCGCCCGCCGCACCGGTCGAGTCCGTGGACTCCCGGGGTGGCGAGCAGGAAGCCGAGCAGGCGCTGTCCTACCTGGATACGGCTGACCGCATGGAGCAGCGTCTGGGCAAGTACCTGAACAGCGAAGCGGTCATGCCCAAGCTGCACAAGGTGCTGGCCGACGCAGGCATCGGGTCGCGCCGCGAAATGGAAGAGCTGATCGTCGCGGGCCGGGTGTCCGTCAACGGCGAACCTGCGCATATCGGTCAGCGCGTGGGGCCTAATGATCAGGTGCGTGTCAATGGCAAGCCCATCATGCGCACCAACACGAAAAAGCCGCCGCGCGTGATCCTGTATCACAAGCCCGCCGGCGAGATCGTCAGCCACGACGACCCCGGTGGCCGCGCCAGCGTGTTTGCCCGGCTGCCCAAGCTGCGTACCGGCAAGTGGCTCTCGGCGGGCCGCCTTGACCTGAACACCGAAGGCCTGCTGATTTTCACGACGTCGGGCGACATGGCCAACCGGATCATGCACCCCCGCTATGGCACGGAACGCGAGTACGCCGTTCGTGTCCTGGGCGAAATGGACGAGGCGCAGCGCCAATCGCTGGTCGACGGCATCGAACTCGAAGACGGCTTGGCCGCGTTCGGCGCGCTGGACTACCTGGGCGGAGACGGCAGCAACCGCTGGTACCGTGTCACGCTGCAGGAAGGCCGTAACCGCGAAGTCCGCCGCATGTTTGAAGCGGTCGGCGTCACTGTCAGCCGCCTGATCCGCACGCGCTTCGGAGATGTCGTGCTGCCGCGCACGCTGCGCCGTGGCCGCTGGGACGAACTGGACGCTTCGCTGGTGACCGCGCTGATGGTCCAGTTGGGACTGTTGCGCGATGACGACGATTCGTCGGGCAACCGTCGTCGCTCCAAGCAGCCGCAATCGCACGACAGCGCCTTGCCTCCCGGATTCGGCACGCTCGACCGCAATGGCATGAACGGCGCCCGCATCGGTCGCCGTGGCAAGTTGCAGGGCGGCGGCCTGGGCAGTGCAGGGCAGGCTGCGGCGTGTCCTTCTGATCCTTTCGGCACCGGGCTCATGATCGCCGGTGGTTACGCCAACGGCCACCCGCTTTCGGGCGAGCCCGGCCTGGGCAATCGCAAGGGCAAATCGGGTCCGCGCTCCGCGGGCGCCGGCAAGTCCGGTGGCAAGCAGGGCGGCAAGGCCGGCGGCAAGCCGGGTGGGCGCGCGGGCGGCAATGCGCGCGGTCCCCGCGCCGCAGCGAACGCCGCGGCCGGCCATCCGATGGCGAGCAGCCCGGTGGTCGGCAACCCCGCAGCGGGCGGCATGGGCGATGCGCCGGCTGGCGCTGGCCGCCGTCCTGGCGGCAAGTCCGGTGGCAAGCCCGGCGGCGGCAAGCCGGCTGGCGGCAAACCGGCAGGCGCGCGTAGCGGCAATCCGGGTCGTGGCGGCAAGCCCGCTGCGGGCGGTCGCGGCGGCAACAAGGCCGAAGGCGCGCGCACCGGCGGCAACAACAAGGGTCCGGGCGCCGGTGGCAAGCCGCGTGCGCCGCGTAGTGGCGGTCCCCGCGCCGACGGCGGCCAGCGTGGCGACGATTGGCAACCCCGCAGCGCTTCGGCTCACGAATCGCGGCTGGGCGTCATGGGCGGTGGCCGGGGACGTCAGGGTCGCTGATCCCCGCAGGGCGGCCCGCAGACTGCGCCGCCGCCCCGCATCCGTCCCATATAAACGTAAGCCCGTGACGAATCAGGCGATTTTCCCGTTTATCTGGTAAAATCAATGGTTTTCATGGCTTCGCGTCATGGCTTTTTGCTGGAAGCACTGGATTCTTTAAGTGCGCTTTACCGCAAAAAGCTCGTCGGCTGCGTGCTTGTTGGCTGCATTTGGGCCGATCGGGCGCACGGCCTTGTGCTGGCGTGTTGCTGGCTGGCGTGTGGCCGGGCGCTGTTTGCAGCAATCTCCTTGGCGCGTACCGCTATTCGCGGAAGGCGCACAGGCGCCTGAGTACCCAGCCAAGTCCGGCGAAAGCCGGGTCCGGCACCGGGTCGGGAATCAGGGCGGCGCAAGCCAAAAATTAGGTCGCAATATAGGGCACTGCCCAGCATTGCTCCTTACGTGTAGTAGGGAAGCGGCTGGGCTCTGTGCAATATCGGTGGGCTGGGCGTACAGCCCATTTTTTTTGAGTATATGGCTGATTTATTCGCATTGACCGAAGAGGCTCTGGCCGGCATGGACGTCGAACTTGTCGACGTGGAACGTGCCGCCCTGGGCCTTTTGCGCGTCACGATCGATCGGGTCGGCGGTGTGCGCATCGAAGACTGCGAGCAGGTGTCCCGCCAATTGTCGCGGGTCTATGAGGTCGAGAACATCGACTACAAGCGCCTCGAAGTGGGTTCGCCGGGTGTTGACCGCCCGCTGCGCACCGAGGCCGAGTTCCGCCGTTTCGCAGGCGAGCGCATCGAAATCAAGCTGCGTGAGGCATTGGACGGCCGCAAGGTCTTCTCGGGCACGTTGACCGTGCCGGAAGACGAGGCCGCAGCCGACGCAGCTGCTGGGATGCACAAGACCGTGTTCGGTCTCGAATTTGAGGCAAAAAAGAACGAAGTCCAGGTGTTGAATTTCACGGTCGAAGATATCGAGCGTGCAAAACTGGATCCCGTTCTGGATTTCAAGGGCAAAAAGCGATGAGTCGCGAAATTCTTCTGTTGGTCGATGCCTTGGCGCGTGAAAAAAACGTCACGCGTGACGTCGTGTTCGGCGCTCTCGAAAGTGCGCTGGCCTCGGCCATGAAAAAGCGCTTCAAGGATGATGCGGACATTCGTGTTTCCATCGATAGGGAAACGGGAGACCACGAAGGCTTCCGCCGCTGGCTGGTCGTGCCCGACGAGGCCGGTCTGCAAGAACCCGACAAGCAGGAAATGCTGTCGGATGCCGAGGAAATCGTCCCCGGCATCAAGGAAGGCGAGTACATCGAAGAGCCCCTCGAACCCATCGAGTTCGGCCGTATCGGCGCCCAGGCGGCCAAGCAGGCCATCCTGCAAAAGATCCGCGACGCCGAACGCGAACAGGTGCTGAACGACTTCCTGGACCGTGGTGAAACCATCGTGTCCGGAACGATCAAGCGCATGGACAAGGGCGACGCCATCGTCGAAACCGGCAAGATCGAAGCGCGCCTGCCGCGCTCCGAAATGATCCCCAAGGAAAACCTCCGGGTTGCCGACCGCGTCCGTGCCTTCGTGTTGCGTGTTGACCACGCCGCGCGTGGCCAGCAAGTGATCCTGTCGCGCACGTCGCCCGAGTTCATCCGTCAGCTGTTCGAGAATGAAGTGCCCGAAATCGAGCAGGGTCTGCTCGAGATCAAGGCTGCCGCCCGCGATGCCGGCGTGCGTGCGAAGATCGCCGTCGTGGCATACGATAAGCGTATCGATCCCATCGGGACGTGTGTGGGCATGCGCGGTTCGCGCGTGACCGCCGTGCGCAACGAACTCGGCGGCGAGCAGGTCGACATCGTGTTGTGGTCCGAAGACCCCGCGCAGTTCGTCATCGGCGCGCTGGCGCCGGCCAACGTCGAATCCATCGTCGTCGATGAAGACAAGCATGCGATGGACGTCGTGGTGGACGAGGAAAACCTGCCGAAGGCCATCGGCGCCAAGGGCCAGAACGTGCGCCTGGCGTCCGAACTGACCGGCTGGCAGATCAACATCATGACGCCGGAAGAAAGCCTGAACCGCCAGGAAGTCGAGCGTTCGGGTCTGCGCGCCACGTTCATGAGCAAGCTGGACGTCGACGAGGAAGTCGCTGACATCCTGATCGACGAAGGATTTACCGGTATCGAGGAAATCGCCTACGTTCCCATGCAGGAACTGCTGGAAATCGAGGCGTTTGACGAAGACACCATCAACGAGTTGCGCGCCCGTGCCCGCAATGCGCTGCTGACCGAGGCAATCGCCCAGGAAGAGCGCCTTGAGACCGCACAGGATTTGCTTGAACTCGAAGGCATGACGCCGGAACTGGCCGCCAAGCTGGCCGAGCGTCAAGTGCATACGCGTGATGATCTGGCCGAATTGGCAACGGACGAACTGGCGGAAATCGCCGGTCTGACCGAACAGGAAGCCAGCGATCTCATCATGCGTGCCCGCGCCCATTGGTTCGACGAAGAATAACCAAAAGGACACGGGTCTGCGGTGGGCGCTGCAGCCGCTTCATCCGCCGCAAGTTCACGTTGTTTGTAATAGCTGCCTATAGGGAAGAGAGAGCCTAATGTCGAGTAATACCGTCGCCCAGTTCGCTACCGAGCTGAAAATGCCTGCCAACGTGCTGCTGGATCAGCTGCGTTCGGCTGGCGTTGACCTCAAATCGGTCGACGACTCCGTCACCGACAGCGACAAGGCGAAATTGCTCGAATCGCTGCGTCGCGCACACGGCGCAACCGAAGGCAAGAAGATCACGCTGACGCGCCGCCAGACTTCCGAGATCCGGCAAGCCGACGCCACCGGGCGTTCGCGCACGATCCAGGTCGAAGTGCGCAAGAAGCGCGTCTTCGTCAAGCGCGACCCGTCCGAACTCGCCGCCGAACAGGCCGCCTCGGCCCGTCCCGAAGAAGAAGTCGCGGCAGACGCCGCTCCGCAGGTTTCCGCACCGGCTGCACCCGCAGCTCCCGCGGCGCCTGTCGCCGCAGAAGCTCGCGAAACGGCGCCTGTAGAGGCCGAAGCTCCCGCCCAGGCCGAAGCGCCGCAGCAGGAGCCCGTCGCAGCCGAAGCCGCCGCCCCGGCAGAAGCGCCCGCGGCAACCGAACCCGTCGCGGCCGAAGCGCCCGCCCCCGTCGAGGCCCAAGCGCCTGAAGTCCAGGCTCAGCCTGAACCCGAACCGACGCCGGCGCCTGCTCCTGCCGAGCCCGTGGCCGAAGAGGCCAAGCCCGAAATCAAGACTGAAACCACCGAGCCTCTGGCTGAAGAAGCCAAGCCGGAACCTGCTGTGCTAGCCAATAAGTCCGAAACATCTTCCTCCCAGGCCGCCGCGCCTGTCGCCCAGGCGCAGCCTGCCGCGAAACCCGAATCCGTGAAGCCCGCCGCCGCCGCGCCCGCCGCTGCGCCCAAGGTGGGTGGTCGCGTCGACAACCGCCGTGCCGCGCCGCCGCTGGCCGCTTCCGCCACGACCGCAGGCCGCGACGAAGCCCGCCGCGCCGCCGAGGCCGAGGCCGCCGCGCTGCGCGAAATGCTGAACCGTCCCCGCAAGGTGCTGCGCGCGCCCGAGCCCGAGGCGCCTGCCGCCGCACCGATCTCCGGCACGCTGCACAAGCCCGCCGGCAAGCCCGGCGCCGCACCCGCGGCCAAGAAGGACGCCAAGCCGGCCGCCCCTGGCGCCAAGAAAACCATCAAGACCGCCGAAGTCGCTTCGACCTGGTCCGATGATTCGTCGCGCAAGAAGCCGGCCGACAAGCCGGCAGCCCCGGCCAGCCGTGACGGCTGGCGTGCGGGTGGCAAGGGCGGTGGCAAGTCGGGCGGCCGTGGTGGCCGCAACCAGCAGAACGACCGCCGCAACGAGCCGGCGCCGCAGGAATTCATCGCACGTGAAGTTCACGTCCCGGAAACCATCAGCGTGGCCGACCTGGCTCACAAGATGTCCGTCAAGGCCGCCGAAGTCATCAAGCAATTGATGAAGCTGGGCCAGATGGTCACCATCAACCAGGTGCTGGATCAGGAAACGGCCATGATCGTGGTCGAGGAACTGGGCCACGTGGCCATCGCCGCCAAGCTGGACGACCCGGAAGCCTTCCTGGACGAATCCGCCACCCAATCCGAAGCCGAGCAACTGCCGCGCGCGCCGGTCGTGACCGTCATGGGCCACGTCGACCACGGCAAGACCTCGCTGCTGGACTACATCCGCCGCGCCAAGGTTGCCGCGGGCGAAGCCGGCGGCATCACGCAGCACATCGGCGCCTACCACGTCCGCACCGAGCGCGGCATGGTGACCTTCCTTGACACCCCGGGGCACGAGGCGTTTACCGCCATGCGTGCCCGCGGCGCCAAGGCGACCGACATCGTGATTCTGGTGGTTGCCGCCGACGACGGCGTGATGCCGCAGACGCGTGAAGCCATCCACCATGCCAAGGCCGCAGGCGTGCCCATCGTGGTGGCCGTGACCAAGATCGACAAGCCCGCCGCCAACCCGGAACGCGTCAAGCAGGAACTGGTTGCCGAACAGGTCGTGCCGGAAGAATACGGTGGCGACGTGCCGTTCGTGGGCGTGTCCGCCAAGACCGGCCAGGGCATCGACGACCTTCTCGAAAACGTGCTGCTGCAAGCCGAAGTGCTGGAACTGAAGGCGCCCGAAGACGCACCCGCCAAGGGTCTGGTCATCGAAGCCCGTCTGGACAAGGGCCGCGGCCCGGTCGCGACGATTCTCGTGCAAAGCGGCACGCTCAAGCGCGGCGACGTCGTGCTGGCCGGCGCAAGCTTTGGCCGTGTGCGCGCCATGCTCGACGAAAACGGCAAGCCGATCCAGACGGCCGGTCCCTCGATCCCCGTTGAGATCCAGGGCCTGACTGAAGTGCCGGCCGCCGGTGACGAACTGATGGCACTGTCCGACGAGCGCAAGGCGCGCGAAATCGCGCTGTTCCGCCAAGGCAAGTTCCGCGACGTCAAGCTGGCCCGCCAACAGGCTGCCAAGCTGGAATCGATGTTCGACAACCTCGGCGAAGGCACCCAGACCCTCACCCTCATCGTCAAGACCGACGTGCAGGGTTCGCAGGAAGCCCTGGTGCAGTCGCTGGTCAAGCTGTCCACCGACGAAGTGCGTGTGCAAGTCGTGCACGCCGCGGTTGGCGGCATCTCGGAAACCGACATCAACCTGGCCATCGCCTCGCACGCCGTCGTCATCGGCTTCAACGTGCGTGCCGATGCCAGCGCCAAGAAGCTTGCCGAGAACAACGGCATCGACGTGCGCTACTACAACATCATCTACGACGCCGTGGATGAGGTTAAGGCCGCCATGTCGGGCATGCTGGCGCCCGAGAAGAAGGAAGAAATCATCGGCCTGGTCGAGATCCGCGAGGTGTACAGCATCTCCCGCCTCGGCAACATCGCCGGTTGTATGGTGCTCGACGGCATCGTGCGCCGCGATTCCCAGGTCCGCCTGCTGCGCAACAACGTGGTTCACTGGACGGGGCACCTCGAGTCGCTGCGCCGCTTCAAGGACGACGTCAAGGAAGTCAAGTCGGGCTTCGATTGCGGTCTGACGCTGCGCGGCAACAATGACATCCAGGTGGGCGACCAGCTGGAAGTCTTTGAAATCAAGGAAATTGCGCGCACGCTGTAAAGCACGCGCCAGGCATTGTTAATGAGCCGTCACAAGTCCAAAGCCATTCCCGGCCGCAATCTGCGGCTGGCCGACCAGATCCAGAAGGATCTGGCCGGGATCATCCAGCGCGAAATCGACACGAAACGCGCTGGACTGATCACGATTTCGGGTGTGGAACTGTCGACCGACTACGCGCATGCCAAGGTGTGGTTCACGGTTTTGGGCGCCGAGCCCGAAGCCGCCACCACCTTGCTGAACGAGAAGGCCGGCTGGCTGCATTCGCAGCTCTACAAGCTTCTGCACATCCACACCGTCCCCACTTTGCGCTTCTTCCACGACGAGCAAGTCGCCCGTGGCATCGAAATGTCGATCCTCATCGACCGCGCAAACCGCCCTGGCCCGCACTCGGGCGTACCCGACGAGCCTGAAGACAAGTCCTGATCGGGCTGTCGTCACTGCTTCATTTTTTTCCGGATTTCGACGATGGCTAAACGACGCGGGCTTGCGCTCGACGGTGTGCTGTTGCTTGATAAACCTGTGGGTTTGTCGAGCAATCACGCCTTGCAGCGCGCCAAACGCGCCATGGACGCGGCCAAGGCCGGCCACACCGGCACGCTGGACCCTTTTGCCACCGGCCTGCTGGTGTGCTGCATGGGCCGCGCCACCAAAATTTCCGGCGCGATGCTTGACGCCGACAAGGCATATCGCGCTACGCTGCAATTTGGATCGGAAACCGATTCCGGCGACCTGACGGGCAACGTAACGGCGACTGCCGAACCCGGTTTTGCTGTCGAGGAACAGGCGCTGCGCGATGCACTGTCACGTTTCTCGGGCACCATCGAGCAGATTCCGCCGATGTACTCGGCGCTCAAGCGCGACGGCAAGCCGCTGTACGAGTACGCCCGCGCGGGCATCGAGCTGGAACGCCCGCCGCGCACGATCACGATATACCGCATCGAGCTGTTGTCCCTGACCGGGACGCAGGCAGAGATCGATGTGGCTTGCAGTAAAGGCACATACATCCGAACACTGGCCCAGGACATCGGGCGCGTGCTGGGCTGTTTCGCCCACCTGACGGCGCTGCGGCGCACGCACGTCGGGCCCTTCTCTCTGGAACGCGCCGTTGAACTGGAAGCCTTGCAGGCCATGCCAGACCCCAAGCAGGCATTGCTTGCACTGAACGAATTGCCGGAGGGCTTGCTGCCCTCCACCCTGACCTTAAAGGACTCGCTATGACTCGCGCCTTGCGCAACGTCGCCATCATCGCCCACGTTGACCACGGAAAAACCACCCTGGTCGACCAGCTGCTGCGCCAATCCGGCACCTTCCGCGAAAACCAGGCGCTGACCGAACGGGTCATGGACTCGAACGACCTGGAAAAGGAACGTGGCATCACGATTCTGGCCAAGAACTGTGCCGTTGAGTACGAAGGCACCCACATCAACATCGTCGACACCCCGGGCCACGCCGACTTCGGTGGCGAGGTCGAGCGCGTGCTGTCCATGGTCGACGGCGTGCTGCTGCTGGTTGACGCGGTCGAAGGCCCGATGCCCCAGACCATTTTTGTGACCCGCAAGGCACTGGCCCTGGGCCTGAAGCCGATCGTCGTGGTCAACAAGGTCGACCGTCCGGGCGCCCGCACCGATTTCGTCATCAACGCCACGTTCGACCTGTTCGACAAGCTGGGCGCCACCGACGAGCAGCTGGACTTCCCGGTCGTGTACGCATCGGGTCTGTCTGGTTACGCCGGCCTGACGCCGGATGTGCGCGAAGGCGACATGCGTCCCTTGTTCGAAGCCATCCTGCAACACGTGCCGCAGCGCGAGGACGATCCCAACGGCCCGCTGCAGATGCAGATCATTTCGCTGGACTACAACAGCTACGTCGGCAAGATCGGCGTGGGCCGCATCAACCGTGGCCGTATGCGCCCGGGCATGGAAGTGGCCTACAAGTTCGGTCCCGATGGTCAAGGCGGCCGCGGCCGCATCAACCAGGTGCTGAAGTTCCATGGCCTGGAGCGCGTCGTGGTGGACGAAGCCGAAGCCGGCGACATCGTGCTGATCAACGGCATTGAAGACCTGGGCATCGGTTGCACGGTGATGGATCCGGTCAACCAGGAACCGCTGCCGATGCTGCGCATCGACGAACCGACGCTGACCATGAACTTCATGGTGAACACGTCGCCGCTGGCCGGCCGCGAAGGCAAGTTCGTGACCAGCCGCCAGGTGCGCGACCGTCTGGATCGCGAACTGAAGTCCAACGTGGCGCTGCGTGTGCGCGACACGGGCGACGACACGGTTTTCGAAGTGTCGGGCCGTGGCGAACTGCACCTGACCATTCTGCTTGAAACGATGCGCCGCGAAGGCTACGAGTTGGCCGTGTCGCGTCCGCGCGTGGTGTTCAAGGAAATCGACGGCGTGAAGTGCGAGCCGTTCGAGTCGCTGACCGTTGACGTCGAAGACGCGCACCAGGGTGGCGTCATGGAAGAGCTGGGCCGCCGTAAGGGCGACCTGCAGGACATGCAGCCGGACGGCCGTGGCCGTACGCGTCTGGAATACCTGATCCCGGCCCGCGGCCTGATCGGTTTCCAGAACGAATTCCTGACGCTGACGCGCGGCACGGGCCTGATGAGCCACATCTTCCACGAATACGCGCCGATCAAGGAAGGCTCCATCGGCGAACGCCGCAACGGCGTGCTGATCAGCCAGGACAACGGCGACGCCGTGGCCTACGCGCTGTGGAAGCTGCAGGATCGCGGCCGCATGTTCGTCAACCCGGGCGATGCGCTGTACGAAGGCATGATCATCGGCATCCACAGCCGTGACAACGACCTGGTCGTGAACCCGATCAAGGGCAAGCAGCTGACCAACGTGCGCGCGTCGGGCACCGACGAAGCCGTGCGCCTGGTTCCGCCGATCCAGATGTCGCTGGAATACGCCGTGGAATTCATCGACGACGACGAACTGGTGGAAATCACCCCGAAGTCGATCCGTCTGCGCAAGCGCTACCTGCTCGAAAACGAGCGCAAGCGCGCCGCGCGCGAAGCCGCGGTCTGAGCTTGAAGGCGGCAGTCGCCGCCTTGTTGCCAGATCAATGAAAAGCCGCGCACCTTCGGGTGGGCGGCTTTTTTTGTTTTGCAACCCGTGCGGCCGCCGGCTACACCGCGCCGTGCTGGTGCCGGTATTCTTGCGTCCGCCCGCCATAGCCGTAGGCCGCAGCGCGCGCGTCGATCACATGGACGTACGAGCACTCGTGCAGTTCGCCCATGATCTCCTGGAACGCGGCATAGACGTCCTTGATGAAGCGCGCCTTCTCGGCCTTGGTGTTGGTCTCGTCCGTGACGCTGATGTCCAGGTGGAATGCGTTTTTACCTTGTTCGGACAAGGGGCGTCCGCCGATGAACCAGAGTTCGTGCGGAATGTGCTGCAGCGTGATGGCGATGACGGGCAGCTTTTTGCCGAGCACGGACTGGGTCAGCCCGGCGACGGATTCGACGATGCGTTGGTCAATGGCGGCATCGGGTGTGCCGGAACGATGGATGACGATGTGGGGCATGACGGCTCTCCGGTTGGGTAGGTACAGGGCCAGTGTAGAAAGCGCGTTGACATCGGAAAAGCGGGAAATTACGATTCCATCCATCGACTTAGCCGTTGGATAAATCATGAGCGGATTCGACCTGGACCAGCTTCGCACGCTGGTTGCGGTGCTGGACGCAGGCAGCCTGACCGCCGCGGCGCCCAAGGTGTTCCTGTCGCAATCGTCCGTCAGTGAACAGATGCGCAAGCTGGAGGACAGGGCGGGTCAGCCGTTGCTGGTGCGCGGCAAGGCGGGCGTGCGCGCTACGCCGGCCGGTCAGCGCCTCCTAGCGCATGCGCGCACGATCCTGGCCCTGAGCGACGAGGCCTACCGCGACCTGCGCGGCGTGGCGCTTCGGGGCGAACTGCGCCTGTGCATCACCGATTACTTCCGGCCGGGGGACGTCGCCCGTCTGCTGCGCCGCCTGAACGAGCAGTATCCGCAGGTGCGGCTGCACGTCACCATCATGAAAAGCGGCGCGATCGAAGCGGCTTACGAGCGCGGCGAGATCGACGTCGGCATATCGATGGTCATCCAGGAGCGGGGCGCGACGCGCGGCCGGGCGGACGGCGCGCTGCTGCGGCGTGAACCGCTGCTGTGGATGGCGGCCGAGGGCGTGACGCCGCCGCTGGCGGAACCCTTGCCGTTGCTGGCGCTGCCGGAAACCTGCGCGCTGCGCCAATACGTTGAGCGGATGTTGTCGCGCCGCGGCGTACCGTATGCGGTATCGCACGTGGCGTCCGGCGTCGCGGGACTGCAGTTGGCCGTCGCCGCGGGATTGGGCGTTGCGTGTCTGAACGAATCGGCGCTGGGTGCGGGCATGACGCGGCTGCATGCGCCCGGCTTGCCGGCGTTGCCATCGGTGGAATTCAGGTTGCTCGCTGCCCGCCCCGGCGAAAGCGAGTTCGTGGGGCTGGCGCGCGAGGCGATCGTCAAGGCGATGATGTAGGCAGCGCCTTGACTGAGGGTTGCGGTGCGTGCGGACAAGCGCGGGCGACGCCCTGTCCGCAGCACGGCCGCCGTGTCAGGCGGGCAGGGAAGGGGCGTACTGTTCGGCGGACATCACCCGTTCGTGGAATTCCACGACCTTTCGCACCACCTTGACGGGGTCGTCTTCGATGATGAAAAGATCCAGGTCGTGGGCGGCGATCATGCCGTTGCCGAGCACCTGGTCGCCCAGCCATTCGGCCAGTCCCGACCAGTACTCGCTGCCGACCAGCACGATCGGCGCCGGCGGCACCTTGCCCGTCTGGATGAGCGTCAACGCTTCGAAGAGCTCGTCCAGCGTGCCAAAGCCGCCGGGCATCGCCACGTAGGCGAAGCTGTGCATGAAGAACGCTGCCTTGCGAGGAAAGAAGTACTCGAAGGACAGGCTGATGGTCTGGAATTCGTTGTTGTGGGCTTCGTGCGGCAGGCTGATGTTCAACCCGATGCTCGTGCCTCCTGCTTCAAATGCACCTTTGTTGGCGGCTTCCATGATGCCGGGGCCGCCGCCCGCGATGACTGCGAAGCCAGCTTCTGCCAGCGCCGCGGAGATCGCGATGGTGGTTTCATAGTACGGGGAATTACGGCTGACTCGTGCGCTACCGAAAACGCTGACTGCGGGCCCGATGTGAGCGAGCTTGTCTGCCGCCGTCCTTATCTCTGACATAATCAGCGGAATTTGTTTGCCGGCGGGTGTATCCATATCTGCCTTTGTAACCATGAAAAAAACGCTATTACTGGTCGACGGTTCAAGTTACTTGTACCGCGCTTTCCACGCTATGCCCGATTTGCGCAACGCGCAAGGCGAACCGACAGGTGCGCTTTACGGCGTGGTCAATATGCTGCGCAAGCTTGTATCTGACCATAAGGCAGAGTATGCCGCATGTATCTTCGATGCTCGCGGCAAGACGTTTCGGGACGATCTGTATCCGGAATACAAGTCGCACCGTCCCCCTATGCCTGAGGACCTAGCAGCACAAATCGATCCCATCCACCGCGCGGTGCGCGCCCTGGGTTGGCCTGTGCTGGCGATCGAAGGCGTCGAGGCGGATGACGTCATTGGCACGTTGGCACATCGTGCCGCGCAGCATGACGTTCACACCATCGTCTCTACGGGCGACAAGGACCTGGCGCAACTGGTCAACAGCCACGTCACGCTCGTCAACACCATGAGCGGCGAGGTCCTGGACGAAGCCGGCGTCGTGAACAAGTTTGGCGTGCCTCCCGAGCGTATCGTCGACTACCTGATGCTGGTGGGCGACACGGTCGACAACGTGCCGGGCGTCACCAAGGTCGGGCCCAAGACGGCCGCCAAATGGATTACGGAATTTGGCTCGATTGACAAGCTGATCGAAGGCGCCGATGGCATCAAGGGCGTGGCCGGCAACAACCTGCGCGAAGCCATCCCCAATTTCCCGTTGACGCGCCAACTGCTCACGGTCAAGTGCGATTGCGATCTGACCGGCCACATCGACAGCGTGGACGACCTGACGCCGCGTCCGCGCGACGACGCCGCGCTGACCGAGCTGTACGAACGCTACGGCTTCCGCACGTGGCTGCGCGACCTGACCGGTGACGTCGAGCGCGTGCCCGCGGGCGATGCGCGCGTCGCGCACGAGGCGCCCGCGGCGCCCGCCACGCTGGATTACCGCATCATTTCCGACTGGGCGGCGTTCGACGCCTGGATGGAACTGATGCAGCAGGCATCGCTGGTTGCGCTGGACACCGAGACAACGTCGCTGGACGAGATGCAGGCCCGGCTGGTGGGCTTGTCGATGTCGGTGGCGCCCGGCGTGGCCTGCTACATCCCGGTCGCGCACCGGGGACCCGACGGTGCGGTCCAGTTGCCCAAGGATGAAGTGCTGGCCCGTTTGAAGCCCTGGCTGGAAGACCCGGCGCGCGCCAAGCTGCTGCACCATGCCAAGTACGACACGCACGTGTTCGCCAACGAAGGCATCCGCCTGGCCGGCGCCGCCGAAGACACCATGCTGCAGGCCTACGTGCTGGAATCGCATCGCGGCGTGGGCCTGAACGATCTGGCGCAGCGTTATCTGGGACGCAGCGGCGTGTCCTACGAGGACCTCTGCGGCAAGGGCGCCAAGCAGATCGGGTTTGACGAAGTGGCGGTGGACAAGGCCGGGCATTACGCGGCCGAAGACGCCGATTTCACGCTGCAACTGCATCAGGTGCTGCGTCCGATGGTCGCTGCCGACGAAGGGCTGGAACGCATCTATCGCCTGGAAATGCAGGTGTCCGGCGTGCTGACCACCATCGAACGCAACGGCGTGAAGGTCGATGCCGCCGAACTGGGCCGCCAGAGCAACAAGCTGGGCCAGGAGATGCTGCAGCTCGAGCAGAAGGCCTATGAACTCGCCGGCCAGCCGTTCAACCTGAATTCCCCCAAGCAGCTTGGCGAAATCCTGTTCGGCCGCATGCAGCTGCCGGTGGTGCGCAAGACCGCGAGCGGCGCGCCCTCCACGGACGAGGAAGTGCTGAGCAAGCTGGCGCTGGACTATCCGTTGCCGCAGGTGCTGCTGGACTACCGCGGGCTGTCCAAGCTGAAGTCCACCTACACGGACAAGCTGCCGCGCATGATCAACCCGGCGACCGGGCGGGTGCACACGCACTATTCGCAGGCCGCCGTCATCACCGGACGTCTGGCGTCGTCGGATCCCAACCTGCAGAACATTCCGGTCCGCACCGAGGCCGGGCGTCGGGTGCGCGAGGCGTTCATCGCCGAGCGCGGCCTGCTGTTGTCCGCAGACTATTCGCAGATCGAGTTGCGCATCATGGCGCACGTCTCGGACGACGCGAATCTGCAAAGCGCCTTCGCGGCGGGCGAGGACATCCACCGCGCCACCGCATCCGAAGTGTTCGGTGTGCCGCTGGACGCCGTGACCACCGATCAGCGCCGTGCCGCCAAAGCCATCAACTTCGGCCTGATCTACGGCATGGGCGTGTTCGGCCTGGCGTCCAACCTGGGCATCACGCGCGACGCCGCGCAGGCTTACATCGACCGCTACTTTGCGCGCTATCCCGGCGTGGCCATGTACATGGACGACACGCGGCGCCTGGCGCGCGAGCAGGGCTACGTGGAAACCGTCTTTGGACGGCGGCTGCAGTTGCCGGAAATCCGCGGCGCCTCGGGGCCGCGCAGGCAGGGCGCCGAGCGGGCGGCCATCAATGCGCCCATGCAGGGCACCGCGGCCGATCTCATCAAAATGGCCATGGTGGCGGTGCAGGACTGGATCGACACCGAGAAGCTGCAGACGCGCATGATCATGCAGGTGCACGACGAACTGGTGATGGAAGCGCCGGACGAGGAGCTGGAACTGGTCAAGGAGGCGCTGCCGCGTCTGATGTGCAACGTGGCGACGCTGCGTGTGCCGCTGGTCGCGGAAGTGGGCATGGGCAAGAACTGGGAACAGGCGCACTAAAGGGACAGAGCGCCCCGGGCCGTCTTCGGACGGCCCATTTCCGGTTTTTGGATTGCAACAATATAATGTTGCGCTTCCCCCCCCCCGCCTGATCTTTTCCCCCCTCCATGTTGCTGCTCTGGGTTTTGCTCGCCACCATTACCGGCGGCCTTATTGCTGTCCTCGTCGCGAGCTGGCTCGCGTACAAGGTCTTTGCCAAATACCTGCATCACATGGTGAGCCTGTCGGTGGGCGTGCTGCTGTCGGTCGCGCTGCTGCACCTGCTGCCCGAAGCATTCGAGACCGGCGTCGGCAACGCGCATGTGCTCTTCGGGCTGATGCTGGCGTCGCTGATCGGGTTTTTCGTGCTGGAGAAGATTGCGCTGCTGCGCCACAGCCATCACCACGAAGGCGACGGCCATCACCACCACAAGGGACACGACCGGCACGAGGCGGGGCGCGGCGGGATGCTCATCCTGATCGGCAGCTCGCTGCACAACCTGTGCGATGGCGTGCTGATCGCCGCGGCGTTTCTCACCGATCCGCTGTTGGGTGTGCTGACCGCGGCGTCGATCATCATCCACGAGATACCGCACAAGCTGGGCGACTTCGTCGTTCTGATCAATGCCGGCCTGCGCCGCCGCCGGGCCTTCGCACTGATTCTCTTTACCAGCTTGTGTTCAGCGGTCGGCGGCATAATAGGCTACTTCGTGCTGCAGCAGGCGCAGGACTGGACGCCGTACATTCTGGTGGTTGCCGCCAGCAGCTTCCTGTATATCTCGGTGGCCGACCTGATGCCGCAGATGCACGAGCGGGTATCCCTGTCCGATGCCGTCCCGCAATTGCTGCTGGTCGGTGTGGGTGTGGCGCTGATCTACAGCGTGACGACCCTGATGCACCACGGGCACGACCATGGCGGCCATGACCATGGCGCGCCGCATGCGGAGCACGGCCACCAGCACTAGCGCTGGCACGGCGGTGGGGATGGCCGGCTTTCGTCGACCCCAACCAAGGAGTTCTCCATGAGTTTTTCCACCGCCGCAGGCAATGTCGCCCCCACCGTGATCCACACGGACACGCAGGGCCTCGTCCACGGGGATTTCCAGCTGCCCGTTACGGGTGGCCCCATCGACGCCTACTACGCGGCGCCCGAGGGCAAGCGCGATCTGCCGATCGTGCTGGTGATCCAGGAAATCTTTGGCGTGCATGAACACATCAAGGACATCTGCCGCCGGGTCGCCAAGGCCGGCTATCTGGCCGTCGCTTGCGATCTGTATCAGCGCCAGGGCGACGCATCCTCCTACACCGACATCCCGAAGCTCATTTCCGAACTTGTCAGCAAGGTCCCGGACGAACAGGTGTTTGGCGACTTGGACGCCAGCGTCGCCTGGGCCGCCGCCAACGGCGGGGACCCGCGCCGGGTGGCGGTGACGGGTTTCTGCTGGGGCGGGCGCCTGACGTGGATGTACGCCGCGCACAATCCCGACGTGAAGGCGGGCGTCGCTTGGTACGGCAAGCTCAGCGTGGGCCACGGGCCGCTCATCAAGCGCGTGGCGCTGGATGTGACGAACGAGCTGCACGGTCCCGTCCTGGGCCTGTACGGCGGGCGCGACGCCAGCATTCCGCTGTCTGATGTGGAAGCCATGAAGACGAAGCTGGCCGCCGGCAACGCTGCGGCGAAGCAGTCCGACATCGTGGTGTATCCCGAGGCCGATCATGCGTTCCTGGCGGATTACCGCGCTAGTTATCACCCGGAGGCCGCGAAGGATGGCTGGGCGCGGATGCTGGAGTGGTTCAAGCGGTATTTGTGAGGCGGGGCAGGCTAGCCACGAAAGTGGCCCACCGGATGTGACCTTCGCAGAAGAAAGCCGACCCGCGGGTCGGCTTTTTCATGCAGGGCCGCCCCTTCGGGCGGCAGCAAACGTGCGAAGCGCGCGCGGCGTGGGGGCTATTAATTCCCCGCCTCGCGCAAGCGGCTGGGCAAGAGCTCGCCGTGGCGTGCCAGCAAGGGGTACGCCGCCGCGCCCACCAGATGCGAGTTGATGCCCTTCATATCCCGCAGGATGTCCAGATACAACGCACCGACTTCCGCCGCGTCGACCTGGCCCGACTTGATCTTCTGCAGGTGCGTGTCGGCCGCCTGGGTTTCGATCGTGCGGAAACGCGCCTTTTCGCCGGCCAGGGAACGCGCCTGGCGCAGGTCGTCGTTCACGAAAAGGGCGGCGGCCGTGCGCTGGTTGGCGATGAGCTGGCCCAGCGTGTCGTCCAGGCTGGCGCGTTGCTCGGGCGAGAACGTCCATCCCTGCTTACGCAACTTGGCGACGTGGCTGAGCAGCCCGTGATGAGCGATATCGCCAGCGTGTCCGATGTTGCTGGTGAAGGCCAGGATGTCATCGAGCCGCTGGATGTCGTCGCGGGTCATGTTTTCCTGGTCCAGCGTCGCCAGATACGTCGTGATGGCGTTTTCCAGCTTGTCCAGCGCGCCGTCGAGCTGGCGCGCCTGCACCATGCGGTGGCGGTTGTCGCGCTTGAAGCCCGCCCGCGCGTAGAGCAGCAGCGTCTGCAGCATGTCGGCCATCCGCAGGGCTTCGCGCGCGGCGTTGCCCAGCGCCACGGCCGGCACGTCGTGCGCCCATTCATCCAGGTATTGGGGCCGCGACGGGTCGTTCGGGTCGGCGCGCTTGGGCAGCCAGCGGGTGAGGAGGGCGGCGTACGGGGTCAGGGTCGGCAGGAAGACCAGCGCGATGACCACATTGAACAAGGTGTGGAAGTTGGCGACCGCGCGGGCGGGGTCGCGTGCCAGGTCGCTCATCCAAGGCTGCAGGAGCGGTAGCAGCAGCAGGCCGGCCAGCACGCCCAGCACCCGTGTCAGCAGATTGCCCAGCGGCAGGCGGCGGGCGGCGGGGTCGTCGCCGGTCACGCCTTCGATCATCGGGTTGATTGCCGTGCCCAGGTTGGCGCCCAGCACCAGCGCAAATGCCACATGCGGCGCCACCATGTTGTGGCTGGCCAGCGACATCACCAGCACCACCACGGCCACGCTGGAGTGCGCCGCCCAGGTGAATGCCGCGGACAGCAGCACCGCAGCGACGGGCTGGGTCGCCAGCGCGTCCAGGACCATGCCCAGCATGGGCGCGGTCTGGAAAGGGGCAAAGAGTTCGACGAGCTGGTGCAGCGACAGCAGCAAAAGGCCCAGGCCGATGAAGACCCGGCCCAGGTCGCGGGTGCGGCCCGGCGGGTAGCGCCGGAACATCCAGACGCCGGCAAGGATCAGGATCGGCGCAAGCTCGGTCAGGTCGAAGGACAGCAGCTGGACGATCAGCGTGGTGCCGACGTTGGCGCCCAGCATGGCCGCCAGCGCGGGCACCAGCCCGACGACGCCGCCCGCGGCAAAGCCGGTGATCATCAAGCCGGTGGCGGTGCTGCTCTGCAATGCGGCCGTGATGCCCAGGCCGGCAAAGAATGCCCGCAGCCGCGTGCCAAGGGCGCGCCCCAGCGCCGCGCCCAGTGCCGCACCAAACGCGCGTTGAACGCCCGTTTGCACCATGTGCACGCCCCAAAGCAGCAGCGCCACGTAGCCGGCGAAGTCAAGCAGGGTAATGAGTCCAGACATCCAGGCGTTTTTCCGTTCTTTTTATGACAAGTAATAATTCTGTAATGATCGCATGCCCCGCCGGGCTTTGACACCCGGCGCGAAGATACAGGATACGCCCGGCGGGGCTTTGCTGCGTGCGCCCGGGGCTACGCGTATCATTGCCTGATCATTTGTGGATGTCTTGGAGTTTGGCGTGGCCGTTTCCGTTTTCGATCTGTTCAAGGTGGGTATCGGCCCGTCAAGTTCCCATACCGTGGGTCCGATGCGGGCGGCGCTGCTGTTCGCCCAGGGGCTGGAGCGTGACGGCCTGATTCCGCGGGTCGCCAGCGTGCGGGCCGAACTGTACGGATCGTTGGGCGCCACCGGCAAGGGCCACGGCACCGACAAGGGCGTGCTGCTGGGCCTGATGGGCGAGGCGCCCGACACCGTCGATCCGGCTGCCATCGCCGGCATGGTCGCGTCCGTACGCGCCAGCCGCCAACTGCCGTTGCTGGGCAAGTACCCGCTGCCCTTCGTGGAAAAGGAACACCTGATGTTCTACCGCCGCGAAGCCATGGCCGAACACCCCAACGGCATGAAGTTCCACGCCTTCGACGCCGACGGCCAGAGCCTGCGCGAGGCGCGCTACCTGTCGGTGGGCGGTGGCTTCGTCGTCACGGCGGGCGCGTCCAACAGCCAGGTCATCGCCGCGCACGACCAGTTGCCGTACCCGTTCCGCATGGGACGCGAGCTCTTGGCCATGTGCCAGGAAAACGGCATGACCGTCGCGCAGATCATGATGCAGAACGAGCTGACCTGGCGCGAAGCCTCGGAAGTCAATGCCGGTCTGGACCGGATCTGGCAGGTGATGCAGGACTGCGTGGCGCGCGGCTGTGGCATCAACTATCCGGAGGCGGACGGCGAGCTGCCCGGTCCGCTGCGCGTGCGCCGCCGCGCCCCGGAGCTGTACCGCAATCTCACGCAGCGCGCCGAGCGCACGCTGTCCGACCCGCTGTCCGTCATGGACTGGGTGAATCTGTACGCGATGGCCGTCAACGAAGAGAACGCCGCGGGCGGCCGCGTGGTCACCGCGCCGACCAACGGCGCGGCGGGCATCATCCCGGCGGTGCTGCACTATTACGACCGCTTCGTGCCGGGCGCCAACCGCGATGGCGTGCGCGACTTCCTGCTGACCGCGGCCGCGATCGGGCTGCTGTACAAGTACAACGCGTCGCTGTCGGGCGCGGAAGTGGGCTGTCAGGGTGAGGTCGGCGTGGCCTGTTCCATGGCGGCCGGCGGATTGGCGGCGGCGCTGGGCGGGTCGGTAGAGCAGGTGGAAAACGCGGCCGAGATCGGCATGGAGCACAACCTGGGCCTGACCTGCGACCCGGTCGGCGGACTGGTGCAGATTCCCTGTATCGAGCGCAACGCCATGGCCTCGGTCAAGGCCGTCAACGCCGCCCGCATGGCGCTGCGCGGCGACGGCCAGCACTACGTGTCGCTGGACTCGGTCATCAAGACCATGCGCGAAACCGGCGCCGACATGAAGACCAAGTACAAGGAAACGGCGCGGGGCGGTCTGGCGGTGAATATCGTCGAGTGCTGAGCGCGGCCTGGGTGGCGACCTCCCATCCACGCGCTTGTGCTTGATACGTACGCAAAAAAGCCCGCCGAAGCGGGCTTTTTTGCGGCCAAGGGCCGGGGCCGGTCAGATCACGCGCGCATTCTGCAGCGCGGCGATGCGGGCCGGGATCGGCGGGTGCGAGGCGAACATGGCTGCCAGGCCGCCCTTGCCGGTGATGCCGGACGCTTCGAAGGACTTGGGCAGTTCGCCCGGTTCCAGGCCGCCCAGGCGGGCCAGGGCGCGGATCATCGGTTCGCGGGCGCCCATCAGGTGGGCCGAGCCGGCGTCTGCGCGGTACTCGCGCTGGCGCGAGAACCAGGCCACGATGATCGAGGCCAGGACGCCGAAGATGATTTCACAGACCAGCACCGTGACGAAGTAGCCCGGGCCGATGCCGCGTTCGTTCTTGAACACGACGCGGTCGATGAAGTAGCCGACCACGCGCGCCAGGAAGATGACGAAGGTGTTCACCACGCCCTGGATCAGGGTCAGGGTGACCATGTCGCCGTTGGCGATGTGCGCGACTTCGTGCGCCAGCACGGCTGCGACTTCCTCTTCGGACATGCTTTCCAGGAGGCCCGTCGACACGGCGACCAGCGAGTCGTTCTTGAACGCGCCGGTGGCAAACGCGTTGGGGGCGCCTTCGTAGATGGCGACTTCGGGGCGGCCGATGCCGGCGCGGTCGGCCAGTTGGTGGACCGTGTCGACCAGCCAGGCTTCGCGCTGGTTGCGGGGCGCGTTGGGGTCCAGCACCTGCGCGCCGGTGCTCCACTTGGCCATCGGCTTGCTCATGAGGAGCGAGATGATGGCGCCGGTGAAGCCAACCACGACCGAGAAGATCAGGAGCGCGTTGAAGTTGATCCCGTTGGCCGTGATGACACGGTCCACGCCCAGGATGCGCAGCGTGGCCGACAGCACGAGCATGACGGCCAGGTTGGTGATGACGAACAGAACAATGCGTTTCATGTTTTTTTATTCCTCTGCGAGCGGCAAATACCCGGATTTCGACATCGCGGGGCCTCGCCAGTTCCCCGACTCGCCGGCTCCGCTCCGGGTGACGGAGAGTATAGTATCGCTTTCCCTTATTCCATCCCCCCTTTTCCCTTAGCGTAGACCCGCATGCAGGCACTTTGGATGTTGGTGGCGTCCGCCATGTTCGCCATCATGGGGTCGTTCGTGAAGCTCGGCACCGAACACGGCGCGTCGCTGCCGCAGGTCGTGCTCTTTCGCGGCCTGCCGTCGGTGATCCTTCTGCTGATCTGGGCGCGCGCCGGCCGTCAGTCCATCATTCCCACGAGCTGGAAGCTGCACATCTGGCGCAATCTGTCCGGCGTAACGTCGATGTGGCTGGGCTTTTTTGCCATCTCCCATCTGCCGCTGGCCACGGCCACCAGCCTGAACTACACGGCGCCGCTGTTCATCGCCTGTTGGATGCTGGGGTGGGGCGGGGCGCAGCGTGATCCGGTGCGGATCCTGGCCGTGGCGCTGGGGTTCATGGGCGTCATTGCCGTGCTGCGGCCCAGCATCAACGAAGACCAGTGGCTTGCCGCCCTGCTCGGCATGGGGGCGGGCGCCATGTCCGCCATCGCGATGATGCAGATCCGCCAGCTGGGCCGCATCGGCGAACCCGAATGGCGCACTGTGCTGTTCTTCTCGGTCGCGGTGTGCGCGTCCAGCGGCGCCGGACTGGCGTTTGAAGGCTGGGGCTATGCGGACTGGACCGGTTATCTTTCGCTGCTGGGCGTGGGCGTCGCGGGGCTGTTTGGCCAGTTGGCCATGACCCGGGCGTTCGGCATGGGGTCGGCGCTGCTGACCGCCGCCCTGCAGTACAGCACCATCATCTTCGCGGCGCTGATCGGCATGGGCTTCTGGGGCGACCATCTGGACGTCGTGGCCTGGGCCGGCATGGGCCTCATCATCTTCGCGGGCCTGCTGTCGGTGTGGCGCACCATGCGCGATCCCAAGCCGGTCTGATCCCAGCATCCGCCGAATTCCACAGGAGCCCCCTCGCATGACGACGACCCTGATCTCCGCCGCTGACCTGGCCTCGCGTTTGGATACGCCCGACGTGCGCGTGTTCGACGTGCGGCACGATTTGACCAACCACGCGGCGGGCCGCCAGGCCTACGACGCGGGCCACATTCCCGGCGCCCGCTACCTGGATCATGAAACCGAGTTGGCCGCCGCGAAGACGGGCAAGAACGGCCGCCATCCGCTGCCGGACCGTGCCCAGTTCGGCGCGCTGATGGCCGCCCACGGCGTGACCCCCAGCACGCTGGTCGTGGCGTACGACGCCAGCGGCGGCATGTATGCGGCGCATCTGTGGTGGATGCTGCGCTGGCTGGGCCATGACCAGGTCGCCGTGCTGGACGGCGGATGGCAAGCCTGGACGGCCGCTGGCCTGCCCGTCAGCCACGACGCGGCGCCCGCCGTGCAGCCGGGCAAGCCGGTCGAGCCAGGCGCGCCGCTGGCCGGCACGGTGGACGCCCAGACGGTGCTGGCCAACATCGCCCAGCCGGCCTTCACCGTGATCGACGCGCGCGCCGCCAATCGCTATCGCGGCGAAGTGGAACCGATGGACCCGGTGGCCGGCCATATCCCCGGCGCGCTGAACCGCCCGAACGGCGAAAATCTGCAGCCGGACGGCCGCTTCAAGTCAGCCGACGCGCTGCGCGCGGAATTCGGGGCGCTTCTGGCGGGGCGCGATCCGGCGTCCATCGTCCACCAGTGCGGCTCGGGCATCACCGCCTGCCACAACCTGCTGTCGATGGAAATCGCCGGCCTGTCCGGTTCCCGCCTGTATCCGGGTTCCTGGAGCGAATGGTGCAGCGATCCCGCCCGGCCGGTGGCCAAGGGCGAATGAACGACAAAAAGCCAGGGCCTATACCCTGGCTTTTTTCATGGTCGCGGGCGGGCAGTTACCAGACCGCGGCCAGCTTGACGCGTCCGGACACGCTTTCGGCGATTTCCAGGAAGTGATCGAGCGGCGGCGTCGCCAGCCCCGGCACCTTGGCCATGTCGTCCCACCGCCGCAGGCGGATCGCGTCGGGCGCGCCGGGCATGCTGGCGAAGTCCACCGCCTGGCCGGCGTCGAAACTGCCGCCCTGCAGTGCCAGGCTGCGGCGGGAATCCTCGGATAGCCTCGCTTCGTACTGCGGTTCGACATAGCAGAGGTAGCGCTTGGCCTCGACGTGCAGGCGGATGGGATCCAGCACGGCGGCGCTGAACAAGCCGCGCAGGAAGGGCAGCACGAAATACTGATGCTTGTCGTCGATGCCGCGCAGCGTCGGCGTGCCGGGCCGATCGGCGATCAGGTGGCCCAGGTCATGCAGCAGGCACGCCGTGATGAGATGGGCGTTGGCGCCGTTCTGTTCGGCCAGCGTCGCCGTCTGCAGCGCGTGCCGCAGATGGCTGACGGATTCGCCATGATAGGAACGGTGCCCGCGTTCCAGGAAAAGCTGTTCGATATCCTGCAGGGTCAAGGCCATGGTTGTCTCCTGAGTGGCCGCAAGGGGAAGAGGCGGGCAGTGACCGCAACGGTCAGCCGGCTGCCGGCGCCATCTCCAGAAAGCGCGCGATAAGCTGCACCGGTTGGCGCTCGCGCAGGCAGTACAGGTACTCATTCATCACGATGCCGGCGTCTTCGATGTCGAGGGCCGCCAGATCGGGGTGGGACGGGATTTCGCGCGACGGGATCAGGCTGATGCCCAGCTCGCACAGGATGGCTTGGCGAATCGATTCGCGGCTGCCGATTTCCAGCGTGCGGCGCACGGTGACGCCGGCGGCCTGCAGCGCCTCTTCGGTCAGCTGGCGCGTCATGGAGCCCGGCTCGCGCAGCAGCAGCGCATAGTCCGCCAGATCGGCAAGGCGCACCTGCCCGCGCCGGGCCAGCGGATGTGTCCGGTGCACCACCACGCGGATCGGGTCCGCGGCGATCTTGCGCCGGTACAGATGCTTGTCATCCATCAGAAAGGAAGACGTGGCAATCTCGATGCGGTAATCCTGCAGCGCCCGGAGCATCGACTGCGAATTGCCGATCGTGACGGTCAGGTCGATGCCGGGATAGCGCTGGTTGTAGCGCCGCACGGTGTCCATGATGTAGTACGGGCCGGTCGCGCCGATGCGCAGGTTGCCCTCGCGCAGATCGCTCGCGTCGCGCAGCCGGAAGTCGATCTCGGTCTCCTGCTGCACCAGCTTCTCGACCATCGGCATCAGGTTCTGCCCGGCGTCCGACAGCCGCATGCCGCGCCCCTGCCGGTGGAACAGTTCGATGCCGTAGCGCGATTCGAGCTGACGCAACTGCCCGGTCACCGTGGGCTGGCTCACGCCCAGTTGGGCGGCGGCCTTGGTGACGGTTCCGCAGCGGGCCACGGCATAGAAGGATTTGAGTTCGGCGACGAGCACGATCGGGGGCGAGGATTGGACGCAATGCGCAAGACCGCCAGTACACCAAAATAATTTGATGTTTTTATTACTGCATTTGCGCGAAGTGTCATAAACGCTCAATACGCCGATTCCATACTGCCTTCGTTCCCAGACCGGAGGCCTCATGCCCCAACGCGATACCGCCTTTCTCTCCGTGCAGAATCTCGTCAAGCGATTCGGCACCCACACGGCGCTGGCCGATGTGTCGCTGGATATCCGCGCCGGAGAGCTGGTGTGTCTGCTGGGGCCGTCGGGTTGCGGCAAGACGACGCTGCTGCGCGCGATTGCCGGGCTGGAGCGCCAGGACAGCGGCACCATCGTGCTGTCGGGCCGCGACATCTCCCATGCCGAGCCGCAGGCGCGCGACTACGGGATCCTGTTCCAGTCGTATGCGCTGTTTCCGAACCTGACCGTGGCCCAGAACGTGGCTTACGGCTTGAGCGGCAAGCGCGCCCACCGCAGCCACGTCGCCAGCCGCGTCGAGGAGATGCTGACGCTGGTCGGCCTGGCGGGCGCGTCGCACAAATACCCTGGCCAGATTTCGGGCGGCCAGCAGCAGCGCGTGGCGCTGGCGCGCGCATTGGCGCCGTCGCCGTCCCTGCTGTTGCTGGACGAACCCATGTCCGCGCTGGATGCGCGGGTGCGTGAACACCTGCGCATCGAACTGCGCGCGTTGCAAAAGCGCCTGTCCATCACCACGCTCATGGTGACGCATGACCAGGAAGAGGCCATGGTGATGGCCGACCGCATCGCCGTGATGAACGGCGGCATCATCGAACAGTACGGCACGCCGCGCGAACTGTATCGTCAGCCGGGATCGGCCTTCATCGCCGATTTCGTGGGCGAGGCCAACTGGCTGCCGTTCGAACGCATCGACACTCACCGCGCCCGCGTGGGCCGCCAGGAGCTGGCCGTGGACGCCGCCCTGGACGCCGGGTCGGGCAAGCTATTCGTGCGGCCCGAGGCCGTGCGCGTCAGCATGGCCAAGCCGGAAGCGCCGAACGCCATGCTGGCCGACGTGCTGGACGGCGTGTTTCTGGGCCGCAATTATCGGCTCGCCCTGCGTCTGGAAGGCGTGCCCGGCGCCACGGTCCATTCCATCGTGTCCCCTGAAACCGGAGACGCCCTGCTGGGCGCTCACGCTGCCGGCCGCTGCTGGGTGGAGCTGCCGCGCCATGCGATACGCGCCTACGCTTGATCCGGCCGTGAACAATTCCCGAGCCATCGGCCAGGCCGCTGCGGTTTCCGCTGCGCCTGCGATTCCCACATCCGCCGCCGCGCCGCTGCCCGCCTTGGGACGCCGTCCGTTGCCCGCGTGGATCGGCGCGCTGGGCTTGGCGCTAGGGCAGGGCGGCCTGGCGCTTGGCCTTCTCCTTTTCCTGGCGTTGCCCTTGGCGGCGATCCTGCTCAAATCGGTCACGGACGCTGACGGCGGCTGGGCGGGCCTGTCGGTCATCGCCAGCATCATCAGCGCCGAAGGCTTCATGGACATGGTCGGGCGCAGCCTGGCCGTGGGCGTCGTGACGACCCTGCTGGTGGTGCCGTGCGCGTACGGTTTTGCCTATGGCCTCACCCGCACCCGACTGCCGGGCAAGGGTCTGCTGCGCACGATCGCGCTGCTGCCGTTGCTGGCGCCGTCGCTGCTGCCCGGCATTGCGCTGGTCTACCTGCTTGGCAATCAGGGCCTGCTCAAGGGCCTGACCGGCGGCGCCACCATCTACGGCTTCTGGGGCATCGTCGTCGGCGAGGCCTTCTACACGTTTCCGCATGCGCTCATGATTTTGCTGACCGGCCTCGCGCTGGCAGACGGGCGCCTGTATGACGCGGCGCGCGCCATGGGCGCGGGTCCGTGGCGCACCTTCATGACGGTCACGCTGCCCGGCACGCGCTATGCGGTGTTCTCGGCCTGCTGCGTGGTGTTCACGCTGACCGTCACGGACTTCGGCGTGCCCAAGGTGGTGGGCGGCGATTACAACGTGCTGGCGATGGAAGCCTACAAGGCGGTGGTGGGGCAGCAGAATTTTCCGAAGGGGGCGGCGATTGGCATCCTGCTCCTGCTGCCGGCGCTGCTGACCTTCGTGCTGGACCGCCGCTTGCGTGCCCGTCAGGGCGCCCAGATGAGCGGCCGCGCGCAGCCATACGCGGCCGGCGTGAACGGCCGCCGCGACGCGGCGTTCCTGGCGCTGGCGGGCGTGATGGCGGCCTTCCTGCTGCTGATCATCGGCGTGGCGGTCTGGGCCTCGTTCGTGAAGATGTGGCCGTACAACCTGTCGATGTCGCTGCGTTCGTACGACTTCGACAACATGGACGGCGGCGGCTGGCTCGCCTGGCGCAACAGCCTGCAACTCGCGTTCTGCACCGCGCTCGTCGGAACCCTGGTGGTCTTTGTCGGCGCGTGGATGATGGAGAAGGTGCCGGCCCGCAACACGATGGCGCGCGGCCTGCGCGGCATGGCCGGCATGCTGGCGCTGATGCCGATGGCCGTGCCGGGGCTGGTGCTGGGCCTGGGCTACATCTTCTTCTTCAACAGCGTGTCGAACCCGCTGAACGTGCTGTACGGCACGATGCCGCTGCTCGTGCTGTGCACGGTGGTGCACTTCTATACCAGCGCCCACCTGACGGCCGCCACCGCGCTCAATGCGCTGGACCCGGAGTTCGAGGCCGCCTCCGCATCGCTGAAGGTGCCGCGCCTGACGACCTTTTTGCGCGTGACGCTGCCGATGTGCCTGCCCGCGGCGCTGGACGTGGCCCGCTACCTGTTCGTGTCCGCCATGACGACCGTGTCGGCGGTGGTGTTTCTGTACAGCCCGTCCACGGTGCTGGCTGCCGTTGCCGTGCTGAACATGGACGACGCCGGCTTCATCGGCCCGGCCGCCGCCATGTGCACGGTCATCATGGCCAGTTCCGCCGTCGCCGCGCTGGTCCTGCACCTGGCGAGCCGCGCCCTGGTGGCGCGCACCCAGGCCTGGCGGCGCCCGGCGTCCCGCTGACCGATCATTTTTCCAGGATGACTTTCATGACTGCTCAACCTTTGCCCGTCCGCCTAGAAGCCGTGATCTTCGACTGGGCCGGCACGCTGGTCGACTTCGGTTCCTTTGCCCCCACCAAGGTGTTCGTGGATGCGTTTGCGCAGTTCGGCATGGACGTGTCGCTGAAAGAAGCGCGCGGCCCGATGGGCATGGGCAAGTGGGATCACATCCGCACGCTGTGCGACCAGCCCGCCATTGCCAGCCAGTACCAGGCCCGCTTCGGCCGCCTGCCGAGCGACGACGACGTCACCGCCATCTACGAGCGTTTTCTGCCGATGCAGCTGGAAAAAGTGGCGCAGTACTCGGCCGCCATTCCGGGCGCCGCGGACGTGATGCGCGCCTTGCGCGCGCGCGGACTGAAGATCGGATCGTGCTCCGGCTATCCCGCCAGCGTGATGGGCCGCGTGGTCGAACGCGCCGCCACCGAGGACCTGACGCCCGACTGCATCGTCGCCAGCGATGAAGTGCCGCGTGCGCGTCCCGCGCCCGCCATGGCCTTGAAGAATGTGGTGGAGCTTGGCCTGTCCGACGTGGCCGGCTGCATCAAGGTCGACGACACCACGCCCGGCATCGAAGAGGGCCGCCGCGCCGGCATGTGGACCGTGGGGCTGCTGCTGTCGGGCAACGCCGCGGGCCTGACGCTGGACGAATACAAATGCCTTTCCGAACCCGCCCGCGACGCGGCGCGCGATGCCGCCCGCGCTGAGCTGGATCCGGCCGGCCCGCACTACCTGATCGACACGGTGGCCGACCTGCCCGCGGTGGTCGACGACATCGAAGCCCGACTGTCGCGAGGCGACCGCCCCTGAACTAGACGCTGCCGCCCGGCGTCCCGGGCCATCCATAGACCTTTGACTCACCTCCATCCGCAGCCGGCAGCCGCCGGCCGTGGGGACCTCGTTCACCCTGCTTTTCCGCTCACTCACGGAGTTGTTCATGAATCGCTACAAGCTGCTTGCACTGGCCGCCGCCCTGACGGGCGTGATGGGCGCCGCCTCGGCCGAGACCACGCTGACCGTCTACACGGCGCTGGAAGCCGACCAGATCAAGGCCTATCAGGCCGCCTTCGAAAAGGCCAACCCCGACATCAAGATCCAGTGGGTGCGCGACTCCACCGGCATCATCGCCGCCAAGCTGTTGGCCGAAAAGAACAACCCCAAGGCCGACGTGATCTGGGGTCTGGCCGGCACGGCGCTGGGCCTGATGGACAAGGAAGGCATGCTCCAGCCCTACGCCCCGAAGGGCCTGGACCAGATCGCCGCCAACATGCGCGACGCCAAGGCCGAACCGGCCTGGGTCGGCATGGACGGCTACGCCGCCGCCATCTGCTTCAATACGATCGAAGCCGAAAAGCAGAAGCTGCCCAAGCCCACGTCGTGGCAGGACCTTACCAAGCCGGTGTACGCCGGCAAGATCGTCATGCCGAACCCGGCCTCGTCCGGCACGGGCTTCCTGGACGTCAGCGCCTGGCTGCAGATCTTCGGTGAAGACAAGGGCTGGGCCTATATGGACGCCCTGCACAAGAACATCGGCTCGTACACGCACTCGGGTTCCAAGCCGTGCAACATGGCTGCCGCCGGCGAATTCCCGATCGGCATCTCGTTCGACTACCGCGCCGCCAAGCTGAAGGCCGACGGCGCGCCGGTCGAAGCCGTGTTCCCGTCGGAAGGCCTGGGCTGGGAAGTCGAAGCCACCGCCATCATGAAGGGCACCAAGAACCTCGACGCCGCCCGCAAGCTGGCTGACTTCTCGGCAAGCCGCGAAGCCAACGAGCTGTACAAGGCCAACTTCGCAGTGCTGGCGATCCCGTCGATTGCGACCGCCAATCCCAACCTGCCGGCCGATCTGACCTCGCGCATGATCAAGAACGACTTCACGTGGGCTGCAACGAACCGCGACCGCATCATTGCCGAGTGGACGAAGCGCTACGACGGCAAGTCCGAGCCGAAGAAGAAGTGATCCTTGACCCACCGCGGCGGCAGCGCGCCGCCGCGCATCGGGAGACCCGCGGGGGTCTCCCCGACATTCCTCTCGCAGTAGTTCAAAAATGAAGACTTACGACGTAATCGTGGTGGGCGCGGGCATGCTCGGCATCGCGCATGCCTGGGCCGCCGCCAAGCGCGGCCTGTCCGTGGCCGTCATCGAGCGCAGCCGCCAGGCGCACGGCGCGACGATCCGCAACTTCGGCCAGGTCATCGTGACGGGCCAGGCGCCCGGCACGATGCTGTCGCACGCGCAGCAGTCCCGCGAGCTGTGGCTCGATCTGGCGGACAAGGCGGGTTTTCATGTGCGTGCCAATGGCGCGCTGGTGCTGGCGCGTAATGCCGACGAGGCCGACGTGTTGCGGGAATTCGCGGACATGCGGCTGCGGCAGGAAGGGTACCGTGCCGACCTGCTGTCGGCTCGCGAGGTGGGGGCGCTGTACAACGGCCAGTTGGCCCACCACTGCCTGGCGCTGCGCGGCCACGATGACCTGCAGATCTATTCGCGCGAGGCGCTGCCGGCCATCACGCACTATCTGCAGTCCTCGCTGGACATCGACTTCATCACGGGGACCCTGGCGCGCGCCGTGGAAAACGGCGAAGTCAGCACCTCGGCGGGCGACTTCAAGGCGTCGCATGTGTTCGTGTGTCCCGGCCACGATTACCTGACCCTGTTGCCCGAACAATTCGCGCCGCTGAACCTGGAGGTCACGCGCCTGCAGATGCTGCGTGCGGTGTTCGACGGCCCGCCCATCGCGCTGGACCGGCCGCTGCTCACCGGCCTGTCCTGCGTGCATTACGGCGCGTTCTCGGACCTGCCGACGGCGCAGACGCTGCGCGGCGTGATCCAGGCGCGTACGCCGATGCTGCTGGAAAACGGCATCCACCTGCTGATCAGTCCCACGCCGTACGGCGAACTGATCATCGGCGACTCGCACCAGTACGGGCAGGACGCGTTGCCATTCAACGACGAAGCCGTCGACAACGCCATGCTCGATCTGGCCTCGCAGGCGCTGGGCGCGCGGCTGCGCGTGGTCGAGCGGTGGCAAGGCGTCTACGGCGCGCACGGACCGGCGCCGTTTTCCGTGATGCCGGTGGACGCGGCCACCACGGTGGCGGTCATGCACTCTGGCGTCGGCATGACGGTGGGGTTGGCGATCGGCGAACGGACGGTGGCGGGCGTTATTGGACGTTAAACTCGGACGCTGAACCGCACAACGCCCCTGGACGAAAAAAGGGCCTTACGATCCGTAAAGGATGTCGCAAGGCCCTTTGTCATGCGGGCTGAGGCGGTTGGGACTACACCGACTGCATGATGCGGCGGTACCACTCGTGGAAGTGCTGCATGCCGTCTTCCATGGGCGACTGGTAGGGACCGGTCTCGTTCACGCCGCGCAGCATCAACGCCTTGCGGCCGGCATCCATGCGTTCGGCGATCTCGTCGTCCTCGATGGCCGTTTCCATGTAGGCCGCGCGCTGCGCCTCGACGAACTCGCGCTCAAACGCAGCGATTTCCTCGGGGTAGTAGAACTCGACCACGTTGACCGTTTCCTGCGGGCCCTTCGGGTACAGCGTGGACAGCACCAGCACGTGCGGATAGAGCTCGATCATGTGGGTCGGGAAGTACGTGACCCACACGGCGCCGAAGTCGGGGGCGTCGCCTTCGCGGAACGACAGCAGGCGGTCGTGCCACTGCTTGTACACGTCCGAACCCGGCTGCGCCAGCGCGTTGTGCACGCCCACCTTCTGCAGGCTGTACCAGTCGTTGAACTCCCAGGTCAGGTCGTCGCAGGTGACGAAACGCCCCAGTCCGGGATGGAACGGGCCGACGTGGTAGTCCTCGAGGTAGACCTCGATGAAGGTCTTCCAGTTGTAGTTGCACTGATGCACTTCAACGTGGTCCAGCACGTAGTCGCCGAAGTCGAACTCGGGGCGCCCGAACAGCGGCGCCATGTCGGCAGCCGGGTCGCGCGGGCCTTCGAAGAGCAGCCCGTGGCAATCGCGCAGGCGGAACTTCTGCAGGTTCATGCAGGGCGTGGTTTCGAACTGCGGCGCGCCCAACAACTCGCCTTGGTTGTTGTACGTCCAGCGGTGCAGCGGGCAGACGATGTTGCCGCCGGTTGCCTTCAGGTTGCCGTGCGTGTTGCAGTTGCCGGCCACGTTGCCGGCTTCGCCACCAAGCATCAATGCCTGACGGTGACGGCAGACATTTGAGATGAGTTCGACGCCATGCTGGTTGCGAACCAGCGAGCGCCCTCCGTTTTCCTGGACCAACGTACGCCAATCCCCGATTTCGGGCACCAATTTCTGGTGGCCGACGTACAGCGAGGATTGCTCGAAAATGAGTTCTTGCTCGCGGGCAAAGAGGGCTTCGTCAAAATAAGCGCTGACGGGTAGCTGGGTGCGAGCTGGCACGACATGTGCCATCCGACCGATGTCGGTCATGATTCCCTCCGCTCGGATAAAAAAGCCAGGACGGTTTGAGCCTTGCCAGGCGCTTTTGTTCAAGTCCAGGTCCCTCGCGGTGTGCGCCGGGGGCCTTGTTCGTGAATTCAAGCCTGGTTGAATCCGTACTGGCGCGAAGAAAAATCGGTGTCTGGCCGATCAAATAAGCCGTGAATTGTACCCCAAGGGCTTGTACGACGCCCGTGGCAAAAGGGCAGGCCATTCGCGTGAATCCCGGGGCGGGTTTGACCGCGCGCAAACCGCGATTAACCCTTTATTCCGTAGGTCTTTCAGACGAGCCGGCGGGTGGCCGGATGACGCCTGAGCAACCAGCTGCTGGCGGCCGACAAGGCGAACACCATCATCGTCAGGAGCGGCACCACCCACGCATCGCGGTCCTGGCCCGAAAAAGCCCCGACTCGGCGCGCGACATCCAGGAAGACGGGATGGATGAGATAAACGCCAAACGTCAACGGGGCCAGCGCTGCAAGCCTTGGCAATCGCGGCGAGGACACGATCCATTGGAACGCAGCCAGCGACATGAACGGCACCGTCAGGCTGAAGTAGTCGTAGAAGTAGGTGTCCAGCACGTGGCCGTTGGACATGACGGTCACGCCCAACGCGGTCGCGGCCACGGTGGCGGCCAGCATCAGGCCCGGGCGCGGAACGCGCATCTCGCCATCGAAGATCAGACGGCCCGCGACGAAGTAGCCCAGGTAAGGCAGGAACCACGTCAGGAAAAAGCCATGCGGCGCGCCGAGCGCACGGCGGTACAGGGCGTCAAGAATCGCCACGCCCAGGATGCCGACGACCCACAGCGCGCGCGCCTTCGGCGTGCTGCGCACATACAGCACGCGGACCAGCGGCGCGAACAGGTACAGGCCCACGATCATGTACAGGTACCAGAGGTGGTAGTAAGGCTCGCCCTGCGCGACCTTGCGCGGCCAGAACGAAAAATCGATGCGGCCGTCGTCCCACCAGTCCAGCCCCGTGCGCCATGCCAGGTAGAAGAGCGTCCAGAAGAGCAGCGGGGCCAGGATGCGCGCAAGACGGCGGCTGTAGAAGCGCCGCGCGTCCTGGGGCTTGTCGGGGTCGAGCAGCAGGGCGCCGCTCACCATCACGAAGACGGGCACGCACCAGCGTGCGGCGGAGTCGTACAGATTGGCGGCCAGCCATGCGCCGCGGCCGTGGGCGGCGGGATCGCTGACGATGAGTGCGGCGCTGTGGAGCAGAACGACGGCCAGCGCAGCCAGCCAGCGGGCTGAGTCCAGGCGGGCGTATCGGTCTTCGGTCTGAGGCATCGGGCTCCCGGAATGGTTCGGCGACTGCGCCTTACCTTAGCAGCGACGTGACGCCGATTTCTGTATCCAGGGGTTAGACCGCGCGTAAAAAACCGACAGGGCCGTGACGGCGCTGTCGGGGGGAAAGGCATGCTCGCGGCAGGGCCGCGGGCACACCGGTCGCGGGCCGGCACTCCGCGAACGTTTTGTCACGAAACCGGCATGAAGGCAGGCTTACTGCAGGACGATGTTGGCCTGCTTGATGAGCTGCGACACGATGGGCTGCTCGGTCTTGATCTGCTTGTCCAGCTCGGCCGCCGTGCCCGAACGCGGGTCGATGCCCATGTCCAGCAGGCGCTTTTTCACCGCTTCGTCCTTCAGCGTTTCGGTCAGCGCGGCCTGCAGGCGCTCGACAACGGGTGCCGGCGTGCCCTTGGGGGCAACGAAGCTGAACCACGCGGTCATGTCGAACGCGGGATAGCCTTGCTCGGCCAGCGTGCTCACGTTGGGCTCGGTCGCCAGGCGCGTGGGGCTCGTGATCGCAAAGACCTTGACCTTGCCGGCGTCAGCCTGCGGCATGCCGGTCGCCACCATGTCGAAGAACAGGTCCACGTCGCCGCTGATCAGGGCGGGCAGGGCCTGCGTCGCGCCCTTGAAGGGCACGTGCAGGATGTCGATGCCGGCGCGTTCCTTGAAGAGTTCGCCGGCCAAGTGCGACGACGTGCCCGGGCCGAAGGTTGCGAACGTCAGCTTGCCCGGATTCTGCTTGGCGTACGCAACGACGTCCTGCGTGCTGTTGAACGGCCGCTTGGGCGAGGACAGCAGAACCAGCGGGCCGACGCCCACCATGCCGATCTTGGCGAAGCTGTCCGGGTCGTAGGGCAGTTCCTTGTAGAGATAGCGGTTGGTCACCAGCGTCGAGTTGGTGGCCATGAGGATGGTGTAGCCGTCCGGCGCTTCGCGTGAGACATAGGCCGCCCCAATCGACGTGCCTGCGCCGGCCTTGTTTTCCACGATCATGGATTGGCCCAGGTTCTTGGCCATCCGCTCGGCCAGGACGCGCGTCAGCACGTCGGTGGCGCCGCCCGCCGGGAAGGGCGAGATCACCTTGATCGGGCGGGACGGATACGTATCGGCCTGGGCGCCCAGCGCGGCGGCGCTGAGCACCAGGGTGGCGAGCAGTTTGAAGCTGTTGCGAATCATGTTTTCCCCTTGAAGTCGCATGGTCAGAGTGGATCGCCGGGCCTGGCTTGGCTGACGCGCATATCGTTCACGACGTCGCTTGCCAGGTCTCCTTGGATGTTTTAAATTCCGTAATATGGAATTTAATTCTGTCTTTCGAAATAAACTATAAAAACGAAGCGTATATAAATGCAACCGTTTTCTGGCGCCAAGCGCATCACCCTCCCGCCGTCAAAGCCGGACCAGAAGCTTGAACTGAGCCTGCCCGCCCGCCGCAAGCGGGCCGCCGGCGCGGGCGAGGGCGCCAGTTCCCCTGACTTCATCACGGCTCTGGCGCGCGGCCTGGATGTGCTGCGTTGCTTCCGCCACGGCGTGGCTGCGCTGGGCAACCTGGATCTGGCGCGCCTGACCGGCCTGCCCAAACCCACCATCAGCCGCATCACCTACACGCTGACGGAACTGGGTTACCTGCGCTATCACCCCGACACCGGCAAGTATTCGCCCGGCTATGGCGTGCTGGCGCTGGGATTCGGCCTGCTTGCCGGCCTGGAAGTGCGCGAACTGGCCAAGGCGTCCATGACCGATCTGGCGCGCGAGACCGGCGGCGCGGTGGCGCTGGGCGCTTTCGACGGCGACGCCATGACCTATGTCGAGGCGATCCACGGCTCGTCCGCGCTGTACCTGCGCCTGCCCGTCGGCTATCGCGCCACGCTGGACAGCGCCATGGGGCGTGCGTACCTGGCCAGCCTGCCCGAAGACGAGTGCGACGCCGTCCTCGCGCGCCTGGACCAGGCGGCGCCGGCGCCCGAGGCCATCGCGCGGGCGCGCGCCGAACTGGCGCAGGCCGGCTGCTGCTGCGCCATCGGCGAATGGCAATCCGGCATCAATGCCGTGGCCGTGCCGTTCACGTCCATCACGGGCGAAGGCGTCTTCGTCATGAGCTGCGGCGGGCCGGCCAGCTTGCTGGAGGCTTCGCATCTTCGGGATCACGTCGCCCCGGCGCTCCTGGCGGCGGTGGCGGGCCTGGCGGGCACGCAGGCCTAGGGCATGGGACGCATCCGGGCCGCGCCTGGCTATCTCGTACAATTCACGGATTAATCCACCCCCAAGTGCCCCGGAGGCCCGTTTGGCCAAACCCACTCAAGCTGATCCGCAGAACGACGATCGTCCCTTGCCCCAGGATTTCGAAACGGCGCTGGCCGAACTGGAATCACTGGTCGCGGCCATGGAAGACGGATCGCTGCCGCTCGAGCAATCGCTGGCTGCCTACCGGCGCGGCGTGGCGCTCACGCGGGTGTGCCAGGATCGCCTGGCGCAGGCCGAGCAGCAGGTCAAGGTCCTCGAAGGCGGCCTGCTGCGGCCGCTGGATCCCGCGGCGCTGGACGACGAATAAGACACCAATGAAGCAAACTCAACTCGCATTTTCCGAGTGGTTGCAAGGCCGTGCGCGCCACGTCGAAGACGTGCTCGATGACCTGCTTCCCTCGGCGGATCAGGCGCCTGCCCGCTTGCATGAAGCCATGCGCTACGCCGTGCTCGGCGGCGGCAAGCGCGTGCGCGCCGCCCTGGTCTATGCCGCCGGGCAGGCCTGCCCCGTCAGCGGCAGCGTGCTTGCCATCGAGGCCTCGCTGGACCGCGCGGCCGCCGCCGTCGAACTGATCCACGCCTACTCGCTGATCCACGACGATCTGCCCTGCATGGACGACGACACGCTGCGCCGTGGCCGTCCCACCACGCACGTGCAGTTCGACGAAGCCACCGCCATGCTGGCGGGCGACGCGCTGCAGCCGCTGGCATTCGAACTGATCGCGTCCATGCCGATCGCCCCGGCGTTGATCGTCCAGGCCACCCAGTCGCTAGCCCGCTCGGCCGGCAGCCAGGGCATGGCAGGCGGGCAGGCGATCGACCTGTTCAGCGTCGGCCGCTCGCTGTCGCGCGATGAACTGCAGATGATGCACGGCATGAAGACCGGCGCCATGCTGGCGTGCAGCGTGGCGTTGGGCGGCATCGTGGCGGGCGCCAGCTCGGCATCGCGCCAGGCGCTGGACGCCTACGCGCAGGCCATGGGCCTGGCGTTCCAGGTGGTCGACGATATTCTTGACGTCACCGCGGACAGCGCCAGCCTGGGCAAGACACCGGGCAAGGACGCCGCCGAAAACAAGCCTACGTACGTGTCCCTGCTGGGCCTGGACGAAGCCCGGGCGTTTGCCGAGGAACTGCGCGTGGCGGCGCTGGCCGCCCTGGCGCCGCTGGGCGACGCCGGCGCGCGTCTGGCCCAGCTTGCCGACTTCATCGTTCTTCGAGACCGCTGATCCGAGATCAGCCCGGCCTTCTTGGTAGGCCGGGCCAACGAACCCCATAAAAGCATGACGACAGATTTACTGGACCGTATTCAATCGCCGGCTGACCTAAAGCGCCTGGATCGCCGCGAACTGAAAAAGCTTGCCGATGAACTGCGCGGCTTTGTGCTGGAGTCGGTGTCCAAAACGGGCGGACACCTGTCGTCCAACCTGGGCACCGTCGAACTCACGCTGGCGCTGCACCAGGTGTTCGACACGCCGCACGACCGCATCGTGTGGGACGTGGGTCATCAGTCCTATCCACACAAGATCCTGACGGGACGCCGCGCCGGCATGGCCAAGCTGCGCCAGCAAGGTGGCATTTCGGGCTTCCCGAAGCGCAGCGAATCCGAGTACGACGCCTTCGGCACCGCGCATTCGTCCACGTCGATCTCCGCGGCCCTGGGCATGGCGGTGGCCTCGCGCAATGCGGGCGAACAGCGCCAGCACATTGCCGTGATCGGCGACGGCGCCATGTCCGCGGGCATGGCGTTCGAGGCCATGAACAACGCGGGCGTCACGCCCGACATCAACCTGCTGGTGATCCTGAACGACAACGACATGTCGATCTCGCCGCCGGTGGGGGCGCTGAACCGCTATCTGGCGCGCCTGATGTCCGGACGCTTCTACGCCACGGCCAAGAACGTGGGGCGGGCGGTGCTGCAGCACGTGCCGCCGGTGCTTGAGCTGGCGCGCCGCTTCGAGGAGCACGCCAAGGGCATGGTCACGCCCGCCACGCTGTTCGAAGAGTTCGGCTTCAACTACGTTGGCCCCATCGATGGCCATGACCTGGACGCGCTGGTTCCCACGCTGCAGAACCTGAAAGCCCTCGAAGGCCTGCAGTTCCTGCACGTCGTCACGCGCAAGGGCCAGGGCTACAAGCTGGCCGAAGCCGATCCCGTGCTTTATCACGGTCCCGGCAAGTTCGATCCGGCGGTCGGCATCCAGCAATCGAAGGCGCCGGGCAAGCGCACCTTCACGCAGGTGTTCGGCACGTGGCTGTGCGACACGGCGCAGCAGGATGCGCGCCTTGTGGCCGTCACGCCCGCCATGCGCGAAGGCAGCGGCCTGGTCGAATTCGAACAGCGCTTCCCGCAGCGGTATTTCGACGTGGGCATTGCCGAACAGCATGCCGTCACGTTCGCCGCGGGCGTGGCGTGCGAAGGCCAGAAGCCGGTCGTCGCCATCTATTCCACCTTCATGCAACGCGGCTACGATCAGTTCATCCATGACGTCGCCCTGCAGAACCTGGACGTCACGTTTGCGCTTGACCGCGCCGGCATCGTGGGCGCCGACGGCGCCACACACGCCGGCAATTACGACATCGCCTTCCTGCGCTGCGTGCCGAATATGGTGGTGGCCACGCCTTCCGACGAAAACGAAACTCGCCTGCTTCTGTCGACCTGTTATCAGCACCCCGGTCCGGCATCGGTGCGTTACCCGCGCGGCGCGGGCTGCGGCGCGGCTGAAAGTCAGAGTCTCGATACCGTTGAACTGGGCAAGGGCGTCGTCCGCCGCGAAGGCAAGAAAATCGCCATTCTGGGCTTTGGCACGCTGGTGCAGGCTGCGCTGGGCGCCGCCGGCAAGCTGGATGCCACCGTCGCCGACATGCGCTTCGCCAAGCCGATCGACCGCGACCTGATCCTGGATCTGGCCAGCCGCCACGACGCGCTCGTCACCCTGGAAGACGCCTGCATCATGGGCGGCGCAGGCAGCGCGGTACTCGAGGTGCTGAGCGCCGCCGGCGTGCTGATTCCGGTGCTGCAGCTTGGCCTGCCGGATGAATTCATCGACCACGGCGAGCAATCGGCCCTGCTGGTGGGGCTCGGCCTGGATGCCGCGGGCATCGAGCAGTCGATCCGCACGCGCTACGCCGACCTGTTGAAGTGATCCGGCCGGCCTGATTCCGGCTGATCTTTGCGTCCGAGGACATTCGTCTTCGGACGCAAGGATGAAACACACTGTTCCGGCCCCGCCCGCATGGCGCCGTGGGGTTACCCCTTCTCATTGCGCGTGGCTGGGCGATAATTAGCCCCTTCTCAAGACAACTGGGCCAGCACGTTGCGCCATGGCGGACCGGCCCGGACAGGTAAGCCGAAATGAATTCTCCGATCGACCCCGCCATCGTGATGCCCGACGTCCAGAGCGCCACCGACACGCGGCATATCCCGATCCAGCGCGTTGGCATCCGCGGCGTGCGTCATCCCATGCTGGTCCAGAGCGGCGACGGCTCGGCGCAAGGCACGGTGGCCAGCTGGACGCTGACCGTGGCCCTGCCGCCCGAAGAAAAGGGCACGCACATGTCCCGCTTTGTGGCCCTGCTCGAAAAATACCGCACCACGGCCATGACGCCGGCGCTGTTCCGCACCATGGCGGCCGACATGCTGCCGCTGCTGCATGCCGAACGCGGCGACATCACGGCATCGTTCCCGTACTTCATCAACAAGTCCGCGCCGATCTCCGGCGTGCAGAGCCTGCTGGATTACGAGGTCCAGTGGATCGCGCGCGCGCAGGCCGACCGCGTCGAATTCGAGCTCGTGGTCCAGGTGCCGGTCACCAGCCTGTGCCCGTGTTCGAAGGCCATCTCCGAATACGGCGCGCACAACCAGCGTTCGCACGTTACGGTGTCGGCCATCCTGAATGAAGACATCTCGATGGACGGCGTGATCCGTCTGATCGAAGACGAAGGCTCTTGCGAACTGTGGGGCCTGCTCAAGCGCCCCGACGAAAAGTTCGTCACTGAACGCGCCTACGACAATCCCAAGTTCGTCGAGGACCTGGTGCGTGACGTGGCGGCCCGCCTGAACGCGCACCCCGGCATTGCGCGCTATCGCGTCGAGGCCGAAAACTTCGAGTCGATTCACAACCACTCGGCCTACGCCGTCGTCGAAGGCTGAACGCCCGTGCGCCACCCGGCGGCCAGCGACTGGCCGCTCATCGCCGACCTGCAGCAATGGGAAGCGCGGCTGGCCAGCAATCTGGCGAGCCGCGGCCGCTTTGGCGTGGCGCTTTACGAGTTCTTCCGCTTCGGCGTGAAGCAGGCCTGGGCGTGTCTGTTCGGCGGCCTGATGTGCGCGCTGCTGCTGGGCACGCACTGGTGGTATCCCAAGGATGCCGCGCTGGCGCGCTACGACTTCCTGACGCTCGCCGCGCTCGGCATCCAGGCCGCGCTGCTCGCGCTGCGCATGGAAACCTGGAGCGAAGCGCGCGTGATCCTGATGTTCCATGTGGTCGGCACCTGCATGGAAATCTTCAAGACCGCCGCCGGCTCGTGGATCTATCCCGAGGCCAGCGTGCTGCGCATCGGCGGTGTGCCGCTTTTCACGGGCTTCATGTACGCCGCGGTGGGCAGCTACCTGGCACGCGTGTGGCGGCTATTCGATTTCCGCTTTCGCGCGCATCCGCCGCTGGCCGCGACCGCCGTGTTGTCGGTGCTGATCTACGTGAACTTCTTCGCGCACCATTACGTGATGGACTTCCGATGGGCGCTGTTCGCCATGACCGCCGTCCTGTTCGCGCGCACGTGGGTGTATTTCCGGATCTGGCAGGTCTACCGGCGCATGCCGCTGCTGCTGGGCTTCGTGCTGGTGGCGCTTTTCATCTGGTTTGCCGAAAACATCGGCACCTTCGCCAATGCGTGGCGCTATCCCAACCAGGCGCAGGTCTGGCAGGCCGTGTCCATCGCCAAGCTGGGTTCCTGGTTCCTGCTCATGATCATCAGCTACGTCATGGTCAGTGCCGTCAACCGGCCGCGGGCGATCACCGCCGCCGACCTGCCTGCAACTGGCGGGCAGGAACCTGCCCGAAACGCGTCCCTTATTTCTTAAGCCTACGCCGGCTTGCAAGCGACCGCCCAATCGGTGATAATCGAGAGCTTTCTTGCTCGACCACCCATGGTTTTTGGGTAGCGGGCTGCCCCTTGCGGCGAAACGTCAACGATGTTGATCCACCCATGATGGAAAGCGCGGGTGCAAGACGTTTGGCCAGCAAGACATCCTCAAGGAGTTTTACTCATGCGTCACTACGAAGTAGTGTTTATTGTTCACCCCGACCAAAGCGAGCAAGTGCCCGCCATGGTCGAGCGTTACCAAGCGCTGGTCACGGGCCAAGGCGGCTCGATCCATCGCCTGGAAGACTGGGGCCGCCGTCAACTGGCCTACCCGATCCAGAAGCTCGTCAAGGCTCACTACGTCTGCCTGAACATCGAGTGCGGCCAAGCCACGCTGGATGAGCTGGAACACTCGTTCCGCTACAACGACGCCGTGCTGCGCCACCTGGTCATCAAGACCAAGAAGGCCCAGACCACCCCGTCGATCATGATGAAGTCGGTCGAGCGCGAAGAAGCCCGCAAGGCTTCGGCGGAAGCTGCTCCGGCTCAGGCCGAGTAATCAGGCTCACGCAGAGCTCATTGCATCAAGTCCCCTCGGTACCAGGCAGGATGAACAAGCTGGAACTCAGCGCCCGCGTTCTCGAATGCGAGCCTTTGCGCCACACACCCGCCGGTTTGCCAGCGCTGGAAATGCTGCTGGCGCACGAGTCGGAAGTCATCGAAGCCGGCCACCCGCGCCGTGTCGAACTGACGATTTCCGCCGTGGCACTGGGAGATCTGGCGCTGCTCTTGAGAAACACCGCTTTAGGGTCTGAATTGCTGGTGCAGGGGTTTTTGGCTCCCGCCCGCAAGGACTCGGTGAAGATCAAGCTGCATCTGCAGCAGGCGCGCAAGATCAGCGGAAGCGCTGGACGCGATCCGCAGGTGGCCTGAAGGCAATGAGAGACAGGGTGCGAGAGCGCCTTCTGAATTCGGATAGGTTATGGGGAAGTGGGCATTGACCCAGTCCCCTCAAACATAAAGGCACATATCATGGCTTTCTTCGGAAAACGCAAAGAAAAACGCAAATTCACGCAGCAGAACCCGCTCTTCAAGCGTCGTAAGTTCTGCCGCTTCACCGCAGCCGGCGTCGAAGAGATCGACTACAAGGATCTGGACACCCTGCGCGACTTCGTGCAAGAAAACGGCAAGATCATCCCGGCTCGCCTGACCGGCACCAAGGCAATCTACCAGCGCCAGCTGGACACCGCCATCAAGCGCGCGCGCTTCCTGGCTCTGTTGCCTTACACCGACAACCACAACTAATCCGGGGCACTGAAATGCAAGTTATTCTGCTCGAAAAAGTCGTCAACCTGGGCAACCTGGGTGAAGTCGTGCGTGTGCGTGATGGCTACGCCCGCAACTTCCTGATTCCCCAGAAGAAGGCCCGTCGCGCAACCGACGCCGCCCTGAAGGAATTCGAAGCCCGCCGCGCCGAGCTGGAAAAGGTCCAGGCTGAAAAGCTGGCCGCTTCCCAAGCCCTGGGCGAGCGCCTGAACGGCTATCAGCTCAAGATCGTTCAGAAGGCCGGCGTTGACGGTCGTCTGTTCGGTTCGGTCACCAACGCCGACATCGCCGAAGGTCTGAAGAAGGCTTCGTTCGAAGCCGTCGAAAAGGCCCAAGTGCGTCTGCCCAATGGCCAACTGAAGGCTATCGGCGAGTACCCGGTCCAGGTCGCCCTGCACGCCGACGTCGTGGTCGACATCACGGTTCTGGTCGAAGGCGAACTGTCCTGATCCGGCAGTCGCGGTAAAAAGAAGCCGGCCCGCGTGCCGGCTTTTTTTCTTTTTTCAGCCCTGTGCCGATGTCGTGCTGAATGGTGCGCGGCGACGCACCCTCGTTTTACGCTGTCATTCCAGAGGACCTCTTGACTCATCCGCCTGTCCATCACAACGCGCCGCCCGGCCTGAGAGCCTGGCTCGACAGCGTGGATGCGTCGCGTGAACCTTCGGTGCGGGATGTGACGATAGATGGCGTGCGCTGCATCATCAAGCGGCGCCGGCCCGGCATCCTGCAGAGCGTGAGCTATGTGCTGCGCTACGTGCGCGCCTTGTTCCTCGCCGTGGGCTGCAAGGTCTTCCTGGGCGAGTTTCCGCGTCCCAGCGTGCTGTTGCGCAATGGTCTGGCCCACGAAGGGCAGCGCCTGGCGCAGTTGCTGGAAGCAGGGTCGCGCGTCCCCGAGGTGTGGTGGCGGGAGCAAAACCTGCTAGTGCTGGAGTTCGTAGGGGAAGACCTGGCGGACCTCATCCGCAACGAAGACTCCACCTCGCGCATGTGGCTCGCGCGCGCCGCGGCGGCCGATCTGGCCGCTTTCCATGCCCGCGGCATGTGGCATGGCGGGGCGCAGATCCGCAACGTTACGCTGCGCGATGGCGAGATCTGGCGCATCGACTTCGAGGAAAACATCGGCGCGACGCTGTCGCGGCCGCTGGCGCAGGCCTATGACCTGTTCCAGATGCTGGCCTCGCTGGTGTCCCTGCGCAAGTTGGGCGATGCAGATGCGCGCACGCTGGGCAAGCTGGCCCTCGATGTCTACCTGGACTGCAATCCCGACCCCGAGGTCAGGGCCCGCTTGAAGCGCCTGGCGCGCGTGCTGTGCGGCATCGCCATGCCGCTGCGTCCCATCCTTGCCCGATTCCCCTCGCGCGACATCCAAGGGTTTTTCCGCGTCGCGGATATCCTGCAGCCGTTACTATTGAAGCCATGAACACACCCGCCGATTCCCAGCTCGAGTACCTGCGCGTCCCCCCGCATTCCATCGAGGCGGAGCAGTCGGTCCTGGGCGGACTGCTGCTGGACAACGCTGCCTGGGACCGTATCGCGGATGTGCTTCTCGAAGAAGACTTCTACCGTCACGACCACCGGCTGATCTGGCACCACATTGCGCGCTTGATTGGTCTGGCGCGCCCGGCCGACGTCATCACCGTGCACGAGTCCCTCGTCAGCGCGGGCAAGGCCGAAGAGTCCGGCGGGCTGGCTTACCTGAATGCCCTGGCGCACAACACGCCGTCGGCCGCCAACATCCGCCGGTACGGCGAGATCGTGCGCGAGCGCGCGATGCTGCGCAAGCTGGTGTCGATCGCGGACGAAATCTCGTCGGCCGCCATGAACCCGCAGGGCAAGGAAGCGCGCCAGCTGCTGGACGAGGCCGAATCCAAGGTGTTCAAGATCGCCCAGGAAGGCGCGCGCGGCGCGGCCGGCTTCCAGGAGATCCAACCGCTTCTGACGCAGGTGGTCGAGCGCATTGACGAGCTCTACCACCGCGAGAGCACGTCCGACGTGACGGGCGTGCCCACGGGCTTCACCGATCTGGACAAGATGACGTCGGGCATGCAGGGTGGCGACCTGATCATCGTGGCCGGCCGCCCGTCCATGGGCAAGACTTCGTTCTCCATGAACATCGGAGAGCACGTCGCCATCGAAGAGGGCCTGCCCGTGGCGGTGTTCTCCATGGAAATGGGCGCGGTGCAGCTCGCCATGCGTATGCTGGGTTCCGTGGGACTCCTGGACCAGCACCGCATGCGTACGGGCAAGCTGATCGCCGAAGACTGGCCGCGCGTCACGCACGCCGTGCAGCTCATGCAGGATGCGCAGGTCTACATCGACGAATCGCCGGCGCTCAGTCCCATGGAAGTGCGCGCCCGCGCGCGTCGTCTGGCGCGCCAGTGCGGCCAGCTTGGCCTCATCATCATCGACTACCTGCAGCTCATGTCCGGCAACGGTTCCGGCGAAAACCGGGCCACCGAAGTGTCGGAAATCAGCCGCTCGCTCAAGGGTCTGGCCAAAGAACTGAATTGCCCGCTGATCGCGCTGTCGCAGCTCAACCGAAGCCTGGAACAGCGTCCCAACAAGCGCCCCGTCATGAGCGACCTGCGCGAATCGGGCGCAATCGAACAGGATGCGGACGTGATCCTCTTCATTTACCGCGACGAGGTCTACAACCCCGATTCGCCAGACAAGGGCACGGCCGAGATCATCATCGGCAAGCAGCGTAACGGCCCGATCGGCACGGTGCGCCTGACGTTCCAGGGTTCCAGCACACGCTTTTTGAACTTCTCCGGCGCGCAGCCGCGGGACATGTACTGATTCCGCACATCGCCACATCAAAAAAAAACCGCGCAGCAGCGCGGTTTTTTTACGAGACGGCGATCAGTGCGTGGCGTCGGGGCGCTTGCCGTAGCGCGCCGCCAGTACGCCGCAGACCATGAGCTGGATCTGGTGGAACAGCATCAGCGGCAGCACCACAGCACCCACGGCGTGACCGGCGAACAGCACCTGGGCCATCGGAATACCGCTGGCCAAGCTTTTCTTCGAGCCGCAGAAGAGCAGCGTGATGCGGTCTTCGATGCTGAAGCCGAAGATGCGGCCGGCCAGTGCGGACAGGCCCAGCGCCAGCGCCAGGATCACGCCGCAGCTCACGACCAGGCCGACCAGCGCGGGAATCGGGGTGCTGCTCCACAGGCCTTCATTGATGGCCTCGGAGAAGGCCGTGTAGACCACCAGCAGGATCGAGCCCTGGTCCACGAACTTCAGCATGGCCTTGCGCTTGTGCACCCACGCGCCGATCCATCGCCGCGCGAACTGGCCCAGCACGAACGGCAGGAGCAGTTGCAGCATGATCTTGCCGACGGCGTCGAACGAGATCGGCGCGCTGCCGGCGTTGGCGACGACCGTACCGACCAGCAGGGGCGTGAGGAAGATGCCCAGCAGGCTGGAGGCCGACGCGCTGCACACCGCGGCGGGCACGTTGCCGCGCGCCATGGAGGTGAACGCGATGGCCGATTGCACGGTGGCAGGCAGGCAGCACAGGAACAGGATGCCCAGGTAAAGCTCCGGGGTGACCAGCGGCTCCAGCACGGGTTGCAGCGCCAGCCCCAGCAGCGGGAACATCAGGAACGTGGCCGAGAAGATGGTCAGATGCAGCTTCCAGTGCGTAAGGCCGGCGATGATGGCCTCGCGCGAAAGGCGCGCCCCGTGCAGGAAGAACAGCAGGCCGACGGCCACGTTGGTAATCCAGCCGAACACCACCACGCCTTGCCCATGGGCGGGCAGGAAGCTGGCGATGATGACGGTGCAGATCAGGTAGAGGGTGAAGCGGTCGGGCAGAAGTCGAACGAGGCGGGACATGGGAAGGGAGGAAGAACGGAAAAGCGGCGGCGCGGGGCGCCGGAAACGGGGCGTATTGTAGACCCGCACCGTCGCGGACCCATCGCGAGATGGCCGCAAGCGTCCGCGCGCTGAGGCAGTCTGCGGATCTTTACGCGCTCAAGGCGTCATCGCCAGCGCCAGATCGAACGCTTCCACCAGCGACGCGTGGTCGGCCACGCCCTGGCCGGCGATGTCGAATGCGGTGCCGTGGTCCACGCTGGTGCGCACGAACGGCAGGCCGACGGTGACGTTCACGCCGTGGTCCAGGCCCAGATACTTCACCGGGATGAGGCCCTGGTCGTGGTACTGCGCCACCACGATGTCGAACTCTCCGCGGCGGGCGCGCATGAAGACGGTATCGCCCGGCCAGGGGCCGCTGGCATCGATGCCTTCCGCGCGGGCGGCAGCGATGGCCGGTTCGATGATGTCCATGTCTTCGCGGCCGAACTTGCCGCCTTCGCCCGCATGCGGATTCAGACCCGCGACGGCGACGCGCGGCTGCGCGATGCCCATCTGGCGGCAGGCGCGGTCCGCAAGCCGCATCGCGGTCAATTCGGCCTGGGGCGTGATGCGCGCCATGACGTCGGCCAATGCGACGTGGATGGTCACGAGCAGCACGCGCAGCTCATTGTTGGCCAGCATCATCGCAAAGTCCTGCGTGCCGGAGCGGTCCGCCAGGATTTCGGTGTGGCCCGGATAGTCGATGCCGGCCTCGTGCATGGACTTCTTGTTCAGCGGGGCGGTCACGATGGCGCGGATGTGTCCGGCAAGCGCGTCGTCGATGGCCGCGCACACATAATCGTAGGCGCCGCGGCCCGCCAGGGCGCTGACTTTACCCAGCGGCAGGCCCACGGGCAGGGGGGGGCTGCAGGCCACCACCTGGATGCCAGCCGCGTCCGGCCGGGCCTGGCTGATGTCCGCGATCTCGGTGATATCCAGGCGGGCGCCCAATTGCGTCGCCGCGCGGCGCAGCGCACCAGCATCGCCATACACCACACAGGGCGCGCCCAATCCGTGCGCACAGGCCTTGACGACGATTTCGGGACCGATGCCGGCGGCATCGCCCATGGTGATGCCCACAGGCAGGAGAGTGTTCACGATGGTGGCCGTGGGCGCTTACTGAGCGGTGTTCTTGGGAGGATCGATGGGCGCGCATTCGAACGTGACCGTGGCGCGCTTGGAACCCAGCCCGGTGGCGTGGTTGGACGTCACGCTGGGCTTGACCAGCTTGCGGCCAAGCGACTGGCAGTGCTGGTCGGCGCGCTGCAATGCCTGGTTCTTGATCTCGACCCAGCTCAGCAATTGCGTGCCGGAACTATAGGTGACGCTGTATTGGTCCTTGTTGACGGACGTGACCTCGCTCATGCTGGAACACGCGGTCAACAGGACGAGGAGGGCGGCGGCAGGGGCAAGGCGAGCAAGCATGAAAAATCCAGGATTCGCGACAGGCCCCATTACACCACCATGTGGCGTCCGCCGGAAAGACGCGCGAGGGGCGCGCGGCGGCTCAGGGAGCGGCAACCGCGCTGCGCCGATCAACCTTGCGGCTGAGCACGATCGAGGTCTGCGTCTGCTTCACGCCGTCGATGAGTCCGATACGGTCCAGCAGCGCGTCCAGTTGTTCGTGGGTCTCGCAGCGCAGGAAGATCAGGTAGTCGTAGGGACCGCTGACCGAGGACACTTCCTCGACCTCCGGCATCCGCTCCAGTTCACGGATCACGGCGGCCGGCGTCTTGGGCAGCACGCTGATGAAGCAATAGGCGCGCACCGCCGCCTCTTCGAGCAGCCGGCCCAGGCGCACGCCGTAGCCGGAAACGATGCTTTCACGTTCCAGCCGCGCGATGCGCGCCACCACGGTGGTGCGCGCCAGCCCGAGCTTGCGCGCGAGGATGGCGGCGGGTTCGCGCGCATTGGCCTGCAGGAGGCTCAGCAGTTGCCGGTCGATGGCGTCGAGTCGTTCGTTCATGCGATGAGCGATGGCGTTGAGCAGGAAGGCGAAGTGGCGACGGTACAGGCGCCTGCCTGCCCGCGTCAATGCGGCGCCGCTACCCGTCGGACTCGGGCGGAATGCCGCCGTGATAGATGCGGCCGTCGAACTCGAAGCGCGTGATGGTCTTGTGCGCGGCATCGAAGATGCGGTCCCGGCTGGCGGCGTCCAGGCCGTCGTGGTCCGCAAAGCTGAAACGGCACAGGTCGATGTCGCTGTCATAGAACGCGCTGTGCACGAAGCGGCTGACATCCGATTCGTGCGCAAAATGGGCGAACTCGCGCAGTTGCTCCATTTCGTGGAACGAGCCGTTGCGGCTGACCAGCAGCATGCCGAACTTGCGCTCTTCGTCCGCCATCGGTTCGGGCGGCGGCGCCGCGCCATCGCCGTGCGGATCCTGGCAATCGAAGTGCGCGCCGGCCTCACGCATGGCGGCCAGCACGCGTTGCCATTCCGGTTCTTCCAGCGTCAGACGGGCCATCATGTAGAACAGCCGCTGCCGGCCCAGCGTGCGCGGTTCCGGCCCGCCCACATAACCGGGCCAGGGTGTCGAGGCGTCCAGTCCGGCCAGCTCGGCCATTCTGCTGTCGGGATAGCCCAGCCTGTCCTGCAGCCGTTGCAGCGACTGGGCGCTTGGCGGGACATAGTTCTGGATTGTTTTCATGTGCGCGCTCCGGTTGAGCCGGGCGCCCGGAGACAGCGCCGGCGGCGTGCGCCGCGGTGCCTCTTGCGGCTACGCTTCATGCTAGCGCCGCGTCCGGTGCTTGCCTAGCCGCGGCAGGGGAGGCGCGCCACTTGCTGTCAGCCCTGGCGCGCCCGGCCACCATGCTAGGATTCGCGCCAGATTTCATCGCCAGGAGGCTTACATCATGGACATCCAGGAACAGATCGCCGTTGTCGTGCACACCATCTCGCATCAGGGTGGGCGCATCGACGCGCTCAATACCACGCTGCTCTCGATGCTGCATCTGGCGAAGAATTCGCCGGGCCTGCGCGAGGCCATCGAGGCGCAACTGGAGCAGAATTACTCCGGCCTGCTGGCGCGTTCCGAGAATCCGCAATACGTCGCGGGTTTCGAAAGCGTGCGTGACATGGTCCTGACCGCCCTGAAGTGATGCGCCCGGCCGCAGTTACCCACAGGTTCTGTGGACAAGCCTTGGGATAGCGCGGGCATAGATTCACAAACTCCTTCAATTACAACGGCTTGCGCGGGGCGGTCAAAAGCGGCGCCATTGCGCCGAAGCAACGCGCAACCGGCGCGCCGCCACGGCAGGCCAAGCCCGGGTAATATGCGGCCCCATGCGGAATCAGTATTCATTGGAAAGCCGGAACCGCGCCCTCGTGGCGCGCGTTTCGGAAGCGGCAAAGCTGGCGGCATTTGACCCCGGCAAGCTTTCCCCCGAGGCGAGGGAGAGCTGGGAGCGCATGGGCCATGGCTTCAAGGCCTGGCACGACTTCGACCAGCGTCACCCGATCCTGCGCCGCCTTGCAAAGCTGCCCATCATCGGCATGCTGTACCGCAACGCGCGCCGCCGCCATGTGCAGCGCGCAAACGGCAAACTGGTGTTCTGAACGCGCCCGCCGCTATTTGCGGCGGCGCGCGTAAACCTGATAGGCCAGCCACACCAGCACGCCGAGCGCTACTGCCACGGCCAGCTTGGTTTCCACGCCGTGCAGGCGTCCCAGCAGCGCTTCGATGGTCCGGCCGAACACGAATCCCAGCAGGCTGAAGCAGAGCGCCCAGATCATGGCGGCGATGGCGTTCAGCACCAGGTAGCGCAGGGCCGGCACCGTGGACACGCCCACGGCAACCGGCCCCACCGTACGCAACCCATACAGAAAGCGCAGCGCCAGTATGAATCCGTTGGGATATCGGTCGATGGCCGCCAACGCCTTGCCGAACGCCGGCTTGGCGCGGATGCGCTGCACGTAGCGATGGTCGCGGTAGCGGCGGCCCAGCAGGAACAGCAGTTGATCCGCCATGAACGAGCCGGCAAACGCGCAGAGCATGACGTAGGGCAGATGGAACAATCCCTGGTGCGCCAGGAATCCCGCAAACACCACCACGCTTTCGCCTTCCAGGAAGGTCCCGCCCAGCACGGCCCACAGGCCATAGTCCGCGATGAATTGATGCAGTTCCGCGTTCATGCTGTCCTTTCTTCCACGATGCGCGCGAGCGTCACCAGTGCGTGCGAGATCTCCGGCGTGATGCGTTGTCCGCAACTGATGCGCAGGAAGTGGTTGTAGCGGGCGCCATTGGAGAACATCGCGCCGGGCGCCACGCGTATCCCTTGCCACAGCCCGGCCTCGAAGACGTCCATGCCCGACACGCCCTCGGGCATTTCCACCCAGAGCAGCATCCCGCCTTGCGGCACGCTCAGCCGCGTGCCCCGCGGAAAATGCGCGGCGATGGCCTCGGCGGTCAGGTCGCGCTGCGTCTTCAGTTCTCGACGCAGCCGGGCCAGATGGCGATCGTAGGCGCGCGAGCCCATGTACTCCGCCACGGCGATCTGCGCCAGTGGTTCGTTGGGCCGGCTTTGCGCGAACTTCAGCATGGCGATCCGGGCTTTCCACCGGCCGCCCAGCAGCCAGCCCAGCCGCATGCCGGGGGCCAGCGTCTTGTGCATCGACGAACAATAGATGACGTTGCCCGTGGCGTCCCAGGATTTCGCCGCGGCCAGCGGGGTGTCGTCGTCGGTCAGTGCGCCGTATGTGTCGTCTTCAATGAGCGGCACCTGCTGGCGCTCGCACAGCGCCACCAGCCGCGCCTTGTGCGCGTCGGGCATGACGCAACCGAGCGGATTCTGGAAGTTCGGCACAACGACGACGGCGCGGATATTGCCGTGCGTCTGGAAGGCCAGGTCCAGCGCTTCGATCGACAGCCCGTGCTGGGGGCTGGTGGGAATCTCGAGCGCGCGCATGCCGAGGCTTTCCAGGATCTGCAGCAGACCGAAGTAGGCGGGCGATTCCACGGCGATGGTGTCGCCCGGCCGGGCTACGGCACGCAGCGCCAGATTCAGGGCCTCGATACAGCCATGCGTGACGATGACGTCGTCCGGCGTGGCGTTGATGCCGTTGGCCAGCGCGCGACGGGCCAGCACGCCGCGCAGGTCAGGATGCCCCTGGGGCGGTACCGGGCTGACCAGCACCTCGGGCGACTGCCGCAGCGCGCGCGTCATCGCCTGCTTGAGCGCCTCCATGGGATAAGCCTGGGGCACCGCCGCGGCCAGCGCAAAGTTGGCGCTGACCCGGTGCGCTTCACATTTGGCGATGAAGTCCGAAACCCGGTCGTGGATGCCGACATACTGCGCCGCGCCCAGGGTCTGGCGGATGTCCGGCTCGGCCACGGGCGGAATGCTGTTGCGGCGAGGTTTCAGCACGAAGTAGCCGGAGCGGGGACGGGCCTCGATCAGGCCATCGTCCTCGAGCTGGCGGCAGGCCTGCAGCGCCGTGGATAGGCTGACATGATGGGTGCGCACCAGCGTGCGGACCGAGGGCATGCGCTGGGCGGGGGCCAGCACGCCCGTCTGGATGGCGCGCCGGTAGTGATTGGCCAGGCGTAGGTACAGCGGTTGAGGTTCCATGCGCCGATCTTGCTCCCCGGGGTTGGACGGTGGGTAGGCACAGATGCAGGCAAAGTACACCATAACAGCCACAAAATCGACCCTCTGCATCGGTACAGAAAGCCGATTTTTGTGGCTGTTGCGCAAAGCAGGGCGCGCGTAGCCTGTGATGGTCCTTTTGGAGATCATCATGACCCCGCATTCCGACCCCGCCTCGCCAGGCCTTCGCCTGGAACTACCCGCCGGCGCCAGCCGGAGTTTCGTCCTGCGCGCAGGCGCTGCCGTTGTCTGCGTCGAAGGCAGCGTGCGCGTTGAGGAAGCGGCAAGCGGCCTGGAAGCCGCAGGCGGCCTGCATCGCGTCGTACCGGCCCGGCTCAACGCGGGCGAGGTTCACGGGGTGTCCTACGGCGGCGCGGTGCGCCTCACCGCGCTGGATAGTGCGCAGGTGATCTGCCTGAATTGCACCGGGCGACTTGACACTGTCCTGCGCCACGTCGCCAATGTTTTTCGCGGTTTTCTGTCGAAAAACGGAAACATTCACGTGGGTGCGCTGCACAAGATTTCAAAATGATGTATGATTCACACATCAGACGCGGGGTGGAGCAGTCTGGCAGCTCGTCGGGCTCATAACCCGAAGGTCGTAGGTTCAAATCCTGCCCCCGCAACCAGTTTCAAGCAGTACCCGGTCTCCCGGCGGCGCGTTTCAAGTGCACCCGGCAAGACCGCAGTGAAAAAGGCCGCGACAGTGTCGCGGCTTTTTTTTTCGCCTGGCGATTGCGCTGGGTCACGCGCGGGTCGGGTCCGGAGTTTCCCGGGTGTCCGCGGCCGCACACGGCCGCAACCCTGCGCTACCATGGGCCACGCGCGCTACATTGCCGCACAGAAGGAGTGTCCATGGGAACCGCAAAATACGATCATCCCGGCTACGTTGCTGATACGGGCGCTGAGGGCAAGTACCACGTGGGCATCTGGTGCCCGCACGGGTATCCCGCCCACATCCATATCGGCCGTCCGGCCGACCGCGGCGATCCCTCTGCCTTGCTGAGGCTGCGCATCCCCGACGGCGTGTTCCAGTCGCTGCCGGACGATCCCGAAACCCTATGCCGCCGCGCGCTGGGTCAGGCGCTAGATGCCGGCCTGCTGCGCAGCGTCGCGGTCGACGGCGAGTACCAGGAACTGCGTTTCCAGCTCGATGCCGAGCCCTGGTCCGGCCCCATGCACGCAGCCGAGCGCGCCTGACGCCATCCCCAGAACGCGGCAGTTACCCACAGGGATTGTGGAAAACCCTTGGGATAGCTGCTGCGTATATTGGATTTTTCCAGCAAAAACATAGGCTTGGCGTCTGCGGTCAAGAAATGGCCGCTGCGAGCGATTCGGGACAATGGAACGCGCAGATGCGACGCGCGCTCGTAAGAAGCCCACTGACGCCGTGAGACAATCTGCGTCCCATGGCTGCGCCGTGCTTTCGTCCCTTTTCCTTCCGACTTCTCCCGCATGCTTTCCGCCTTTTCCCGCTCGCGTCCTGTCATGAAGGCGACGGCGCCATGAGCCTGTCCGCCAAACGCGTTGCCGTCATCGGGGGCGGCCCCGCCGGTCTCATGGCAGCGGAAAGGCTGAGCGAAGCCGGGGCGCAGGTGGACGTCTTCGACGCCATGCCCTCGGTGGGACGCAAATTCCTGATGGCGGGACGGGGCGGCCTGAACTTGACGCACAGCGAGCCCGCCGAGCCTTTCCTTGCCCGCTTTGGCGACGGCGCCCCGTTCGTGCAGCCATGGCTGCAGACGATGGACGGCGCCGGTCTGCGCGATTGGGCGCATGCGTTGGGCATCCAGACATTCGTGGGCTCGTCGGGGCGGGTGTTTCCGCAGGAGATGAAGGCGGCGCCGCTGTTGCGGGCCTGGCTTGCCCGGCTGCGCGGACAGGGCGTGCGCTTTCATATGCGACATCGCTGGCTTGGCTGGCGTGGCGACAATCCCGGTATGGACTTGCTGCGCTTTGCGACGCCCGACGGTGAAGCGCGCCATGCACCGGATGCGGTCGTGCTGGCGCTGGGCGGCGGCAGTTGGGCCAAGCTGGGATCCGATGGCGCCTGGGTGCCGGATCTGCAGGCGCACGGCGTGCCGGTTGTGCCATTGCGGCCCGCCAACTGCGGGTTCGACGTGGACTGGTCCGATCATTTTCGCAGCCGCTTTGCCGGCCAGCCGGTCAAGTCTGTGGCCATGTCCTGCGGCGGGCCTGGCCGTCAGGGCGAATTCGTCGTGTCCGAGACAGGCATAGAAGGCAGTCTCGTCTATGCATTGTCCGCAACCCTGCGCGACAGGATCGAGGCCGATGGCAGCGCCGTGGCCATGCTGGATCTTGCACCGGACTGGCCGCACGCAAAGGTGATGGCGGCGGTGACGCATCCGCGCGGCGCCCGCTCGATGTCAAGCCATCTGCAAAGCCGGCTGGGACTGACGGGGGTGAAGGCGGGCTTGCTGCGGGAATGCGCCAGCGCCGAAGACTTCAAGGACCCCCAGCGCCTCGGCCAGCGGGTCAAGGCGTTGCCGTTGACGCTGCGGCGAGCTCGCCCGATCGACGAAGCGATCAGCACGGCGGGCGGGGTGGCGTTCCAGGGACTGACGGCCGGGCTGATGCTCAAAGCCGTGCCCGGCGTTTTCTGTGTGGGGGAAATGCTGGATTGGGAGGCGCCGACGGGCGGCTACCTGCTGACCGCCTGCATGGCCAGCGGCGCATGCGGCGCGGCCGGCGTGATTGATTTTTTGAAGGGACAGGCTTGAAAGGTCTGTCCTGAACCCGCATCCCTGAGTGGGCTGCGAGCCCGGGAAGATCAGGAACCCGTCGGGTGCGGCGCCATGCTCATCGGGGCGCGGGGCGCCAGATCGCTGACGACGTGACCCACCACGGGCGGCTCGCCTTCGGGCTGCGAAATGATGCCGATCACACGGGTGATGGCGCTGGCGGGAATGGTGGTGCCGTGGGCGGGATCCTGCACCAGTTGCCAGATCGTGGCGTTCGCCATGCCCGTGTCGCCCTCGGTCAGGTCGAGGTTGTCCAGGCAGTTGCGTGCAAAGGAAGACCAATCCGAAGCGTTGCACGGCAGACCGTGTGAGGTTGCCAAGCGGGCCAGGGCCAGTGGCGCGTCTGCCTGGCTTGCGGCGTGCTGGGCAGCGGTGCCCAGCGTGACGTCCAGGGACAGCAGGCGGAGAAACTCAACAACGTTGTCCGTGCTCATCTTGTAGTCTCCTTCCTTTGGGGGCTGTACTCTGCGATCGCCAGCCGGGCCGCTTGCCGGGTTGTCATCCCGGACCTTGTCCCAGCATCGACACCAGCGACTGTTTCAGGCGCGGCGAAAAAATCGGCACCGTATGCGCTACGCCGCTGCGGTCGATGCCTTCTTTGAGTTCGACTGACTGCCCCAGAAAAATTTCCGGTGCGGCAGAAATTTCGTTGTACCGCGCCAGCAATTCATTGACCTGGGCCTGCGCGTCCGCCAGCGTGCTGCTATCCGCCAGCTTGCCGGCGGCATGGGTCTGCAAGATGCGATGCAGGTCGTCGATGAACAGCGCCAGGGCGGCCTGTCCGCGGCACTGGGGCTGTTCCCAGCCCCAGCCTTGCGGGCTGGCGCCAGCGGATTGTGATGCTTGTTTCTTCGTCATGTGCGCATCCTAATCCATTGGCGGCAAATACGCGACAGGCGAGAATGCGTCGCAAGTGTCACCGGCGCGTAAGGGTGGTGACGGTTTTTTGTCGGTGTTGTTACACGTGACCGGCTTGTGTCACCGAGGCGGCCTTTGAGGTATGCTGGGTTCGGTTTTTTCCATGCCCAGACAGGAGATGTTTATGAAGAACAAAGTCTTTCTCGTCATGATGCTTTCTATTGCTGCGCTGACGGCGGGGTGCAACACCGTCGCCGGGGCCGGTAAAGATATTCAGCGGGGCGGGGAAAAGATCGAAGGGGCCGCGGAAAAGCGGTAGGGCATCAGGCCCTTTGCCGTCATGACGGCGCAAGGCCACGCAGGAAGTGCCGCACTTGGGCACTTTCGGCGTGGCCTTTTTGCAGCCGCTGGCATAATCGCGAAAGTCCGAATAGCAATGGCGGGAAGAATCATGCGCAAGTCTGTATGGGTGGCTGTCACGTTGGCGGCCACGTTGGCCGGATGCGCCAGCACCGGGGTCTACGAGTCGGAAACCGCAAAGAAGGAAACCTTCAGCGTCGACACCAATTATCAGGCGGCATTCCGCCGAGCCGGCGAATACGTGCGCGCGTGCCATACGCAGGTCAGCCATCCTTATGGCGTCTCTTATGCCTGGCGCCATAGCCTGGGCGAGAAGGGCGCGCCGGACGAAATCCAGCTTTACAAGGTCGGCCAGCCGGCAACCGTGCTCGAACTGATTTCGGCGGAGGCCGATGGTCCCGCCACCTCCAAGGTGACCGTGACGGTGCTGGGCGAAGGGCGCTGGGACGAGGCCGAGATCGCGGCGGCGCGCAAGTCGATACAGAGCGCGACGCCGACGTGCCGTAGCGCCACCGGCGGCTAATACCATGGACGCCCGCGCCCAGCAGCTCCGCGCAAACGGCACGTCGTTCGCGCTGCTGGCCGGCGCGTTTCGTTTTCTGGGGTGGTTGAATGGCGGTGCCGCCCTGATCCTGGTCGGATTCACATTGGGCATCGTGGGGCCGGACATCGCCGCGCCCGATCTGCAGATTCCCCTGTTGTTTTTCCTGGCCGGTCTTGTGCTGGCCGGTCTGGGGGTGGCGTTTGCGTACTTGGCGCAGGTCAGCCTGTTGCGGCAAGGCTACAGCGGCCATCTGACGCGTGGTCATTGGCCCGCGCAATTGCTGGCGCTGATTTGCTTCGTGGCAAGCATGCTGGCCTTCTGCGCGGCGTGCTGGTTCGCGGCCGGACAGGCCGTGACGGCGACACCACAGGCGGCGGCCTACGCTCAGCGGTAAAAGCGCGGGTAAATCCGTATGCGCAAAAATATTGGACTTGTGTAGATGGTCGGAATAATATGCGCACTGCGTATATAAATCCTCTTTTTGGGGCCCGTCATGAGCATCTCCCAGCAAGCCTTCCTGCGCGACGCCATGCGCCGCCTCAACCTCACCCGCGACGTGTTTGCCACGCGCATTGGCGTCAAGCGCCGGGCGCTTGATACCTGGCTTCTGCCTGAAGGTTCGCAGGAATTCCGGGCCATGCCGGAAGTCGTGCAGCGCTTCGTCAGCGAAATCGTGCAAAACGGTGTGCTGCTGGAAAAATATACGCAAAGCGTACAAGATGGGCCTCTGCGCGATCGCATCGCCGTTGAAGGCAAGAACCAGCTTCTGTCGGTAGATCAGTTCACCCGCGACTCCGTCGAAGACCTGTTCCGCGTGGCCGACATGATGCAGCCCATCGCGCGCCGTCAGAAGGTCTCGCGCGTGCTGGAAGGCGCCGTGCTGGGCAACCTGTTCTTCGAGGCCAGCACCCGCACCCGCGTCAGCTTTGGTTCCGCCTTCTGCCGCCTGGGCGGCTCGGTGTGCGACACCACGGGCTTCACGTTCTCGTCGATGGCCAAGGGCGAGTCCATCTACGACACCAGCCGCGTCATGAGCGGCTATGTGGACGCGATGGTCATCCGCCACCCCGATCAAGGCTCGGTGGCGGAATTTGCGCGCGCCACGAACATTCCCGTGGTCAACGGCGGCGACGGCCCGGGCGAACACCCCAGCCAGGCGCTGCTGGACCTGTACACCATCCTGACCGAGTTCTCGCGCCTGGGTAAGTTGCTGGACGGCGCGCACATTGCGATGGTCGGCGACCTGAAATACGGCCGCACCGTGCATTCGCTCATCAAGCTGATGGCGCTGTACAAGAACGTGAAGTTCTCGCTGATCTCGCCCAAGGGCCTGGAGATGCCGACCTACATCGTCGAGCAGGCCAGCCGCAACGGCAACATCATCGAACAGAAGTCTTCGCTGGCCGAAGGCCTGGCCGGCGCCGACGTCATCTACGCGACGCGCGTTCAGAAGGAGCGCTTCGCCAACGAAGAGAACGAAGGCTACACGCCGGACTTCCAGGTCAACCGCGCCATCATCGACGCCTATTGCAGCCCCGAGACCATCGTGATGCACCCGCTGCCGCGCGACAGCCGCCCGGGCGCCAACGACCTCAGCGTGGACCTCAACCACGATCCGCGTCTGGCCATCTTCCGCCAGACCGATAACGGCATTCCCATCCGCATGGCGATCTTCGCCGTGCTGCTGGGGGTGGAAGGGCTGGTGCAGCATTCGCTGCGTGATGTGACGTGGCAGCATCCGTCGCATGTCGGTCCCGACGATTCGGTCTTCCACGGTCTGGATTGACGTCAACGGTTCTTGGCGGCGCCGCAAGCGCGGCCCCGCCGCGGTGAATTCAAGCATAATCCGCGCTGGTTTTTCGGGCGCGCGTCGCTGCCAGGCGCGCACGCCGTTCTTGGGCGGATGAGCTTATGTCTTCGAGCAGTACCGGTGTTCCTCCTGCAGCCACCGCAGAGGCGGCCTCCGCAAAGGCGGTCCCCGCAGAGGCGGCCCCCGCAAACGCGGCCGGCGGCCAGGATTGCTACCTGAGCGCATCCAACGCGCAGGCCTGGGAAGCGGTCTATCAATCGGTCGACGCCGATACGCGCGGCCAGGTTGCGGCGGTGGTGTCGGACCACGCCACGCAGCTCGTCGACGCCTTCTATTCCACCTTGCTCGCCGATGCCGAGGCCGGCCCGCGGCTCTCGCATGAAATCGTGTCGACCCGCCTGCATCGCGGCATGACGCATTGGTTGAAGGGCCTGCTGTGTGTGCGCGACCAGGGCGACATCGTCGTGCTGTTGGCCACGCAGAAAAAGGTCGGCGAGGTCCATGCGCGCGTCCACATTCCGATCCATCTGGTGATGGCAGGCGCCCGCATCCTGAAGAACGAGATTGCGCAGCGTCTGCGCGCAAGCGGTCTGGATGGCATGGCGACATCGGTGGCCACGCAATACGTCTGCAACCTGTTCGATCTGGCGATCGAGCAGATGAGCCGCGCGTTCATGCGCGACATCAACCGCGGCGCGCGCAACGACGAGGCCTATCGCCTCTTCGCGCTGGGGCAGAACATCTCGACCGAACGCGAGCGCCAACGGGCCGCGTTGCTGGAGTGGAGTCAGGCGGTGCTGATCGGCCTGCATTACCGGACGCCAGAGCAGGCGCTGCCGCGTCTGGCAGCCTCGGAGTTCGGTCTGTGGCTGCAGCACAAGGGCGCGGTGCTCTTTGAAAGCGCGCCGGCGCTACGCCAGATCACGGAGGCCGTGGCGCGCCTGGATGACACGGTGCTGCCGCGGATGATGCAAGGCAGCGGCCACGAACAGGAATCGCTGCCCGACCAGGTTCGTGAACTGCAAGAGCTGGTGGCGCGGATCAAGCATCTGCTCAACGGCCTGTTCGACATGGTGGCCGAGATCGAAAGCGGCAGCGATCCGCTCACCAACGTGCTGAACCGGCGCTTCCTGCCGTCCGTCATCGGCCGTGAGATTTCGCTGGCCCAGCGTCAGCGGTCGAGCTTTTCGGTGCTGCTGCTGGACATCGATCACTTCAAGGCCATCAACGATGCGCACGGTCACGCAGGCGGTGACCAGATCCTGCGCCAGTTCGCCGAGGTCGTCCATCAGACCTGTCGTTCCAGCGACTTCGTGTTCCGCTATGGCGGCGAGGAGTTTCTGGTCGTCCTGGTGGACACGGGGCCCGGCGCCGCGCTGGCCGCTGCCGAAAAGCTCAACGCCGAGATCCGCCGGCACCGCTTCATGCTTGCCGAGGCGGGCGCGCTGCAGGTGACGGCCAGCATCGGCGTGGCGACCTTCGATGGCCATCCCGATTACGCGTATCTGATCGATCGCGCCGACAAGGCGTTGTACAAGGCCAAGCAGGCCGGCCGCGACCGCAGCGTCGAGGCATGAAAAAGGGCTGCTCCGTCAGGGGCAGCCCTTGTTGCCGATGCGGGTAAGAAGGCTTAGATCTTCTTTTCGCCGCCCAGCGCCTCGACCAGCTCGGCCATCATCTTGGCCAGTTCGCCGGTCATCAGCATCATGTCGGAATCGAACTTTTCGTCGTCATTCGCGGCGACGCCTTCGTTGCCTTCCTTCAGTACGTCCAGCGGCGCCACGCGCTTGACGTCCAGGCCTTCGGTCAGCACGAACGACACGCGGTCGGCCCAGGTCATGGCCAGGCGCGTGCACTGCTTGCCGGACTGGATGTGGCGGCGCACGTCGTCGGCGTCAATGGAGTGCTTGACGTAGCGAATGGCCGCGCCGCTTTCGCCGGACGAGCGCAGCTCGGTGTCCTGGTCGATGGTGAAGTTGCTGGGCGCTTCGTCCTCGGCCAGCCAGCCGGTCATGGCCGACGCTGGCGATTGGGCGACGTACAGGTTTTCCAAAGGGAAGGGATCGACGCACTTGGCCAGCAGGCCGATGACTTCGTCGGCCTTGGCCGACGCAGCCGCGTCAATGACGAGCCAGTTGTTCTTCGGGTCGATCCACACGCGCGTGTCGCGATAGACGCTGAAGGCGCGCGGCAGAAGCTCGTCGGTGACGCGCTCCTTGATTTCCTTCATCTGCTTGCGGCCAGGCTTGTAGCCTTGCTGCTCTTCGATTTCCTGGGCGCGCGCCTTGGCGACCTGGTTGATCACGGTGCCCGGCAGAAGCTTCTTTTCGGCGCGCAGGCTGAGCAGGATCTGGCCATTGACTTCGTGGGCCAGACCGCCGTTCTCGCGCGGGGGCACCCAGCCCAGGCTTTGCATTTCGAGGTTGTTGCCGGACTGGTACGCATGCTTTGCCAGCGTGTCTTCAAGCTGATCGCCGGTCAGGGTCCAGGGCGAGGAGAGGCGGTAAATCTTGAGATTCTTGAACCACATGAGCGTCGGCCAAAAGGGTTGATTCTATACGACACGGCGGCTTTGCCGAAGGGGCTGAGTACGCCCGCAACAGGCGACACGTTCTGTCACTGACAGCGATCGGCCTATCCGGTAATGTCCCGCGCACCAACGTGAGATTGGAGTAAATACATGAAAATCATTGGCGCGATCCTGATTGTCCTGGGCGTGGTTGCCTTGGCCTACAAGGGCTTCAGCTACAAGTCCGAGGAAACGGTCCTGCAGATCGGATCCGTGAAGGCCACCGCGGAAACCGAGAAGTCGGTTCCCATCCCGACGTGGGCAGGCATTGCCGCGATCGTGGCGGGTGTGGTCGCGATCGGCGTGGGCATGCGTCGTTGATCCGCGCCGGCCGCGAGGCCGGCCGTGTGCCATCGAAAGGCATGAAGAGGGCGGTCGCATTGCGGCCGCCCTTTGTCTTGGCACGAGCGGTCGCACGATCCGCGGCCACAAAAAAAAGCGGCCCGGCTCAATAAAGAGTCGGGCCGGTACGGGAGCACACAATGCCGCGTCATAAAAGGCTCGCGGGGAACGCGGCATCGGTGTCAGAAGAGCAACCCTGCAATCGTCTGACAGGGGGATCAATCGTCAGGCAATCTTGCGCAAGGCCGTAATCTGAGCGCTCAGTCTACTGGCGCCGGTCTGACATGGTCCTGAAAGTGCGAATAAAAAAAAAGCTCCCATAAGGAGCTTTTGAAAGGCCGGGCAGGCGCAGCAGTCCCGCCCGGCGGGGGATGGTCTATCAGGCGTTGATGTCGTTGTCCTTGGATTCGCGCACGAACAGCGTACCGATGACCAGGGTCATGACCGCGATGATGATCGGATACCAGAGGCCGTCGTAGATATTGCCGGTGGCAGCCACCACTGCGAACGCGACGGGAGGCAGGAAGCCGCCGAACCAGCCGTTGCCGATGTGGTAGGGCAGGCTCATCGACGTGTAGCGGATGCGCGTCGGGAACATTTCCACCAGCATGGCGGCGATCGGGCCGTACACCATGGTCACGTACAGCACCAGGATCGTCAGCAGCACCACGACCATCACGTTGTTGGTCTGGGCCGGATCGGCCTTGGCCGGGTAGCCGTGGCTGCGGATGGAGGCGGTCAGCGTCTTGTCGAGTTCAGCAACCTTGGCCTTGAACTCGGCGGGCGCCAGCGAGCGGCCGTCGAACGAGGTGAACTCTTCGTTGCCGATCTTGACGCGGGCCACCGAACCGGCCGGAGCCGCTTCGTTGCGGTAGTTCACCGAGTTGCGGGCCATGAACGACTTGATCACGTCGCAAGAGCTGGTGAATGACGCGGTGCCCACGGGGTTGAACTGGAACGAGCAAGTGCTGGGGTCCGCGATCACGGTGACCGGGGCTGTGGCTTGCGCCTTTTCGAGCGCCGGGTTGGCGAAGTGCGTGAGACCCTGGAAGATCGGGAAGTAGGTCGCCGCAGCGATCAGGCAGCCCGCCATGATGATGGGCTTGCGGCCGATCTTGTCGGACAGCGCGCCGAAGATCACGAAGAACGGCGTGCCCAGCAGCAGCGCGATGGCGATCAGGATGTTCGCGGTGTTGGCGTCGACCTTCAGCGTCTGCGTCAGGAAGAACAGGGCGTAGAACTGACCCGTGTACCAGACCACGGCCTGGCCGGCGGTCAGGCCCAGCAGCGCCAGGAGCACGACCTTCAGGTTCTTCCATTGGCCGAACGATTCGGCGATCGGCGCCTTCGATCCCTTGCCTTCTTCCTTCATGCGCTTGAAGGTGGGGGATTCGTTCAGCTGCAGCCGGATCCAGACCGAGATGCCCAGCAGCACGACCGAGATCAGGAACGGAATGCGCCAGCCCCAGGCCTTGAAGTCGTCTTCGCCCATGAACGTGCGGATGCCCAGGATGACCAGCAGCGACAGGAACAGACCCAGCGTTGCGGTGGTTTGAATCCAGGACGTATAGAAGCCGCGGCGGCCGTGCGGGGCGTGTTCGGCAACATAGGTTGCCGCGCCGCCGTACTCGCCGCCGAGCGCCAGGCCTTGCAAGAGGCGCAGGACGATCAGGATGGCGGGAGCGGCCAGGCCGATGCTCGCGTAGCTGGGCAGGATGCCGACGAGGAACGTGGACAGGCCCATGATCACGATCGTGACCAGGAAGGTGTATTTACGTCCGACCAGGTCGCCCAGCCGGCCGAACACCAGCGCGCCGAACGGCCGCACCGCGAAACCGGCCGCGAAGGCCAGCAGCGCGAAGATGAAGCCTGCGGTCGGGTTCACGCCGGAGAAGAAGTGTTGGGCAATGATGGCTGCGAGAGAGCCGTACAGATAGAAGTCGTACCACTCGAACACCGTGCCGAGTGAAGACGCGAAGATGACCTTGCGCTCCTCCTTGGTCATCGGACGCGGATCCGCGGATGGACCGCGGCCTGCCATGGTAGTTGTGCTCATGATGTCTCCTCGTTTTTTAGGCCGGCGGTTTTCCGCCGTGCTTGACCCTCCGCCGGCGAGACCGACATCGAGCTATCGCCACATTGGGGGCCGAGGCTGACGAGGTTCTGACGTGACCCTTACTCGAATCTTAAAATTGAAACAAACGGTAAACGTCCCGGGGAAGGCTAGGGATAGTCCTTAGCTGTCGGACGTCTCGGGCAGCGCGGTGTAGAGGGGAAAAACGACACGGATTCGCGTGCCGGGCAAGTCGGAGTGTTCGGTGGGATGGTCGCTGATTTCGACGCTCGCCTGATGCTTCTGCGTGATTTCGCGCACGATGGCCAGGCCCAGGCCGCTGCCGTCGGATGACGTGCCCAGCACGCGGTAGAAGCGGTCGAACACGCGCTCGCGTTCGTCGGGCGCAATGCCCGGTCCGGAGTCCTCGACTTCCAGGATGCCTTGGCCGTCCGCTTGCAGCACGCGCACGGTGATATGGCCGCCGCGCGGGGTGTAGCGCAGCGCGTTGTCGACCAGGTTGTTCAGCAGCTCGGCCAGCAGCAGCGGATTGCCATTGATCTCGACAGGCGTGTCCGAGCCTTCGAACCCCAGATCCGTGCTGAGCGACAGCGCCAGCGGCACCCAGTGCATGGTCTGCTCGTAAGCGATGGCGTTGATGTCCGTGCGTGTCAGGCCGATCGCGCTGGGATTTTCAGCCCGGGCCAGCAGCAGCAACTGATTGACGAGCCGGGTCGCGCGCTCAGAACCGGTCACGAGCTGGCGCAGGCTGGATTGCATTTCCTCGGGACTGGCGTCCCGCAGCGCCAATTCAGCCTGTGTGCGCAATCCCGCCAGGGGCGTCTTCAACTGGTGCGCCGCGTCGGCCACGAAACGGCGCTGCGCCTGCACGTTGGCGGACAGGCGGTCCAGCAGGTCGTTCATGGCCGCGACCAGCGGGGCAATCTCGGAAGGCGCGGCGCGTTCGTCGATGGGCGAGAGGTCGTCGGGCCGGCGTGCGCGCAGCCGCTGCTGCAGCGCATTCAACGGCGCCACGCCGCGCGACAGGCCGAACCAGACGAGCAGCACGGCGATGGGCAGCACCACGAACTGCGGAATGATCACGCCCTTGATGATGTCGTTGGCGAGCTGCGTGCGCTTCTCCACGGTTTCGGCCACGATGAACAACGCGGGCTGCGTGCCGGGCAGGTGCAGGTCCACCCAAGTGAAGGCCAGCCGGATGCCAAAGCCGCGCAGCGTGTCGTCTTCGTACTGGACTTCGCCGGGGCGGGGCTGGCCCACGGTGGTCGGCAGCGGCAGCGCGCGGTCGCCGCCCAGGTATTCGCCGCGGCTGCCCAGCGCCAGCCAGAACACGCTGTCGGTCTCGTCGGCGCGCAGCACGTCGCGGGCGGCATCGGTCATCTTCAGCACCGCGCGGCCATCCTGCGCGTGAACCTGGCGCGTCAGCACGTGCAGGTTGTTGGCCAGAGCCCGGTCGTACGGCACGTTGGCGATGTTCTGCGCCACCACGTAGGTGATGGCGACACTCATGGGCCACAAAAGGAACAGCGGCGCCAGCATCCAGTCCAGGATCTCGCCCAGCAGCGACCGTTGCGGCGGCGCGAAACTCGGGCCCTTGGACCCGGCTTGCATGATGTCCAGGGCTTCCTGGTTGAGCGGCTCTGGGGCGGGCTCAGCTTGCGAGGTACGCCGCACCCTGGTCCCGCTCAAGACAGTAGCCCAGGCCGCGCACGGTGACGATCTTCACGCCGCTGGGCTCGAGCTTTTTGCGCAGGCGATGCACATAGACCTCGATGGCGTTGGTGCTGACTTCCTCGCCCCATTCGCACAGGTGGTCCACGAGCTGGGTCTTGCTGACCATGCGGCCGCTACGCGTCAGCAGGATCTCGAGCAGGCTGACCTCACGCGCCGACAGATCCAGCGTCTGGTCGTCGACGATGGCGACGCGGCCGGTCTGGTCAAAGAGCAGCTTGCCATGCTTGAGCATGGTGCCGCCGCCGCCCGCGCCGCGTCGCGTCAACGCCCGCACGCGGGCTTCGAGCTCGGACAGCGCGAATGGCTTGGCCATATAGTCGTCGGCGCCCAGGTCCAGGCCCTTGACGCGCTGTTCGATGCTGTCGGCGGCAGTCAGGATGAGGACGGGCAGGGCGGAATTGCGGGCGCGCAGGCGGCGCAGCACTTCAAGTCCGGCCAGTTGCGGCAGGCCGAGGTCCAGGATGAGCAGGTCGAAAGCCTGGGCGGCCAGCGCGGAATCGGCGGAAAGACCATCGCGCACGGCATCCACGGCATAGCCGTTGTGGCGCAACGAGCGGGACAGGCCGTCGGCCAGGATGCTGTCGTCTTCGGCGATCAGGATACGCATGGGCTGCTGCTAGGAAGAAACACCGCGGCCCGGGGGCGGAAAAAGGGCAAAATACCGGGATCGCTCCGGATTCTGTCACACGCCGCCGGGCTTGCCACTCAGGGTATACGTGCAAAGAACTGGCACACTGGTTATTTATCCAGTACAATCCGATGCCATAATCTGAACCTCATTGCCAGACCCGCAGTTTTCCGACTTCCAGATACGTTACAGACAGGACTCCTCATGGACGACAAAACCACCAAGGCCGCCGCTTCGGAAAAAGCCAAGGCGCTTGCCGCCGCACTTTCGCAGATCGAAAAGCAGTTCGGCAAGGGCTCGATCATGCGCTACGGCGACAACGAGGTCTCGCACGACATCCAGGTGGTTTCCACGGGCTCGCTCGGTCTGGATATCGCGCTGGGCGTCGGCGGCTTGCCGCGCGGCCGCGTCGTTGAAATCTACGGTCCGGAATCGTCGGGCAAGACCACGCTCACGCTGCAGGTCGTCGCCGAAATGCAAAAGCTGGGCGGCACCTGCGCCTTCGTCGACGCCGAACACGCCCTGGATGTCCAGTACGCCTCCAAGCTGGGCGTCAATCTGTCCGACCTGCTGATCTCGCAACCGGACACGGGCGAACAGGCACTGGAAATCACCGACGCGCTGGTGCGCTCGGGCTCGGTCGACCTGATCGTCGTCGACTCGGTGGCCGCGCTGGTTCCGAAGGCTGAAATCGAAGGCGAAATGGGCGATTCGCTGCCCGGCCTGCAGGCCCGCCTGATGAGCCAGGCCCTGCGCAAGCTGACCGCCACCATCAAGAAGACCAACTGCATGGTCATCTTCATCAACCAGATCCGCATGAAGATCGGCGTCATGTTCGGCAACCCCGAAACCACCACCGGCGGCAATGCGCTCAAGTTCTACGCGTCCGTGCGTCTGGACATCCGCCGCATTGGCTCCATCAAGAAGGGCGACGAGGTCGTCGGCAACGAAACCCGCGTCAAGGTCGTCAAGAACAAGGTGGCGCCGCCGTTCAAACAGGCTGAGTTCGACATCATGTACGGCGCCGGCATCTCGCGCGAAGGCGAAATCATCGACCTCGGCGTGGCCGCCAACGTCGTCGACAAGTCGGGCGCCTGGTACAGCTACAACGGCAACCGCATCGGCCAGGGCAAGGACAACGTCCGCGAATACCTGAAAGAACACAAGGACATGGCCATCGAGATCGAAAACCGCGTCCGCGAAAACCAGGGCATTGTCAGTCGCGCCGCTGAATTCGTGCCCACGGCGGAAGACACCGCCGAGTAATCCCGGGCATTCGACAGGGCTCGCCGCGGTTCGGGCTATCCCCTTCGCCGGCCCGTCTGGGCTGGGAAATTGCGGTAGGCGCCACTTGGGCCTGCCGTTTTTTTCTTGGGCCTGCCGTTTTTTTCTTGGGCCTGCCGTTTTGTTTAGCAAGCAGGAAAGCGCATGAGCTGGAAATCGACACCCGCATCCGCCGAGCGCCAACGCGCCAGGTTGGACGACGAATTCGAAACGGTCGCCAAGCCGCAAGGCTTGCGGCGCACGTCCGATGCGCGGGTGGCCCGCGAGGCCGCGGCGCCTGACGATTCGGCCGATGGCGTCGAACCCGCCGGCCTGTGGCAGCGCAGTTCCGAGCAACGTACTTCGGCTCAACGCGGCGCCGCGCGCGGCCGGCGCGCCGACCCTGCCGACAGCCCTGGCGAGGCAACCACGTCTGATGGCAAGCAGGCCCGCAAGGGGCCGTCGCTGAAGATGCGGGCAGTAGGGTATCTATCGCGGCGCGAACACGCGCGCGAAGAACTGGCGCGCAAGCTGGCCGCTTACGCCGAAGACGCAGCCGAAGTCGAATCCGTGCTGGACGCGCTTGAGAAAGAGGGCTGGCTGTCCACCGAGCGCTTCGCCCAAAGCCTGGTCCACCGGCGCGCCTCACGGCAGGGTGCGGCGCGCATCGTGCAGGAACTGCGCCAGCACGGCGTGGACGACAATCAGGTCGCGGAATTGCGCGACCAGCTTCGCGCCACCGAATACGACCGGGCGCTTGAGGTCTGGAAAAAGCGCTTCAGCGCCAAGCCCGAAGATCGCACCGTCTATGCAAAGCAGGCGCGCTTTCTGGCCAGCCGCGGCTTCGCGCACGACGTCATCCGGCGCATCCTGGGCGAGGGCGACGAAGACTGACGCGGGGGGCGGCGGGCGTTGTTCCCGCGGGCGTCGGCCCAGCCGGCGCCGCTGCAGTCGCCGCTGTCCCTTACGTGATCACTTCGCCGACTTGATGCCCGACAGCGTCTTGAAGCAGACGTCGCGGGTAATGGTCAGAAATTCATCGATATAAGAGGCGTCCGTGTCCTCGCTACGCACCGTCGCATACAGCGTGCGCCAGACGCCTTGCGGGCCCAGGCGGCAAAGCCGCAGCCATCCCTGATTCATGTATTCCGTCAGCGCCCAATTGGGCAGGGCTGCCACGCCGCGATTGCTCGCCACCAGTTGCGCAATGATCGGCGTCAGCTCGGCCTTGCGAATGGCGGCCGGCTCCACGTCCGCCGGGTCCAGGAAGGCGGTAAAGACGTCCAGGCGCTGCTTGTCCACCGGATAGGTGATCAGCGTCTGGTCCGCCAGCTGCTCCGGCATGACGAATTTGTTACCGGCGAGCGGGTTGGATTCGGACACGGCCAGCACCAGTTCATATTTGAATAGCGGCAAGTAGTCCACTGCGTCGAGCGGCTGCGGGTCCGACGTGATGACCAGGTCCAGGTCGCCGCGCACCAGGGCGGGCAGGGGGGCGAAGGAGAACGCCGCGGACAGGTCCAGCGCCACATCCGGCCATTGCACGCGGAAGGCGTCCAGCGCCGGCATCAGCCACTGAAAGCAGGAATGGCAGTCGATCGCCAGGTGCAGCCGGCCGGTGCGTCCGGCGGCCAGGCGCTGCAGATCGCGCTCCGTGGCGCGGATGCGCGGCAAGACCTCGTCGGCCAGCGCCAGTACCCGCAAGCCCGCCGTCGTCAGCCGGGCCGGCCGCGTGCGGCGATTCAACAGGGGCGTACCCAGCCGGGTTTCCAGGTCCCGCAATTGGTGCGACAGCGCCGATTGAGTCAGGTGCAGGCGCTCTGCAGCTTCCTGCAGGCTGCCGCCGTCACGGATGGCGGTCAGGGTTTCAAGGTGGCGAATTTCCAGCATCGGGGCGGCTTCATACAAGACGAATCTACGAGGGCATCCCGGCGATGAATCTACCTTTCCGGGACCTAGCCGGCATTCTATGAGATTTCTTCATCTTATGAATGTAGACATTGATTTTGATTCATTTTGATTTGGCGTCAGAATGCTCGTCACTTGAACAAATTTTGTGGGATGGCGAGTTCACATGACTACGATTCATAATTTGGGATTCCCCCGCATTGGCGCTCAACGCGAGCTCAAGCGCGCCGTTGAAGCCTATTGGGCCGGCAAGCAAACCGCCGAAGCATTGGAGGAAACGGGCCGCGAACTGCGCGCCCGCCATTGGCGCCTTCAGGCGGCAGCGGGCGTCAAGCTTGTGCCCGTGGGCGATTTCGCCTGGTACGACCAGATCCTCGAGTGGACGACGCTGCTCGGCGCGGTGCCCGCGCGCTTCGGCCAGAAGGACAATGAGCCGGTCTCGCTGGACACGCTCTTTCGCATGGGCCGCGGACGCGCGCCGTCGGGCAAGCCCGCCGCCGCCTGCGAAATGACGAAGTGGTTCGATACCAACTACCACTACATCGTCCCCGAGCTGGTGCCCGGCCAGACCTTCCGCGTTGCCCGCGACACCCTGTTTGAACAGGTCAAGGAAGCGCAGGCGCAGGGTCTGCAGGTCAAGCCGGTCATTCCCGGCCCGCTGACCTGGCTGTTCCTGGGCAAGGGCGACGCATTCGCCGACGGTCCCGCCGATGCCGGCAAGCTGCAGCTTCTGACGGCGCTGCTGCCGGTCTATCAGGACGTGTTGACGCGCTTTGCCAAGCTGGGCGTCGAGTGGGTGCAGATAGACGAGCCCATCCTGGCGCTCGATCTGCCGCAAGCCTGGCGCGACGCGTTCAAACAGGTTTACGAAACGCTGTCCGCCAACCCGGTCAAGCTGCTCGTCGCGACCTACTTCGCCGGTCTGAAGGACAACCTGCCGACGGCGCAGGCCTTGCCGGTGGCCGGTCTGCACGTGGATCTGGTGCGCGCGCCGGAGCAGCTGGTCGCGGTGGTCGCCGGCCTGAATGACGGGCAGGTGCTGTCCGCGGGCATCATCAATGGCCGCAACATCTGGCGCACCGACCTGGACGCTGCCATCGCCACGCTGGCTCCGGTCGCGCGCCAATTGGGCGACCGCCTGTGGCTGGCGCCGTCGTGCTCGTTGCTGCACGTGCCGGTGGACCTGGAAAACGAAACGGATCTGGACGCCGAACTCAAGAGCTGGCTGTCCTTTGCCGCCCAGAAGCTGGATGAGCTGAGCCTGCTGGGCCGCGCGCTCGACAGCGCCACGGACCCGACCGTGCAGGATGGGCTGGGCACGCAACGCGCTGCACTGGCCGCGAGACGCGCTTCGGTGCGCATTCACAATCCGGTCGTGGCCCAGCGCATGGCTGCCGCCCCGGGCGTGTCGCGCGACCGCGCGCCGTTCGCCGGCCGCATCGCGCGCCAACAGCAGCAGCTGGGGCTGCCCGCCTATCCCACCACGACCATCGGCTCGTTCCCGCAAACCGCCGAAATCCGTGCGCTGCGCCGCGACTGGAAGGCCGGCGCCCTGACGGATTCCGCGTACGAAGCCGCCATCCGCAAGGAGATCGAGGAAGTCATCCGCTTCCAGGAAAAAGTGGGTCTGGACGTACTGGTGCACGGCGAGCCCGAGCGCAACGACATGGTGGAGTATTTCGGCGAGCTGCTGGCCGGCTTCGCCTTCACGAAGAACGGCTGGGTGCAAAGCTATGGATCGCGCTGCGTGAAACCGCCGATCATCTTCGGCGACGTGGCGCGCCCCGCGCCCATGACGGTCGGCTGGTCGTCCTACGCGCAGTCGCTGACCGATAAGCCGGTCAAGGGCATGCTGACGGGCCCGGTCACCATCCTGCAATGGTCGTTCGTGCGCGATGACCAGCCGCGCGAACAGACCTGCCGCCAGCTTGCGCTGGCCCTGCGCGACGAGGTCGTGGACCTGGAAGCGGCCGGCATCAACGTCATCCAGATCGACGAGCCCGCCATCCGCGAGGGCCTGCCGCTGCGCCGCGCCGACTGGCAGGCGTACCTGGACTGGGCCGTGGACTGCTTCCGCCTGTCGACCGCCGGCGTGCGCGACGAGACGCAGATCCACACCCATATGTGCTATTCGGAGTTCAACGACATCATCGAATCCATCGCGGCCATGGACGCCGACGTGATCACGATCGAAACGTCGCGGTCCAACATGGAACTGCTCAAGGCGTTCGAGGATTTCCGTTACCCGAACGACATCGGCCCCGGCGTGTACGACATCCACTCGCCCAACGTGCCCGAGGTGGACTGGATGGTGGACCTGATGAACAAGGCTGCCGCCCGCCTGCCCAAGGAGCGCCTGTGGGTGAACCCCGATTGCGGCCTGAAGACGCGTGCCTGGCCGGAAACCGAGGCGGCACTGATCGGCATGGTCCAGGCGGCCCGCGCGCTGCGCGACGCGGCCTGAAGCCATGGTCCGTCCCCGGCGCGCGGGCGCCGGGGCGCCGCATCCGCCAACCCGGCCGTGCCCCTCCCGCGCGCCGGGTTTTTTGCCGTCCGCCGACAGCGAATCCAGGGCCGATCTGGCGCCAGCCCCGCGGGTGCCGGCCCTGCCGCGCATGCCAGCGGGTGGGATAGCGGGCCATCCCCCGGCCAATTAATACGATTGCGACAGGCCGCCTGCGCTATACTTTGAAGGTTTTGTTGCCGCGCACCATTACGCGCTGGCCGTCTCTGCCCCGCAGGCCCCACGCATGCCCTTGCCACCGCCGGATTGTCCTCGTCAGCCGCTGCATACGCGTTCCATACGTGTGCAGTCGTACGCGCGCGACGACGGCAACTGGGACCTGGAAGCCGAGCTTATCGACGTCAAGGCGTACGATTTTCCCAAGCGCGACGGCGAGATGTTCAAGGCCGGGCAACCCATCCACCATATGCACCTGCGCATCACCATCGACGAGCAATTCTCGATCGTGGCGGCTCAGGCCGTCTATGACGCGGCGCCTTACGGCGAGCATTGCAAGGCCATCGAGCCGGCGTACACTGACTTGATCGGCATGAACCTGCTCAAGGGGTTCCGTCGCCAGGTCAAAGAGCGGTTCGGGCATGTGGAAGGCTGTACGCACATGACCGAACTGTCGCAGGTGCTTCCCACCGCGGCGGTCCAGACCATGGCCAACCGCCGGCGGCAGGAACCCAACCCGAACCGGCGTCCATTCCAACTGGACGGCTGCCATGCGCTCAGCACTGGCGGCCCTGTGGTGGCTGAGCATTATCCCGAGTGGTACACCGGGGGTAGCGCTGAGGCATCGGCCGAGTCGTCCTCCGATTCACCTTCTTTTTCTCATACGTCCTGACAGGTAACACATGAAAATCCACGAGTATCAAGGCAAGGAACTGCTGAAGCAATTTGGCGTCCCCGTGCCGCGCGGGATCCCCGCTCTTTCCGTCGACGAGGCCGTGGCTGCCGCTGAAAAGCTGGGTGGACCGGTTTGGGTCGTCAAGGCACAAATCCACGCGGGTGGCCGCGGCAAGGGCGGCGGCGTCAAGCTGGCCCGCTCGCTGGACGACGTCCGCAAGCTGGCCTCCGAAATCCTGGGCATGCAACTCATCACGCACCAGACCGGCCCCGAAGGCCAGAAGGTCCGCCGCCTGTACATCGAAGACGGCGCCGACATCCAGAAGGAATACTACGTGTCGCTGGTCACCGACCGCGCCACGCAGAATGTCGCTTTCATCGCTTCCAGCGAAGGCGGCATGGACATCGAGGAAGTGGCTCACTCCACGCCCGAAAAGATCATCACCGAATACATCGACCCGCTGACCGGCCTGTCCGCCGAGCAAGCCACCAAGATCGCCAACGCGATCGGCCTGCCCGCCGACTCGACCGCCCAGGCCGTTGACGTGTTCCAGAAGCTCTACAAGTGCTACATGGACACCGACGCCTCCCTGGTCGAAATCAACCCCCTGAACCGCGACAGCAAGGGCAACATCATCGCCCTGGACGCCAAGTTCAACTTCGACTCCAACGCCCTGTTCCGTCACCCGGAAATCGTCGCCTACCGCGACCTGGACGAAGAAGATCCCGCTGAAATCGAAGCCAGCAAGTTCGACCTGGCCTACATCCAGCTCGACGGCAACATCGGCTGCCTGGTGAACGGCGCCGGCCTGGCCATGGCCACGATGGACACCATCAAGCTGTTCGGTGGCGAGCCGGCCAACTTCCTGGACGTCGGCGGCGGCGCCACGGCCGAGAAGGTCACTGAAGCCTTCAAGATCATGCTGGCCAACAAGAGCGTCAAGGCCATCCTGGTCAACATCTTCGGCGGCATCATGCGCTGCGACGTCATCGCCGAAGGCGTGATTGCTGCTTGCAAGGCCGTCAACCTGAACGTGCCGCTGGTCGTCCGCATGAAGGGCACCAACGAAGAGCTCGGCAAGAAGATGCTGGCTGAATCGGGTCTGCCCATCATCAGCGCCGACACGATGGCCGAAGCTGCCACCCGCGTCGTAGCCGCCGTCAAGTAAAGAGAAAATCAAGGATTCACAATGTCGATTCTGATCAACAAGGACACCAAGGTCATCACCCAGGGCATCACGGGCAAGACGGGCCAGTTCCACACCCGCATGTGCCGTGAGTACGCCAATGGCAAGGCCGCCTTTGTGGCCGGCGTGAACCCCAAGAAGGCGGGTGAAGACTTCGAAGGCGTGCCGATCTTCGCATCGGTCAAGGACGCCAAGGCTGACACCGGCGCCACCGTGTCGGTCATCTACGTGCCGCCCGCCGGCGCCGCTGCCGCCATCTGGGAAGCCGTCGAAGCCGAGCTGGAACTGGTCATCTGCATCACCGAAGGCATCCCGGTCCGCGACATGCTCGAAGTCAAGAACCGCATGAAGGCCAAGGGCAGCAAGACGCTGCTGCTGGGCCCGAACTGCCCCGGCCTGATCACCCCGGACGAAATCAAGATCGGCATCATGCCCGGTCACATCCACCGCAAGGGCCGCATCGGCATCGTCAGCCGTTCGGGCACCCTGACGTACGAAGCCGTGGCGCAAGTCACCGAACTGGGCCTGGGCCAATCCAGCGCTGTCGGTATCGGTGGTGACCCCATCAACGGCCTGAAGCACGTCGACGTGCTCAAGCTGTTCAATGACGATCCCGACACCGACGCCGTCATCATGATCGGCGAAATCGGCGGTCCGGACGAAGTCAACGCCGCGCAGTGGGCCAAGGACAATATGAAGAAGCCGGTCGTCGGCTTCATCGCTGGCGTCACCGCCCCTCCCGGAAAGCGCATGGGCCACGCCGGCGCGCTGATCTCCGGCGGCGCCGACACGGCCGACGCCAAGCTGGAAGTCATGGAAGCCTGCGGCATCCGCACCACGCGCAACCCCTCCGAAATGGGCAAGCTGCTCAAGTCGGTGCTGTAAGTCTCAGCATTGCGCAATAAAAAGCCCGCTTCGGCGGGCTTTTTTTCGTCCATCTTTTTGGTGATTTCTTAGGGTAATCCCGCGTCCAGGAAGCGGTCGGGGCAATCATACGGAAAGCTGAACGAAACTATAATGAAAGAAATTTTGCGCGTACCAGCAAGAATGCCGTCGGGCTCGCACCAAGACGGTCAGTACGTTTCTCCGTTCAAATTCATCCATTAATTTGGTTTTCTCCTAGGGGGATCACACCTAGGAAAGAGAGGCATGGAACTCAGTTCAGCGGCATTCTGGATCGCGTTGCTCCAGATCATTTGGGTCAACATTCTGCTATCAGGCGACAACGCCGTGGTTATTGCGCTGGCGGCGCGTTCACTGCCTCCGGCACAACAGAAAAAAGCGATCGTGGTCGGTTCCGCGGCTGCGATCATCATGCGTATCGTGCTGACGCTCGTGGCGGCCAAGTTGCTGCTGCTGCCGTGGCTCAAGCTGATCGGCGCACTGCTTCTGGTCTACATCGGCGTGACGCTGCTGCTGCCGGAAGGCGAAGAAGACGGCGCCGGCAAGACGCAGGGCAATCTTTTCACCGCCATCCGCACCATCATGATCGCCGACCTGGTCATGAGCCTGGACAACGTGGTGGCCGTCGCCGCCGCGGCAATGGGCGATACGACGTTGCTGGTGCTCGGCCTGGCCATCAGTATTCCCCTGGTCATCTTTGGCAGCACGCTGCTCCTGAAGGTCATCGAACGCTTCCCGCTCATCGTCTGGGTCGGTGCGGCGCTGTTGGGCTTCATCGCGGGCGAACTGCTGGTGGGCGATCCGGCTTTGCAAGAGCCCGTTGCGCGTATTGACGCCGCGCTGGGTGTGACGCAGCATAGCTTCGCGCTGATGTCGGGCGCACTCGGTGCAGTGCTGGTGCTGCTGATTGGTAAAGTTTTACTGATGCGCCAGAAAGCTGACTGAAAGCTGAACTACAATAATATGTTTTTCTAAATAAACCTGCCGCGCGAAGGCGCGCGGCAGGGCGGCCGGGCCGGGACCGGCCATTCTTTTCATAAATGCCTTCGGGGGTTCAAAGTGCTTGAGTTTTTTCAGACGCTGAGTTGGGCAGCGGTATTTCAGATCATCCTTATCGACATCCTGCTCGGCGGCGACAACGCTGTCGTGATCGCGCTGGCGTGTCGCAACCTGGCGCCCAAGCAGCGCATGCAAGGCATCTTGTGGGGCACCGCGGGCGCAATCATCCTGCGTGTCGTCCTGATCGCCTTCGCGATGCAGCTCCTGAACATCCCGTTCCTGAAGGTCGTCGGCGGCGTGCTGCTGGTCTGGATCGGCGTCAAGCTCTTGGTTCCCGAAGACGATGCGCATGGCGACATCAAGGGTGGAACATCCATCGTCGCGGCCATCAAGACCATCATCATCGCTGACTTCGTGATGAGCCTGGACAACGTGATCGCCATCGCCGGCGCCGCGCAGAACGCGCACGCCGACCATCAACTGGGTCTGGTCATCTTCGGCCTGGTCGTCAGTGTGCCGATCATCATCTGGGGCAGCACGCTGGTGCTCAAGCTCATCGACCGCTATCCGCTGGTCGTCACCTTCGGCGCGGGCCTGCTGGGCTGGATCGCCGGCGGCATGCTGGTCACCGACGTGTTTATCGTTAATCAATTTGGTGCTCAGCCGACTACGGTTAAAATCGCCGCTGAAATCATTGGCGCCTTGCTCGTTGTTGTCCTTGGACGGTGGCTTGCAAGCCGCAAGAACGCTTCCAAGGAATCAGCACATGAGTCTGCGTAGATCCACCGATCCCCAGCAATCCGAATCGGGCCTGAGCCTTCTTCAGGGTCTGTTCGTGCTGGCCATCCTAGGCGTAGTCGCGACGATCATCGTCTCCAACTTCGTTTGATGGCATCACGTGTCTCTGCCGCAACGCCTGGTCATTGCGACCCGCGCCAGCCGGCTTGCCCTGTGGCAAGCCGAGCATGTGCGCGATCGGCTGCGCACGCTGTACCCAGCGTGCGCAGTTGAACTTCTTACCCTGACAACCCGAGGCGACCAGATCCTCGACCGCACGCTGTCCAAGGTGGGCGGCAAGGGTCTGTTCGTCAAGGAACTCGAAAACGCGCTGCTCGACGGGCGCGCCGATCTCGCCGTCCACTCCCTCAAGGACGTGCCGGTGGATCTGCAAGCCCCGTTCGAGCTTTGCGCCGTCCTCGATCGTGCGGATCCGCGCGATGCCTTCGTGTCCAACCGATATGCCTCGCTGGCGGACCTGCCCGCGGGCGCCGTGGTCGGCACGTCCAGTCTGCGCCGCGAATCCCAGATCCGTGCCCGGTTTCCCGCCCTGGTGGTCAAGCCCCTGCGCGGCAACCTGGATACGCGCCTCGGCAAGCTCGACAAAGGCGACTACGACGCCATCGTGCTGGCGGCGGCGGGTCTGGAACGTCTTGGCATGGGCGAGCGCATTCGCAGCCTGCTCGACCCGGCCGACAGCCTGCCGGCCGCAGGGCAGGGCGCTCTCGGCATTGAAATCCGCGACGATCGCGACGACATGCGTGCGTGGCTCGCGCCGCTGGTCAGCACAGACACCACCGCCTGCGTGCTCGCGGAGCGCGCTGTGTCTCGCAAGCTGGGCGGCTCCTGCCAGGTGCCCCTGGCCGCGTTTGCCCAGATCGCCGGCGACACACTGTCGCTGCGCGCGCTGGTCGCGTCGCCCGACGGCACCCGCATCGTTCACGCCACGCACACCGGTCCGGTGGATCAGGCCGAAGCCATCGGCGAAGCCGCCGCCTCCGAATTGCTGGACGCGGGCGCCGCGGCGATCCTGCGCGAACTCCTGCACAACGAGCCGCACTGATGGATCCGGCGTTTGCAGCCGCCGAAGGGCCGCGCATCGCCATCCTGACGCGGCCCGCGGGGCGCAACGAAGCGCTGGCTGGCCGCCTGCAGGGCGCCGGTTGGCAGCCTTGCATACTGCCCGCGCTTGAAATCCATCCCATCTCCGTCGCATCCGAAGACCTGCCCCGGCCTTCGGCGTTCGACCTCGTCGTGTTCGTCAGCGGCAATGCGGCCCGCCAGTACCTGAACCAGCTTTCCCAGGCTGAAGGCGCCGCCGTTTGGCCCGCGGGCGTGGCCGCGGCCACGGTCGGGCCCGCCAGCGCACAGGCGCTGCGCGAGACGGGCTTCTTTGGCGCGAATACAACAGTTCTGCATCCGGACGAGTCCGCACCCACCCACGATTCCGAGGCGCTGTGGCGAGTGCTCGAGGCTCAGCCTACGCTGCCCGCGCGCGTGCTGGTGGTGCGTGGCACCCAGGGACGCGACTGGCTCGGCGACAAACTCGAGGCCCATGGCGTCCACGTAGTGCGTCACGCCGCCTACCAGCGGCGCGCGGCTGACTGGACCTCTGACCAGCTTGGCGCACTGCGGCGCTGGGCCGAAGCGGGCGTCTCTGCCACCTGGTTGCTCACCAGCGGGGAGGGCGCAGACGCCGTCCAGAATCAGCTTCACGCAGCAGGTCTGACTGACTGGTGGCTGCGCTGCCGCTTTGTGATCACGCACCCCTCGCTGGTGCGCCGCCTGCCACCGTCCTGCCATGGCGCGGCTGGATCGGCGATGGTAAAAATCTGCGTGCCGAACGACGAGTCGATATTCCAGGCTTTTGTTGCTGCTTGATTCGTTGGTTCGGACTGACACCGAATACAATCGCGTCATGACAGATAAGACTCCCGCTACCGATTCGGCCGTTCATCCGGCCGCCCCGGACGCAAGCGCGTCCGCATCGGCCCCGGCCGCCTCCGTCAAGGCCCGTCCGGCCAAGCGCGGCAGTGGCCCCTTGGTCACCGCCCTGATAATCGTCATCCTGCTGGCCGTTGGCCTGGGTTATGCGCTGTGGAAGCAACGCACCCAGTTCGTCTCCGCCGGCCGCGAAGTCGCAACGCGGCTGGACACGCTCGGCGCCGACGTCGCGCAAGCCCGCAAGGACACCCGCGAAGCCCTCGCTCTGGCGCAGGCGCAGTCGGGCCGCGTTGCCGAACTCGAAGACACGCTGCGCGAGACGCAAAGCCAGTACAACGCCCTGCAGCAGGCCTGGCAGAACTTCAACGACAGCGCCAGCGACGAGCTGCTGGCCAACGACGTCGAGCGCCTGCTGACGATCGCCAACCAGCAATTGCGTCTGGCGGGCAATGTCTCCAACGCGATCGTTGCGCTGGAAACCGCCCAATCGCGCCTGGCGCGCGCCGACCGTCCGCGTTTCTCCAGCCTGCAGCAATCCATCAACGGCGACCTGGACCGCCTGCGCGCCGTGTCCACCGTCGACATCCCCGCCCAGTCGGGCCGCATCGAGCGCCTGGTCGCGCTGATCGGCAAGGCGCCGCTGCTGGTGCCCGACACCGTGTCGCCCGGCGTGGCGCCGGTAGGCCAGGCCCAGCCGCCCGCGCCGGCCCCCGTCGTTGATCCGCAGGCAGGGCTCCCCGCCGACGCGCCCTGGTGGCAGCGCTGGCGCGCCGAAGTCGCCTCGTGGCCCGGCCGCGCAGGCTCCGCGCTGGCCCATGAACTTGGCGGACTCATCACCATCCAGCGCGTTGATGAACCTGCCGCGCTGTTGTTGTCGCCCGAGCAAGCCGATCAGGTGCGCGGCACGCTGCGCCAGCGGCTGCTGACGGCGCAATTGGCAATGCTGATGCGCCAGCCGTCCGTCTGGAAGAGCGAGCTCGATAACGTCGGTTCGACGCTTTCCAAATACTTCGATGGCCGTTCGCCCGACACCGTCGCCGCGCAAACCCTCGCGCGCGAATTGGCCCAGACCGACATCGCCGTGCGCATGCCGGACGTGGCGGACAGCCTGAATGCCGTCGCGGCCTTGCGCGCCGCGGGCTTCAAGACCAGCGAGCAGGACTGAGCTCATGCGTACCTGGTTCTGGACCCTGCTGCTCGCCGTCGTCGCCGTCGCCCTGGCGGTGGTTCTGCGCTCGCATTCGGGCAACGTGCTGCTTCTGGTGTGGCCGTGGCGCATCGAGATGTCGCTGACGCTCGCCGTCCTGCTCATCGTCGCGACGTTCATCATCCTGTATGTCGGCCTGCGCCTGCTGGCCTGGCTGCTCGCCATTCCCGATCGCGTCCGGGCCTGGCGCGGCAAGCGCGCCCAGGCGCGCGACCACGAATTGCTGGAACGTGGCTGGATTGGTCTTCTCGAAGGCCGCTATTCCCATGCCGAAAAAGACCTGACGAAGCTTCTGGACCAGACCAAGGTCCGTACGCGCCGCGTCCTGGCCGCGCTGTCGGCCGCCCGTGCCGCGCATGGCCTCGGTGAATTCGACCGGCGCGATCGCTTGCTTGCCAACGCGCAGGAACAGGCCGGCACGGATCCCGGCCTGCTTGAAGCCACGGCCACGGTTTCCGCCGACATGCTGCTGGATCAGGGCCGCGCCGAGCGGGCCTTGACCGTGCTGGGGCCGCTGGCCGACGGTGGCGCGCGCCATCTGCACACCATGCGCCTGCTGCTGCGTGCACATACGGCCTTGAATCACCAAGAGCAGGTCTTCACGCTGGCGCGCGGTCTTCTGCGCCGCAATGCATTGGGCCGCCCTGAAGCCGACGTGCTGATCGACGCGGCCGGCGCCGCTCGGCTGCGGGCTGCGGCAGGCCAGGATGCCTGGCGCCCCATCTGGAAAGACCTCAAGGCCGAAGAGCGCCTGCTGCCTGAAATCGCCCTGGCCGGCGCGGCGGCTTTCGAAGCCGCTGGCGAACCCAACGAAGCCGCCCGTGTGCTGGAGTCGGCCATCGCCGTCAAGTTTAATCCCGCCCTGGTCGCGGCCTACGCCCGCTGCGACGCCGAACACGTGTCGCGCCGCCTGGCCAAGGCCGAAACCTGGCTGCATCAACGTCCTACCGATCCCGACCTGCTGACTGCGCTGGGCATGCTGTGCCTGAACGGCCAGCTTTGGGGGCAGGCCGAACGCTATCTGCTGCGCAGCCTCGCGCGACGCAGCGATGCGCAGACGCATGCATTGCTGGGCAGTCTCTACGATCGCCTGGATCGCCCGGTCGACGCCGTGCGCCACTGGCGCCTGGCGACGGCCGCCAGCATGGCTCTGCCCGTGCTGGCCTCGGATGCAGCGCTTCCCGCCGCGGACACCGGTTCGGATCCCTACCGCGTGGATGCCGAAGGCGGCTATGCCGTCGGCCTGTCGGACACCGACAGCGACACGGACGTCGGCGGCGATTACCCGGCCTTGCCCGCCGGTGCCGCGGCAGCGCCCGTCGCCGCGTCGGCCTCGGACTACGTGCTGGACCCGGACGCGCGCGTCAGTAAGGCACAGCACGATCGCGCCCTTGCACCCGAAGATGCGCCGCTGGCACGCGGCACGTCCGACATCGACGAATACTTCGACAGCGCGCCGATCCCGGCTGCCGCTTTCGACGAGCCGGTGCCCACGTACGCACCGATGCCTGCGCCTGCGGCGCCCGCCGCCAAGCCGGCGCCGCCCGCGGCGCCCGTGCCGACCACCAAGCCGCCGTTCAAGGACGACGGCTCGATTTGAATATCTTTTCAGACAAACAAGGTTGAACCATGAGTCTTGATCGCGTCTCCCCTGGCAAGAAGTTGCCCGAAGACTTCAACGTCATCATCGAAATCCCCATGAACGCCGACCCGGTGAAGTACGAGGTCGACAAGGATTCCGGTGCGATCTTCGTTGACCGCTTCATGCTGACGGCCATGCACTACCCGTGCAACTACGGCTACATCCCCCAGACTCTGTCCGAAGACGGCGACCCCGCCGACGTGCTGGTCCTGACCCCGTTCCCGATCCAGATCGGCGCCGTCGTGCGCTGCCGCGCCATCGGCGTGCTGGAAATGGACGACGAGTCGGGCGGCGACGCCAAGCTGCTGGCCGTCCCGATCGAAAAGCTGTACCCCCCGTACCGCAATATCAAGTCCTACGAAGATCTGCCGACGGAAGACATCTCCCGCATCCAGCACTTCTTCGAGCACTACAAGGACCTGGAAAAGGGCAAGTGGGTCAAGGTCAAGGGCTGGAAGGGCGTGGACGCCGCACACGAGGAAATCGTGCGCAGCGCCGAGCGCTACACCAAGGGCTGATCGGGCTATCGGCCAGCCGGCATCATCGCGCCGGCTGGCGCCTTCCTGCGGCGCGGCCGCGACGGCTGCGGCCAGTCGCAGCCGCGCCGTTGTCTTGTGGGCTTCCGATCCATCCGGCACTCGCTTCGGCCGCAGAAAGGGCTACACTCGCGAGTGCTTTTTCAAACGCCCGGCCGCCCAACAACAACATCGCCCCATCGCGGGGTCACAGGGCAAGCCAAGCGCGCGCGCGTCGGGGTAATATTTTTCCCGGTTTTTCCGGTCACGTATTTGTCATAGGTTGATAGCTCATGGACTACGTTTTGCCTCCCCAGCCGCCCGTCGCGGTTCCCGTTGCCGGCAGCGCCGCGCAGTTCCCCGTGCGCCGCGTGTATTGCGTCGGCCGCAATTACGCCGAACACGCTAAGGAAATGGGTTTCACCGGCCGTGAAGATCCGTTCTTCTTCTGCAAGCCCGCCGACGCGGTGCTGTTCGTGGCCGATGGCGAAACCGGCAAGATGCCGTACCCGCCCAAGACGTCCAACCTGCACTACGAAATGGAGCTGGTCGTGGTGCTGGGCAAGGGCGGCCGCGACATCCCCGTCGATCAGGCCAACGAATGCGTGTGGGGCTATGCGCTGGGTCTGGACATGACCCGCCGTGACCTGCAAGGCGAAATGAAGAAGCAGGGCCGTCCCTGGGAAATCGGCAAGGCGTTCGACCAGTCCGCGCCGCTGGGTCCCATCCACCCGCGCAGCGTGGTCGGCACGCTCGACAAGGGCGCCATCTGGCTGGACGTCAACGGCGAGCGCAAGCAATCCAGCGACATCTCGCAGATGCTGTGGAACATTCCGGAAAGCATTTCTTATCTGTCGGGCCTGTTTGAACTGCAGCCCGGCGACATCATCTTCACCGGTACGCCTGAAGGCGTGGGCGCCGTGCGCCAAGGTGACGTGATCACTGGCGGCGTCGAAGGCCTGGGCGAACTGCGCGTGCAGATCGCCTGAGCATAGGCGCTTTCATCTTTTCATTTTGGAGTTAGAGCATGCGCGGCAAGTTTGTGCTGACTGCCTTTGTCGTATTCGGCTTCGTGCTGGCCGGTTGCAATACCGTTGCCGGCATGGGCAAGGATGTGTCCCGGGCGGGCAATGCCATCACCAACGCCGCCGACAAATAATCGGCGCTCGGCGGTAAAAAAAGCCCCTTGAGCAATCAAGGGGCTTTTTTGTTGCGCGCGCGAAGAAGAACTACAGCACGTCGCCCGCGTAGTCGGCCAGACGCGAACGTTCGCCGCGTTGCAACGTGACGTGGCCGGAGTGCGGCCAGCCCTTGAAGCGGTCGACCACGAACGTCAGGCCGGAGCTGCCTTCGGTCAGGTAGGGGGTGTCGATCTGGGCGACGTTGCCCAGGCAGATCACCTTGGTGCCGGGACCCGCGCGGGTGACCAGCGTCTTCATCTGCTTGGGCGTCAGGTTCTGCGCTTCGTCGATGATGAGGTATTTGTTCAGGAAGGTGCGGCCGCGCATGAAGTTCAGGGACTTCACCTTGATGCGCGAGCGGATGAGGTCCATGGTAGCCGCGCGGCCCCAGTCCCCGTTGCCTTCGCCATCACCCATGTTCAGCACGTCGAGGTTGTCTTCCAGCGCGCCCATCCAGGGCAGCATCTTTTCCTCTTCGGTGCCAGGCAGGAAACCGATGTCTTCACCGACAGGCACCGTGACGCGCGTCATGATGATCTCGGTATAGCGCTTGGTTTCGAGCACCTGCGTGATGCCCGCCGCCAACGCCAGCAGCGTCTTGCCGGTGCCCGCCTGGCCCAACAGCGACACGAAGTCGCATTCCGGGTTCATCAGCAGGTTCATGGCGAAGTTCTGCTCGCGGTTGCGCGCCGTGATGCCCCAGACATTGTTCTTGCCGTGGGTGTAGTCGCGCAGGGTGGCCAGCACCGCCATCTTGCCGCTGACTTCGCGTACCTGCGCATACAGCGGCATCTGGCCTTCAAAGTAGACGAACTGATTGACGACGAACTGCGAACACAGCGGGCCGTGAATGCGGTAGAAGGTGGTGCCGCCCTGTTGCCAGGATTCGACGTCCTTACCGTGCTTGTTCCAGAAGTCTTCAGGCAACTGCATCACGCCCGAATACATCAGGTCCGAGTCTTCAAGGACGTGGTCGTTGAAGTAGTCTTCGGCGGCCATGCCCAGCGCGCGCGCCTTCAGGCGCATGTTGATGTCCTTGGACACCAGCACGACCTCGCGCTGCGGGTACTTTTCCTGCAGGGCGCGCACCACGCCCAGGATCTGGTTGTCGGCCTTGCCCATCGGCAGGTCCGAGGGCAGGGTGCTGTGGATGGCGGTCGTCTGGAACATCAGACGGCCGGTGGCGTCCTTGTTGCCCAGCTTTGCCAGTTCCAGCCCTTCGTCAAGGTGCGTGGCGTCCTGCACCAGCGAGTCCAGCGAACGGCTTACCTGACGCGCATTGCGCGCCACCTCGGACATGCCCTTCTTCTGGTGATCCAGTTCTTCCAGCGTCATCATCGGCAGGAAGATGTCGTGTTCTTCAAAGCGGAACAGCGAGCTGGGGTCGTGCAGCAGCACGTTCGTGTCCAGCACGAACAACTTGCGCGGGGCGTTCTCGGCGCGCGCCTTGCTGCGCTTGGCCGGCGCGGGCGTGGCCTTGGCCTGGTGCGCTGGGGCGCGGGCGGGGGGCGCGGCCGGGGCGGGCGGTGGCGTTTCGTGGGCAGGGGACGGCGTGTGGGCCTTGCGCGCCGGCGCCGCCAGGCCATCAAGTTCTGGCTGGACCAGCAGCTCGTCCTCGTCGTCGGCGAGGGCAGCCTGGGTGTTGGACCGCGCAGCGGCAGTCTTGGTCGTGCGGGCCTGCGCCCGGGCGGATTCGCCCGAGGGGAAGGTCAGGATGGCTGCGGGGCGGGTAGGCAACTTCGGAAGCGGCATATGCGTCACTCTCCTGTTTGGGCCGGCTATAGCGCCTGACGGGTTTCCTGTGCGGCTAACCGATGCTCTTGGCGGCTTGCAGGACTTCCTTCGCGTGGTTCGGGACCTTCACCCCGCGCCACTCCTGCACCAGCACGCCATAGGCGTCGATCAAGAAGGTGCTGCGTTCGATGCCGCGCACCTGCTTTCCATACATGTTCTTCTGCTTGATGACGCCGAACAGGTTGCAGACGGTTTCGTCGGCGTCGGAGATGAGAGGGAAAGGAAGCTCGTACTTGGCCTTGAAATTCTCGTGCGACTTCAGCGAGTCGCGCGAGATGCCGATCACGATCGCACTGGCCGACAGGAAGTCGCCATGCAGATCGCGGAAATCCTGGCTTTCGGTGGTGCAGCCGGGCGTGTTGTCCTTGGGGTAGAAATACAGGATCACGGCCCGCCCCTGGCATTGTTCAAGGCTGATGGGGCCTATCGTGCTTTCGGCGGTGAACAGCGGGGCGGGTTTGCCTATGCTCGGCGTCATTGACTGGTAGCTCCATTGGGCGGGATGAGGGCGACGACCACGCGCCGTCCCTCAGCCATCAGGATGTTGTAGGTGCGCGAGGCGGCGTGGGTGTCCATCGTTTCCACGCCAATGCCCACGGCCAAAAGGGGACGCAATACTTCAGGGCGCAGGAACAGCTGCTTGCCGCCGGTGCCCACCAGCAGGACTTCGGGCGCGTTGGCCGGCCGGCTGGGCGCGGCTTCCGGGGCATCCAGAAAATCCAGGGGGTTGCGGGCGGGCTCGGACAATCCGGCTGCCTGGAGCAAGAGGGAGGAGGTAATGTCGGCCGGCGACTCAACGGGCCAGATGGTCACTTCGCCTTCGGGGCCGAAAGCGACCGAGGAGGAAAAACGTACCTGGTTGACCTCGATATAGCCATCGCCGTAAGCGGTGACAGTGTTAAGAGCGGCCGTCGCAGGATCGGTATGCAGCTTCAATAAAAACTCCGGCTATACGTGCTTGATAATAGCGCATCGGACACGGCGCATGTTGCAACGTATCCACGAGGGAAAAGGGGCTTTTTTTTCCCATTTGCCCCTCAGGCGTCGTTGCGCTAGATTACAGGGTTTTGCTGCGCTGCAATCGTTTGCTGGCGCGGTTCTAAGCCCCCTTTCCCCTTCGCGCGACCGCGCCCTGGTCTTTTTGCCTTTTCGCCCCTAAGGATTCCCATCATGAGGAAGTTCTCTCGCATCGAGCGTTTGCCCCCGTACGTTTTCAACATTACCGGCGAGCTCAAGATGGCGGCGCGTCGGCGTGGCGAAGACATCATCGACATGTCGATGGGCAATCCGGATGGGGCAACGCCCAAGCACATCGTCGACAAGATGGTCGAGGCGACCAGCCGTCCCACCACCCACGGCTACTCGGTGTCCAAGGGCATCCCGCGTCTGCGCAAGGCGATCTGTGACTGGTATCAGCGCCGCTACGCGGTCGAGTTCGATCCGGACTCCGAAGCCATCGTCACTATCGGCTCCAAGGAAGGCCTGGCCCACCTGATGCTGGCCACGCTCGACCGCGGCGACACCGTGCTGGTGCCCAATCCCAGCTACCCGATCCACATCTATGGCGCCGTCATCGCCGGCGCCAACATCCGTTCCGTGCGCATGACGCCGGGCGTGGACTTCTTCGAGGAACTGGAACGCGCCGTGCGCGAATCCATCCCGAAGCCCAAGATGATGGTGCTGGGCTTTCCCAGCAACCCGACCGCGCAGTGCGTCGACCTGTCGTTCTTCGAGCGCGTGGTCGCGCTGGCCAAGGAACACGACATCCTCGTCGTGCATGATCTGGCCTACGCCGACATCACGTTCGACGGCTACGTGGCCCCGTCCATCATGCAGGTGCCCGGCGCGCGCGACGTCGCCGTCGAGTTCTTCACGATGAGCAAGAGCTACAACATGGCGGGCTGGCGCATCGGCTACATGGTCGGCAACCGCGAGCTCGTGAACGCGCTCGCGCGCATCAAGAGCTATCACGACTACGGTACGTTCACGCCGATCCAGGTGGCGTCCATCGCCGCGCTGGACGGTCCGCAGGACTGCGTGAACGAAATCGTGGCGCAGTATCAAAGCCGCCGCGACGTGCTCGTGCGCGGCCTGCATGAAGCAGGTTGGAATGTGGAAATTCCCAAGGCGTCCATGTACATCTGGGCGCAGATCCCCGAACCCTACCGGGCGATGGGCTCTTTGGAATTTGCCAAGCGTGTCCTGTCGGATGCGAAAGTGGCCGTGTCCCCCGGGATCGGCTTCGGCGAGTATGGCGACGAATACGTGCGCTTCGCTCTTATCGAAAACGAGCAGCGTACCCGTCAGGCGGTGCGCGGCATCAAAGATATGTTCCGCAAGGACGGTCTGCTGAAGTGATGAGTGCCCACCCCCGCAGCGCTGCGCGCTTCCCCCTCTAGGGGGCATGCCTGCGGACCGGCGGAGCCGGATCCGGGGCATCGCGATCGGGTGGCAACAGCTTCATGCACAGGATTATGGAGAAGTGAAATGAATTCCCCTCAACGCCCGCCCGCAGAGGGCGGCGCGATGAAACCCATGAAGGTGGGTCTGCTGGGTCTTGGCGTGGTTGGCGGCGGCACGTGGACCGTGCTGTCCCGCAACGCCGAGGAAATCGCGCGCCGCGCCGGCCGCCGCATTGAAGTCGTCCGCGCCGCCGTGCGCGACGTGGAAAAGGCCCGCGCCCGCGTGGGCGATTCCATCGTGGTTGATACGGACGGTCACGCGCTGGTGCGCGATCCTGAGATCGACATCGTCGTCGAGCTCATCGGCGGCGACACGCTGGCCCGCGAGCTGGTGCTGGAAGCCATCGCCAACGGCAAGCATGTGGTCACGGCCAACAAAGCGCTGCTGGCCAAGCATGGCAACGAGATCTTCGCCGCCGCCTCTGAGCGCGGCGTGATGGTGAACTTTGAAGCCGCCGTCGCCGGTGGCATCCCCATCATCAAGGCGATCCGCGAAGGCCTGACCGCCAACCGCATCCAGTGGGTGGCCGGCATCATCAACGGCACCACCAATTTCATCCTGTCCGAAATGCGTTCGCGCGGCCTGCCGTTCGCCGACGTGCTGGCCGAAGCCCAGCGCCTGGGTTACGCCGAAGCCGATCCCACGTTCGACGTGGAAGGCGTGGACGCCGCGCATAAGCTGACGCTGCTGGCCTCGCTGGCATTCGGCGTGCCCGTGCAGTTCGACCGCGCCCACATCGAAGGCATCTCGCAACTGGCAGCCGAAGACATCGAGCACGCCGAGCGTCTGGGTTACCGCATCAAACTGCTTGGCATCACCAAGCGCCGCCCCGACGGCATCGAGCTGCGCGTGCATCCGGCGCTGGTGCCGTCCGAACGTCTGCTGGCCAACGTCGAAGGCGCGATGAACGCGGTGCTGGTCAAGGGCGACGCCGTCGGCCCCACGCTGTATTACGGGCAGGGCGCGGGCGAAGAGCCCACCGCCTCGGCCGTCGTGGCCGACCTGGTCGACGTGACGCGCCTGCACACCGCCGATCCGGGCAACCGCGTGCCGCATCTGGCCTTCCAGCCGGACGCCATGTCGGACACGCCCATCCTGCCGATCGAACAGGTCAGCACGTCCTACTACCTGCGCCTGCGCGTCGACGATCAGCCGGGCGTGTTGGCGGACATCGCCCGCATCCTGGCCGACCGCGGCATTTCCATCGGTTCGATGATCCAGCAACCGTCGCACATCGGCGGCGCGGACATCATCTTCCTCACGCACGAGGCCATGGAAGGCAACGTCAACCAGGCCATCGAGCGCATCGAGTCGCTGCCGTTCGTGCGGTCCAAGGTGACGCGTCTGCGCGTGGAGAACCTGACCTGATGATGCCTGGCTCCCTCGCCAGGGAGTCCGGCCCATCGAGGAGCCATTGATATGAAATACATCTCGACGCGCGGGGGCATGGCCCCGCTCGAATTCTCCGACATCCTGCTCGAAGGCCTGGCGCCCGACGGCGGGCTGGCCGTGCCGCAGACGCTGCCCCAGGTCTCCGCTGAAACGCTGGAATCCTGGCGCGGCCTTTCGTATGCGGACCTGGCATTCGAAGTGCTGTCGCTGTTCGCCACGGACATTCCCGCGGACGACCTGCGCCGTCTGACCCGCGCCGCCTACACCCCGCAGATCTTCAGCAGCGAGGACATCGTGCCGCTGCGTCCGCTCGACGGCGGGCTGTCGTTGCTGGGCTTGTCGGAAGGTCCGACGCTGGCGTTCAAGGACATGGCCATGCAGTTTCTTGGCCAGGTCTTCGAATACGTGCTGGAAAAGCGCGGCACTACGCTGAACATCGTGGGCGCCACCTCCGGCGACACGGGCTCGGCGGCGGAATACGCGCTTCGCGGCAAAAAGGGCGTGGCGGTGTTCATGCTGTCGCCGCACGGCCGCATGAGCGCCTTCCAGCGCGCGCAGATGTACTCGCTGCAAGACGAGAACATCCACAACATCGCCGTGCGCGGCGTGTTCGACCAAGCGCAAGACATCGTCAAGTCGCTGGCCGGCGACCTGGACTTCAAGAACCGGTATCGCCTGGGCGCCGTGAACTCGATCAACTGGGCGCGCATTGCCGCCCAGGTCGTCTACTACTTCCACGGCTGGCTGCGCGCCACCGAACGCGCCGGACAGCAAGTGTCCTTTGCTGTGCCGTCGGGCAACTTCGGCAACATCCTGTCGGGTCACATTGCCCGCCGCATGGGCTTGCCGATCCGCCGCCTCGTGCTGGCCACGAACGAGAACAACGTGCTGGAAGAGTTCTTCCGTACCGGCGTGTATCGTCCGCGTCCCGCCGAGCAGACGTATGCCACCTCCAGCCCATCGATGGATATCTCGCGCGCCTCCAACTTCGAGCGCTTCGTGTTCGATCTGGTGGGCCGCGATACCGATCGCGTGAAGGCGCTGTGGACGGCGCTGCCGCGGGATGGCGCGTTCGATCTGTCCGACATGAAGGATCAGTTCGAGTCGCAGTATGGCTTCGTGTCGGGCGCCAGCTCGCATGTGGACCGTCTGGCGACGATTCGCGCCTTGTACGACGCTACTGGCGTGCTGGTTGACCCGCACACCGCGGATGGCGTCAAGGTCGCGCGCGAATTCGTCGAGCCGGGCATCCCCATGCTCGTGCTGGAAACCGCGCTGCCGGCCAAGTTCTCCGAGACCATCGAGGAAGCGCTTGGCCGTCCCGCGACGCCGCCCGGCAACCTCGCCGATCTTGAATCGCTGCCGCAGCGCGTCGAAGTGATGGACTGCGACGAAGCGTCCGTACGCCGTTTCATCGAGGCGCACGCAAAGGTGTAAGCACGCTTGCCGCTTGTATACGGTTGCAACCCCTCTCAGGCGCGCCCTTAGAGGGGTTTTTCTTTATTGGGGCCAGGTCCGATTACGTTCTTAAGCATTTTGCGCACAACCGGACACGATTTCGGGGGTCGATTCGGCTAGAGTGAAATCACTATTCAACACTCGGAGAACACGACCATGAACCTGAAGACCATGACGTTGGCCCTGGTGATGACCGGCGTTGGAGTACTGGCCGGATGCTCGTCGCCTTCGGTTATCAACCAACGCGACGGATCTTCGACCGTAGCGCCCGACGAGCCCGAATACGACAAGAAGTCGGGCATGTATGAATACGAACAGAACGGCAAGAAGGTTCAGATCAACAAGGACGACGTGAAGTCGATCGAAGAGGTCAAGTAAGCCAGCCTGACTCTTTAGTGTCTGCACCAAGCAAAAGCCCCGGCTGTCATGGCCGGGGCTTTTGTTTTGCTGCGCGACGAACGGACGCGGTTTACTTGCCCGCGTCCTCGGCGTGGTAGCGGCCCACGCGTTCGACTTCGTTCTTGGAACCCAGGATCACGCTCACGCGCTGGTGCAGCTTTTCAGGCTGGATGTCCATGATGCGCTGCGTGCCGTTGATGGCCGCGCCGCCCGCCTGTTCGATCAGGAAGCTCATGGGGTTGGCTTCGTACATCAGGCGCAGCTTGCCGGCCTTGCCGGGTTCGCGCGCGTCCCACGGGTACATGAAGATGCCGCCGCGGGTCAGGATGCGATGCACGTCCGCCACCATCGAGGCGATCCAGCGCATGTTGAAATCCTTGCCCAACGGGCCGGTGGAGCCAGCCAGGCAGTCGTCGATGTAGCGCTTGACCGGCGGGGCCCAGTGCCGCATGTTCGACATGTTGATGGCGAATTCCTTGGTGTCTTCCGGCACGCGGATGTTCTCGTGCGTCAGCACCCACGATCCCATTTCGCGATCCAGCGTGAAGCCCACGACGCCGTTGCCGATGGTCAGCACCAGCATCGTCTGGGGACCGTAGACGGCGTAGCCGGCCACCACCTGCTTGTTGCCCGGCTGCAGGAAGTCGTCTTCGCAGACGGGGGCGCCCGACACATCATGCGGCGCGTGCAGCACCGAAAAGATGGTGCCGATGGAGACGTTCACGTCGATGTTCGACGAGCCATCCAGGGGATCAAACAGCAGCAGGTATTCGCCCTTGGGGTAGCGGTTCGGGATCAGATGGATGGTTTCCATCTCTTCCGAGGCCATGGCCGCCAGGTGGCCGCCCCATTCGTTGGCTTCCAGCAGGATCTCGTTGGACAGCACGTCCAGCTTCTTCTGGACTTCGCCCTGGACGTTTTCGCTTTCCAGGCTGCCAAGCACGCCGCCCAGCGCGCCCTTGCTGACCGCATGGCTGATGGCCTTGCAGGCGCGCGCCACGACTTCGATGAGCAGCCGGACTTCCGGCGCCAGGGCTTGGGCGGAGCGTTGCTGCTCCACCAGGTATTGAGTCAGTGTTTTACGTTTCAAAAGGATCTCCCTATGCGGCGAATTCTAAAGCCTTGGATACGATTTCCTGCACGTTGCGCGACAGGCCGTCGTGCTGGCGCACTTTTTCAAGCGCGGCCTGCATGGGCACGCGCAGCGTGGGGACGAAGCGCGACCAGTTGTCCAGCGCACGCGCCAGGCGCGCGGCGATTTCCGGGTTCAGCGCGTCCAGCGCCAGCACCTGCTCGGCCCAGAAGGCATAGCCCGAGCCGTCCGGATGGTGCATGCCGCGGGCATTGTTGAGGCAGAACTGGAAAATCAGCGCGCGGGCGCGATTGGGGTTGCGCAGCGTGAAGGCCGGGTGCTTCATCAGCTCGCGGGCGGTCTGCACGGTTGTCGAGCGGGCGGCCGCCTGCAACGCGAACCACTTGTCCACCACCAGCGGATTGGCGCTCCATTTCGTATAGAAAGCGGCCAGCGCCTGCTGCGGGAAGTCGCCTTGTCCGAAATTGATCAGGGCAGTCAGCGCGGCCATGCTGTCGGTCATGTTGCCCGCATTGGCGTACTGCTGTTCGGCCAGGCGCTGGGCTTCGGGCTCGCCGGCCGCCATCAGGTGGCTGAGCGACAGATTCTTCAGGGCGCGCATGCCGGCGGGAATCGGGGCAGGGCTGTACTCGCCCGGCGTCTGGTTCTCGTCGAAGGCGCGGCGGAACTCGGCCTGGAGTTGACGGCCCAGTTCGGCGCGCAGGAAGTCGCGTGCCACGGCCAGAGCGGGCGGATCCACCTGCTGCATGCGTTCGGCGAGTGTCTTTTCCGACGGCAGCGCCAAGGCGCGCGCACGGTAGGCGGCATCCAGTGCGGGATCGGTGAGCAACGCGCGCCAGGCGTCGATGAAAGCCGCCTCGGCCTGCAGCGTACGGCCCGCCTGGCGGGCGTCCGCCAGCGCCAGAATCTGGCGGGTGGCCAGTTCCTGGCCGGCTTCCCAGCGCGCAAACGGATTGCCGTCGTGTGCGGACAGCAGCGCCAGTTCCTCGTTGGACCAGTCGTAATCCACGATGACCGGCGCGGAGAAGTCGCGCAGCAGCGAAGGCACGGGCCGTTCGGCGATATCTTCGAACACCCATTGCTGGCTTTGCGTGGTCAGTTCCAGCAGTGCGGTGTCCACGACGGCGCCCTCGTGGCGCAGCGGCAGCGCGTTGCCATCGCGGTCCAGCAGGCCGATCGCAAAGGGAATGTGGAAGGGCGCTTTGACGTAGTCGGGGCCGGCCTTCTTTTCGACGCCGACGGGCGGGCACGACTGGGTAAGTGTCACGGTGCAACGGCGCGCGGCGGCGTCGTGATCGAGCCTGACCGAAACGCGGGGCGTGCCGGCCTGCCGGTACCAGCGGCGAAACACTGACAGGTCGCGGCCGGGATGCTGCTTGACGTAAACCGATTCCATAGCGGCGACGAAATCGTCGCACGTGACGGCCTGGCCGTCGTGGCGGCGGAAGTATTCGTCCATGCCCGCGCGGAAGCCGGTTTCGCCCAGCAGCGTGTGCTGCATGCGGATGACCTCTGCGCCTTTTTCATACACGGTGGCCGTGTAGAAGTTGCCGATCTCCTGGTAGCTTTCCGGACGGATCGGATGCGCCATGGGGCCGGCGTCTTCGGGGAACTGCGCGGCGCGCAGCGCCACGACGTCATCGATGCGCTTGACGGCGCGCGCGCTGGCCGCGGCTGCGGCGTCCATGTCGCGAGCCATCATGTCGGCGCTGAACTCCTGATCCCGGAAAACCGTCAGGCCTTCCTTCAGGCTCAGTTGGAACCAGTCGCGGCAAGTGACGCGGTTGCCGGTCCAGTTGTGGAAGTATTCATGCCCGATGACCGATTCGATACCTTCGTAGTTCGCGTCGGTGGCCGTCTGCGGATCGGCCAGCACGTAAGCCGCGTTGAAGATATTCAGGCCTTTGTTTTCCATGGCTCCCATATTGAAGTCATGGACGGCCACGATCATGAAGCGGTCCAGGTCCAGTTCAAGCCCGAAACGGCTTTCGTCCCAGCGCAGCGAACGCACCAGCGAATCCAGCGCCCATTCGGTCTTGGTTTCGGAGCCGGGGTCGCTGTAGACCTGCAGCAGCACATCGCGGCCACTGACCGTTTTGACCGTGGTTTCGCGATGCGTGAGGTTGCCCGCCACCAGCGCGAACAGATAGCAGGGCTTGGGGAACGGATCTTCCCATTCGACCTCGTTGCGGCCGTCGGGCAGCTGGCGCGAGGCGATCAGGTTGCCGTTGGACAGCAGCACGGGATACTCGGGCTGCGCGCGCAGCGTCACGCGATAACGCGACATGACGTCGGGGCGGTCAGCAAACCACGTAATGCGGCGGAAGCCTTCGGCCTCGCATTGCGTGAAGAAATTGCCGCCCGACACGTACAAACCCATCAGGGTGGAATTGGCGGACGGCTTGCAGCGGCTGACGATTTGAACCGTGGCGTCGGCAGGCAGGCCACGCAGCGTAAGGGTGTGCTCGGACAGCTGGTAGCTGGCGGCGGGCAGCGGCTCGCCATTCACGCCTACCGACACGAGTTCCAACTCTTCTCCGTCCAGGATCAGGGCGGCGTCGGCGCTGGCTTCAGGCCTGCGCTGCACGTGCATCGTGCAGCGCACTTCGGTCGCGTCGGGGGCGAGGTCGAAGGCGAGGGCGACTTCGGGAATTTCGTAGGGGTAGGGCTGGTAATCCTTGCGGTAAACGGTAACGGGCGTGTCGGTGCGCATGGGATTTGCAGTCCAGTATGAACAAGAAGGCTATTGTAGTGGCTGGCCGATGAGCGGACCCTTGGGCTTACGGGCTAGCCTGAAAACTTTTGGCAAGCGCTTATGTCAAAGCTCGTTATGATGGCGCCGTCGTGCGCTGAAGGAGTTGCAAATGTCCAGGTCGTCTTGGTTCAGCAGTCTTGGCCGGTGGGCCGGTATTCTTGCCGTCCTGGGGGCGATGACGTTGACGGGCTGCGCCGCGCCGACCGTCTCGGCCCGCGTGACGTCGTTTCAGCAATGGCCGGCGGCTGTCGAAGGCCAGACCTATCAGTTTGTTCCCGCCGACCCATCTCAAATCAATAATCTGGAATATCAGTCGTTCCAGGACATGGTGCGCGCGGGTATCGGCGCTACGGGTCTGGTCGAAGCCCGCCAAGGCGTAAAGGCCCGCTTCGAGGTGTCGTTCCGTTATGGCACCACACAGACGCAGGTGATGGTGCGCCGTCCGTACGATCCGTATTTCTATGGCGGCTATGGCGGTTTCTATGGGCCAGGACCATGGGGCATGGGCGCGGGTTTCTGGGGCCCGGACTGGGTCGACGTGCCCATGGTGGTCCAGCGCAATTCGCTGTCGCTCTTCATACGGGATACCCAGCAGGGCGGTGCCGAGGTATACCGTTCGACCGCCTTCATATTGAGCGAGCGCGATGATTTGCTTCGCACCATGCCCTATCTGGTGCGCGCCATATTCGACAATTTCCCCGGCAATAACGGCGCTGAACGAGAGATTCAATTCCCCGCGCGTTGAGCCGGGAAGGTTCTTGGCGGTGGTTTCCTAAAATAAAAACGGCGCACCATGATGGTGCGCCGTTTTTATTTCTTACTGAGCAATAGGTTTTATTCCTTGATAAGAAAACTCTCGCGGGTTGCGCCGCCGGCTTCTTCGGCAGCGAGCCAGCGCGGCGCCTTGCCGCGGCCGCTCCAAGTTTCTCCGGTTTGCGGGTGGCGATACTTGGGCGCCACCGCGCGCTTCGCGGCGCCGCTTGCGCGGGCGGGGGCGCCGGCCTTACGGCGGCCACCCGTGGCAGCGCGGGCGGGCTTGCCGGCGCCGTACGCGGCGATGATTTCTTCAGGCGTGATGTCGTACTCGCGCATCGACGTGATGATGGACGTGATCACCGGCTTGCGGCGCTTCGTCTGGAGGACTTCGGCCTTCTTTTGGAGCTTGTTGATTTCCTTTTCGATCTTTGCTTGCAGAGCTGCGTAGGTTTCTCGGGCCATGGTTTATTCCTGATTATGGAACTGCTTTAATCGCCGGCGAAGTTATGTTTATTTGTTGTGCTTCGCATAATACAGAATTTAAGCCGGGGTATCGTCATTCTCAGACTAATTACTTTGTATCAAAAGCGCGGGAAGGCTTATCGCTTGCGGGTCGCCGCAATTTTCACAACATAGGAAGCAATATCTTAAATTTGGGACAAACTGAAACAAGCGGCTGCTTGGCTAACGGGTTTGCATTGGGAACGATTGATTGTCCGACAACCCCGAGAATGGCTTGCTGGCTAACGAAATCGGCAGCCGGCAAGGCGGCGCGGTGGAACTTTCAAGGCGAGTCTCGCGTCAATAACCGAGCGCTCGATGCGGGCTGAATTTGTCGCCAACGCACGCGTTATACATTATGGCTTTGTGACCCCCCCTGCGTTGGTATACCCCTGGAACAACGGTGTTCCGTCCCTCGGATTTCATTTTGTTGTCAGGTCGTACGACAAGATCGAAATCGTCTGATAGGCAATGCGGTCCCGGTGTAATTGCTTAACTTGATACTTAACTTGATGCCCAGTATGCCGCCCCCATCCGTATGGGCAAGATAATGCGAGATCATTTTGTCCCGCATGGCGTGCCGCATTTGCCACCACGGCGCACCGCGACTTTTGGTGTCCGGCGCGACGCCGGGTCCTTGTCGGCGGTACGATACGGTCTTGAGCGCCATGACGCGCATGCGCGGCCCCGGTGCCGTTCCTGAACTGAGCCTATGAAAATCATCGATCCCGCCATTGCTTCCCTGGCCACCGCCAAATCCCTTCTGCTAGACCCATGGGGTCTGACCGAAGCGGACATGGCGCGGGCACTGGGTGAAATCTTCACCCACAAGGTCGATTACGCCGACCTGTATTTCCAGTACACGCGCAGCGAAGGCTGGAGTCTTGAAGAAGGGATTGTGAAGACGGGCAGTTTCTCCATCAGCCAGGGCGTGGGTGTCCGGGCTGTCAGCGGGGAAAAGACCGCATTCGCCTATTCGGATTCCCTGTCGCCCGACGCGCTGCTGTCGTCGGCGCACGCCGTGCGCGGCATCGCGCGCCGCGGCGCCGGCAAGGTCAAGGTCGCCGCTCACGTCGAGGCCGAGATGGGCCGTAGCCTGTATGCGGACATCGACCCCGTCGCCAGCCTCAGCGCGCCCGAAAAGGTCGCACTGCTCGAGCGCATCGAGCGCATGGCGCGGGCGCGCGATCCCCACGTGATCCAGGTCATGGCCGGACTGGGCGCGGAATATGACGTGGTGCTGGTCGCGGGCAGCGACGGCCGCCTGGCCGCAGACGTGCGTCCCCTGGTGCGCCTGTCGCTCACCGTGATTGCCGAACGCAACGGCCGTCGCGAAATGGGTCACGCCGGCGGCGGTGGCCGGTTGGGCCTGGCCTACTTCACCGACGAGATGCTGCAGGGCTATGTCGAGCGCGCGGTGCACGAAGCCATGGTCAACCTCGAGGCGCGTCCCGCACCGGCCGGCGAAATGACGGTTGTCCTGGGCTCGGGCTGGCCTGGCATCCTGCTGCACGAAGCCGTCGGCCATGGCCTGGAAGGCGACTTCAACCGCAAGGGCTCCAGCGTGTTCTCCGGACGCATCGGCGAGCGCGTGGCGTCCAAGGGCGTCACCGTGATCGACGACGGCACGATTCCCGACCGCCGCGGTTCGCTCAACATTGACGACGAAGGCAATGCCACGCAACGCAACGTCCTGATCGAAGACGGCATTCTGCGAGGCTACATGCAGGACACGCTGAATGCGCGCCTGATGAAGACCGCCGCCACCGGCAACGGCCGCCGCGAGTCCTTCGCGCACCTGCCCATGCCGCGCATGACCAACACGTACATGCTGGCCGGCGACAAGCCCGCCGACGAAATCGTGGCTTCGGTCAAGCGGGGCCTGTATGCCGTCAACTTTGGCGGCGGCCAGGTCGACATCACCAACGGCAAGTTTGTGTTCTCGGCCTCCGAGGCCTACATGATCGAAGACGGCAAGGTTACGTATCCGGTCAAGGGCGCCACGCTCATCGGCAATGGCCCCGACGCCATGAACCGCGTCACCATGATCGGCAACGACCTGCAGCTGGACTCTGGCGTGGGCACCTGCGGCAAGGACGGCCAGAGCGTGCCCGTCGGTGTCGGCATGCCGACGGTCCGCATGGAAGGCCTGACGGTCGGCGGCACGGCCTGATGGCATAAATGGGGGCGGCATCCGGCAAAAATCCGGCGTGACGCCCTCAAAAAACTGTGCTAGAGTCGGTCCCCATGAAATTCGCGTCCCCCGCCTTTTATTTTTATTTTTTTGGTTTTCTGAAGCCGCTGGCGGAGGAAGGGACGCGCTCAATCTGAAGTTTGGACAGAATCCCCCCAAAAAAGCCGCCAGCAAATCTGGCGGCTTTTTTTATGCCGCCGTGGCGGGCAACCCAGGAGCAGTACCGTGTCGCACAACACCGATGACCTTCGTATTCGAGAAATCAAGGAACTGAATCCGCCCTCGCACGTGATGCGCGAGTTCGCGTGCACCAAGGAGGCGTCCGAGACCGTCTTCGCCGCGCGGCAAGGCATGCACCGCATCCTGCACGGCATGGACGATCGCATGATCGTCGTGATCGGTCCGTGTTCCATTCACGACACGCGCGCCGCCATCGAATACGCCAAGCGTCTGAAGCCCGTGCGCGACCGCCTGAGCGCGGACCTGGAAATCGTGATGCGCGTGTACTTCGAGAAGCCGCGCACGACCGTGGGCTGGAAAGGCCTGATCAACGATCCCGACCTGGACGGCAGCTTCGACATCAACAAGGGCGTGCGCGTCGCCCGCGAACTGCTGCTGGACATCAACAGCATGGGCTTGCCGGCGGGATGCGAGTTCCTGGACATGATTACGCCGCAGTACATCGCGGATCTGGTCTCCTGGGGGGCGATCGGGGCGCGCACGACGGAGAGCCAGGTGCACCGCGAGCTGGCGTCGGGCCTGTCGTGTCCGGTGGGATTCAAGAATGGCACGGACGGCAACGTGAAGATCGCCGTCGATGCGATCAAGGCGGCCTCGCAGCCGCACCATTTCCTGTCGGTGACCAAGGGCGGCCATTCGGCCATCGTGTCCACGGCGGGCAACGAGGACTGCCACGTCATCCTGCGCGGCGGCAAGACGCCGAATTACGACGCGGCCAGCGTGGACGCCGCTTGCCAGGACGTGTCCAAGGCCGGTCTCGCGCAGCGCATCATGGTCGACGCCAGCCACGCCAACAGCAGCAAGAAGCCGGAGAACCAGCCGCTCGTCGTCGAAGATGTGGCGCGCCAGATGGAAGCCGGCGATGCGCGCCTGGTCGGCGTCATGGTCGAAAGCCATCTGCTGGGCGGCCGCCAGGACATGGTGCCGGGGCAGCCGCTGGTGTACGGCCAGAGCATTACCGACGGCTGCATCGACTGGGATGCGTCAGTGGCCGTGCTGGAGCGCCTGGCGCAAGCCGTGCGCGAACGCCGCCGCGTGGCGCTGACGTCTGGCAAGTAAATCCGGCAAGTAAATCCGGCAAGTGATTCCGGCAAGCGATTCCGGAGAATGAGGGGGATTCACGCCGCGCACCGTCAGCCTGGGACGGTGTGCGGCGCAGCACGCGAGGCGGCGTAGAATATTCGGATTATCGAACCCGGGAAACCACGAGATCATGAACGCTCCCTTGCACGCCGAATCGTTGCGCCGCGCGGTACCGGCCGCCTGTCTGGATGCCTTGCGTGCGCACTTTGGCGACCGCCTGTCGGAATCGGCCGCCGTGCGCGAACACCATGGCCGCGACGAATCGCCTTACCCGGCCATGCTGCCCGACGCCGTGGTCTTCGCGCACTCGACGGAAGATGTCGCATTCGTCGCCAAGGTGTGCAACGAGCACCGCGTTCCCTTGATCCCGTACGGCGCCGGCTCGTCGCTCGAAGGCCACATTCTTGCGATCCAGGGCGGCATCAGCCTGGACCTGTCGCAGATGAACAAGGTCCTCGCTATCAACGCCGAAGACCTCACCGCCACGGTGCAGGCCGGCGTGCTGCGCAAGCAGCTCAATGAAGAGATCCGCAGCACCGGTCTGTTCTTTCCGATTGACCCGGGCGCCGACGCCAGCCTGGGCGGCATGGCCGCCACCCGCGCGTCGGGCACCAACGCCGTGCGCTACGGCACGATGCGCGAAAACGTCATGTCGCTGACCGTCGTCACCGCGGACGGCCGCATCATCCGCACCGCGGGCCGCGCCCGCAAGTCGTCGGCCGGCTACGACCTGACGCGCATTTTCGTGGGCAGCGAGGGCACGCTCGGCATCATCACCGAAGTGACCGTGCGCTTGTATCCACAGCCCGAAGCCGTGTCCGCCGCCGTCTGCAATTTCCCGACGCTGGACGCCGCCGTGCAGAGCGTGATCGAGATCATCCAGATGGGCGTGCCGATCGCGCGCGTCGAGTTCATGGACGCCGCCAGCGTGCGTGCCGTCAACCTGCACAGCAAGCTGACCCTGCGCGAAACGCCGCTGCTGGTATTTGAGTTTCACGGCAGCCCCGCCGGCGTTCAGGAGCAGGCCGAAACCGTGCAGGCCATCACGGCCGAACACGGCGGCATGGACTTCGAATGGGCCGAGCGTCCCGAAGACCGCAGCCGCCTCTGGACCGCGCGCCACAACGCGTATTTTGCGGGCCTGCAGTTGCGTCCCGGCTGCCGCGCCAGCACCACCGACGTCTGCGTGCCGATTTCGCGTTTGGCCGACTGCGTGCGCGACACCGTCGAGGAACTGGACCGCGCAAGCTTCCCGTACACGATCGTCGGCCACGTGGGCGACGGCAACTTCCATGTGCTGATGCTGCTGGACGCTGACAACGCGCAGGAATGGCAGGAATCGGAAGCCATCAATCACAACCTCGTGCGCCGCGCCATCGCTGCCGATGGCACCTGCACGGGCGAGCACGGCGTCGGCCTGCACAAGATGCAGTTCATGGCAGAAGAGCACGGCGAAGACGCGCTGGATCTGATGCGCAGTCTGAAGCACGCGTTTGACCCGAACAACATCCTGAATCCAGGCAAGATCGTGTCCTGGTAATCAACAGGGGGAGGCTGCAAACGCCTCCCTCGATCCGTCAGCGCCTGCTGCTTTTACGCGACAGGCAGCTCCACGGTTTACGGCCGGTTACGTATGAACTGGCCGCAAATGCCGGTAAATGCGTCGGGTGCGGGTAAATCCCGGCCTGATTAACATGGGCACACGCGCTATTGTTGCGCTCATGAATTCACTGGTCGAAACCGGCCTGGCACAAGTGCAGGCGCCTTATTCGCAGCAGCAGCTCATCGAGGCGTTGTCGGCCGCGTTGCCCGCGCACTGTGTGCTTTATCGCGAAGAGGACACCCGTCCTTACGAATGCGATGGCCTATCCCTTTACCGCTCGATTCCCGCGGTCGTTGCCTTGCCTGAAACGGAAGCGCAGGTGCAGGCCATCATGCGCATCTGCAAGCGCCTGAACGCGCCTATTGTTGCGCGCGGCGCCGGAACGGGATTGTCGGGCGGCGCCATGCCGCACAGCCAGGGCGTGTTGCTGGGGCTGTCCAAATTCAATCGGATCAAGCATATCGACCTGGCCAGCACGACCGCCATCGTCGAGCCGGGCGTGCGCAATCTTGCTATCTCCGAAGCCGTGTCGCCGTATGGGCTGTACTACGCGCCGGACCCATCGAGCCAGATCGCGTGCTCCATTGGCGGCAACGTCGCGGAAAACTCTGGCGGCGTACATTGCCTGAAATACGGCCTGACCGTGCACAACGTGCTGCGCGTGCGCGTGGTCACGATTGACGGCGACGTGGTCGAACTGGGATCGCACGCGCCGGACGCGCCCGGACTGGACCTGTTGTCCGTGTTCGTCGGGTCCGAGGGCATGCTGGGCGTCGTCACCGAAGTGACCGTCAAGCTCATCCCGAAGCCGGCCTGCCAACAGGTCGTCATGGCCAGTTTTTCCAGCGTCGAGGCGGCAGGCAATGCGGTCACGCAGGTGATCGCGGCAGGCATGATTCCGGCGGGTCTTGAAATGATGGACCGGCGTGCCACGCATATGGTGGAGCCGTTTGTCCGCGCGGGCTACGACATGGACGCGCAGGCCATCCTGCTATGCGAATCGGACGGCACACCCGAAGAGGTGGCGCACGAGATCGCGCGCATGGAGGCCGTGTTCCGGCAAGCCGGCGCCACGCGTTGCCAGGTGTCGGCATCCGAGGCGGAACGCTTGAAATTCTGGGCGGGGCGCAAGAACGCGTTTCCCGCTGCCGGGCGCGTGTCGCCCGATTACTACTGCATGGACGGCACGATACCGCGCCGTCATCTGGCGCGCGTACTGGGCGCCATTGAACAGATGGAAGACGAATTCGGCCTGCGATGCGCCAACGTCTTTCATGCCGGCGACGGCAATCTGCATCCGCTGATCCTGTTCGATTCGAATAAGCCGGACGAGGTGGAGCGCGCCGAGAAATTCGGTGCGGCCATTCTTGAGCTGTGCGTGCAAGTGGGAGGAACCGTGACCGGAGAGCACGGTGTGGGAATGGAGAAGATAAATCAAATGTGCGTGCAATTCTCTCGCGAAGAACTCGACGCGTTCCTGGCAGTCAAGCGGGCCTTTGATCCGCCGTGCCTGCTGAATCCTGAAAAGGTCATCCCCACGCTGGCACGCTGCGCCGAATACGGCAAGATGCACGTCCATGCGGGAGAACTGCGCTTCCCCGATCTCGCCCGTTTCTAGGACGTATCCCTTATGGATTTTGTCCTGTCGGAATTGTGCGACCAGGTCATGACGGCCCGTGCCGGCCACAAACCCCTGTTCGTGATGGGCGGCGGCAGCAAGCGGTTCTACGGTAACTACCGTCCCGTGCGGCCGCAGGATGGCCATTGCCTGCTGGATATGACGCCGTACCGCGGCATCGTCAGCTACCACCCATCCGAACTCGTCGTCACGGTGCGCGCCGGCACGCCCCTGGAAGAACTTGAGGCCGCGCTTGCCGAACACGGCCAGATGCTGGCCTTCGAGCCGCCGCACTTCGCGCCCACCGCCACCGTGGGCGGCTGCGTCGCAGCCGGCCTGTCGGGCCCGCGCCGCATGAGCGCGGGGGCGCTCAAGGATTTCGTGCTCGGTGCGCAACTGCTGGATTCGGAAGGACGCATCCTTTCCTTCGGCGGCGAGGTCATGAAGAACGTGGCGGGCTATGACGTGTCGCGCCTCCTGGCCGGCTCGCACGGCATCTTCGGCGCCATCCTGGAGGTGTCGCTGAAGGTTGTGCCCAAGCCGATGGAAGAGATGACGCTGGCGTTGCCCGAGACGCAGGCGCAGGCACTGGCCAACTTTGCCTTCTGGCGCGGCAAGCCGCTGCCGATCTCGGCATCGAGCTGGTCAAGCGATGCCGACGGCGCGGACGGCATGACGATGGTGCGCCTGTCGGGCGCGCCGCCCGCGCTGGCCAGCGCGCGAGCGCTGATCGGCGGCGATGTGCTGGCGCCCGATGCGGCCGACGCATGGTGGCGGTCGTTGCGCGAGCAGACGCACCCTTTCTTTGCGCCAGACCGGCCATTGTGGCGGCTGGCCCTGCCGCCAACCACCGCCGATCTGGAACTGGGGCCGACGCTGGTGGAGTGGGGCGGTGGCCAGCGTTGGCTGAGCGGTCCGCGCGATGCCGCTGAACTACGCGAGACGGCGGCCCGCCACGGCGGCCACGCGACGCTGTTCCGGCCCGCCGACACCCCGCCGCCCGCCGATGGCGTGTTCCATCCGCTTGCGCCGGGTGTCGGCGCAATCACCCGCAGGCTGAAGCAGGAACTCGATCCCGCAGGCCTCTTCAACCCCGGCCGCCTGGTCCTGGAGCTGTAGGACATCATGCAAACCAATCTGGCATCCTGGGCGAGCGGCACCGATCTGGGCAACGAGGCGGACGCGATTCTGCGCCGCTGCGTGCATTGCGGTTTTTGCACGGCCACCTGTCCCACGTATCAGGTCCTGGGCGACGAACTGGACAGCCCGCGCGGACGCATCTATCTCATCAAGCAGGTGCTGGAGGGCAAGGAGCCCACGCAATCCACGCAGCAGCATCTGGACCGCTGCCTGACCTGCCGCAATTGCGAGACCACCTGCCCGTCCGGCGTCGAGTACGGCCACCTCGTCGACATCGGCCGCAAGATCGTGGACGAGCGCGTGGAGCGGTCGTGGGGCGACAAGACCAAGCGCACGTTGCTGCGCAAGGCAATGCTGTCGCCGATGTTCGCGCCGGCCATGCGTCTGGGTCAGAGCCTGCGCGGCATCCTGCCCCAGGCCCTGCGGCGCAAGGTGCCGGAACGCCGCGACGCCGGACCGCTACCGCAGGTGGCGCGACACGATCGCCAGGTCCTGATGCTGGCGGGCTGCGTGCAGCCGGCCATGATGCCCACCATCGACGCCGCCACCATCCGCGTGCTGGATGCGGTCGGCATCGGCGCGCGGATCGCGCCGGGCGCCGGTTGCTGCGGCGCGGTCAGTTTCCACCTGGACGCGCAGGACGAAGCCGTGGCGCAGATGCGCGCCAACGTCGACGCGTGGTGGCCGCTGGTGCAGGACGGCAAGGTCGAGGCCATCGTCATGAATGCGTCGGGCTGCGGCGCCATGGTCAAGGAATACGCGCACCATCTGCGCCACGACCCGGCGTATGCGCAGAAAGCCGCCGACATCGTGGCGCTGGTGAAGGACGTGGCGGAGATCGTCGCGCCGCACGCCGATATGCTGCGGTCGCGCCTGCCGGCCGGCACGCGGGCATCGTTTCACCCGCCGTGCACGTTGCAGCACTGGCAAGGGCTGCGGCCGTTGTCAGAGCAATTGCTGGTCGATCTGGGATTTGAGCTGCAGCCGTTCGCGGACAAGCATCTGTGCTGCGGATCGGCGGGCGCGTATTCGGTATTGAATCCGGACATCGCGCTGGAGCTGCGTGACCGCAAGCTGGGCGCCATCGCGGTGGGCAGTCCCGATGTGATCCTGTCGGCCAACATCGGGTGCATCGGCCATCTGCAAAGCGGCACCGATACGCCGGTGCGCCATTGGGTCGAAGTGGTCGACGAGCAGTTGCGCCGCGCTGCGCAGGGCTAGCCGCCCGCGCAGCGCCTGGCGTTGCGGTTACTCCACGGCCTTGACCATGTCTTCGAGCACCTTCTTGGCGTCGCCGAAGACCATCATCGTGCGGTCCATGTAGAACAGTTCGTTGTCCAGCCCGGCATAGCCCGAGGCCATGGAGCGCTTGTTCACGATGACCGTGCGCGCCTTGTAGGCCTCGAGGATGGGCATGCCGGCGATGGGTGACTTGGGATCGTTCTTGGCGGCCGGGTTGACCACGTCGTTCGCGCCCAGCACCAGCACAACATCGGTCTGGCCGAACTCGCTGTTGATGTCTTCCATCTCGAAGACCTGGTCGTAAGGCACTTCGGCCTCGGCCAGCAGTACGTTCATGTGGCCGGGCATGCGGCCGGCCACCGGATGGATCGCGTACTTCACGGTCACGCCCCGCGCGGTCAGCTTTTCGGCCAGTTCCTTCAGCGCATGCTGGGCCCGCGCGACAGCCAGGCCGTAGCCCGGCACGATGGTGACGCTTTCGGCGTTGGTCATCAGGAACGCCGCGTCGTCCGGGCTGCCCGAATTGACGCTGCGCTGCTGCGCAGCGCCTGCCGCCGCGCCGCCGCCCGCTTGCCCGCCAAAGCCGCCCAGGATCACGTTGAAGAACGACCGGTTCATCGCCTTGCACATGATGTAGGACAGGATGGCGCCCGACGAGCCCACCAGCGAGCCGGCGATGATCAGCATGGGGTTGTTCAGCGAGAAGCCGATGCCCGCCGCCGCCCAGCCGGAATAGCTGTTCAGCATCGACACCACCACCGGCATGTCCGCGCCGCCGATCGGGATGATGATCAGCACGCCCAGCACGAAGGCGATGAGCGTCATGATGATGAACGGCGTCCATTCCTGCGTGAGCATGAACCAGAGGCCGCAACCCAGCATCGCCAGCGCCAGCGCCAGATTCAGCATGTGCTGGCCGGGGAACACCACGGGCGCGCCCTGGAACAGCCGGAACTTGTATTTGCCGGACAGCTTGCCGAAGGCGATGACCGAACCCGAGAACGTGATGGCGCCCACGAACGTGCCGATGAAGAGCTCGAAGCGGTTGCCGGTCGGGATGGCCATGCCGGGCGGCGCAATGCCGAAGGCGTGCGGCTCGGCCACGACGGCCACGGCGATCGCGACCGCCGCCAGGCCGATCATGCTGTGCATGAAGGCGACCAGCTCCGGCATCTTGGTCATCTCGACGCGCTTGGCCATCAGCGTACCGATGGAGCCGCCGACCAGCAGCCCCAGCACGACCCAGCCCAGCCCGATCGTGGCCGTGCCGCTGCGCGCCAGCCCGATGATGAGCGCCGCGGTGGTCACCACGGCGATCGCCATGCCGGCCATGCCGAAGGCGTTGCCCAGGCGCGAGGTGGTGGGATGCGACAGGCCCTTGAGCGCCTGGATGAAGCAGACCGAGGCAATCAGGTAGAGCAGGGTGACGAGGTTCAGCGAGATCATTTCGCTTCCTCCTTGCCCGGCTTGCGGTCCTTCTTCTTGAACATTTCAAGCATGCGCCGCGTCACGAGAAAACCGCCAAAAACGTTGACGGCGGCCAGCGCCACCGCGAAGACGCCCATGCCGCGCGCCAGTCCGCCTTCGGTCAGCGCGGCGGCCAGCATCGCGCCGACGATGATGATCGCGGAAATGGCATTGGTGACCGCCATGAGCGGCGTGTGCAGCGCGGGCGTGACGTTCCAGACCACGTGGTAGCCCACATAGATGGCCAGCACGAAGATGATCAGATTCATCAGGGTGGGGTTGATCGCTTCCATGGTCACGTCCTCCGCGTCACATTGCCGCCTTCGCACACCAGGCAGGCTGCCACGATTTCATCGTCGCGCTGGATCGCCAGCGCGCCGTCCGCATTGATGATGAGCTTCAGGAAATCCAGGATGTTGCGCGCGTAGAGCGCCGAGGCGTCGGTCGCGACCAGGCCGGGCAGGTTGGTCAGTCCGATGATCGTCACGCCGTGCTTTTCGACGATTTGCCCTTTTTCCGACAGCGGGCAGTTGCCGCCACGTTCGACGGCAAGATCCACCAGCACCGAGCCGGGCTTCATGGCCGCGACCGTGTCCGCCGAAACCAGCGTGGGGGCGGGCCGTCCCGGGATCAGCGCGGTGGTGATAACGATGTCCGCCTGCTTGCAGCGTTCGGACACCAGCGCGGCCTGGCGCGCCATCCAGGCGGGCGGCATGGGCCGCGCGTAGCCGCCCGTGCCTTGCGCGATCTCGCGCTCTTCGTCGGTTTCGAACGGCACGTCGATGAACTTGGCGCCCAGCGATTCGACCTGTTCACGGGCGGCGGGCCGCACGTCGGAGGCTTCGACCACTGCGCCCAGCCGCTTGGCGGTGGCGATGGCCTGCAGGCCGGCCACGCCGGTGCCCAGGACGACGGCGCGCGCGGCTTTCAGGGTGCCGGCGGCGGTCATCATCATGGGGATCAGCCGGCCGTAGTGATGGGCCGCAAGCAGCACGGCCTTGTAGCCGGCCAGGTTGGCCTGCGACGACAGCACGTCCAGGCTTTGCGCGCGGGTGATGCGCGGCGCGGCTTCCAGCGCGAAGCCGGTCAGGCCCGCGGCGGCCATTTGCGCCAGACCTTCGGCGTCGAAGGGATCGAGCATGCCCACGACCACGGCGCCCGGCTTCATGCGGGGCAATTCTTCGGGGGCGGGCGCGCGAACCTTCATGACCAGTTCGGCGCCCAGGGCTTCCTGGGCTGAACCGAGCGTGGCGCCCGCGGCGACATAGGCATCATCGAGATAGCGGGCGGCGGCGCCGGCTCCACTTTCCACAACGACGGTGTGCTTGCCGCCCACGTACTTCTTGACGGTCTCCGGTGTTGCTGCGACACGGGTTTCCCCGTCTCGGGTTTCCTTAGGTATCCCGATGTGCATCGACGCCTCTCCTCAGAAGGTTCGCCGTAGTTATACACGGAATGTGCGCTCTTACGCCTCCCCCGTTTTGGCCGCTTGCGCGGGGCCAAAAAAAAACCCCATGGCGAACCATGGGGCGTGGGGCTTGCAACCCGGCGTCTGGACGGGCGGCGTTTCTTATGCCGTCTGCGCGCGGGTCCAGGTGATCAGCGCGGCGGTAAGGTCGCGCAGATCGGCCTTCAGCCGGCCGTAGTTGTCGGTCGGACGAAGCGACACTTCGTCCATGTAGAGCTTGCGGTTGATCTCGATCTGCAGGCTGTGGCGGCCTTCTTGCGGGCGGCCGAACGCGCGCACCAGTTCCACGCCCTTGTAGGGATCGTTCACGGTGACGTTGTAGCCGCGCTCGCGCAGCCAGGCGGCGATGAATTCGCGGAAGGCTGGATCGCTGGTGCTGCCGTCGCGGTCGCCCAGCACAAAGTCGGGATGGACCAGGCCCGGGCGATCGGTGGCGAAGGCGCCGGCCACGCTGGGCATCGAGTGGCAGTTGATGTGCCAGACCTTGCCGAACTTGCGGTGGGCGTTGTCCAGCACCTGACCAAGCGCGGCGTGATAGGGCTTCCAGCAGGCATCGATGCGGTGGCGCACTTCGTCCACCGTGAGCTTGCGGTTGTACAGCGGGGTGCCGTCATCGAGCATGCGCCAGATCAGACCCTTGCCCAGCTTGACCTTGGGCGAGGGGTTGATTGCGTCGGGCCATGCCGCGTCCAGCAGCAATTCGTCGATCTCGTCGGCGGCGCGGTTGGCGTCGATATAGGCGCGCGGGAACGCCGCGGCGATCATCGGTACGCCCATCTCGATGGCGTCGCCCCACAGATCGTCAACCCAGGTGTCCTCGGCCGTGCGCAAGGCGCCAAAGTCCACCGCGGCGGCGAAATCGGGGGGGTAGGTCGTGCCGCTGTGCGGGGAATCCAGCACGAGAGGGACCGAGATTTCCGAATCGGGATAGTGCTGCGGGAGGTCGAAGCGGTAGGACAGGGGCTGGGTAAGTCGCATAAGGGGGTACTGCGTTCGTGAATCGGAGGTCCTCGCGCGCCACGGGCACGCGAGGACCGAAGACCGGTTAGTCGATCTTCACGTTGGCTTCTTTGGCGATGCGCTTGTTCTTGGCGATTTCAGCCGAGATCTGCGCGCCGAATTCGGCCGGGGTGTTGGCAGCGGGCGAGGCGCCGAGGGCGGCAAGGCGGCTCTTGACGTCTTCTTCGGCGCTGACCTTCTGGACGGCGGCGTTCAGCTTGGCCAGCACGGGGGCGGGCAGCTTGGCCGGGGCGACCAGGCCGAACCACGAGGCATCGTTCACGGCCGGCAGGCCGGCTTCGGCGAACGTGGGCACGTTGGGCAGCGAGGCGACGCGCTGCGGCGAGGCGACGGCCATGGCGATCAGGCGGCCGGACTGGACGTGCGGCAGCGTGGAGGGCAGGTTGTCATACATGACGTCGACCTGGCCGGCCAGCGCGTCGTTCAGCGCGGGGCCCACGCCACGGTACGGCACGTGCATCAGGTCGGTGCCCGAGGCCATCTTGAACAGTTCGCCCATCATGTGCGAGACCGAACCGTTGCCGGCCGACGCGTACGTCAGCTTGCCGGGCTGGCTCTTGGCCAGCGTGATGAATTCGGCGATGGTCTTGGCCTGGACCTTCGGGTTGATGGTCATGATGTTCGGCACGGCAGCCAGGTTCGAGACGGGCGTGAAGTCCTTCTCGCCATCGAACGGCAGGTTCGGGTAGATGGCCGGGTTGATGCCGTGCGTGCTGACGGTGGCGATGCCCAGGACGTAGCCGTCCGGCGCGCTGCTGGCGACGAAGGCGCTGCCGATCGAGCCGCCGGCGCCGCCGCGGTTTTCCACGACGACGGTCTGGCCCAGTTCCTTGCCGAGCTTGTCGGCGAACAGGCGGCCGACGATGTCGGTGGTGCCGCCGGGCGGGAAGGGAACGATCAGGCGGATGGGCTTGCTGGGATACGCATCTTCAGCGTGCGCGATACCCGAGGTCAGTGGCGTGGCCAGGGTCGCGGCGGCGACACACAGGCCCAGGACTACATTACGGCGTTGCATGAATTCCCCTACTAATGAATGAACAGCGGATGCGCAAAGGCAGACGCAAACCCGACGATTCTTTCCTGGCGGGCAGGTTTGCGCAAACGAAAGATTCTCCGTAAGCTATGACTTTTTTTCATACCTCTTTTCGGCAGGCCCTCGTCGGCGTTACTTTTCTGTAGCATCCGTCGCCCGCGCCTTTGCCGTCATCATGCCCGCAGGGCAAGGGAGCCCCACATTCGGTGGGGGCTGTAGATGAGGCGTTTCTGTCCCTCTTTAACGGATCTCCAGGCGTTCGAAGTTGCCGCCCGGCACAGCAGTTTCACGCGCGCCGCGCAGGAATTGTGCGTGACACAGGGGGCCGTGAGTAAACAGGTGAAACATCTGGAAGAGTTCGTCGGCGTCGAACTATTCCTACGAATCAGGCAAGGCCTGGTTCTGACCGAAGCAGGCCGCAGCTATCTGGCCAAGATCCAGGCCGGTCTCGGCCAGATCGAAGCGGCCACCGTCGAGCTGATCGCGCACCAGGGGCGCGGCGGCACGCTCAACCTGACCTGTATGCCGACGTTCGGCGCGCGGTGGCTGATTCCGCGGCTGACCGCCTTCATGCGCCTGCGGCCAGACATCCACGTGGAGTTCCTGCCGCACCGCCAGGGCTACGACTTCTCCACACCCGAATTGGACGCCGCCGTGCGCTTCGGCGAGGGGCTGTGGCCCGGCAGCGGCGCGGACTACATCGTGGGCCGCGAGATCTTGCCGGTCTGTAGTCCCCGCCTGATCGCGGGCGGGTGCCAGTCGCCCGAAGACCTGCTGGCATATCCGCTGCTGCACCATACGTCGGCCCTGGAAGGCTGGCGCGACTGGTTCGAGCAGGCTGGCTGCGATACGCGGCGCAGCCTGGAAGGCGCCCGGTTCGATCAGTACGCGCTGCTGTCGCAGGCCGCCGCGGCGGGCTTCGGCGTGGCGCTGATCCCGCGCTGCCTGATCGAGGACGAGCTGCGCGACGGCAAGCTGGCCATCGCGATGCAGTTGCCGATCCGCGCGCGGATGGGCTATTACCTGTGCTACCCCGAGCAGAAGGCCAATCTGCCCACCCTGCAGGCTTTCCGCGCCTGGCTGATGGAAGTGTCGCGCGCCGCCGAACCGCAGCCGCGGGAAGACGCCTTGTCCGATCTAAAATAGCCGCATCATGAGTCAAACATCCACCAAGAAAGGCCGCGTTGTCGTCGGCATGTCCGGCGGGGTCGATTCTTCGGTCACCGCCTGGCTGCTCAAACAGCAAGGCTACGAGGTCGTCGGCCTGTTCATGAAGAACTGGGAAGACGACGACGATTCCGAATACTGCTCCACCCGCCAGGATCTCCTGGACGCCGCCAGCGTCGCGGACCTGGTCGGCGTCGAGTTCGAATACGTCAACTTCGCCGCCGAATACAAGGACCGCGTGTTCGCGGATTTCCTGCGCGAATACTCCGCGGGCCGTACGCCCAACCCCGACGTCCTGTGCAATGCCGAGATCAAGTTCAAGGCGTTCCTCGACCACGCCATGGCGCTGGGCGCAGAACACATCGCGACCGGCCATTACGCCCGCGTGCGCGAAGCGCCCGCTGAGGGCGGCGGCTCGCAGTTCCAGTTGCTGAAGGCGCTGGACGCATCCAAGGACCAGAGCTACTTCCTGCATCGCCTGAACCAGGCGCAGTTGTCGCGCACGCTGTTTCCGCTGGGCGAGATCCACAAGACCGAAGTGCGGCGCATCGCGCACGAGATCGGCCTGCACAACGCCGCCAAGAAGGATTCCACCGGGATCTGCTTCATCGGCGAGCGGCCGTTCCGGGAATTTCTGAACCGTTACCTGCCCACCGAGCCCGGTTCCATCCTGACGCCCGAAGGGCAGAAGGTCGGCCGCCACGAAGGGCTTTCGTTCTACACGCTGGGCCAGCGCAAGGGGCTGGGCGTGGGCGGCGTCAAGGGCCGCCAGCGGGACGATGGCACGGCCGAGGCTTGGTACGTGGCGCGCAAGGATCTGGAACGCAACGTGCTGTACGTCGTGCAGGGGCATGACCATCCTTGGCTGCTGTCCGGCGATCTGAAGGCGCAGGACGCGAGCTGGGTGGCCGGCCACCCGCCGGCAGCGGGCGCCTACGGCGCCAAGACCCGCTATCGGCAAGCCGACGCGGCCTGCCGCCTGGGCGATGCGGCGCCCGAGACGTTTTCGCTGGATTTCACCGAGCCGCAATGGGCGGTGACGCCGGGGCAGTCGGCCGTGCTATACGATGGCGAGGTTTGCCTGGGTGGCGGGATCATTATTTAAGCAGTCCCCGCTGCACGTAACCAAGGCCCCCCGGAGCCATGCCCGCGGGGCCTTGTTCATGACAATAAAACTGAGGAGACGGTTGTGGATGTGACGATGGTGATCTGCCTGCTGGTGTTGGGCGGAGTGGTCGGCTTTGCCGCGGGCCTGCTGGGCATTGGCGGCGGCATGCTGCTGGTTCCCTTTTTGACGATGCTGTTCACCTGGCAGGGCATGCCGGCCGACCTGGTGGTGCACGCCGCGATCGCCACGTCCATGACGTCGATCCTCTTTACCTCCATTTCCAGCGTGCGCGCTCACCAGCAGCGGGGCACCATCAAGTGGCGCATCGTCGCGGCGATGGCGCCGGGCATCATCATCGGCGGGCTGCTGTCGGGCGGCGCAGTGTTTGCCGCGCTGAGCACGCTGTGGCTGTCGCTGTTCTTCGCGTTGTTCGTGGGCTACTCCGGCTGGAGCATGCTGCGCAACAAGAAGCCCAAGCCCACGCGTCAGATGCCGGGCGTGGTCGGCACCAGTGCGGCGGGGGCGGGCATCGGCTTCCTGTCGGGCCTGGTCGGCGCCGGGGGCGGCTTTCTGTCGGTGCCGTTCATGGTCTGGTGCAACGTGGCCCTGCACAATGCGGTGTCGACCTCGGCGGCGCTGGGTTTTCCCATCGCGCTGGCCAACAGCGTCGGTTATATCGTTTCGGGCCTGAACGAAGCCCAGACGTATCCGGGGATGCTCGGCTTCATTTACTGGCCGGCACTGCTGGCGCTGGTCTGCACCAGCGTGCTGACGGCGCCGCTGGGTGCGCGCATGGCCCATCGCCTGCCGGTACAGACGCTCAAGCGCGTGTTCGCCGCGCTGCTGTTCGCACTCGCGGCTTACATGCTGTTCAAGGCGTGGCAGACCTGGACGGTTTGATCGATATACGGAAAACCGGCCGCAGAAAGCGGCCGGACGAAAAAACGCCCGGTCGAGCCGGGCGTTTTTGCGGGCATTTCTGGCCGGCCGTCAGGCCGTCTTGGGCACCGTGTCGATGAACGACTGGCGCTGGGACAGCTTGTCGTACAGGCGGGCCAGATTGGGCTGGCCGGTGCGCCAGTCCAGGGTGGGAAAGCGCAGGTCCAGGTAGCCCAGGGCACAGCCGACCGCGATATCCGCCAGGCTGTAGTTGATGCCCATGCAATGGGCGTTGTCGCCCAGGCTTTTGTTCATGGCGTCCAGGCTGGCGTGGATCTTGCCGTATTGGCGTTCGATCCATTCGGGGCTGCGCTGGGCCTCGGGGCGCTGGTTTTCCTTGACGATGGTCACGCAGGCGTCCAGGACGCCATCGGCGATGGCTTCCCAGCATTTGACGGCTGCGCGATCGCGCCCTTGCTGAGGAATCAGCCGGGCCACGGGAGACAAGGTGTCCACGTATTCGACGATGACGCGCGAATCGAACAGGGCGCCGCCGTCTTCCATCACCAGGCAGGGGACCTTGCCCAGCGGGTTGTACGTTTGGATCTGCGTGTCGGCGGACCAGACGTTTTCGAGTTCAAGCCGGTAGTCCAGCTTTTTCTCGGCCATGACGATACGCACTTTGCGCACGTAGGGACTGGTAAGCGAGCCGATCAGTTTCATGGAGTCACAAGCGGAGTCGGAAAGCGGCCGAAGTATAGCAGGCTGTATGACGGCCGGAATTGTCCGCAGGGCGGAATCTTCGTCAGTTTGCCACAATGTCAGGCGGCCCCGGATGATAAAATCGCCGGGTTTTCCCATCCGTCGCTTTTTCCCTACCCAGACCATGCAAATCGCCGATCAGCTGAGCCAACTTAATGCCCTTTCGCCACTGGATGGCCGCTACGCTTCCCGGGGCGACGCGCTGCGCGGTCTGCTGTCCGAAGCCGGCTTCATGGCGCACCGCGTCGAAGTCGAGGTCGCCTGGCTGATCGCCTTGTCGGACGCCGGCCTGCCCGAGCTGCCGGCCTTCTCCGAGGCCGCCCGCGCGCGCCTGGCCCAGTTGGTCGCCAACTTCTCCGAGGCGGACGCCGGCCGCATCAAGGATATCGAGCGCGTCACCAACCACGACGTGAAGGCCGTCGAGTACTGGCTGAAAGAAAAGGTCGCCGATGACGCCGAACTGGCCCGCGCCGCAGAATTCATCCACTTCGCCTGCACGTCCGAAGACATCAACAACACCTCGCACGCGCTGATGCTGTCGCGCGCCCGCGACCAGGTCGTGGTGCCGCGCCTGCGCGAAGTCGCCGCCAAGCTGAACGACCTGGCCGTCGCCAACGCCGATCAGCCGCTGCTGTCGCGCACCCACGGCCAGCCCGCCAGCCCGACTACGCTGGGCAAGGAATTCGCCAACGTGGCCGCGCGCCTGAACCGCGCCATCGCCGCCGTCGTGGCCGTCGAGCCCCTGGCCAAGCTGAACGGCGCAACGGGCAACTACAACGCCCACCTGTCCGCCTATCCCGAAATCAACTGGCCCGAGTTCAGCAAGCGTGTGCTGACCGGTCTGGGCCTGACCCAGAACCGCCACACCATCCAGATCGAACCGCATGACTGGATGTCCGCGCTTTTCGACGCGATTACCCGCGCCAACATCATCATCCTGGACCTGGATCGCGACATCTGGGGCTACGTGGCGCTGGGCTACTTCAAGCAGCGCCTGAAGGAAGGCGAGGTCGGTTCGTCGACCATGCCGCACAAGGTCAACCCGATCGACTTCGAAAACTCCGAAGGCAACCTGGGTCTGGCCAACGCCGTGCTGCGCCATCTGGCCGACAAGCTGCCGATCTCCCGCTGGCAGCGCGACCTGACCGATTCCACCGTCCTGCGCAACCTCGGCGTGGGCCTGGGCTACTGCCTGGTCGCTTGGGACGCCTGCATGCGCGGCCTGGGCAAGCTCGAAGTCAACACGGCTGCCATCGACGCCGATATCGACGCCTGCTGGGAAGTGCTGGCCGAGCCGGTGCAGACCGTCATGCGCCGCTATGGCCTGCCGCAGCCGTACGAGCAGCTCAAGGCCTTGACGCGCGGCAAGGGCATCACCGAAGAGGCTCTGCGAGAATTCATCCAGGGCCTGGCGCTGCCTGAAGAGCCCAAGGCCCGCCTCCTGGCGATGACCCCGCGCTCGTACATTGGTCTGGCTGCCGAGCTGGCCCGGGCGGTATAGTCGCCGTGCCGCGCGCGTCACGCGCGCGGCTTTCACGTTGTACCTACGGGAGAAATCAATGAAGAAGTTGTCCACGCTCGCTGCGCTGGCCTGTATGACGGTGGGTCCGCTGCTGGCAACGTCCGCCTCCGCGCAATTCGCCAAGCCCGAAGATGCCGTCAAGTACCGCCAGTCGGCGCTTGCACTGATCGGCTCGCACTTCGGCCGCATGGCGCCGGTGGTCAAGGGCCAGGCGCCCTATGACGCCGCGCAGATCAAGGCCAACGTCGATGTGCTGAAGACGCTGTCGGCGTTGCCGTGGGCGGGTTTCGGCCCGGGTACGGAAGGCGGTGACGCCCGTCCCGAAATCTGGAGCGACGCGGCTGGCTTCAAGCAGAAGCAGCAGGCGTTCCAGGACAACATCGTGAAACTGTCGGCAGCCGCCGATGCCGGCGATCTGGACAAGCTGCGCGCGGCCTTCGGCGACGTCGGCGCAAGCTGCAAGGCCTGCCACGATTCGTACCGCAAGAAGAAATAAGGCATCGGGCCGTTGTCAGATCCGGCCCGTCGTCCTGGAAAGCAAAAAGCCCCGTCAAGGGGCTTTTTTCATGGGCTGTTCGCTTGGGCAGAGTCAGGAGAACGACATGTCGGACACGACCTCGAGCGATCGTATCCACAGCACCAGTCCGGTCGCGCAGGCGCCCAGCAACAGCGCGCGCAGCCAGATGGCCAGGCCGTCCTGAGCGGGCGGCGTGCCGGCGGGGACGTCCTTGGCATCGACGTTGCCGGTGATGATGGCGCGCACCAGACGCTTGCGGCGCACTACCACGTACCAGGTGACGGCCAGCAGGTGCAGGGCGACCAGGCCGATGATGACCCATTCATTGAGCTTGTGCCAGGACGTCATGGCGCTGGCGGTGGCTTCGGATACGTGCCCGAACAGCGGGCCCTGCGTCATGATGTCGTCGGTGGTGAACAGGCCGCTGACCGCCTGAAAGCCCACGACCAGCAGCAATGCCATGACCGACAGGGCGCCCAGCGGATTGTGGCCGGCGGGCGCGGCGGCGCCCTTCAGGTAGCGGGCCACCGCGCCGGGGCCGCGAACGAAATGCGCGAACCTGGCATAGCGCGGTCCGGCAAAGCCCCACAGCACGCGGAAGATGATGAGGCCCAGCGCCGTACAGCCGAAGCGCACGTGCCAGTCCATGTACAGGCCGCCCAGCTTCACGCTGACGAACGCGCCGACGATGCAGACGACAAGCCCCCAGTGAAAGAGGCGGGTGGGAAGGTCCCAGATGCGGACCGCAAGACGATTGTTCTGCATGGTGAGATCAGCGGGCTGAAGTTGCAGGGAATTTATCACGCACAAAGCAAACCGCCGCGGGGTAAGAGCGGCGGTGTTGAGTCTGCTTAGCGGGCGTTGCGGCGCACCGGTTCGATGCGATGCACGTGCTCGTGGCGGAACCGGATGCGCTGGGCGGGCGTCTTTTGCGCGGGCGCGCCGCACGGCACGACTTCGGTGGTGTAGGTGGTGGTGCCGTTGATCGGCGCGTTGAAGATGACCGTGGCGCGGATCTCGGGGCCGTTGGCCGGCTTCAGGTAGACGATGTCGCCGATGTGGATGGGCATGTCGTCAAGCTGCGTATGGGCCGGGCGGCGGATCAGTTCGGTGGTGGTGAAACGAGTATTCATGTTGTGTTCTCTTTAGGTTCTAGTTATTGGAAAAGCTGCGTCTTGTCATGGTGCGCGCAAGCCGGGTAAATGCAGGGCACTGGCCGGACCTTCGCGAAGCGCCTTGTCCGCCGGATGTATTGGACAGGCGTTACATGACACTAACGCATTGCTGCTGCCGTTCTTTTGCGCATTCTCATGTTTTTTGCGCGCCGGGCCGGCGTGGTGATGCCTTCGTCCAGTCCTGGCGGGCATCGGTCGGGCTGCAGGGCGCAGGCGGGCCATACACAGGCATGGTTGCCGGCGCGGTAGCGTGCGCCGATGCAGCCCTGGGTGCGCACAGAGTGGGTTGGCTCTGGCGCTCGCGGGGGTTGGACCGCGGCATGCGTCGCTGCTTCCGGAAAAGCAACGTGTTGTTTGGGTGTATCTGCTTCAGGCCGATCCGGACTGGCGGATGGGCGAAGGCGTGTGGTTTCCGATGGTGCTCTGGGTTTGCGTATTTTGCGTTGTACTTCGCAAGGACGCAGAGCTTACGGGTAGTGGATCTGATTGTGGCAGCGGCTTTTTGCGGCCAGCCTGGGGTGAGCCTTGGTGTGAGCAGTTCGTGGCGGACATGGCGTACCGGGGTACGACTGCGCAGATCCAACCGACGATAATATCGGATAACACGCGATTATGCAAGCATTTTCGGCCGGATAGGCATCCGGCCGAGCAAATACGCGTTAGTGCGCCGCGGGACGGGCCTGGCGTTGGGCCTCGATGATCAGGCCTTCCAGGCGCGGCGACATGCGCAGCGCCACTTGGGCGCTGGTCGTGCCGTCGGGCTGCGGCAAGGTTTCCAGCGCCAGTTCGATGCGCTCGTCGTCAAAGGCCTCAGGCGCCGCCTGAATCTCTACATAGCGTTCCAGCAGCGCGTCCACGGCTTTCTGGGCGTCCGCCAGCGCTTCTTCCGACAGCTTGCCGTGGCCGAGGTACTGGTTGACCACCCGCGCCAGGTCGTTCATGAAAAGGAGCAAGGCGTTCGCGCCGCGGCAATCCGGGAGCGTGAAACCCCAGGGCAGGGGAGAAGCGTTTTGAGTCATCGGGTCAGCCAGTGTGTGTTGCGGGCGGCCGGGCGCCGCCGAATCCGTGATTTTAGAGGACGCCGCCGCCGGGGGCATGTGCGCGGCTCTCCCTGTGTCAACTCGCTTCGATGGCAACAAATTTCGCCCCATTCGGATCCAAGCTCGGGGCTACCGGATAATCTTCCCGTAATCTGCAGAATCGGAGTGCAAAAGGATGCGCATGGGTTGGGTTCGCGCGTGGGTGGCGGGCATGGCGGCGGTTTCGATGCTGTTGCTGGCGGCCTGCGTCAACAAGGAGCCGCAGGAGCGCGCCGCGTTCATACAGGTTCTGCAAGTCCGCATGAACAACGTGACGCTCGTGCCGATCGGTCTGTTGAGCAAGCAGGAAAAGGACGCGATCGGGGATTACGACGACGCCTACGAAGTAATGACGGATTTCCAGGACGCCATGGCCAAGGCGGCCGCGCCGCTGCGCGAAGTGCTGTCCGTGGAGACGATCCGGTCGGTAAGCGAGATCGTGGAGCGCAAGGCCAGCCTGCAGGCGGCGCGCAAGACGCTGGCAGACAGCGCCGCGCAGGTCCAGGCGGCGCGAAGCAAGGCCGACAAGGCGTGCGCGGCCTTGACATTGCCCGCCGATCTGGCGCCCGTGTATGACGGTGTCTACGACGAGGCGGTGACAGCGCCGGCTGCCGACATGATGGAGGCCGCGGCCAGGATGGACTCGGTCGCCCGCGACGCGCTGGGCATTGCGGACTTCGTGGCTGCCAATGGCGCGGACGTCACCTTCGAGGATGGACAGACGAAGGTGGCGAAACCGACGTTGCAACAGGAACTGAACCTGCGTCTGCAAGCGCTGAATGCGCAGTCCGACGGTCTTGAAGCCGCCCGCGCCACGCTGCTGCAGGCAGCGAGCGCCGGCTCGAAGGCGCCATAGCCGTGGATCAGCCTCGTCCCGATGCAAGTGGCGCCAGGCGGCGCTTTGTACAATGCGGCTCTCGCGGCGCATGCCGTGCCTTGGACACACCATGAGCGAATCTTCAGGCGTGCATTACAGAACCTTCGTGCTTTTGCTGGTGGTGGTCACCATCGCGTTCGGCTGGCTGTTGTGGCCTTTCTATGGGGCCGTATTCTGGGGCACCATTCTGGCCATTCTTTTCGCGCCCTTGCAGCGCCGCCTGGTGGTGCGCATTGGCGGCCGGCGCAATCTCGCCGCGCTCATCACGCTGCTGCTGGTGCTGCTGCTGGTGATTCTTCCGTTGGTCGTGATCAGCGGGTCGCTGGTGAGCGAAGGCGCGAGCCTCTATCAAAGCATCAAGTCAGGCCAGATCAACTTTGGCGCGTACTTCCAGCAGGCAATGGACGCCTTGCCGCCGTCCGTGCATGCGCTGCTGGCGCGCTTCGACCTGGCCGACATTCCCAGCCTGCAGGACAAGCTGAGCGCCGGCGCGATGCAGGCAAGCCAGTTCCTGGCGACCCAAGCCCTGAACATCGGACAGGACACGTTCCAGTTCGTGGTCAGCTTCGGCATCATGCTGTATCTGCTCTTCTTCCTGCTGCGTGACGGGCCCCAGCTTTCGGCCCGGCTGCGGCGCGCGGTGCCGCTGAGCGACATGCACAAGCAGCACCTGTTCCGCAAATTCACGACCGTCGTGCGCGCCACCGTAAAGGGCAACGTCGCGGTGGCTGCGGCGCAGGGCGCGCTGGGCGGCATCATCTTCTCAATCCTGTCGATCCAGGGCGCGTTGCTGTGGGGCGTGATCATGGCGTTCCTGTCGCTGCTTCCGGCGATTGGCGCGGGACTGATCTGGGCGCCGGTGGCCGTGTACTTCCTGCTGACGGGCTCCGTGGTCAAGGGCGCCGTGCTCATCGCGTTCGGCGTGCTGGTCATCGGCATGGTCGACAACATCCTGCGCCCCATTCTCGTGGGCAAGGATACGAAGATGCCCGACTACGTGATCCTGATCTCCACGCTTGGCGGGATGGCGCTGTTCGGCCTGAACGGCTTTGTCATCGGTCCGCTGATCGCGGCGCTGTTCATGGCAAGCTGGGATCTGTTCTCGCCCGCGGCAAGTGATCCGACGGTCGTCCCCGCAGCGAGCGCGCCGTTGCCGGGCAACCCCGTCGCCGGCACGCCGGCGGCAGCGGGCGGCGCCACTGCCGGTACGCAGGCCGCGCTGGCCCGGGATCGCCAGTCCCGCGACGATTGACCGAGCCGGGCGCCCATGTGCGCCCGGCCGGGTGTATGGTGTAGCAGCGCCGGCCATTGCGGCCGGCCTTTCGTGTCAACTTCGCCAAACAGGAGCGCGTTGGATATGGAATGGAAACTGCATCGGTCGGGCTGGATCGAAGAACGCAACTTTGACATCGAATTTGCCGAAACGCCTGAGGGGTACCACACCCGCGTACGCGTCTTCGGCTTTCCCATCCTGGAAGACACCAAGCACGTGTTCCCCAACGAGGCGCTGGCCGAAAAAGGCGCGCTGACGCTGCTCAAGAGCCAATTTACCGGCACGCCGGATCTGGAAGAGACGTAGGCCGCAAAAGGCGGCAGCGGGCGCGTTCTGCAATAATCTCTGAGTTTCCATCCAGGCCCGGCGGGGGGTGCCGGGAGGGCGTACGGGGAGGCGCATGAGCCCACGGGTGTTGTTTAGGTCGAACGTCCGCGCAATGCGGAACCTGAGTGGCGAGGCGCGCCATGTCTGACGGCGAAACGCGTGCGGGCGTGCGCCGCCGCCAGGCGCGCCGCTACTCCATGCGCACGGGCCTGCTGGCCCTTGTCTTTGCCTGTATCACCCCCGCGCTCATCGTGGCGACGGTCGCGGTCTACGAAAGCTACGTCATCCAGAAGGAACGCATCTTTCGCGACACCATCTTTCTGGCGCGCAATCTCACGGCAATCCTCGATCGCGAGCTCACGGGCGTCGAAGCCGGCTTGCAGATGCTGGCGTCATCGCCGGACCTGGTCGAAGGAGACCTTGCCGGTTTTCATCGCCGTGCGCGCGAGTCCGTGCGGTTCCAGATCGTCGACAGCTACGTCCTGACCGACAAGGAAGGGCGCCAGATCATCAACACGCAAGTGCCCTACGGCACGGCGTTGCCGTCCACCGGCGCGCCGGATGAGCTGCTTCGCGTCTTCCAATCGCGCATGCCGGTGCTGACGGGGTTGTTCACCGGCGGTCTGACCAAGGATCCCACCATCGCGCTCGGCGTGCCGGTCGTGCGAGGCGGGGAGGTGGTCTACAGCCTGAATGTGGGGCTGTCGCCCGAACGCATCGGCAATGTGTTGGGCCGCCGCGCCTTGCCCGAGGGCTGGGTGGCTGCCGTGCTGGACGACGCCGGAACCATCGTCGCCCGCACCCGCGACACGTCGAAATTCGTTGGCCAGAAGGCGGTGCCCGCGCTGGCCCGCGCCGTGCAGCAGGAAGGCGAGGGGTCTCTCGAAACGATCACCAAGGAAGGCACGCCGGTCTACACCGCGTTCAGCCGGTCGGCACTGTCGGGCTGGACGGTTGCCGCCGGCGCGCCGATGCAATTGCTGACCACGGACCTTTATCGTTCCATTGCGTGGATCGGTATGGGCACGTTGTTCGCGTTCGGCCTGGGGCTGTGGCTGGCGATCAGGCTGGCGAGCCGGCTGACGTCGGCCGTGCAGGGGCTCGTCGCGCCGGCGTTGGCGCTGGGCGAGGGCCGTACCGTGGAACTGCCAGCCACACGCATCAAGGAAGCCCAGGAGGTGGGCGCCGCCATGCTGCAGGCGTCGCGCATGCTGGCGCGCGCGCAGCATCTGGCGCACTACGATCCGCTGACTGGTCTGTGCAACCGGGTGCTGTTCGGCGAACTCGTGCTGCGTGAGCTGGCGGTCGCGCAGCGCAGCGGCGAGGCGTTCTCGATCCTGGCCATCGACCTGGACGGCTTCAAGGCTGTCAACGATATGCATGGCCATGCCGCGGGCGATACGGTGCTGAAAGAGGCCGCCGACCGCATGGCAAGCGCCATCCGGGTTTCCGACGTGGCGGCACGGCTGGGCGGTGACGAGTTTGCCGTGTTGTTGCTGGGCGCCAACCAGGAGAACGCGCGGCTGGTTGCCGAGGCGCTGGTCGAGAGCCTGTCGCTGCCGTATCCCAACGTGCGCGTCGCGGTGTCGGCGAGCATCGGCATCGCCGTGTATCCGCAATCGGGCACGACCATGCTGCAGTTGCTCGAGCGCGCGGACGTGGCGTTGTATCGGGCCAAGGGTCTGGGCAAGCGGCGGGTGGCGCTGGATCAGTAAGCCCGCCGCGGGTCTGGGCGTGTCAGGTGTCGTGGCGCGGCGCCAGCGCGGTCAGGACCTCGCCGGATCCCAGACGATACCGCTTGTCGTCCAGCGCGATGACGGCGTCACCTTCGGACGTTCTGAATATGTAGCGCCCGCCGGTTCGCGGCAGGATGCCGGCGCCCGCATCCTCCGCCCGCAAGAACACTTCAATGCGGTAAAGCCGCCCTGAATCCGTGCTTGCCAGTACGTCGCTCATCCTGCGTGTCGAAATAGCCATGCCGCGATTTCTCCGTTCGGTTTCGCTAAACTTGCCGCCTTGGCGCCGGGCCAGCCCAGTTCTCGACCAGGCACGGCGCGCAATCGGAATCGGTAATGCAATTGAATCCTGGCCGGAATGCGGCCACTTCCCTCGGCTTGCTGGCGATCCTGCTATGGGGCACGGTCGTCGGACTGATTCGTGGCGTCAGTGAAAACTTTGGCCCGATCGGCGGCGCCGCGCTCATCTATACGGTGGGTTCGATCTTCCTTGTGTTGTTGCTGGGCTTCCCGAAGCTGCGCACGTTTCCCCGGTCCTATCTCATCGTGGGCAGCATGCTGTTCGTCGCTTACGAGATCTGCCTGTCGCTGTCGCTGGGATTCGCGGCCGATCGGGGGCAAGCCATCGAGTTGGGCATCGTCAACTATCTGTGGCCGTGTCTGACGGTCGTGTTTGCCATGCTCATCAATGGCCAGCGGGCAAGCATCTGGGTAGCGCCGGGCATCTTGTTGTCGGTGTGCGGCATCGTGTGGGTCGTTGGCGGAGCCGGCGGGCTGTCGTATGAACGCACCGTGGCCAATGTGTCGAGCAATCCTCTCAGTTATGGGTTGGCGTTCAGTGGCGCCATCATCTGGGCCGTGTATTGCAACGTGACCAAACGCTTTGCCGACGGCAAGAACGGCGTCGCGCTGTTTTTCGTGCTGACCGCTGCTGTCCTGTGGATCAAATATGCGATCAGCGCGGAACCCGCGCTTGCGTTCACGGCGCCCGCCACGATCGAGCTATGCGTGGCCGGCGGCGCAATGGCCAGCGGCTACGCATTCTGGAACGTGGGGATACTGCGAGGCAACCTGACCTTGCTGGCCACCGCGTCGTACTTCACGCCGGTCTTCTCCACCTTCTTTGCCGCGCTCTGGTTGGCGACGCCGCTCACCCTGTCGTTCTGGCAGGGCGTGGCGATGGTCACCGCCGGTTCATTGTTGTGTTGGGCGGCAACCCGCGGCAGACCGGCCCGCAACGGATAGTCCGGGCCTGGTCTACGGTGGAGGAGACTACTCGACGAGCATCGTCAGGGCCACGGCGAACCCCAACGGGACCAGCATCAGCGATGCAAAGGTGGAACTGACAATCGCCGCCGATATCTTCAGCCAGGGCTCGGGCCCCGCGCTTCGTATCGTTTGAATCACCAACGCGACGATACCCATAACCATCAAACAGCTCATGAAAACTGCCAAGTAAGTCATGTTGTCTCCGTCCTCGCCTGATTTAGGGGATTCGGCGCCGCTTTGCGGTCTTATGTTTGAGACGATTGTGCGCCTGTATTGCAGGACTGCACCCTAGGGTTTTCCTTGCAGGCAGGGCGCTTTGTGGCGGATTAGCCGCGCAGTCTGCAGCATGAAAATCGTGTGCAAGCGCAGCATTTTTCACGCGCCGCGTCCGTCCGTGGCGGGCCCCCGCGATTGCGCTACGATGGCGTCATCGAAACACGGAAGAGGCCGCCAGATGCCGCAAGAACTGCGTCCCGGCACGCGCGCCACCTTGCAGGTCCGGCAGCTTGCGCCAGGTGAATTCGCATGGATCATCACGCTGCTTGATCCTGAATCTGGAAATGTGCGCAGCACCAATTACTCGGACAAGCGATACACCAGCCAGGATGAGGCCTCTGCCGCCGGCAAGGCCGCGGTCGTTGCTTTTCTTGCGGGCGAGACGCCCGATCGCGGGGCTGTGCCCGCCCGCAATCGGCGCAAGGACTGACGGCGCTTACGTTTTCGCTGATGGTATTGAAACCCTGATGGGGGCCGGGCACGTCACTTGCTGATGCTCATCCGAGGCGCATCTTGCGCTGCTTGAAGGAGAGGCAATCATGTCCCAGATCCCGCATCGAGAACCCGGACAGCCGGACGATCTCACGCCGGACGATCCGGCGCTTCCGGGTACCGCCCCTGTGGACGATCCGCGTCCGGACCCGGGTCGTCCCACCGACAATCCCGACGTCATCGACCCCACGCCGCCCGCGCCGGACCCCCGTGCTCCGGGCACCATCGACCTGGCCTGATTGCGGCCGGCGTCACTTCGCCCATATCCATTTATCGAAGCAAGGAGGTTTCCATGCGCTCCATCCTGTTGTGGCTGCTTGGCGTGCCCATTCCCATCATCATTCTGCTGGCGCTGTTCTGGCACTGAAGGCCGGTTCGTCATTTCCGCTTTGGCACCCGCGTCCGCGCGGTTGCGTAAGACTCTGGACAAGGATCGATCATGCAAAATACGTCTTCATTGAGCCAACCCTATGCCGATGGCGTGCCTCCACGTGAGTCCGCTATTTCGGCCGTGTCGTGGGCGGCGGTCTTCGCCGGCGCGGTGATTGCCGCCGCGCTTTCGCTCGCATTGTTTGCCGGTGGCACCGGCCTGGGTTTCCTGTCCGTATCGCCGTGGGGCGACGAGGGCGTGTCGGCCCCGACCATCGGTATTGGCATCATTGTCTGGATGCTGCTCACTCAGATCCTCTCGTACGGCATTGGCGGCTATGTCGCTGGACGCCTGCGCACCAAGTGGGTCGACGTGCACTCGGATGAGGTCTACTTCCGCGACACCGCGCATGGCTTTCTGGTCTGGGCGCTGAGCGCCGTGGTCAGCGCCGCGCTGTTGGGGTCGGCCCTGGCGTCCATGGCATCGGGTGTGGCCAAGGCCGGCGCATCGGTGGCAGCCACTGCCGGCACCGCGGCAACTGCGGCCGCCACGGCCGGCGCGGCGGGTGCAGGCAGCAACGGTGGCATGGAACGCGCCACCGACTATCTCACCGACACCCTGATGCGCTCGGATCGCCCCGAGGCCAACACTGACCCGGAAGCGGCACGTGCCGAAGTGGGCCGCATCGTTGCCATGAGCATCACCCGTGGCGAGATGACGCCCGCTGATCGCGATTACGTGGTGAAGGTCGTGGCCGCGCAGGCCGGCGTTGAGCCAGCCGTGGCGCAACGCCGCGTCGACGAGGCGATCCAGAACGCCAAGAAGACCGCAGAAGAAGCCAAGGTAAAGGCCAAGGAAGCCGCCGACGCGGCGCGCAAGGCCGCTGCGGCATTCGCGTTGTGGGGCTTTGCGTCGATGCTGATCGGCGCGTTCGTGGCAAGCCTGGCGGCGACGTGGGGCGGCCGCCGGCGCGATACGGTGTATCGGACTTGATGGGCTAAGGCCTGTATTGTCCGAATGAAAATGGCCCGCACGGTGTGCGGGCCATTTTCTTGTTTCACGATTGATTCGGGCTCGTCGAGCATGAGTGAACCCCGCGTCCTTCGCTCCATCCCCGCCAACGAAAAAGGCCCGCACAATGTGCGGGCCTTTTGAATTCTTTGGTGGCGCATCCCTGATTCGAACAGGGGACCTGCGGATTATGATTCCGTCGCTCTAACCGGCTGAGCTAATGCGCCATCCTTTTTGCTGAACAGTTTGCGTTGCAAGTGCTGCTCAACGAAGAACGAAATTCTAGCACGAAGTTTTTTGGCAGTGCAAGCGAACCGGCGCCATTTTTTTCAGGCCCGGCCTAGCCGGTGTTCCAAACGGCTCGCCAGCGGGGCAAATCGCCTCATTCATCCCGAGCCAGCCGGATCCCCGAGAACTGCCACCGCGCCTCAGGCGGAAAGAAATTCCGGTAGCTCGGCCGGATGTGATCGCGAGGCGTGGCGCAGGAGCCGCCTCGCAGCACGTACTGGTTGCACATGAATTTGCCGTTGTACTCGCCGACCGCGCCTGCGCTGGGCTTGAAGCCGGGGTAGGCGTCGTAGCCGCTCGACGTCCATTCCCACGCGTCGCCGAACAGTTGCACCGGACCGCGCTGGCCGTTGCGTTCGGGGGCGGGGCGTGTGTCGAGGTGGCCGTTTTCAAGCAGGTTGGCTCGGGCCGAGTAGGTGTCTTCGGACATCTGCCGGGCGGCGTGTTCCCATTCGGCTTCTCGCGGCAGGCGTGCGCCCGCCCATCGCGCATAGGCGTCGGCTTCGAAATAGCTGACGTGCGTGACCGGCGCCTCCAGTTCCAGCGCCTGCATGCCGCGCAATGTGAAGACGCGCCAGCCATCGTCGTCGCTTTCCCAATACATCGGGGCGCGCCAGCCTTGCGCGCACACCATGTCCCAACCCATGGACAGCCACAGTTCGGGCCGGTCGTAGCCGCCGTCGTTGATGAAGTCCAGGAATTCCCGCTGGGTCACGAGACGATCAGAAAGAGAGAAGGGCGTCAGCAGGACGTCGTGGGCGGGGCCTTCGTTGTCGAACGCAAAGCCGCGTCCGTCGTGGCCGATGCGCGTGATGCCGCCCTCGTAGCGGGTCCAGCCGACGTCCGTGGCTGGCGGCTGTGCGGGTTGGCCGGGCGCCACGTAGGCGGGTTTGAGCGGATTGGCCGACAGCATGTGCTTGAGATCGGTGAGGATCAATTCCTGGTGCTGCTGCTCGTGGTTCAGGCCAAGTTCGAGCAGGGCGTCGAAGTCGGCATCGTTGCCGCCCAGCCGCGAAATCAGCGCGTGCATAGCTTCGTCGACGTATTGGCGGTACCGCAGCACCTCAGCGAGCGGCGGGCGCGACAGGAGGCCGCGCTGCGGCCGCGGATGTTTTGCGCCGACAGCGTTGTAGTAGGAATTGAACAGCATCCGGTATTGCGGATGGAAGGGCGGCGTCGATGTGTCGAAGCGCGCCAGCAGGAACGTCTCGAAGAACCAGGTGGTGTGGGCCAGATGCCATTTGACGGGGCTGCAGTCCGGCATGGATTGCACCTGGCAGTCTTCTGGGCTCAGCGGCGCGGCCAGCGCGGCGGTGGTCGAGCGCACGGCGTCGTAGCGGTCGTGCTGTCCAGCCTGTCCGCTCGCGTAGGGCGCGATGGCGGGATGGGTCAGCAGGCATGCGGGGTCCATGGCGATCCTCCGGGGGGCGTCGTGGGTGGTCCCGCGTCAGGCGCGGGCGCTGAAAACAGAAAACCAGTCTCGGGCATCCGACCAGTGTTCGACATTGCCAAAGCCTGCGCGATGGAGCAGGTCGCTGAAGGCCTGAGGCGTGAACTTGTACGAGTTCTCCGTATGGATGCGCTCGCCGCGCTTGAAGTCGCGATAGCCGCCGGGCCAGGTCACGCGCAATGCGCGCTGCGCTTCCAGGTGCATCTCGACCCGCGAGCGTTCGCTGTTGAAGATGGCCACATGGCGCCAGTCGTCGACATTGAAATCGCTGCCCAGCACCGCGTTCACGTGGCGCAGTAGATTCAGGTTGAACGCGGCCGTCAGATGCAACGCGTCGTCGTACGCGGGTTCAAGCACGCTTCTGGGCTTGACGCGGTCAACGCCGATCAGCAGCCCGCCGCCGGGACACGCTTCGCGAATCCTCCGCAGCATGGCGTACGCGCTGTCGGGACCCAGGTTGCCGATGCTGGAGCCGGGATAAAAGAAGAGACGCTGCTGCGTCGGGATGTCGGCCGGCAACGCAAGTTCATGCGAGAAATCCTGCCCCACGGCCGTGATCCGCATGTCGGGATAGGACAGCTTCAGACGGCGTACAGCCGCCTGCAGATAGTCGGCTGAAATGTCGACCGGCACATAGTGGCTGGGACGAAGGCTGGAAAACAGCCGCTCGGCCTTGACGCAGTCGCCGGCGCCCAGATCGATCATCGCCTGCACCGGACCGACGTGGCGGGCGATATCCGCGCCATGGCGTCGGAAGATTTCGTCCTCGCAGCGCGTTGGGTAGTACTCGGGCAGCTGCGTGATGGCCGTAAAAAGCGACGAGCCGAGGGCGTCGTACAGAAACTTGGGGTCGATGTGGGCGGGGCTGTCCAACAACCCGTCGTGCAATTCGATCTGCTCGGCGCTTTGATGCTGCGGTTCTTGCGCGACGAATTCAGGAGAAACGGCGGCAAGGAGTGCGGAAGGGGAAACCATGCGTTCAGTTCCTTTTTGGGGCGGTTGAAGCGCATTGCGAAGACCTATTGTGGCGGCCGAGGGGGTTCGGGTGTCAAGCGCCAATCCTCTGAATGCAATGGACTTTTACGAAATCGAAAACGCGTTTGGCCGGAAGCGACAAGGTGTTTGCCTCACCTTGGGCGCGGGCCAGACAGCCCCATCAGCAAGTTTCGCGCCGCTGAAATATCGGTTTACGGCTGGTTGCGAAAGCTCGGGCAGTAATGGCCGTTGCTATGGACAATGGGGCTTCGGCCATGCGGAACGATGTGTCCCGCAGTCCTGGCGATGCTGCGTTGCATCAGGCAATGGCGGTGTCGCGGGTACGGTCCAAAAAAAACAAGGAGCTACCATGAATCGAAAGCACCAGCGCGCTGAAATGGCTTTGCATCGTGAACGCGTGAATGACAGCTTCCACGAGCTACTCGCCGGAACGGAAGACCTCTTGCGTTCGACTGCGTCGTATACGGGCTCCGAAATCGAATCGGCGCGTGCGCGCCTGAAGCGCCAGCTTGCCGATGCGCGTGAATCCGCGGGCGGCTGGGAAGTCGTCGCGCGCGAACGGGCCCGCCGGGCCACCGCTTACGCGGACGAGTACGTGCATGAGAATGCGTGGAAGTCGGTCGGCGTGGCGGCGCTGGTGGGCGCCGTGCTCGGCTGCATTTTCGTGGCAGGCAACCGACGCTAGAGGCGCATCATGAGCCCATTACCGGCCGAGAGCCGGGGTGGGCCGCACAATACCTTGCACAAACTGACGGTCGACGCGCGCCGATGGGCGCGCGCCGTGCTGTTTGCGTGCGTGGCGTCCGTGCTCGCCGCCTGCGCCAGCGTCCCCGACGCGCAGGAACGACACGCGCGCGCCTCGCAGGCGGGCCTGTCCGCGGATGCCGCGCAGGACAGTTACCGTCGCGGGCAAGGCATTGCTGCGGACCCTCAAACACCGAAAGACGACTTCCTTGCCAGGCACCTGGCAGTGGAGCAGGCGGTCAGCGGCGCGCCGCTGGTCAAAGGCAACCGAGTGCGCCTTCTGGCTGATGGTCCCAGCACGTACAAGGCGATGCTGCAGTCCATTGGTCAGGCTCGCCGCTACGTCCACATGGAAACCTACATCTTCGAGGACGACGCCGAAGGCCAGCGCTTCGCGGAGGCGTTGATCGCGGCGCGCAACCGGGGCGCCGAGGTCTCGTTGATGGTGGACGCGGTCGGGACGATCAAGACGCCCGATGCGTTGTTCCAGCGGATGCGCGATGCGGGCGTGCAGGTGGCCGTCTTCAATCCCGTCAATCCGGTCAACGCCCGGGCTGGCTGGTCGCCGAACCAGCGCAATCACCGGAAGGTGCTGGTCGTTGACGGCAAGGTGGGCTACCTGGGCGGCATCAACGTCAGCAGCGTGTACGAGTCGTCGTCGTTCTCCGGCGGGGGCGGCTCGGGCTCGGGCGGCGGCTCGGGGGGCGGCTCCGGCAATAAGGCGGGCGACCCGCCGGAAGATGCCGATTCCGCGCCCTGGCGCGACACGCATCTGCGCATCGAAGGCCCGGCGGTCGCCGAACTGGAGCAGGTGTTGCAGGCGGGCTGGGCGTCGCAGGCGAAGGAGCCCATCAAGGGCGGCGATTCGCAGGTCGCGCCGCCCGTCGGCAACACCACGGTCCGCATCCTGGCCAACCAGCCCGATCGCAGCGACGGCTATACGGTCTATCTGACGCTGATGTCCGCGTTCGAAAGTGCGCAGAAATCCATCCACATCACGATGGCGTACTTCGTGCCGGACCCCGCGTTCATCGAGGTGTTGCAGTCGGCGGCGCGGCGGGGCGTGGACGTGGTGCTGGTGCTGCCGGGATTCAGCGATTCGTCGCTGGTGTTCCACGCGGGGCGGTCGCACTACACCGATCTGCTGCGCGCCGGCGTGAAGATCTACGAACGGCGTGACGCGCTGCTGCACGCGAAGACGGCGGTGGTCGACGGCGTCTGGTCGACCGTCGGTTCCAGCAACATGGATTGGCGCAGCTTTGCGCTGAACTATGAGATCAACGCGGTGGTGCTGGGCCCCGAGTTCGCGGCCGAGATGGAAGCGCTGTTCCAGCGCGATGTGGCCGATGCCGTGCAGATCACGCCCGAGGCCTGGAGGGAGCGCGGACTGGACGACCGCTTCATGGAGTCGTTCTCGCGCATGTTCGAGCGCTGGCTGTAGCGAACGAGGCAGGCGAGCTTGGCGCGATGTGCTGCGACAGGCCCGCCCGCCGCGCCGCTCAGGAATTGACGGCTGCGGCGGCCTGGGCGGCGTGCTCGCGCGCGAGCGCGGTGGTGATGTCGTGCGTGGGCTGGAACGACTGCGCCTGCGCCATCGCCCAGCCTGCGCGAAAGACCTGATGGCGGAATTCACCGCGCAGCAGTTCGCCGGGCGCCAGTTCCGGAAACAGCGCGGACAGAAGGCGGATCTCGCTGGGCGAGATGCGGCGCGCGATATGGTGCGGACGCAGTTGGCTGGGGTGGGTCAGGCCTGCCGCGGCCAGCAGTTCGGCAAGCGCGTGCAGCGTGTTCTTGTGGAAGTTCGCCACGCGCTGCGCCTTGTCCGGCACGACCAACGCGCGTTGCCGCAACGGATCCTGCGTGGTGACGCCGGTGGGGCACTTGCCGGTGTGGCAGGCCTGGGCCTGGATGCAGCCGATGGCGAACATGAAGCCGCGCGCGGCGTTGCACCAGTCCGCGCCCATCGCCATCACGCGCGCCATGTCGAAGGCGGTGATGATCTTGCCCGATGCGCCGAGTTTGATGCGGTCGCGCAGGTTCACGCCGATCAGCGTGTTGTGCACCAGGCGCAGCGCCTCGCGCAGCGGCGTGCCGACGTGATCCACGAATTCGACGGGCGCCGCGCCCGTGCCGCCTTCCGCGCCGTCCACCACGATGAAATCGGGCGTGATGCCGGTTTCCAGCATGGCCTTGACGATGGCGAACCATTCCCACGGATGCCCCACGCAGAACTTGAAGCCGACCGGTTTGCCGCCCGAAAGCTCGCGCAGGCGCGCTACGAACTTCATGAGGCCGATGGGGCTGTCGAACGCGGAATGGCTGGCCGGCGAGTTGCAGTCCTGCCAGGGCGCCACGCCGCGCGCTTCGGCGATCTCGATCGTCACCTTGCCCGCCGGCAGGATGCCGCCGTGGCCGGGCTTGGCGCCTTGCGACAGCTTGATCTCGATCATCTTGACCTGCGGCGTACAGGCGTTGCGCACGAAGGCTTCTTCCGAGAACGCGCCGTGCTCGTCGCGGCATCCGAAGTAGCCCGAACCGATGTTCCACACCAGGCTGCCGCCGGGCTGGCGATGGTAGCGGCTGATGCCGCCTTCGCCTGTGTCGTGCGCGAAGTCGCCTTGCCGCGCACCTTCGTTCAGGGCCAGCACCGCGTTGGCCGACAGCGCGCCAAAGCTCATGGCCGATACGTTGAACACCGACATGGAATAGGGCTGCGTGCAATCAGGCCCGCCGACGGTCACGCGAAAGTCGGTGTCGTTGATGTGCGAGGGCGACATGGAATGGTTGATCCATTCGTAGCGGTCGCCGTAGACGTCTTCCTGGGTGCCGAAGGGGCGCTTGTCGATCTCGCGCTTGGCGCGCTGATACACAATGGAGCGTTGCGCGCGCGAGAATGGCGAGGCCTGCGTGTCGTCTTCCAGGAAATACTGGCGGATCTCGGGGCGGATGAATTCGAACAGAAAGCGCAGGTTGCCCAGCACCGGATAGTTGCGGCGAATGGCGTGGCGCGGCTGGATCAGGTCGTACACGCCCAATGCGCCCAGCAGCGCCAGCGGCACTGCTGCGGCAAGCCACCACAAGGATGCGGTGGCGGCCAGGACCGCGGTGATCACCGCGCTGGCCAATGTCAGGAAAAAGGCCGTGAAGCGGCCGGCTATCCAGTTCATGTGCATCTCCGTATTTCGGAATGGAGCCACCATACACCAGCGCAGCCGTCTGGCGGATGAATGGCGCGCCCCACATGCGCGCGGTGCCGCGGGTCTCGCGCAGCCTTGCGGCGCGCCGAAATCCGCATGGCTGCTGGCGTTACGGCGAGCCAAAAAAAATGGCCTCCTGCATCAGGAGGCCGTTGTTGGAACACAGTTTCTCAGCAACTGGACGCCGAGGGCGTCTTCTCGACGGCCAGGCCGAACAGCGGACGCAGGCGCACGCCCAGCGCGCTGCCGGCGAAGGCGGCAGGCAGCCACAGCCAGGCATGCAGGCTGCCCGACAGGATGCCGCTGAAGTAGGCGCCGATGTTGCAGCCGAAGGCCAGGCGCGCACCGTAGCCGAGCAGCAGGCCGCCGATTACCGCACCGGCGAGCGAACGCGCCGGCACCTTCCAGACGGGCGCGAACTTGCCCGCCGCGCTGGCGGCGGCCAGTGCGCCCAGCATGAGGCCGATGTCCATGACGGTCGTGACGTCCTGGCGCAGCGGCGCGGCCAGGGACGGCTGCTTGGCCCAATAGGCCCAGGTGGCGACGTCGCCGCCCACCGCATCCAGCGCCTTGGCGCCCCACAACGCGAATGCCGACGTGATGCCCCACGGGCGACCGGCCAGCGCCAGAGTCGCGAAGTTCAGCACGACCAGCGCCACGCCGCCCCAGATGAGCGGCCACGGGCCCTGCAGCAACGAGGCCGGGCGAGCGGTGCGCGACGCAAAGGAAATGACGTGGCCGTGGCGGCGCTTTTCCAGCACGGTGGCGATCCATGCGATCAGGGCAAAGACGGCCAGGTTGGCGAGGATGGCCGGCGCCAGGCCCCAGGTCTTGATGAGCGAGGTGGGCGCCAGCGCGGGCAGGCTGGACCACCAGCCGAAGTTGGCTGTGGCGATGACCGAACCGACGATGAAGAACAGCAGCGTGACCACCATGCGGGTGTTGCCACCGCCTACCGCGAAGAGGGTGCCCGACGCGCAGCCGCCGCCCAATTGCATGCCGATGCCGAACAGGAACGCGCCCAGCACGACCGACACGCCCGGGGGCGACACGAAGCCGTTGACCGGCTGGCCGAAGAGCGTGCCGGCGGCCAGGAAGGGGAAAAACAGCAGCACGCCCGCGGCCAGCATCAGCATCTGCGCGCGCAGGCCTGCGCCGCGGCGGTCCGACACGAACACCCGCCAAGCTTGCGTGAAGCCAAACGAGGCGTGGTACAGCGTGACGCCGAGCAGCGCGCCGATCACCCACAGCGCGCCTTGGCGCCAGCTGACGGTCTGGTTGAGATACAGCGCGCCGGCCAGCACCAGCAGCAGCGCGATCCACAGCGGCTTGCGGTTGATCTGGATGGGCGGCAGGGCCGGGGACAGGGGCAGGGAGGAAGCGTTGGCGCTCATGGGCAATCCCGAGGATCAAGACGTAAATGCAAACGGGTGCGTAGTCGCACCCGTGGGAATAGCCGTCAGTCTAGTCCTGTCGTTAAATTTCTCAAACGAAGGAATTGTGCTTTAACGATAACTTCAAGTTATATAAGGTGCTCGCGCGTTCACGAGACGGGATGCGCGCTGATCCACGCCACAAGAAGGCTGACCGTCAGCACCGACGCCACGGTGCTGACGAGAATGGCGCGCGACGTAACGCGGGCATCGCGCCCATACATCTTGGCCAGCATGAAGGGGCCGGTGCCGATAGGCAGCGCGCTCATCAGAACCGCAGTCCAGGCCCACAGCGGCGGCATCGAGAACACGTAGAATGCCAGCACCGCCGTCGCGGCCGGCTGCAGCAGCAGCTTGCCCAGCACCAGGCGCAACACGCCGGGACCGGAACTGGCGGTTTCGGTCTGCGCGAGAAAAAGGCCGATGGTTACCAGCGCACACGGACTGGCCGATGCGCCCAGCAAGGCCACATAGCGGTCGACGCCTTCGGGCAACGCCACGCCGGTGGCGGCCCAGCCAAGACCCACAACTGGGGCAGCGAGCAGCGGGTTGCGTACCAGCGCGCGACCCACCTTGAGCAGCGTCGCGGGTAGATTGGGTGTCTGCTGGCGGTCGAACTCGATCAGCGCGATGGCAAAGCCGAAGAGCACACTGGCGGTCAGCAAGGTGGTGAACGTGGCGGGTGCCAGGCTGTCAGCGCCCAGCAGCGCAAGGCATAGCGGAATGCCCATGTAGCCGGCGTTGGCGTAGGACGCCGCCAAGCCTTCGATGCTGCGGTCGGTCAGCGACTGCGGTCCGCGCTTGCGCGGCAGAAAGGACACCAGGAACGTGATGGCGACGCCGCCCGCGAACGCGCCAACGAATCCCCAGTGCGCCATGTGCGCCAGATCCACCTGCGTCATGGCGCGAAACAGCAGCGCGGGCAAGGACAGGTACACCACGTAGCGGTTCAGCGCGTCGGTCGCGTTGGTGCCCAGGATGCGCCAGCGGGCGGCCAGCCACCCGGTCAATATCAACGCAAAGACCGGTAGGGCGGCGGTGACGACGGCGTTCATGGGCGAGGGCGCGAAGGCGGAAAGGCGCTCATTCTACTTGCCGCCGTCGCCGGTCTTACCCGTTTTGCGCGTGACCAGCAGGATGCCCAGGGCGGCCAGCGCCATGCCGGGCCAGGCCAGCGGCGGGATGGGTTCGCGCAGGATCAGCAGCGCGATGATCGCCGTGCAGGGCGGCACCAGGAAAAACAGCGCGGACACGCGCGATGCTTCGCCGTGGCGGATCATGGCCAGCAGCAAGGTAATGGCGACGAGCGAATTGCCGACCACCAGATACGCCAGCGAACCCAGCAACGGGCCCGTCCAGTCGATGTGCATCGGTTCCAGCCAAAATGCCAGCGGCGCGGACACGGCAAGTCCGACGCCGTACTGGACAAAGTTGGACGCTACCGGATGGATCTGGGTGCCGAAGCGCTTTTCGTAGAGCGTGCCGCCGGTCAGGCAAAGCAAGGCCCCGATCGCGAAAGTCAGTCCCAATGGCGCCAGCACATCGATCGAGGCCTTGGCCACGATCACCAGCGCGGCGCCCGTCACGCCCAGCGCCAATCCGGCCCAGCGCCGCGCGTCGACGCGTTCATGCGCGAGGGCCGGCGCCAGCAGTCCGATCAAAATGGGTTGAAGCGAAGTGATGAGAGCGACCCCGCCCGCCGACATGCCCTGCTTGAGCGACAGGTAGGTGAAGCAGAAGTAGCCGGCCTGCAACAGCAAACCGACCATGGCCAGATGGCCCCATGCACTGGCGCGGGTGGGGAGCGGCGGGCGAAGGGCGAGCAGCAGGGGGGTCAGGATCAGCAGCACGCAGGCGTAGCGCAGCGCCAGAAACGTGAGCGGATCGGCGTACGCCAGGCCCACCTTCAATACGACGAAGCCGCTGGACCACAGCACGAGAAAGAGCGCGGGTGCGGCTTTCAACCAGGCAGGGGGAGCGGCAGGCGTCATGGCGGACCAGGGGCGGCAAGGGCAAGCCGCGATCGTACCCCTTTTCGCGCGTTCTTCATCCCTGCCAAAATGCGGCGTAGGATTCAGTTATTCATTTGCTGCAACGTAGGGGGAAGGACATGTCGGCCAATAGACAAACAACGGTGCGTATCGCGCTGGGGACCTGGGATCGCTTGCGCGACGATGCGTATTCCGTGCGCCATGCGGTGTTCGTGGTCGAGCAGAACGTACCGCCGGAAATCGAGATGGACGACGACGATGCCGTGTCCGTGCATGCCGTGGCTTACGGGCCCGATGGCACGCCGATGGGCACGGGGCGTCTGCTGCCCGACGGTCACATCGGCCGGATGGCGGTTCACAAGCGCGCGCGCGGCATGGGGGTGGGCGGACAGTTGCTTGATGCGCTGATCGGCCAGGGCCACGGCGATGGCCATCGCATGCTGGTGCTGCATGCGCAGACGCATGCTGCAGGCTTTTACGAGGCGCATGGCTTCAAGGCCGAAGGCGAGGAATTTGTCGAGGCGGGCATTCCGCACGTGGTGATGACGCGCACGTTGAAGTAGGGCGTTGTCCGGTCATGCGCCGCAGCCGATGGGCTGCGGTGCAGCCCGCGAACAGCGACAGGCCGCGCCTGCGAAACAACGAACCGCGCCGAAGAACCGTGCATGCGAAACAAAAACGCGCGCACAAAGCAAAAACCCCGAACGCTTTCGCATTCGGGGTTTTTCTTTTGGCGCATCACGACAGGTACCTCGTGATGTAGTAATTGGTGCCCAGGAGAGGACTCGAACCTCCACACCTTGCGGCACACGGACCTGAACCGTGCGCGTCTACCAATTCCGCCACCTGGGCGCTGTTGCTTCACATGTTGCGTCGCTTTCGCTTCGTTTCGTGTTCAGCAGCAGAGGAACGAGATTATGCACACTTTTTTTGATGTGTGCAAGTCGCGCTGCTTTTTTTTCACTTTTTTTGGGCGGGCCGCGAACAGGCCGCTTTCGATATAGTGTCGCCCATGTCTCGAGCCCTCTGTACGCGCTGCCTGCGCCCACTGTCGCATTGCCTTTGCGCGTTGATTCCATCGTTGTCTTGCCGTACTCGCGTGGTGGTGCTGCAGCATCCCAGCGAAGCGCGCCACGCGTTGAACACGGCGCGTCTTGCGGTGCTGGGTCTGGCGGGGGCGCGCCGTGTGGTGGGCGAGTACTTTTCGGAGTCCGACTGGGCAGTGCCGGGTCATGCGCCGCGCCTGCTGTTTCCCGGAGAGGGCGCCGAGGTGCTGACGCCGGGTTATGGCCAGGACCTGGGCATGCCCGTCCGGCTGATCGTGCCGGACGGCACATGGGGGCATGCGCGCAAGCTGCTGCACATCAATCCGGCGCTTGCCGCGCTGCCTCGCGTGATGCTGCCGCCGGGGTTGACGACACGCTATCGGGTGCGCCACGCCGACGTGGCAGGCGCGCTGTCCACCATCGAGGCCGTGACACACGCGCTGAACGCCATCGAGGCGCCGCGCAACTTCGATGCGCTGCTTGCGCCATTCGAGGCGTTGATCGATGGGCAGATCGACGGCATGGGCGCCGATCTGTATGCGCGCCATCATTTGAATCGCAAGGTGCCCTGGCGATAACCGAGGCGAGGGCAGTGCGGCGCTGATAACTGGCGCGCGCAGCTCCCGGCAAGTGATCACGGAAAGAAAACACAAAAGCAAAAGCCCCGGAAACCGTTCGATTTCCGGGGCCTTGTAGCCTTATTTCACCAAGCCAGTTGAAAACTGCCTTGATTAGAATTCCGTGGTGCCCAGGAGAGGACTCGAACCTCCACACCTTGCGGCACACGGACCTGAACCGTGCGCGTCTACCAATTCCGCCACCTGGGCACTGAAAGATACTGTCAGAACTATGTGCTACGCTGCGTTCCAGTCACTTGGGTTGGTTTTAAGCGTTGACCTAATCAGCCAGCTTTGAACTAATCCATGCGTCTGAATGCAGTTGGTTTTACAATCGGTTTTTTCAAACCCGGTTTTTTAAACCGTTCTGACCATTTCTGCTTCAGTGTTCAGCCTTGGGCGAACCACAGAAGCTGCGCATTATATACGGAAAATTTAGCTTTGGCAAAACGATCGAATAACGAATCCAATAAGAACAGATCAACACCCTTGCCCGAAGCGCCGCCGGACTTCGACCCTGATGTTCCGTCCCGTGAAGCCATCCTGACAGCGCTGCGCGCCGCGGGTTCGCCGTTGTCTCCGGCAGAGCTGGCTGAGCGTATGGGCGTCGAGCGCGAGGCGACGTTGGTGGGGTTTGAACGCCGCCTGGGCGCCATGGAGCGCGACGGGCAGTTGCTGCCCAACCGCAAGGGGGTGCTGCTGCTGGCGACCAAGCTCGACTTCGTGGCGGGCAAGGTGCTGGGTCATCGCGACGGCTTCGGTTTCCTGCTGCGCGACGACGGCGGTCCGGATCTGTTCCTGTCCCCTCGCGAAATGCTCAAGGTGCTGCATGGCGACCGCGTGCTGGTCAAGCCGGGCGGCGAATACCGGGGCAAGCCGGAAGGCACCATCGTCGAAGTCATCGAGCGCCGCACCAATAAGCTGGTGGGGCGCTTTCTGCACGAACATGGCCTGTCCATCGTCGTGCCCGAAGATCAGCGCATCAAGCACGACATCCTGATTCCGCCCAGCGACACCAATGGCGCCCAGCACGGGCAGGTGGTCGCGGTGGAAATCATGGCGCAGCCCACGCGCCATACGCAGCCGCTGGGCCGCGTGGCCGAGGTGCTGGGCGAGATCGACGATCCCGGCATGGAAATCGAAATTGCCGTGCGCAAGTTCGATGTGCCGGTCGACTTCACGGATGGCGCCTTGAAGCAGGCGGCGCGTCTGCCGGATACGGTCCGCAAGTCCGACCTGAAAGACCGGGTCGATCTGCGCGACGTGCCGCTCATCACCATCGACGGCGAGGACGCCCGCGATTTCGACGACGCGGTGTATTGCGAGCCGGTGGAGCTGGGCACGGGCCAGCGCAAGCGTCCGGGGTGGCGCCTGTTGGTGGCCATTGCCGACGTCAGCCATTACGTGCGTCCGGGCGATGCGCTGGACGACGATGCGATCGAACGCGGCACCAGCGTGTATTTCCCGCGCCGGGTCATTCCGATGCTGCCCGAGTCGCTGTCCAACGGCCTGTGTTCGCTGAATCCGGACGTCGACCGCCTGGTGCTGGTGTGCGACATGGTCATTCCGGCCAGCGGCGCCAAGGCCGGCACAGTCACGGCGTACCAGTTCTACAACGCGGTCATGCACTCGCACGCCCGCACCACGTACACGAACATCTGGGCGGCCCTGCAGCAGCCGGGCGGTCCGGCCGCGCATGCGATGCGCAGCGTGATGCCGCAGGTCCAGCATCTGTACGAGCTTTTCCAACTGCTGTCGCAAGGCCGCAAGAAGCGCGGCGCCATTGACTTCGATACTGTCGAAACCAAGATCGTCTGCAACGAGCTGGGCCGCATCGAACAGATCGTGCCGTCCGTGCGCAACGACGCGCACAAGCTCATCGAAGAGTGCATGCTGGCCGCCAACACCTGCGCGGCGGACTTCATGACGCGCAGCAAGCATCCCGGCCTGTACCGCATCCACGAAGGCCCCACGCCGGAACGCCTGCAGTCGCTGCGCGAATTCCTGCGCACGATGGGGCTGTCGCTGGGCGGGGGCGACACGCCCACCGCCAAGGACTACGGCGATTTCCTGGATTCCGTGCGCGGGCGCCCCGACTACCAGCTGCTGCAGACCATGTGCCTGCGCTCGATGCAGCAGGCGGTGTACAGCCCCGACAACATGGGTCACTTCGGCCTGTCCTATCCGGGCTACAGCCACTTCACCTCGCCGATCCGCCGGTATCCCGACCTGCTCACGCACCGCGTGATCAAGGCGCTGCTGGCGGGGCAGCGGTATGTGCCCAGCCTGGACGACCACGCCGTCGTCATCGGTCGCACGCAGCGCGAACACGAACACGCTATCTGGGAAAAGATGGGTCTGGTGCTGTCGGCCAGCGAGCGCCGCGCCGACGAGGCCTCGCGCGATGTCGAGGCCTGGCTCAAGTGCTGGTTCGTCAAGGAACGCGTGGGCGAAGACTTCAGCGGCACGGTCACCGGCGTGGCAAGCTTCGGCATCTTCGTCACCCTGGACACGCTGCACGTCGAGGGCCTGGTGCACGTCTCGGAGCTGGGCGGCGAATACTTCCAGTTCAACGACGCCCTGCACGAACTGCGCGGCGAGCGTACCGGCATGCGTTACCGCCTGACCGACAAGGTGCAGGTGCAGGTGTCGCGCGTCGATCTTGAGGCGCGCCGCATCGAGTTCCGGCTGGTGCAGGGCACGAGTTTCGACGCGCTGCGCAAGGCGGCGGCGCGCGGCCCCGATGAGCCCATGCGCCGGGTCAAGAAGGCGGCGTCCCCCAAGCCCGCGGGCCTGAAGGGGCAGACTGCCAAGGAACGGCGCGCCGCGGCCAAAAAGGCCAGCAAGCCGCCCAAGGCCACTCAGCGGGCCGCGCCCGCCAAGAAGGCCACCCGCAAGCGCCACTGAGCGGCGGCGCGGATCCTTATGGCCATGCCGTCGTTTGGCGGTGTGGCTGTAAGGGGTAACATTGCGGTTATTGCCGGTCCTGTCCGGTGGCCCGCCCCCTCTGGGGCGGGTATTCGTTTATCTAAAGGTATTGTTTTATGGCGTCGACCCAAGTCCTGGCCGGGTTTCACGCGGTTGTCGCGCGGCTGCGCCACGCGCCCGAGTCGATCAAGGAAATCTACGTCGAGGCCTCTCGCCGCGACAAGCGCATGCAGACATTCATCGAGCAGGCCGAGCGGGCTGGCTGCCGTCTGCACCCGGTTCCCATGGAGCGTCTGGACGGCCTGTCGCGCGGCACCCGTCACCAGGGCGTCGTGGCGCTGGCCGACGAGCGCCAGTTGGCGGTGGATGTCGACGAAGTGCTCGACGTGATCGAAGGCCCGCCGCTGCTGCTGATTCTTGATGGCGTGACCGACCCCCACAACCTGGGCGCGTGCCTGCGTACCGCCGACGCGGCGGGCGTGCACGCGGTGATCGCGCCGCGTGATCGCGCCGTTGGACTGAATGCCACCGTGCAGCGCGTTGCGTGCGGCGCGGCGGATACGGTTCCGTATTTGATGGTGACGAACCTGGCGCGCACCATGCGCAGCCTGAAGGATCGCGGCGTGTGGCTCGTCGGCACGGACGATCAGGCCACTGACAGCATGCACAAGATCGACGCGCGCCAGCCGATGGCCTGGGTCATGGGCGCCGAAGGCGAGGGCATGCGCCGCCTCACGCGTGAAACCTGCGACCAGCTCGTCAACATCCCGATGCTGGGTTCGGTGGAAAGCCTGAACGTCAGCGTCGCCAGCGCCGTCTGCCTGTACGAGGCCGTGCGCCAGCGCCAATCGTGATCCGTCTAATCCTGTAGATACCCTTCTTTCTTGCGTCTGCCCATCATGCACCAGAACGGCTTTACCACCACGATCCTCCATTCCGACCGCAATCAATCCGTCGAGCACGGAGCGGTGCACAAGCCGATGCATCCGTCGTCCGAGTTCGCGTACGACGACGCGCGCGAGCTGGCTGCCGTGTTCCAGGGCAAGGCGGGCTTCACGTATGCGCGCCAGGGCACGCCGACCACGACCGCGCTGGAAGCCAAGATCAGCCAGATGGAAGGCGGCAAGGGCACGGTCAGTTTCTCGACCGGCATGGCTGCGTTGGCCGCCATTTTCACCACGCTGCTGCGCCGGGGCGACCACCTGGTGTCCAGCCAGTTCGTGTTCGGCAACACCAACAGCCTGTTCGGCACGCTGCAGGAACTGGGCGTGGAGATCACCTTTGTCGACGCGACGGATTCGTCGCAGGTGCGCGCCGCCATCCAGCCCAATACGCGCATGGTCTTTACCGAGACCATCGCCAACCCGGGCACGCAGGTGGCCGACCTGGCCGTGATCGGCGAGATCTGCCGCGAAAAGGGGCTGGTCTATGTGGTGGACAACACGCTGACCTCGCCGTGGATGTTCCGGCCTGCTTCCGTGGGCGCATCGCTGGTGATGAACTCGCTGTCCAAGTACATCGGCGGTCATGGCAACGCGCTGGGTGGCGCCGTGACCGACACGGGCCTGTATGACTGGGCCGGCAACGAGAATATCTACGAGGCCTATCGCAAGGGGGCGTCGACCGGTTGGGGTCTCACGCAGATCAAGAAAAAGGGCCTGCGCGACATGGGCGGCACGCTGGCCGCCGAGCCGGCGCACCGCATTGCGGTGGGCGCCGAGACGCTGGCGCTGCGCATGGCCAAGCACTGCGCGAATGCGCTGGCGCTGGCGCGCTTTCTGGAAGAGCACCCGGGCGTGGCGAAGGTGCATTACCCGGGCCTGGCAAGCCATCCGCAACACGCGCGCGCCGCGGCGCTCTTCGGCTCGCGGTTCGGCGGCCTGCTGGGCGTCGAGCTGGCAGATGGCGTCGATTGCTTCGACTTCCTGAATCGGCTGCGTGTCGTGCTGATGGCGACGCACCTGGGTGACACGCGCAGTCTGGCGCTGCCGGCCGCCCACACCATCTATTACGAGATGGGCGCGGAGCGCCGTCAGCAGATGGGCATTGCGGACAGCCTGATTCGCGTGTCGGTGGGCATCGAAGACGAAGCCGATTTGCTGTTTGATTTCGATCAGGCGCTCAATGGTTGCCTGAAGGGATAATGCGGCAGGCGCGGCTCCCGCCAGGGCCGCGCTAGCAACGCAATCGGGTAGGAACCCATGCTTATACAGATCGCAGAAGTCTTCACGCCGCAAGAGGCGGCCGACATCCGCCAGCGGCTGGATGCCGCGGACTGGGTAGACGGCAAGGTCACCGCCGGCCATCAATCGGGGCAGGTCAAGCACAACCGGCAATTGCCCGAACAGCATCCCCTGGCGCAAGAGCTCGGCACGCTGATCCTGCAGCGCCTGTCGGGCAACAATCTCTTCATGTCGGCTGCGTTGCCGCGCAAGATCTTCCCGCCGCTGTTTAATCGCTACGAAGGCGGCGAGGCCTTCGGCTATCACGTCGACAACGCCGTGCGCGGCGTCGCGGGTTCACCGGAGCGCGTGCGCACCGACCTGTCCGCGACGCTGTTCTTCTCGGATCCCGACAGCTACGACGGCGGCGAGCTCGTCATCGACGACACCTATGGTCCGCGCGCCGTGAAGCTGCCGGCAGGGCATATGGTGCTGTATCCGGGCACCAGCCTGCACAAGGTCAACCCCGTGACGCGCGGCGCGCGCGTCAGTTCTTTCTTCTGGATGCAGAGCCTGGTGCGCGAAGATAGCCAGCGCGCATTGCTGCTGGACATGGACGTGGCTATCCAGCGCTTGAACCAGGATGTGGCGGGGCATGCATCGATCGTGCAGCTCACCGGCATTTATCACAATCTGCTGCGTCGCTGGGCCGACGTTTGATGAAGCTTAAAGTGTTTATTTGGGGTGTCGTGCAAACCCCGAAATTCGCGTTTTTGTTTATTGCGAAAACGGCTAAAAGCTAGTATTGACGCGGGTTGCGGTCAGGTTTTCTCTTGACAGCCGCTCTACGCCAAGGCCTAATACACCTCTGCGTCGCTGACGGTTTGCAGGCAAAAAGCCAGCAAATCCTAAGCGGCGCAGCAGTTTAAAAGTTGTGCTTTGCAGCGCAAGAAAAAAGTTTATCCACTGTCTGTTCGTCGTTTGCCTGGTCTCGCGTCCATTTGTGGCATCCATCCTGACGGCCATGAACTCCGCCCCCCGGCAGACTCCACACCTTGTGAGGGGTACACCTGCATGAACAAAACCGAACTCATCGATCACATCGCCAGCAAGGCCGATATCTCCAAGGCTGCTGCCGGCCGTTCGCTCGACGCCCTGATCGGTGCCGTGAAGACCACGCTGAAGAAGGGCGGTACGGTCACGCTGGTCGGTTTCGGCACGTTTGCCGTGTCGGCTCGCGCCGCGCGCACTGGCCGTAACCCGCGCACCGGCGAAACCATCAAGATCAAGAAGGCCAAGGTGCCGAAGTTCCGTCCGGGCAAGGCCCTGAAGGACGCCGTCAACTGATTGACGGCAGCGGATCGCACGGCGCACAGCGCTGCGATTTGCCCACAAGTACGCGGTCCGGTATACTCCGGCCCGCGTATTGCTTTTGAGTACCCCAAATTGGTAATTCCCGCGTGTTAATCGCGCCGGGCAATTGCACTGAAATGGGTGCTTAGCTCAGTTGGTAGAGCGGCGCCTTTACACGGCGTAGGTCACAGGTTCGACCCCTGTAGCACCCACCAGAAGCACACGATTTCGGTTCGGCTGGCACACCGTGCCATGTTCCGGATCCGCAACTAACCCGCACACGGCGACGTGGCGGGTTTTTTGTTTTTCCGCGGGCGTTTTCAGTGCCGCTACGCGCGAGCGTGCGCCTTTTTTCGTAAGCGTTTATTGATTCCGCTTTGATCTCCATCAGCGGTGTTACGCTGTTCCATTCGAAATACAACGTGCGAATCATTCGCATTTAAGATACTATGTCGGGCTTGTACCGGTCAGCCGGCGTCGCCGTTTCGTGCGCGTCATTTTTCTGGCTGGCCGGAAAAGTCAATGCACCCTGGCTGATTCATGCCTAGTCTTCAACCCGGTTGGAATTCTTCTTCGCGGTCTTCTTTTGGTATACGCGCAGGCGCTGGCCTGGCGGTCGTCGCGCTTCATGCAGCGGTGATCGGCGCCATCTTCATGGCGCCGGAAAGTCGTCCTGAACTGGAGGAACCCGAGGCAATCATGGTGAGCGTGGTGGATGCCCCCATCCCCCAGATCGCCAAAGCCGAACCCACTCCCGAAGTGCCGCAGCCGGTGACCGAGACGCCGCCCGAGCCTGAACCCGAGATCGAGCCCGAACCCGAGCCCGAACCTGAGTTGAAGCCCGAGCCGGAGCCGGAACCCGAGCCCGAACCGGTGGTGGAAAAGCCGCCGATGCCGGCGCCCAAGCCGCCTCCGCCCAAACCCAAGCCCAAACCCAAGCCCAAGCCCAAGCAGGAAGTCAAACCCGAGCCCAAGCCTGAAACGCCGCCGCAGCCGACGCCGCCCAGTGGTGCGCCGGAAGGCACGCAGGCGCCGCAGGGCCCGACGCAGGGACCACCTCCCGATCAGCCCGTGCTGGTCTCGAGCATCGAGTTCCAGGGCGCGCGTCCGATGCCCAACTATCCGATGGCATCGCGCCGCATGCGGGAAGAGGGCCGGGTCGTGGTGCTGGTGGAAATCAATACCCAGGGCTTGGTCGAGCGGGCAACCATCGATGCTTCGTCGGGCTTTCCGCGCCTGGACGAATCGGCGCTGGCAGCCGCCCGTAAAGGCCGCTTCAAGCCGTATACCCGTAATGGCGTGGCTTATCCCGCCAAAGCAAAAATTCCGTTCGATTTCGTAATGAGGAACTGAGATGTCCAACGCACTGCATAGCGCCACTCTTGTGGCGCAGGCGACCACCAGCCCGGCAGCGCCGGCTGCAGGCGCCGCGCCCGCGGCCGCCGCGGCCGCACCCGCAGCCCAGCAAGCCGCCACGACGGGGGGCGACGTAGTCCAGCAGGCTGCTGGCGCCGTTCAGCAATCGGCCGACGCGCTGCACAGCGCAGCGGCGGCACTACCGGCCGCGCCCGCGCCCGCACCGGTCCCTGACATGGGCTTCCTGCACTTCGTCGCCCAGAGCGACTTCGTGGGCAAGAGCCTGTTCGTCATCCTGATCCTCATGTCGCTCGTGACCTGGTATCTCATCCTGGTCAAGGCAGGCAGCAACGTCAGCATGCGCAAGCGTTCGGCAGACTTCCTGAACAAGTTCTGGAACGCCAGCTCGCTGGAGCAGGTCGAGCACGAAATCAATACGCACGGCGCGCGCGATCCGTTCTCGCATCTGGCCAGCCACGCGATGCACGCGCAGGCGCACCACAACAAGTTCGGCGCCACCAAGCTGGAGGAGTCGGGCAGCAATTCGGATTTCGTCACGCGCACCATGCGTAAGGTCATCGACGAAGAAACGGCCAAGCTGGAAAACGGCCTGACCGTGCTGGCCTCGGTGGGTTCGACGGCGCCGTTCGTCGGCCTGTTCGGCACGGTGTGGGGCGTGTATCACGCGCTGGTCGGCATCGGCCTGTCCGATGGCGTGACCATCAACCGCATTGCGGGTCCGGTCGGCGAGGCCCTCATCATGACGGGTCTGGGCCTGGCGGTGGCCATTCCGGCCGTGCTGGCGTACAACACCTTCGTGCGCAACAACCGCGTGTACTTGTCGCGCCTGGATGCGTTTGCACATGACCTGTTTGCGTTCCTGACCACCGGCCAGCAAGTTGCGCTGTCCGACGGCAAGGTGCGCGCGCTGCGTCGCCAGAACGGCCACGCGGCTCAACGCGGGAGCGAATAATGGCCTTTGGCAGCTTTGAGGGTAAAGGATCCGGAAGCCATGCGGTGTCCGAGATCAACATGGTGCCCCTGATCGACGTCATGCTGGTGCTGCTGGTGATCTTCATCATCACGGCGCCGCTGCTGGCGCACTCGATCAAGATCAACATGCCCCAGGTGGCTGCCGAGCAGATCGAGGAAGAACCCAAGACCGTGGACCTGGCGATCGACGCCGCGGGCGCACTGTTCTGGGACGAGAAGCCGGTCAATATCGACGACCTGCCCAATCGCTTCAAGTCGATCGCCGGCACCAAGCCGCAACCCGAGATCCGCATCCGCGCCGATCAAAACACCCGTTACGAAACGCTGGCCAAGGTCATGGCCTCGGCGCGCCGCTCGGGCATGACGCGTATCGGTTTCGTCACGACGCCGCCCTCGGGTGGCGCTACGGCGGCGGGTGCTCCCGCTTCGGGCGCACCTGCCGCGGCTCCGGCCCCGGCACCGTCCGGCCGGTGAACGAATCCAGGAAGGGGGCGCATTTCGCGCCCCTTTTTTTTTGGATCGCGCTAGAATCGCGGCATGCGAGTTCTGGTAATCGAAGACGACACCACCCTGGGCCATGCGCTCCAGGAATTCCTGGCCGACCAGGGTTATGCGGTCGACTGGCTGACCGAGGGCGACCGGGTTCTGGGCGCGCTGGCGGGCCAGCCGTATGACCTCATGCTGCTCGACCTCAATCTTCCCGGCATGAGCGGCCTGGACGTGCTGCGGCAACTGCGGCAGGACGGCAATCAGGTTCCCGTGCTCATCCTCACCGCTCGCGATGGCATCGAAGACCGCGTTGCCGGTCTGGACGCCGGGGCGGATGACTACGTCACCAAACCCTTCGAACTGCCCGAGTTGGCCGCGCGTGTGCGCGCCTTCGGCCGCCGCCGTGCCGGCCAGGCCCAGCCGCTCATCGAAGTCGGCCCACTGGTGTTCGACACCGTCGGCCGCGAAGTCCGCGCCAATGGCCAGCGCCTGTCGCTGTCGGTGCGTGAACTTTCCGTCCTCGAAATGCTGATGGCCCGCGTGGGCCGCGTCGTGACCAAGCGCCAGATCGTCAATTCCCTGTCCGCCTGGGACGCGGATTTCAGCGAGAACGCCGTCGAAGTCTACGTGTACCGCTTGCGCAAGCGCCTGGAAGGCACGGGCGCCAGCATCCAGACGGTACGTGGCTTTGGCTACATGCTGGATGTGGAAACGGCCTGACGGGCCGGCCGCGGCCGGCGATCGCCGTCCGCGCGTTTTCATCCGCCTCATCGAGGGCTTCGCGCCATGACGCAGGAACGCATCCCCCAACCGTCTCCGGCTGCGCGCCCCCCCATGCTTCCCTCCCGATCGCTTGCCCGGCATCTCGTCATCCGGTTGATGCCGCCCATCCTGCTGCTCGTCCTGCTGGATCTGGCGGCAACCTGGGTCATCACCCACAAGATCGACATGTCGCTGTGGATGCTGGAAGACTTCTTCTGGCTGATGGTCGTGGGCCAGGTGGCGTTGATCGCGCTGTTTGCATGGGTGGTGATGCAGGGTGTGCGGTCCGGCCTGCGGTCGGTGAACCATCTGTCTGAAGAAATCCGGCAGCGCTCCATCGACGACATGCAGCCGCTGGAGGTTGCAGGTGTGCCGGTGGAGATCGAACCGCTGGTCACGCACACCAATGATCTGCTGCTGCGGCTGGATGCTTCGCTGGCCGCGCAGCGGCGCTTCATTGGCCACGCCGCGCATCAATTGCGCACGCCGCTGTCGGGCCTGCGGCTGGAATCTGAACTCATGCTGGCGCGCCCCTTGCCGGACGACGTGCGGGCCCGTGCAGAGCGCATCAAGGCAGTGAGCGATCGCATGATTCGGCTGGGCCAGCAGCTGCTGGTGCTGGCCCGCGCCGATCCCAATGCGCGCCCACAGGACAGCTTTGTGCGCATCGACCTGTGCGAGTGGGTGCGGGTGCATGGCGCCGAATGGTTTCCGCGGGTGCGCGAGGCGCACTACGAGCTGGATCTGGCCGCGCCCGAAACGCCCATCTGGATCGACGCGGACCCCTTGCTGCTCGCGGAGCTGCTGGGCAACCTGATCGATAACGCGCTGCGCTATGGCAACCCGACGGGGCGCATCACGCTGATCGTGGGCGCCAATCCGCCCTCGCTGACCGTCGAAGACGACGGGCCCGGCATTCCGCCCGAAGAGCGCGACCGCGTGTTCGAGGCGTTCTACCGGTCGCCCACCGCGACGGCCGGCGGTTCGGGCCTGGGACTGGCCATCGTGCGAGAAATCGCGCACGCGCACGGCGCGTGGTGGAAGCTCACCAGCCGGCCCGATTTTTCCGGGACGCGGCTGTCCGTCGTATTCCCCGGCCCTCGCAAGGGGGCTCAACTCACTCGCCAAGAACCCGCATCATGAGCCAAGGCACGGTCAGCGCTGCTTCTTTGCCCCCAGGTCACCCGGGCGGCGCCCACGCCCCATCGTCGCGTGCGGCGCTGGTCCTGGGCGCGCTGGGCGTGGTCTACGGCGACATTGGCACCAGCCCGCTTTACACGCTGCGCGCCTGCCTGACCGGCCTGAGCGTGCATACCGACCTGGAGCCGGCCCATCTGCTGGGCGTGCTGTCCATCCTGTTCTGGATGCTGATGGTGGTGGTGTCCCTGAAATACGTGATGCTGGTGCTGCGCGCGGACAACCGCGGCGAGGGCGGCACGCTGGCGCTGCTGGAACTGGCGGTGCGCGCGCGCGAGGGCAAGCTGCGCTGGGTGCTGATCGTGCTGGGCATCTTCGGTGCGGCGCTGTTCTACGGCGACAGCATGATCACGCCGGCGATTTCGGTGTTGTCGGCGCTGGAAGGCATCGGCATCGTGTCGCATACGCTGGACCACTGGGTCGTGCCGATCGCGCTGGTCGTGCTGATCGCATTGTTTGCGATCCAGTCGCATGGCACGGCCGCCATGGGCAAGCTGTTCGGTCCGGTGATGTTCCTGTGGTTCGCCACGCTGGCGGCCCTGGGCGGCTGGCAGATCTGGCAGACGCCCGAGGTGCTGGCCGCGTTGAACCCGATGTGGGGGCTGCGCTTCATCGTCGAAGCGCCGTGGGTCAGCTTCGTGCTGCTGGGCGCGGTGGTGCTGGCGCTGACCGGCGCCGAGGCCCTGTATGCCGACATGGGACACTTTGGCCGCCCGGCGATCCGCCGGGCCTGGTTCAGCATGGTGCTGCCGGCGCTGACGCTGTGCTACTTCGGCCAAGGGGCGCTGCTGCTGCGCGATCCCACCGCGATCCGCAATCCGTTTTTCCTGATGGCGCCGGAATGGGGGCTTGCCCCGCTGGTCGCGCTGGCCACCATCGCCACCATCGTGGCGTCGCAGGCCGTGATTTCGGGCGCCTATTCGGTGACGCGCCAGGCAGTGCAGCTGGGCTTCTGGCCCCGCATGCAGATCCTGCACACGTCCGCGATCGAGAAGGGCCAGATCTATCTGCCGCAGGTCAACGCGCTGCTGCTGTGCGCGGTGCTGATCCTGGTGCTGTGGTTCCGCAATTCCGACAACCTGGCCGCGGCCTACGGCTTTGCGGTGACGGGCACGATGTTCACGACGTCGGTGCTGGCGTTTGCGGTGCTGCCGCGCGGCAGCACGGGCATGAAGCGCATGATGTGGTTCCTGGTGCTGGGCCTGTTGCTGCTGCTGGACGTGCTGCTGTTTTCGGCCAACGTCTTCAAGATCCACGAAGGCGGCTGGCTGCCGCTGGTGGTGGCGATCGTGGTGTTCACGCTGATGATGACGTGGCGGCGCGGCCGTCGTCTCTTGTCCGACATGCAGCAGCGCCACCGCCAGCCGCTCAAGGAATTCATGGAGCAGCTCGAGCAGTATCCGCCGTCGCGCGTGCCGGGTACCGCCATCTTCATGACGATGAATTCGGGTAACGTGCCGCCGGCGCTGCTGCACAACCTGAAGCACAACAAGGTGCTGCACGACCACGTGCTGTTCCTGTCGATCCAGTCGGCCGACGTGCCGTATATCGCGCCGGAAGAGCGCTTCGAGGTGAACAAGCTCAGCGCATCGAGCTGGGCTGCGACGGTCACCTACGGCTTCAAGGAAGATCCGGACGTGCCGGAGGCGCTGCGCCTGATTGCCGAAGCGTATCCGGAGCTGGATCTGGAACCGATGCGGACGTCGTTCTTCCTGTCGCGCCAGACGGTCGTGGCGGCCAGGAAGCCTGCCTTGTCACGCTGGCGGCGCGCGGTGTTTTCGTTCATGGCGCGCAATTCGACCCGCAGCACGAAGTTCTTCAAGATTCCGGCGAACCGGGTTGTGGAGATGGGCATGCAGGTCGAGCTGTAGCCGCCACGCTGACCGCGTCGCGGCCTCGCCGCGCCGGGCCACGACTGCCTGGCGAAAAAAAACCCTCGGTGTGAAAACCGAGGGTTTTTGTTTGGCCTTGAAGAATTACTTCTTCGAGGTCGTGTCCTTCAGTTGGGGCAGCGACGTGCCGCTGGAGGCGAGCAGGCCGGTCTTGACGTACGTGAACAGCTTTTCGCGCGTGTCGACGATGTCGAGGTTGCGCATGGTGAGCTGGCCGATGCGGTCCGCCGGCGTGAAGGGGGCGTTTTCCACCTTCTCCATGGACAGACGCTCGGGCGCGTACGTGAGGTTGGGCGACACGGTGTTCAGCAGCGAGTAGTCATTGCCGCGGCGCAGTTCGATGGTGACTTCGCCAGTGACGGCGCGGGCCACCCAGCGCTGGGCGGTTTCGCGCAGCATGATGGCTTGCGGGTCGAACCAGCGGCCCTGGTACAGCAGGCGGCCCAGCTTGCGGCCGTTTTCGCGGTACTGCTCGATCGTGTCTTCGTTGTGGATGCCGGTGACCAGGCGCTCGTAGGCGATGAAGAGCAGGGCCAGGCCCGGGGCTTCGTAGATGCCGCGGCTCTTGGCTTCGATGATGCGGTTTTCGATCTGGTCGCTCATGCCCAGGCCGTGACGGCCGCCGATGCGGTTGGCTTCGAGCAGCAGTTCGACGGGGTCAGCGTATTCGACGCCGTTTAGCGCGACGGGCTGGCCTTCTTCGAAGCGCACCGTGACTTCCTCGGCCTTGACGGCGACGTCGTCGCGCCAGAACGCCACGCCCATGATGGGCTTGACGATGCGGATGCCGGAATTCAGGTGTTCCAGGTCCTTGGCTTCGTGCGTGGCGCCGAGCAGGTTGGAGTCGGTGGAGTAGGCCTTCTCAGCCGACATCTTGTAGTCGAAACCGGCTTGGCGCATGTATTCGGACATTTCCGAACGGCCGCCGAGTTCGTCGATGAAGCGCTGGTCGAGCCAGGGCTTGTAGATCTTGAGTTCCGGGTTGGTGAGCAGGCCGTAGCGGTAGAAACGCTCGATGTCGTTGCCCTTGAACGTGCTGCCGTCGCCCCAGATGTTGACGTTGTCTTCCTTCATGGCGGCGACCAGCATCGTGCCGGTGACGGCGCGGCCAATGGGCGTCGTGTTGAAGTACGTGATGCCGGCGGTCGAGATGTGGAACGCGCCCGACTGCAGGGCGGCGATGCCTTCGGCCACGAGCTGCGCGCGGCAGTCGATCAGGCGGGCGTTTTCGGCGCCGTACGCCAGGGCCTTGCGGGGAATCTCGTCGTAGTCGGATTCGTCGGGCTGGCCCAGGTTGGCGGTGTAGGCGTAGGGGATGGCGCCGTTGTTGCGCATCCAGAGGAGCGCAGCGCTGGTGTCCAGGCCGCCGGAAAAGGCGATGCCGACTTTCTGGCCGGTGGGCAGGTTCGGGAGGATAGTGGTCATTGTTTGAGGTGAGACGCCAACAGGACTTTGACAGCAACGAGCCGCCAAACAAGAAAATAGCCCGCCATTTTAACTCTTTTGAGGGGGGCTGGCCGCCGGGGTTGCGGCGCGGGGGGCGCCTGGTGCGAACAGCTCGGCAAGCCGCAGGCCGCGGATCAGCTCGCCCGTGGCCGCGGCCAGCCGGGTGGCTGGGCGATGGCGGGCGCTGGCCAGCACCAGGTTGTTGGTGATCGTCGGGGAGCCAATGGCGCACAGGGACAGTTCATGTTCGGCGGCCGGACCGCGCGCCGCCGAGCGCGGCAGGATGGCGTAGGCGTCGCCCTGCGCCGCCAGTTCCACGATGGTCTGCACGGCGTCGACCTCGGCCGCGACCTTGAGCCGCACACCCTGCGCACGGCAGACGCTTTCAACGAGGGTGCGGATGGCGTTGGGCAGGCTGGGCAGCACCAGCGGATAGTCGCCCAGCCGCGCGACCGGCACGCGGGCGGGCAGGGGCGGCTGATGGCCCGCGGCCGCGGCCAGGACGAGGTCTTCGCGAAAGAGTGACTCGTAGACCAGTTGCGGGGAAGGGGCGGGATCGTACAGCAAGGCCAGGTCCACGCGGCCGGCGAGTAGCCATTCGCGCACCTGGGCGCTCAGGCCTTCGGCCACCGCGATGGAGGCATCGGGGAAATTCTGGCGGAACGCCTGCACCAGCGGCGGCGTGAGCACGCGCGCGATGCGGGGCGGCAGGCCGATCATGACCTTGCCGGTGGGCGTTTCGCGCAGCGTCTGCAGATCCTCCTTCGCGCGCTCGGCCAACGCGAGCAGGGCGCGGGCGTGCTCGAGAAAGCGCAGTCCCGCTTCCGTGGGCTCGGCGCCGCGCCCGTTGCGGTAGAGCAGATGCTGGCCCAGCTCCAGTTCCAGCAGCCGCACCTGACGGCTGAGTGTGGGCTGCGCGACGTCCAGCATTTCAGCGGCGCGCGAGAAGCTGCGGCGCTCGGCCACACGCACGAAGTACTCGATCTGCTTGAGATCCATCGGGATATTAGGTTTTTCGATATCAGAAATATACGGTATAGCATTGTTCGCCCTCCGGCATTCCGCGACCATGGCGCTTTCCATGCAGGATGTCCCCGTGCCCGATTGCCGTCCGCCGCTTGCCTCGCCCTCCCGTCCCCGCCATGCGCTGCCGCCGGGCGCGTGCGACGCGCATTGCCACGTCTTCGGACCCGGCGATGTGTTTCCGTATGCCGAAGGCCGGTCGTACACGCCGCCGGACGCGTCGTTCGCCAGCATGGCGGCGCTGCATGCCCATCTGGGCATCGAGCGCGCCGTGGTGGTGCAGGCCAACTGCCATGGGTCGGACCATCGCGCTTTGCTGGACGCGCTGGCGCGCAGCAACGGCCGATATCGCGGCGTGGCGCTGCTGGGCGCGGACGCCACTGCTGCCAGCGTCAAGGCGCTGCACGAAGGCGGCGTGCGGGCTGCGCGGTTCAACTTCGTGCCGCATCTGGGCGGCGCGCCCGAGCCGGCGGTGTTCGACCACGTGGTCAAGCTGATCGCGCCGTTGGGATGGCACCTGTGCCTGCACGTGGACGGCGCGATGCTGCCCGAACTGCTGCCGCGACTGCTCACGCTGCCGGTGCCGTTCGTCGTGGACCACATGGGCAGGCTGAAGGCGGCCGATGGGCTTGATTCACCGGCGATGCGCGCGTTGCTCAGCCTGGCGGACGTCGGCCAGGCGTGGGTCAAGGTGTCCGGCATCGACCGGATCGCCGCCGGCCGCCGCCCCTTTGCGGAAGGCATTCCCTTCGTGCGCGCGTTGGTTGAGGCCTTGCAGGACCGCACCTTGTGGGGCACGGACTGGCCGCATCCGAATGTGGCCGGCGATATGCCGGACGACGGTGAACTGGTCGACACGTTTTTCGAAGCGTGCCCGGACGCCGGACTGCGCCAGCGCGTGCTGGTGGACAACCCGGCGCGGCTTTACGGATTTCAGTAGCACAGAGAAAGCGGAACGAGGGCCAGGAAGCCCCCGCCGCAAGCACATCCCCATCAACGAGGAGACACCATGTTCAAGAAAATCATCTCGGCCGCCGTGCTGAGCCTGGCCGCCGCTGGCGCGGCCCACGCCGACGGTCCCGTGCGCCTGATCATCGCGTTCCCGCCGGGCGGCCCCGTGGATCTGGTGGGCCGCGTGCTGGCCGAGCAGCTGGGCAAGGAGCTCAAGCAGAACGTCATCGTCGAAAACAAGGCGGGCGCCAACGGCAACATCGCGGCCGCCTACGTGGCCAAGGCGCCGGCCGACGGCTCGGTGCTGTTCCTGACCAGCGTGGGCGCGGTGGCAATCAGCCCGGCGCTGTACAAGGACCTGCCGTATGACCCCGCGCGCGATTTCGCGCCGGTCTCGCGCGTGGTGAACAACGCCACGGTGTTCGTGGTGAATCCGTCCAACCCGGCGACGGACGCCGCCGACTTCGTGAAGAAGTCGCAGGCCGCGTCGCAGTCGGTCGCCATCGGCTCGTCGGGCATCGGCAGCATTCCGCATCTGACGCTGGAAATGTTTGGCGATTCCAGCAAGGCCAAGGTGCTGCACGTGCCTTATAAGGGCGCGGCGCCCGTCATCAACGACGTGATGGGCAATCAGGTGTCCGGTTTCTTCGGCGACGTGCCCGGCCTGATCGGCCATATCCAGGGCGGCAAGCTCAAGCCGTTGGGCCTGGCCGCGCCGACACGCCATCCGCTGCTGCCCGACGTGAAGACGATGGCCGAGCTGGGCATCCCCGGCGTCGAATCGAACAACTGGTACGGCCTGGTCGCACCCGCGGCCACGCCCGCCGCCACCGTCGACAAGCTGAACCAGGCTGTGCGCGCCGCGCTGGCCAACGAGGCCGTCCGCGCCCGCCTGGAGAAGTTCGGCGCCGAGGCCGCGCCCAGCACGCCGCAGGAACTGGGCGCGCTGATCGCCGCCGACCGCGAGAAATGGACCGCGCTGATCCAGCGCAAGAACATCCGTCCGGAGTAAGCATGAGCGCCCGCCGAATCGAACCCGTGGTGCCGGGCACCCGCCCGGAGCTGGCCGTGCTGGAGGCGCGCATCGCCGCCGCGCGCGGCCGCATTTCGCCGCTGTACCAGGTGCTGCTGAACAGCCCGGCGGTGGTCGAGGGCTGGGAAGCCATGCTGACCGCGATCCGGCAGAAGACATCGCTGGCGCCGCGGTTGCGCGAGCTGATCATCCTGCGCGTGGCGACGTTGAACAATGCGCCCTACGAGTTCGAGGCGCACGTGCCGCACGCGCTGGCGGGCGGCATGCCGCAGACCGTCATCGACCTGCTGCGCGGCAACCCCGCGCCGGATCAGGTGCAGGGACTGGAACCGGGAGAGGCCGAGGTGCTGGCGCTGACCGACGCCATGACCCGTGACATCGAGGTGCCGGACGCGGTGTTCGCGCCGCTGCGAGAGCGCTACGATGATGCGCAACTGGTGGAACTGACCGCAACGGTCGGGGCGTACAACATGGTGTCGCGCTTCCTGGTCGCCTTGCGCGTCGGACATTGAAGGAGAGGGCTGTGCAGGAAACGATGTTGCTGGTGTCGCTGGGCGAACGGTTTGACGAGGCGCGCGCCCGTGATCTGGCCGGGCGCCTTGCGGACGGGCTGGCGGATGTGAAGATCAGCGCCTTTGCCGCGCTGGAAGCGGAGGAGACCTACGTAACCGTGCGCGGGGCCCGTGCATTGCCAGAGATCCAAGCCCGTCTTGACGAACTGGCGCCCGGCGCGCACGCGCGGGTGTTGCACCAGACGCTGGATCTGCCCGGCGCGTCGGCGGGGCAGGAGGCGCCGTGGCATTACATCGTCGAAACCGACGTGTTGCCCGAGGCCGAGGCCGACCTGAACGCCTGGTACGACCAGGAGCATCTGCCAGGGCTGGCGTCGGTGCCCGGCACGGTGCGCGCGCAGCGTTGGGAATGCCGCGACGAATCGCCGCGCTACCTGGCCTGCTACGACCTGCATACGCAGGAGACCTTTGGCAGCCCGCCGTGGCTGGCGGTGCGCGCGACTGACTGGAGCAGCCGCGTGCGGCCGTCGTTCCGCAACACGCGGCGCACGATGTTCAGGAAGATCCTGTAGCACCAAGCGGTCTAGAAAGCAGAAGGGCCCGGGCGTCGCAGGATGCCCGGGCCCTTCTCATGTATGCAGGACAGGTTTAGTCGACCTGACCCAGCAGCAGGAATTCCATCAGCGCCTTCTGCACGTGCAGGCGGTTTTCGGCTTCGTCCCAGACCACGCTCTGCGGCCCGTCGATGACTTCGCCGGTGACTTCCTCGCCGCGGTGGGCGGGCAGGCAGTGCATGAAGACGGCCTGCGGGTCGGCCGCCGCCATCATCTCGGCGTCCACGCACCAGTCGGCGAACGCGGCGCGGCGCTCTTCGTTTTCGGCCTCGTAGCCCATGCTGGTCCACACGTCGGTGGTGACCAGGTGCGCGCCCTTGCAGGCTTCCATGGGGTCCTTGAACTGGCGCAGCACCTTGTCGGACGGCGTGCCGATGCGCGAGGCTTCGAGTTCGTAGCCGGCCGGCGTGGACACATGCAGCGTGAAGCCCAGCATTTCGGCCGCGTGCAGCCACGTGTAGGCCATGTTGTTGGCATCGCCCACCCAGGCGACCGTCTTGCCGGCGATGGGGCCGCGGTGCTCGATGTAGGTGAAGATGTCCGCCAGGATCTGGCAGGGGTGGAATTCGTTGGTCAGGCCGTTGATCACGGGCACGCGCGAATGCGACGCGAAGCGCTCGATGCGGGTCTGCTCGAACGTGCGGATCATGACGATGTCGACCATGCGCGAGATCACGCGCGCGGTGTCCTCGATGGGCTCGGATCGGCCGAGCTGCGAGTCGTTGGACGTCAGGTTGATGACCGAGCCGCCCATCTGGTACATGCCGGCCTCGAACGACACGCGGGTGCGTGTGCTGGCCTTTTCGAACACCATTGCCAGCGTGCGGTCGTGCAGCGGCATGTGGGGCTCATAGCGTTTGAACTTTTCCTTGATCAGGCGCGCGCGGTCCAGCACGTAGGCGATCTCGGCGGACGAGAAGTCCTTGAACTGCAGAAAGTGCCGCAGCGGGCCGTTTTGAGTCGTGGGAGGAGTCATGTTGATGTCGCAGGTCATTGGGCCCCGCCAGGCTCGTGGCCCGGCAGGGACGTTGATTATGGTTTTTCGGCCAGGAACTGTTGGATGAGCGGCACCAGCAGGGCGACGATCTGGTCGGCCTCCTGGCGCGTCAGGATCAGCGGCGGCAGCATGCGGATGACGCGGTCGCGCGTGACGTTGATGAGCAGGCCTGCTTCCATGGCGCGCAGCGCAAGGACGCCGCAGGGGCGGGCCAGCTCGATGCCCAGCATGAGGCCGCGGCCGCGGATGTCGGTCACGCCGGGCGTGCCGGCCAGCGCGCTGGCCAGGCGGTCTTTCAGGTATTCGCCCACGTCATGGGCGTTTTCTAGCAGGTTTTCGGATTCCAGCGCATCGAGCACTGCAAGGCCTGCCGCGCACACGAGCGGCCCGCCCCCGAACGTGGTGCCATGGCTGCCCGGCGTAAACACACCTGCGGCCGGCCCCGCGGCCAGCATCGCGCCGATGGGCACACCGCCCGCCAGGCCCTTGGCCAGCGTCATGACGTCGGGGCGGATGTCGGCCCATTGGTGCGCGAACCACTTGCCGGTGCGGCCGATGCCGGACTGCACTTCGTCGATCATCAGCAGCCAGCCGCGCTCGGTGCAGAGTTGGCGCAGCGCCTGCAGGTAGGCGATGTCGGACGGGCGGATGCCGCCTTCGCCCTGCAGGACTTCCAGCAGCACGGCGGTGGTGCGCGGCTCGGCGTCGCCGGCGGCACGCACCGCGTCCAGGTTGTTGTACGGAACCTGGATGAAGCCGCTGGGCAGGGGCTCGAAGCCTTTGCGCGCCTTGTCGCTGCCGGTAGCCGCCAGCGTGGCCAGCGTGCGGCCATGCCAGGACGAATCCATGGTGATGATGTGAGCGTGCTTGTTGCCGCGCTGGTAGGCGTAGTAGCGGGCGAGCTTGATGGCCGCTTCGTTGGCCTCGGAGCCGCTGTTGTTGAACGCGACTTCCTGCATGCCGGACAGCGCCGTCAGCCGGGCGGCAAGCTCGGTTTGCTGCGGGATGTCGTAGATGTTGGAGGTATGGATGACGCGGGCCGCCTGTTCGGCGATGGCGGCGACCAGCTTCGGATGGCCGTGGCCCAGGCAGGAGACGCCGATGCCGGCCAGGGCATCCAGGTACTTGCGGCCGCCTGCGTCCCACAGCCAGACACCCTGGCCGTGCGTGAACGATACCGGCAGCCGGGCATAGATATTGGCCAGAGGCGAGCTCATCGCGGATCCTCCTGGGGGAATGGCATCGACAGCGTGCCCGCTTGCTAGGGCGAATCAGGGGCGAATCGCGGTTCGAAAGAGGGCAAAGGATCAATCATATACAATTCGCGGCGCGGCACGCATGTTTGATCACGCCGAAGATCCGGCTTTCGTGAAAGGCGTCCCGCAGTGAAGAACACATGGCAACTCGCGTCAGACAATTCTTAATTCATGGCGTTACCGAAAGCGGTAGCCGCTTCCGCCCCAGCGATTGGGCGGAACGGCTCGCCGGCGTAATGGCACAGTTCCGGCCCGCCGGCTGTGCTGGTAACCACCTCACTTATTCGCCTTATGTGCTGCCCGTCGTGATCGATGGCGTGCGCGGGATCGTTGTCGACCTGCGCCTGCGCGACCTGGAGCCGCTGGCCTACAAGTTTGTGGTGGATTTCGCCCGCGACAACAACCTCAAGACGGAAGAACGCGAAATCTAGGCCCCCAGAACGAAAAAGCGCCCCAACCGGGCGCTTTTCTCATTCTGCGACCCTGCACGCCGCCGAGGCGTGCCGGGCGTTACCCGCCGCACGGACAGATTGCCCGCGCGGCGGCTACGCACATCACTTCGCGTACACCAGGTCGCGCAGTCCCAGCGACAGCCCGGGCCAGTAGGTAATGACCATCAGGCACAGGATCACCACACCGACGAAGGGCACCAGCGGCTTGACGATACGCTCAAGCGGCAGCTTGGCCACCGCGCACGCGGCAAACAGGTTGACGCCAAACGGCGGCGTGATCATGCCCAGCGCCAGGTTGACCACCATGATGATGCCGAAGTGCACCGGGTCGACACCGAACTGCAGCGCCACCGGCAGCAGCAAGGGAGCCAGCACGACGATCGACGCCGAGGTCTCGATGAACATGCCGATCACGAACAGCGCGGCGTTCACGCCCATCAGGAAGCCGAACTTGGTGTCGAAGATCTGGGCGAGCCACGTGCCCAGCGCGTCCGGAATACCGGCGCGGTTGAGCAGGAAGCTGAACAGGCCGGCGTTGGCGATCACGAACATGATGACCGCGGTCGACACGACCGACTTGTGCAGCGTGTTCGACAACTGACGGAACGTGAGGCGGCGGTAGATGAACTTGCCCACGAAGACGGCGTACATCACGGCCACGACAGAGGCCTCGGTCGGCGTGAAGATACCGCCATAGATGCCGCCCAGGATGATGACGGGCATCAGCAGCGCCAGCCAGGCGCGCTTGAACGCGGGCCACAGCGGCAGCCGGCCTTCGCCGTCGCGCTTGCCCAGGTTGTTGCGCTTGGCGTAGAGCCAGACGTAGAACATCAGCGCGATGCCGATCAGGATGCCCGGCACGACGCCGGCGATGAAGAGTTCGCCGGTGGACGTGTCGGTGGACACGGCAAACAGGATCATCGGGATGGACGGCGGGATGATGACCCCGAGTTCCGCCGCGCTGGCCTGTAATGACGCGGCAAAGGGGGCCGGATAGCCGTGCCGGATCATGGCGGGAATCAGGATGGCGCCCACCGCGAAGGTCGTGGCAACGCTGGAGCCCGCGACCGCCGCGAAGATCATGCAGGTCAGCACGCAGGTGCAGGCCAGGCCGCCCTGGATGCCGCCGACCACGCTCTTGGCGAATTCCACCATGCGTTCGGAGATGCCGCCGGCTTCCATCAGGTTGCCGGCCAGGATGAAGAAGGGGATGGCCACGAGCGGGTACTTGTCCAGCGCGGCAAACAACTGCTGCGCGACAACCAGCCAGGGCAGGCCCGCGGCGCCGACTCCCGCCAGGCTGGCCAGGCCGATCGACACAGCGACCGGCACGGACAGCCCGAAGAAAATCAGCATCGAGACAATCATTAATTGGGACATGGCGATTTTTGCTGCTCAGGTTCGATAGGGGGCGGCTCAGCCTTGCGCGTCGTTGCGCACGGGCACGTCGTCTTCTTCGCCGGCGCACCAGCGGGCCAGCACGGCGATGGCCGCCAGCGTGGCGCCCACGGGAATCGCCAGGTAGATCCAGGAAATCGAGATGTCCAGGCTCGGCACGTTCTGGAAACGCACGCGATAGGTCATGTTGCCGCCGATCCAGGCCAGAAAGCCGAGAAAGCCCGCGCAGATCAGGCCGATGATGGCCTCGAGCACGCGGCGGCGCGTGCCGCCCAGCAGGTTGCGCAGCAGCTCGACGCTGATCATGGCGCCGTGGCGGAATGCCAGCGCCACGCCCAGCAGCACGGTCCAGATCAGAAGCGCGCGGGTGAGGACCTCGCTCCAGTCGGCGGGCGAGTGCAGCACGAACCGGGCGATGACCTGGTAGAACGCGGCGGCCGCGGCGGCCACCAGCAAAAGTTGGGCGAGGGCCGAGACCAGCTTGAACAGGCCGCGGTCGAAGGCGCAGAGCAAACGCATGGTGAATTCCGTTGGCGATGGACGCGGAAAAGTGGGGCGGGCGCGCGGCGCAGGCCGGTCCCGCCGCCAGGCAAACGGCCCCGCGATGGGGGCCGTGCCGGCTTACTTGGTGTCGCGGATCGAGTCGATCAGCTTCTTGTCGAACTTCTTGTAGTACTCGGGGTAGGCGGGTTCCACAGCGGCGGCAAACGCGGCGCGGTCCACTTCGGACACCTGCATGCCTTCCTTCTTGAGCTGCTCGACGCCCGTCTTTTCGATGTTGTCGACGTAGGCGCGCATGGCCTGGGCCGATTCCTTGCCGGCCTTGTCGAAGTTGGCCTTGTCGGCGGCCGACAGGCCTTCATAGACGTTGGCGGACATCAGCACCAGGGCCGGGCCGTACACGTGGCCGGTCAGCGACAGGTACTTCTGCATCTGCGACAGCTTGGCCGACGTGATCACGGACAGCGGATTTTCCTGGCCGTCGATGGTGCCCTGCTGCAGCGCGGTGGCCACTTCGGGCCAGGCCATCGGCGTGGGCAGGATGCCGATTTGGCGGAAGGCCGTGATGTGGATCGGGTTTTCGGTGGTGCGGATCTTCAGGCCCTTGGCGTCCGCCGGGGTCTTGACCGGGCGCACGTTGTTGGTCAGGTGGCGAAAGCCCTGTTCGCCCCACGCCAGCGCCACGATGCCGCGGCTGGGGAACTTGGCCAGCATGTCCTGGCCGATCTTGCTGTCCAGGACGGCGCGGGCGTGCGGCAGGTCGCGCAGCAGGAACGGGATGTCGAAAACGCCGGTCTCGGGAACAAAATTCAGGGTTGCACCGGTCGAAACGATCGCGAGATCGATGGTGCCGATCTGCAGGCCTTCGATCACTTCACGTTCGCCGCCCAGCGCGCTATTGGCAAACTGCTGGACCTTGAACTTGCCGTTGGTGGAGCCTTCGATGGATTTGGCCATCGCGTCGGCGCCGGCGCCGTAGTGCGACGACGTCGACAGGGCGTAGGCCATCTTCAGGGTGGTCTGCGCTGCCGAGGGCAGCGAGGTGGCGGCCGCGCAGGCGGCCAGAATCGTGGCCGCAAGCCAGGTTTTACGCATTGTCTTCTCCGGAATTGGTTATCTTTATGGGCGGCTTTGCCTCCCGCCCCGGGATGATATCGGGATTCGGACGCCCTACAGGCGCTTAGTTAACATGGACGAATGATGGATTTCCCTGATATGTCACAGGCCAGGCGCCCTGGTTTCTGGTCAACCTTGCGCCTGGGCGCCCGGATGATGATGCGCGATGCGCGAGCCGGCGAGCTCCGTTTGCTGGTCCTGGCGCTGGTCGTGGCGGTGGCCGCCGTCACCAGCGTGGGCTTTCTGGCCGACCGGGTGGGCCGCGCGCTGGAACGCGACGCCGGCCAGATGCTGGGCGCTGATCTGGTGCTGGACGCCGACGAACCCGTGCCCGCCGCCTTCAAGGATCAGGCGCGCGAGCGCGGGCTGACCGTTTCCGGCACGTGGCAGTTTCCTTCCATGGTGGGCGCCGGGGACGGCGCGCAACTCGCGGCGCTGAAAGCGGTGGAGCCCGGATATCCGCTGCGCGGGGCCTTGCGGGTGGCCGAGGCGCCGTTCGCGCCCGACGCGCCCACACGCGACATCCCGCCCGAAGGCGCGGTGTGGGTCGACGCGCAGTTGCTGGCGCTCTTGAACCTGAAGGTGGGCGACACGCTGAACGTGGGCGACGCCCACATGCGCATCGACCGCGTCATCACGTATGAGCCGGACAAGGGCATGCAGTTCGTCAACGTCGCGCCGCGCGTGCTGCTGCGCGCCAACGACCTGCCGGCCACCGGCCTCATCGCGCCGGGCAGCCGCATCGGCTATGCCATGCTGGTCGCCGGCCAGCCCGACGCCGTGGCTGGATATTCCGCCTGGCTGAACCAGAATCTGAAGCGCGGCCAGAAGATCGCCACTCTGGAATCGGGCCGCCCGGAAGTGCGCCGCACGCTGGACCGCGCGCAGCGTTTTCTGTCGCTGGTCGCGCTGCTGGCCGTGCTGATCTCGGCCGTGGCCGTGGCGCTGGCGGCGGGACGTTACATGACGCGGCATCGTGATGGCATCGCGGTCATGCGCTGCCTGGGCGCCGTGCAATCGCAGGTCGCGCGCATGCTGACGCTGGAATTCACGCTGGTCGGGCTGTTCTCGTCCGCCGCCGGCTGCCTGCTGGGGTTTGGTGTGCACCAGGTGCTCGTCATGCTGCTGGGCTCGCTGATCGACACGACCTTGCCGGCCCCGTCTGCCATTCCGGCCTTGCAGGGCGTCCTGACCGGATTGCTGCTGCTTCTGGGATTCGCGCTGCCCGCGCTGGCGCAATTGCGCCACGTGCCGCCCGCCCGCGTCCTGCGGCGTGATGCGGACACGATCAGCGCGCGCAGCGCGTTCGGCTACGTGCTGGGCGCGGCGGGTTTTGCGCTGCTGATCTGGTGGTTCGCGGGCGATGCCAAGCTGGGCGGCGTGGTGGCGGGCGGCTTTCTGGGCGCCTTTGGCGTGTTCGCGCTGGTCGCCTGGCTGTGCATCCTGGGCCTGGCGCGCGTGCGCCGGCTGGCCGCCGGCCTGCCCGCGCTGCGCTTTGCGCTGGCGGGCGTGGTGCGCCGCCGGGCGGCCACGATCACCCAGGTCTGCGCGCTGGCGGTCGGCTTGATGGCGCTGCTGCTGTTGACGATGACGCGCACCGATCTGATCCAGGGCTGGCAGCGCACGATGCCGCCGGACGCGCCCAACCGCTTTCTGATCAACGTGCAGCCGGACCAGCGCCAGGCCGTGACCGACGCGTTGACGCGCGAAGGCCTGGGCCGCATCACGCTGTCGCCGATGGTCCGGGGGCGGCTGATTGCCGTCAACGGCAAGCCGGTGGGACCGGACGATTATGAAGAGCCGCGCGCCAAGCGCCTGGTGGACCGCGAATTCAACCTGTCCTATGGCGACGAGATGCCGTCGTCCAACCGGATCGAGCAGGGCCGCTGGCTGACGCCGGGTTCCGCGGAGGTCTCGCTGGAGGCCGGGCTGGCGCAGTCGCTGCGCATCGGGCTGGGCGACAAGATGACGTTCGACGTGGCCGGCCAGCAGGTCGAGGTGGCGGTGTCGAGCATCCGCCGGGTGGATTGGGATACGATGCGCGTCAATTTTTTCGCCATCCTGACCCCCGCCGCACTGGCCGACATGCCCCAGAGCTGGATCACGTCCTTCTACCTGCCGCCCGAAAAGGCGGCGGTGTTGCCCGCCCTGGTGCGGGAGTTTCCGAACCTGACGGTGTTCGACGTGGGCGCCATCCTGCAGCAGTTGCAGTCCGTGCTGAATGAAGTGGGCCGCGCCGTGCAGCTGCTGTTCCTGTTCACCCTGGCCGCCGGCGTGCTGGTGCTGTCCGCGGCGCTGACCGCCACGCGCGACGAGCGCATGCGCGAGGCGGCGGTGCTACGCGCGCTGGGCGCCACGCGCCGTCAGCTTGCCCGTTCGCAGCGCATCGAGCTGTGGGCCGTGGGCGGGTTGGCAGGCCTTCTTGCGGCGGCCGGCGCGACCGCGATCGCTTGGGCTTTATCAACCCAGGTGTTCGACTTCACCATTACCCTCAGCCTCTGGCCGTGGCTGGCCGGCATCGGCACCGGCATGCTGGGCGCCTGGGCGGGCGGCGCGCTTGCCCTGCGCGGCGTCCTGCGCACGCCGCCGCTCGTCACCCTTCGAGAAACCTGATGACGTCCCGCGTCCACACCATTACAGAACCCGTGGAAAACTCCCGCACCATGTTTGACCTTCTTGGCGGCGAAGCCGGCGTGCGCGCCCTCGTCGACCGCTTCTATGACCTGATGGACATGGAGCCCGACCTCAAGGAACTGCGCGCCGCCCACGGCCCCAGCCTGGACGAGGCGCGCGACAAGCTCTTCTGGTTCCTCTGCGGCTATTTCGGCGGTCCGGACCACTACATCGAACGCTTCGGCCATCCCCGCCTGCGGGCGCGTCATCTGCCGTTCTCCATCGGCGAGGTCGAGCGCGACCAATGGGTGACCTGTATCGGCCGCGCAATGGAAGACGAGGGCATCGATCCCGTCCTGGTCGAGCGTCTGCTCGAATCGTTCTACGGCGTGGCCGACTGGATGCGCAACCGTGAAGGCTGACGATCAATCCGGCGCGCGGCGCACCACCTGGGATGGCCCGCTGGCCGGCGCCATGCTCAGCGATGCCCGGCGCCTTGCCGACGCGGGCCCCGAAGTCTTCAACCCCGGTCACTATGGCGACCGGGCGCGGCCGGTGGACGCCGGGGGACGCCAGGCCGCGTGGTTCGTGGAGGGGCGGGGCTGGCAGGGTGTGCTGCGGCGCTACCGCCGCGGCGGCATGATCGCCCGCATCAGCCGCGACGCGTATCTGTGGAACGGCGAGTCGCGCACGCGCAGCTTTCGCGAATACCGGCTGCTGGCCGCCCTGCGCGCGCAAGGGCTGCCGGTGCCGGCGCCGCTGGCGGCCGCCTACTGGCGCCAGGGTCCGATCTACCGCGCCGCCATCGTGGTCGAGCGCATTCCCGGCGTGCGGCCCCTGGCGCAGGCGCTTTCCGAGCCCCTGTGGCAGCCGGTGGCCGATGCCATCGTGCGCATGCACCGGGCAGGCGTCTGGCATGCCGATCTGAACGCCTTCAACATCCTGATTGGCAACGACGGCCGGGTCTGGCTCATCGACTTCGACCGCGGCACGCAGGGCGGGTTGTCGGAGCGGCAGCGCCAGGCCAATCTCGACCGCTTGCGCCGGTCGTTGCGCAAGGTGGCCGGCGAGGCCGGCGACCGTTTCTGGATGCGCCTGCGCGACAGTTACTGGACGGCCTGGGGCATCGGAATCCAGCCCTGACCGCTGGCCCGCCCGCCGCGGGCCGCCAAGGCAGCAATTGCGCCAATTACCCCCCAAAGTTGGGCAGGTCATCGCAAAATGGCTTTATCATTTCGCCTTTTGGTACTCCTGTCATAAACGGCATAGAGCAAGGGGGCTGGACATAATGGAACTGAAGGCGGGAATGCGCTGGGCGCTCGGGGCGGTGCTGGTCGCGGCGGCCACGTCGGCTGCGATGGCGCAGAACAAGGTCGTCAACGTCTACAACTGGGCCGAATACACGGCCCCGGACACGATCCCGGGTTTTGAAAAGGAAACCGGCATCAAGGTCCGCTATGACGTCTACGACAGCAACGACGCATTGCAGGCCAAGCTGCTGGCCGGCAAGTCGGGTTACGACGTCGTTGTCCCGTCCACCCATTACGCCTCGCGCCAGATCGAAGCCGGCCTGTTCCAGAAGCTGGACAAGTCCAAGATCCCCAACTGGAAGTACCTGGATCCCGAAGTCATGGCGCTGGTCGCCACGGTGGATCCCGGCAACGAACACGCCATTCCGTGGGGCTACGGCACCAATGGCCTGGGCTACAACGTCACCAAGGTCAAGCAGATCATGGGCGACGACGTGGACTTGGCCAGCTGGGACATGATCTTCAAGCCCGAGAACGCCGCCAAGCTGAAGGAATGCGGCATCTCCATGCTGGACGAAGCCGCGCAGGTGTTCCCGGCCGTGCTCAAGTACCTGGGCAAGGACCCCAACAGCACCAACAGCGCCGACTACCAGGCCGCGATGGAAGTGCTGAAGAAGATCCGTCCGTACATCCGCCAGTTCAGCTCGTCGGGCTACATCGACGAACTGGCCGTGGGCGACCTGTGCATGGTCTACGGTTTCTCCGGCGACGTCATGATTGCGCGCAAGCGCGCGCAGGACGCCAAGAAGCCTTATGGAGTGAACTACTTCATTCCGAAGGGCGGCGCGCCGGCGTGGTTCGACCTGATGGTCATCCCCAAGGATGCGCCACATCCCGAAGAGGCCCACGCGTTCATCAACTACATCGAAACGCCGAAGGTCCACGCAGCCATCACCAACACCATGTTCTACCCGAACGCCAACAAGGAAGCGCGGCAGTTCGTGAACAAGGATGTGGCTGAAAATCCCATGATCTACCCGCCCGCCGAGGTCTCCAAGACCCTGTACGTGATCAAGGCGTTGCCCTTGAACATTTCACGGCTGCAGAACAAGTTGTGGTCCGAGCTGAAGTTGGGAAATTAGTCATCATGAACGATAGCCGTTACTCGGCGCAGCACGCGGCGGACCCGGACGAGTTCGTCCGGGTCTCCGATGTGGTAAAGATCTTTGGCGATGTGGTGGCCGTGCGTTCGGTCAACCTGTCCGTCAAGCGAAACGAAATCTTCGCGCTGCTGGGCAGCTCGGGCAGCGGCAAGTCCACCTTGCTGCGCATGCTGGCGGGCTTCGAGGAAGTGACCTCGGGCCAGATCCTGCTGGACGGCGAGGACATCACCAGCGTGCCGCCGTACCGCCGGCCCGTGAACATGATGTTCCAGTCGTACGCGCTGTTCCCGCACATGACGGTCGAGGCCAACGTGGCCTTCGGCCTGAAGCAGGAAGGCGTGGACCGCGCCGAAATCCATGATCGCGTGTTCGAGGCGCTGGACCTGGTGCAGATGGCGGGCTATTCGCGCCGCAAGCCCAACCAGCTTTCGGGCGGGCAGCAGCAGCGCGTGGCGCTGGCGCGCAGCCTGGTCAAGCGTCCCAAGCTGCTTTTGCTTGATGAACCCATGTCGGCGCTGGACAAGCAGATCCGCCAGAAGACGCAGATCGAACTCGTGAAGATCCTGGAACAGGTCGGCGTGACCTGCATCATGGTCACCCACGACCAGGAAGAGGCCATGACCATGGCGCACCGCCTGGCCGTCATGACCGAAGGCCAGATCGTCCAGTGCGGCACGCCGCAGGACGTGTATGCCTTCCCGAACTCGCGCTTTGTCGCCAGCTTCATCGGGTCGACCAACATGTTCACGGGCACCATCGTCGTCGACGAGCCCGATCATGTGGCCATTGAATGCGACGAACTGACCCGTCCGCTCTTCGTGAACCACGGGGTCAGCGAACCCCTGGGCATGGAAGTGCACGTCTCCATCCGGCCCGAGCGCCTGCTGGTCTCGCGTGAACAACCGGACGGCGAATACAACTGGGCCCACGGCATGGTCAGCCACATGGCCTGGATGGGCAGCTACGCCCTGTATCAGATCCGCCTGGACTCCGGCAAGACGGTCGAGGCCAGCGTGCCCAGCCGCCTGTTGGCCCAGATGGACGCGCCGGGCATCGACGAAGAAATCTTCGTGAGCTGGGACGCCGACAGCGCAACGGTGCTTGCGTCATGATCCGCTTTTCGCCCCGCGAGTGGCTCCCGTCGGGCAGGGCCCTGGCGGTGGTGCCGCCGTTCGCCTGGCTGGTGCTGTTTCTGCTGCTGCCGTTCCTCCTGGTGCTGAAGATCAGCTTTGCCGAAATGAAGTTCGGCATTCCGCCGTACACATCGCTGGCGCAGTTTCAGGACGAGGCGATCCAGTTCAGCCTGCACCTGCGCGGCTACATCCTGCTGTTCACGGAAAACCAGTATTTCCGCACGTACCTCAGCTCGGTGAAGATCGCCGGCATCACCACGCTCGTCTGCGTGCTGATGGGTTACCCCATTGCGTACTACATCGCCCGGTCGTCGGCGCGCGTGCGCAACCTGCTGCTGCTGGCGGTGATCCTGCCGTTCTGGACATCGCTGCTGTTGCGCGTCTATGCCTGGGTGGGCATCCTGCGCAACGACGGGCTGCTCAACAACCTGCTGCAGGGTCTGGGCCTGATCTCCAGTCCGCTCGAGATCTACCGCACCGACCTGGCCGTGTACATCGGCATGGTCTATGCCTACCTGCCGTTCTTCATCCTGCCGCTGTACGCGACGCTGGTGAAGATGGACCTGCGCCTGCTCGAAGCCGCCTATGACCTGGGCGCCCGGCCGTGGCAGGCGTTCTGGCAGATCACGGTGCCGATGTCGCGCCAGGGCGTGATCGCGGGCGCGATGCTCGTGTTCATTCCGGCCGTCGGTGAATACGTGATCCCCGAAATGCTGGGCGGCGCGAACACGCTGATGATAGGCCGCGTGATGTGGAATGAATTCTTCAACAACGCCGACTGGCCGATGGCGTCGGCCGTGACGTGCGTGATGGTGTTGCTGCTGCTCGTGCCGTTGGTGTACTTCCAGTACAGCCAGGTCAAGCAGCAGGGCGGAGACCGCAAATGAACGGTCCGAACAAGACGCTGCGCGCCGTGGTGCTGGGGCTGGGCTACTTCTTTCTGTACGTGCCCATCCTCAGCCTGATGGTGTTTTCGTTCAACGAGTCGCCCTCGGTCACGTCGTGGACCGGGTTTTCGTTCCGCTGGTATCACTCGCTGGTCAATGACGACGCGCTGTTGCGCGCCGCCTGGCTGTCGTTCCGCATTGCCGTGCTGACGGCCACCGCGGCCGTCGTCATCGGCACCTGGGCGGGCTATGTGCTGGGACGCATGGGCCGGTTCCGCGGCTTTGCGCTGTATGTCGGCATGCTGAGCGCGCCGCTGGTGATTCCCGAAGTTGTGCTGGGCATCTCGCTGCTGCTGATGTTCGTCGAGGTGCGCGGTGCGCTGGGCTGGCCCGAGCAGAACGGCATGTTCACGATCTGGGTGGGGCACGTGACGCTGTGCATGGCGTTCGTGGCTGTCGTCATCCAGACCCGCATCCGCGACCTGGACCGCTCGCTGGAAGAAGCCGCGCTGGACCTGGGCGCCACGCCGATCACCGTGTTCTTCAAGATCACGCTGCCGCTGATTGCGCCCGCGCTGGCGTCGGCCTGGCTGCTGTCCTTCACGCTGTCGCTGGACGACGTCGTCATCGCGTCGTTCCTGTCCGGCCCCGGCTCCAGCACGCTGCCCATGGAGGTCTTCTCCCGGGTGCGGCTGGGCCTCAAGCCCGAGATCAACGCGCTGGCCACCCTGTTCATCCTGGCGGTGGGCACGTGCGTGATCCTCGCCAACCGCATGCAATGGCGCAAGGAGTCCGAATCCAAATGACGCAAACCACCCTGTATGGCCTGACCAAGTGCAGCACCTGCGTAAAGGCGCGTGACTGGCTGACCGAGCATGGCGTCGACCACGCCTTCGTCGATTACCGCGACGATCCGGTGCCGGCCGCCACGCTCAAGTCCTGGGCCGAGCAGGTCGGCGGCTGGGAAAAGCTGGTCAACCGCGCCTCGATGACCTGGCGCAACCTGCCCGAGGACCGCAAGACCGCCCATACCGACGCCCAGTGGACCAAGCTGATCGCCGAGTACCCGGCCCTGGTGCGCCGTCCGGTCACCGTCACGCCGGATGGCGAGGTGAGTGTTGGTTTCAGTGAAAAGCGCTACGGCGAACGATTCGCCTGAGGCCCGCGGCGGGGCCGGGCAGGCCTTGCCGGACGCCTTCTTCGACCGCGACGCGGCTCAGCTGGCGCGCGAGTTGCCCGGCAAGGTGATCCGCCACCGGGTCGGCGGCCTGTGGCTGTCGGCCCGCATCATCGAGACCGAGGCCTACTACCTGGAAGAGCGGGGCAGCCATGCCTCGCTGGGGTACACCCACAAGCGCCGCGCCCTGTTCATGGACGGCGGCACCATCTACATGTACTACGCCCGCGGGGGCGATTCGCTGAACTTCAGCGCGGGCGGCCCCGGCAATGCGGTGCTGATCAAATCGGCTTATCCGTGGACCGACGCGCTGTCCGGCCCCGAGTCGCTTGAACGGATGCGCGAACTGAACCCCGATGCGCAAGGCCGGCCCCGGGCGCTGGGCGCGCTTTGCGCGGGCCAGACGCTGCTGTGCCGGTCGCTGGGCCTGAAAGTGCCTGAATGGGACGCCCGCCGTTTCGATCCCGAGGCCCTGTACGTGGAAGACGTGGGCGAGTCGCCGCCGTATCTCATCTGCACCACGCGGCTGGGCATTCCGGCGGGGCGCGACGAACACCTGAGCTACCGTTTCGTGGACCCGGCCTACGCCGCGTTCTGCACGCGTAACCCGCTGCGGCGCGGGCAGCGCGCGGGACAGGATTACGTGTGGGTGGACCGGCAGGGCATCGTGCTGCCCGAGGCGCCGGCCGGCGGCTAGACGCCGGCTTCGCGCATGCGCCGGGCCAGCGATTCGCGCAGTTCGGCGTACTTGCGCTGCAGGCGGCGGCGGTTCAGGCGCTTGCTCCACGCATACAACGGGATCAGCGGCAGCACGCCGAAGCCGTCGATCAGGTACAGCCCCTTCTTGCCGTCGGCGTTCAGGCCCACGGCGATGTTGCTGGTCGACATGTCGTGCACCACGACGTGCGCATCGGCCAGATCATCGAAGAACGCATCGAGCTGCGCTTTCAGCGCATCGTCGAGCAGGCCTTTCATGGCCAGATCGGTCACGGTCGGCGCCATGTTGCCGGCTTCGTCGGTGATCTTTTCGACCACCAGCCCCAGGCCCAGCGAGGTCTGCGCCACCCCGACGATGCGCGCCATGGGCACCTGCCACACGCCGGACGGGCGCGTCGTGGTGGTGACGTATTCCGAGATCTCGTTCAGGTACACGCGGTAGGCGCTTTCGCGCTGATATTGCTTGTACCAGCGCTTGAACGGCCGCGCTTCCAGGTAGATCGCCCGCGCGCGCATGTCCATGACCTTGACGAGCAGGGCGGGCGAGTGCGGGTGCTGGAAAATGTGCCGGTCTCCGCCCGTGGCAAGCGGCGTTGCCGAATCCAGGTTCAGCGGTCCGAACACGGACTGGAATGAGACGGCAGGCGTGCAGGCGGAGCGGTCGGCGGAGTTCAAAGAAGCGAGGGGTATCCATGCAGATGGCCGCCAGTTTAATCCTCTTGCTCCCGCCGCGCCTTCACGCTGGCTGAGCAGGCTGGAAAGGGGGGCGGAATGGGACCTACAATTCGCGCTTTGGAGACGCCTTTCTTGAACGATATTCTGCTTTGGGTCGCCGCCGGCGGCGCCGTGCTGGCCTTCGTGGCCGCCGTGCTGGCCTGGCTGCGCCCGTCCGCCACCGATCCCCGACTGGACGCCCTGCTGGAAGGACTGGAGCGCACCGAGCGCGCGCTGCGCGCCGACATCGCCGAAGGCCAGCGCGGCCTGCGCAGCGAGTTTTCCGAATCCACACGCGCGCTGCGGCAGGAACTGGCGCAGTCGCACGGGGATCTGCGTGCCGGCCTGTCGCGCGATGCGCAGGCCGCCCGGGCCGAATCCGCCGAATCGCTGTCGCGCTTTGCCGCCGGCTTCTCGGAACAATTGCAGGGCCTCATCCAGATCAACGAACGGCGCCTGATGGAAGTGCGCGCCACGGTGGATCAGCGCCTGCAATCCCTGCAGTCGGACAACAGCGCCAAGCTCGACGAAATGCGCCGCACCGTGGACGAGAAGCTGCATGCCACGCTGGAGCAGCGGCTGGGCGAGTCCTTCAAGCTGGTGTCCGACCGCCTGGAAGCCGTGCACAAGGGGCTGGGTGAAATGCAGGCGCTGGCCGCCGGGGTGGGCGACCTGAAGCGCGTGCTGACCAACGTGAAGTCCCGCGGCACGTGGGGCGAAGTGCAACTGGCGCGCCTGATCGAAGACAACATGACGCCCGATCAGTACGCCAGCAACGTCAAGCCGGTGCCGGGCAGCGACGCGGCCGTGGAATTTGCCATCCGGCTGCCGGGGCGTGGCGACGGCGGCGATCCGGTCTGGCTTCCGATCGACGCCAAGTTCCCCAAGGAAGAATACGAGCGCCTGATGGACGCGCAGGAAGCGGCCGACGCCGAGGGCGTCAAGGTGGCCGGGGCCGCACTGGGCCGCGCGGTCGAGGTCCAGGCGCGGCTGATTGCCGGCAAGTACATCGCGCCGCCCCACACGACCGACTTCGCCATCATGTTCCTGCCCACGGAAAGCCTGTATGCCGAGGTGCTGCGCCGCCCCGGCCTGCTGGACAAGCTGCACGACCTGCGCGTCAACGTGGCGGGCCCGAGCAATCTGGCCGCGCTGCTGAACAGCCTGCAGATGGGATTCCGGACGCTGGCGATCGAACAGCGTTCCTCCGAGGTGTGGCAGGTGCTGCGGGCCGTCAAGACCGAGTTTGGCAAGTTCGGCGAATCGCTGGCCAGCGTCAAGAAGACCCTGGACACCGCCAGCAACAAGATCGGCCAGACCGAGGTGCGCACCCGCGCCATGCTGCGCAACCTGAAGGGCGTTGAAGCGCTGCCGGAAGCCGATGCGCTGCGCCTGCTGGGCGGGGCGTCGGCGGACGCCGCCGATCCCGAGGACGACGACGCCGAGGAACCCCGCGCGCCGTCGGCCGGCGCCGTCTGAACAGGCAAGCTGGGGCGCGCCCGTCGCCGGGCGCGCTTGTTGGCCGCCTTGACTGCCGATATCCTCATGCATGCGGCACTTCGCCGTCGATACCTGGAGCATCGTCAGCATGAGCATCGCCGAACGCCATGATTCCTCTTCTCTCGACGCGACGGCGCTAGGCGCCGACATCGCCCAAGGCGCCACCACCGCGCTGACTGCCATGCAGCAGGCGGTCGAGCGCGTCGCAGTGCGCAATCCGTCCATCAATGCCGCCTGCGGCGTGCAGGCCGAAGCCGGGCTGCGGCTGGCCCAGGCGCTGGACGACGAACTGGCGTCGCTGACGCCCGAACAGCGCCTCGCCATGCTGCGCGATCGGCCGTTCCTCGGCGTGCCGACCCTGCTCAAGGACCTCGCCACGGCGGCCATCGGCCTGCCCAGCGCGATGGGGTCCGTGCTGTATGGCCAGGTCACGTGGAACCTCGATGGGGACATCGTCAAACGTTACCGGCGCGCCGGGCTGATTCCGTTCGGCCGCACCACCAGCGCCGAGCTGGGCCTGAGCCCCACGACGGAGTCGCCCGTCTATGGCCCCGCCACGCAGAATCCCTGGAAAAAGGGCCACAGCGCGGGCGGCTCCAGCGGCGGCGCCGGCGCGGCGCTCGCCAGCGGCATGGTGCGCATCGCGCATGGCAGCGATGGCGGCGGATCGATCCGCATACCCGCGTCGTGCTGCGGCGTGCTGGGCCTGAAGCCCTCGCGCGGCCTCATGCCGCTCGGTCCGCTTAAAGGTGAAGGCTGGGGCGGCCTGGCCACCGAACACATGATGACCCTGTCCGTGCGCGACTGCGCGGCGGCGCTGGACATCAGCGCGGGCGCCGACGTGGGTGCGCCCTATGCCGCACCCGTCCCGCCCGCGGCGTCCTATCGCGGGGTGGTGGCCCGGGTTGCCGCCGATCCGAGCGCGGCGCCGCGCCGGCGCATTGCCTTCATCAACACCACGTACGAAGGCGAGGCCATTCATCCGGATGTTGCCGCGACGCTGGACGAGGCGGCCCGGTTCTTTGCCTCGCTGGGGCATGAATTGGTGCAGGAGGCACCGCCCGTCGGCTCCGAGGAAGTCCTGTCGCCGATGCTGCCGCTGATCGCCAGCGCGGCCGCCAACGCCATCGACAGCTTCGTGGCCGCGCGCGGCAGGCGCCTGGCCGCTGACGAACTGCAGCCCACCACGCTCGGCGCGCGTGAATATGCCCGCGCGATCTCCGGTGCGCAGTATGTGGCCTGCGTCGACACCTGCCACGAGATCACCCGCCGCATCGGGCGTTTCCTGCATCGGGATGGCGCCCAGGGCTATGACCTGTTCCTGAGTCCGGTGCTGGCGTTGCCGCCCGCGCCCATCGGCCGCTACGCCATGGACAACGCCGATTATCTGGCCTACCGTCTGGGCAAGAAGGGCGTCATCGGCTATTCGCCCTTCGCGCCGTTGGCGAACCTGACCGGCATGCCCGCTATCTCGATTCCGTTTGGCATGTCCGCGGACGGGCTGCCCATCGGCATCCAGGTGATGGGACCGCTGGGCGCCGAGGCGCAGCTGCTGGAACTGGCGGCGCAGGTCGAAGCGCTGCGGCCCTGGCCCTTGACCGCGCCCATGGCCGGGTAGCGGCTGCGGGCAACCCGCGCCGCCGCGGCCGTTCGAACCAGGGAGACTCCATGTCATCGTTCGCGACGCATACCGTGTTCAACCAGGTGCCGCCCCTGGAAGACTATTCCCTGTACGACACCGATCCGGCGCTGCGCGAGGCCGTGCGCCGCGAGGGCGCCGAAGCGTGGGCGGGCGACCTCGCCGCGCATGGCGCCTGGCTGGGCCGCGCGCAGACGCTGGCCGCGGGCGCCGAGGCCAACCGCTGTCCGCCACGTTTGGTCAGTTACGACCGGGCCGGCCATCGGGTGGACCGCATCGACTTTCACCCCGCCTGGAACGTGCTGATGAGCGGCATCATGGCGCGCGGCCTGCATAGCCGCGCGTGGATGCAGCCCGCGCCGGGCGCGCAGGTGGCGCGTGCCGCCGCCTACTTGATGCAGGGCCAGGTCGAGGCCGGCACGCTCTGTCCGACCACCATGACCTTTGCCGCCGTTCCGCTCTTGCAACGCGAGCCTGCCGGCGTCGTGGACTTTGCGGGCCAGTGGCTGCCTGCGCTCTACGCCCGGGATTTCGATGGCAGCGATGCGCCGCTCACCGCCAAGCGCAGCGCGCTGATCGGCATGGGCATGACCGAAAAGCAAGGCGGCTCCGACCTGCGCGCCGTTACCACCCGTGCCTCGCCGCTGGGCGCGCCAGGGCGCGGCAGCGCCTATCAGCTGGTCGGACACAAATGGTTCTTTTCGGTGCCGCAGGCCGACGCCCATCTGGTGCTGGCGCAGACCGATGAGGGGCTGAGCTGCTTTTTCGTCCCCCGCTGGATACCGGATGGCCCGCGCAATGCCGTGCGCGTGCGGCGCTTGAAGGACAAACTGGGCAACTGGAGCAACGCCAGTTCGGAAGTCGAATTCGAAGACGCCTGGGGCGTGATGGTCGGCGAACCCGGCCGCGGCCTGACCGTGCTGCTGGAAATGGCGGGCACCACGCGGCTCGATTGCGTGCTGGGCAGCGCGGCGCTGCTGCGCCAGGCGCTGGCGCAATCGGCGCATCATGCGCGGCATCGTCAGGCATTTGGCAAACCGCTGATCGAACAGCCGCTGATGCGCAACGTGCTGGCCGACCTGGCGCTCGAAAGCGAAGCGGCCATGGTGCTGGCGCTACGTCTGGCGCGGGCTGTTGACGAACGCAGCGACGCGGCCGCGCGCGCGCTGGTGCGTGTCGGCACGCCGGCCGCCAAGCTGTGGGTCTGCAAGCGCGCGGTCGCCGCCGTGGCCGAGTGCATGGAGGTCTGGGGCGGCAACGGCTACGTCGAAGAAGGGCCGATGCCGCGCCTGTACCGGGAAACGCCCGTCAATTCCATCTGGGAAGGTTCGGGCAACGTCATGGCGCTGGACGTGCTGCGGGCGCTGCAGCGCGAGCCTGACGCGCTGCCGGCGCTGGACGCGGAATTCGCCCGCGCCGCCGGCCAACACCGGGAGTTCGACGCGGCGCTGGCGCGTTGGCGCGCGCTGCTGGCCGATGGCGAGCAGGCGCCATTCCAGGCGCGTCGCATCGCCGCCGGTCTGGCGCGCCTGTGGCAGGCCGCCTTGCTCATCGAGCACGCGCCCGGCGCGGTGGCGCAGGCCTTCGTCGGCAGCCGCCTGCAGGAAGCGTCAGGCATCTTTGGCGAATTGGCCGCCGGCGTCGACACGCAGGCCATCCTGTCGCGCGCCTGGCCCGCCATCGCCGCGTGCTAAATTTCCCGGCTCAAGCAACTTTTCCGCACTTCTACCGCCATGCTCTCCCAGCAAGAACTCAAGCAGCAAGCCGCCGACGCGGCCCTGGAATTCGTCGAACAGGTCGCCGGCCCTGACGTCATCATCGGCGTGGGCACCGGTTCCACCGCCGATCTGTTCATCGATGGCCTGGCGCGATTCAAGGGCCGCATCGGCGGAACGGTCGCCAGCTCCGAGCGCAGCGCGGCGCGCCTGGCCGGCCACGGCCTCAAAGTGCTGGATCTGAACGACGTGTCCACGATGCCCATCTACGTGGACGGCGCCGACGAGATCAACGCCGATCTGCACATGATCAAGGGCGGCGGCGGCGCGCTCACGCGCGAGAAGATTGTGGCCTCGGTAGCCGAGCGCTTCATCTGCATCGCGGACGAATCCAAGCTGGTCCAAACGATGGGCAAGTTCCCGCTGCCGCTCGAGGTCATCCCGATGGCGCGCGAATCCATGGCCCGCGCACTGACCGCGCTGGGCGGCCAGCCCCGCCTGCGCGAGGGCTTCGTCACCGACAACGGCAACATCATCCTGGACGTGTCGGGTCTTTCCATCACTGACGCGCCCGCGTTCGAGGCCATCGTCAACAACCTGCCGGGCGTCGTGACCTGCGGCCTGTTCGCGCTGTCCGGCGCCGACGTGGCGCTGCTGGCCACCCAGAACGGCATCCGCCGCCTGGACCGCCGCGCCTGAGTCCGGTTGTGATGCGGGTCCCGCCGCTCCGTCTTGCGGGGCGCGAGGCCCGCATTCATAATCCTGTCACACTTGGGTCATAACCTTGCGGGTTGTGCAGGCCCATCTCGTAACCTCTCTACTTTCGGGGCAATGCAATGAGATCAACCACGCAGGGAGCCCGGATGACGGAGCATACAAACAAGCAGTTCGACGCCGATCTGGAAAGCGTCCGTTCGCAGTTCTTGCAAATGGGCGGCGTGGTGGAAGCCATGATCCAGGAAGCGATCGACGCGCTGGCCAGCGGCGACATGTCGCTGGTTGAAAAGGTTCGCGAGCGGGAAAAGGAAGTCAACCGCCACGAAGTCGAGATCGACGAAAGCATCAGCCGCATCCTGGCCCGGCACCAGCCCACCGCCATCGATCTGCGCATGCTGATGGCCGTGTCCAAGATGCTGACTGACATGGAACGTTCCGGCGACGAAGCCGAAAAGGTCGCCACCGTCGCCCGTCGCGTCCACGAAGGCGAACTGCGCCACATTCCGGTGATCGAACTGCGCCACATGGCCGCCAACGTGCGCAACATGCTGCACCAGGCGCTGGACGCGTTTGCCCGCCTCGACCCCATCCAGGCCGCCGCCGTCGTGCGCAGCGACAAGGAAGTCGACAAGGAATGGAAGGGCGCGCTGCGTCACCTGATCACGTACATGATCGAAGATCCCCGCACGATCTCACGCGCCATCGACATGATCTTCATCGCCCGCGCGCTTGAGCGCATCGGCGATCATGCCAAGAACATGTCCGAACGCGTGATCTACATGGTCAAGGGCGCCGACGTGCGCCACACCGGCGTGAAGAACACCGAGCGCCTGGCGCGCGGCGAAGAAGAAACCGAGGACACCTCGGAGCAGTAAACAGAAAGACCGGCTGCCGCTTCACAGCGGCAGCGCCGCTCCCTGGCACAGCCGGGGATCCGGCACCCCCGGCTTGCCCGCGTCGATGCGGCCCGCCAGCCGGCGTCCAAAGGCCGGCATCGCCGGCGCACCCACTTCCAGGTCGTACCAACCCTCGCAGCCGGCGTATTTGAGCTCGACCGCGCCGCCCGCGGGCACGTGGGCCATCGCGCGCCAGCCATCGTTCATGCGCGACTCCACCCTCACCGGCTGCGGCATGTCGCCGTGGTTCACGAGCCGCAGGCGCAGGCCCGAGGTCACGGGCACGAGCTGCGCTTCAAGCGTGCCCGCATCCTGCGCATCGCCGCGGAACGCCCGGTGAAAGCCATCCGGTCCCAACAGCCAGAGATCGTACGCGCCACCCGCGGCCAGCCTCCATCCGTCATCCAGACGCGCGCCCGCGCCCACCGTGTAGCGCCGGGGCGGATGCGCCAGCGCAAGGCGGTCGTAGACATGCAGCACGGCGCCCGCGCCGCCCGGGTTGCGCAGCGTCAGGCGGTAATGGTGGCCGTCGGCCGTGATCTTGCCCACGGCTTCCAGCACGTAGGGCAGGGGACACGCGTGGCGGTGGCTGTCGGGGTGATGCGAACATCTGTCGCCGGCAAAATCGAAGGCCGTCGTCAGGTCGCCCGCCACTGCGCGGCGCCAGGGGCTGATGTTGGGTTCGGCCACGCCAAAGCGCGTTTCCAGGAATCGGATGACCGACGTGTGGTCGAACACCTGCGAATTGACCCAGCCGCCGCGGCTCCAGGGCGAGACCACCAGCATCGGCACGCGCGGGCCCAGGCCGAAGGCGCGTCCGTACAACCCGGCCGGATCGTCGGCCGTGGACGCGCTGGGACCACGGCGCGCGTCGTGGTATTCGCCATCCAGTTCCACGGTGGACAGGCCGCCCGACTCGCCGTCCGGGTGGCGCGCCGGCGGGGCGGGCGGGGGCACGTGGTCGAAGAAGCAATCGTTTTCGTCGTAGGTGACGAACAGGACGCAACGGCTCCATGTGTCGGGATGCGCCGTCAGAATGTCCAGCACGCGCTCGGTGTAGGCGCCGCCCTGGCGAGGTGACGAGACCTCGGGATGTTCCGAATCCGCCGTGGGCGCGATGATCCACGACACGGCCGGCAGCGTGCCGTCCGCGACGTCGCGCGCCAGATCGTCCAGCGTGCGCGTGGCCAGCGCGCGGTCGCGCAGCGGGGCGTTGTCCATGTTGCCCGCATGCTGCCGTCGGTACTGCTGAAAGCCCGCGAGCGGATTGTCGTTGTAGTTGTCCGCCATGTCCTGGTAGATGCACCAGGTCACGTCGGCGTCCTGCAGACGCTCGGGGTATGTGGTCCAGGAATAGCCTTCACCCGCCGGACCCAGCCGGTCGTAGGTGTTGACCAGCGCGGGGCCGCCGGCCGCGCCCTGCGGGTCGTTGGTGCCGGTCCACAGGAACAGCCGGTTGGGGTTGGTGCCGGCCTGGACCGAGCAGTGATAGGCATCGCACAACGTGAAGGCATTGGCCAGCGCGGTCTGAAACGGCACGTCGGCGCTGCGGTAGGCGCCCATGCCCAGCCGGCTCTTGGCGGACAGCCACTGATCCATGCGGCCGTCGTTCCAGGCGCGCTGCGAATCGTCCCAGGTGTGCGGCGTGATGTAGCCGACCGGCTTGTCGCTGGCGACCTCTGTCTGCAAATCGTAGGGGCGGCAATGCGCGTTGCCATCGGTCTGCGTCAGCACCGTGCCCGCGCGCGTGGGCACGGGATGCGGATCGGCGAATCCGCGCACGCCGGGCAGCGTGCCGAAGTAATGGTCGAAGGACCGGTTCTCCTGCATCAGGATCACGACATGCCGCACATCCTGCAGCGTGCCGGTCTTGCGGTCGGGTTCGATCGCCAGCGCGCGCGCAATGACAGGGGACGGGTCCGGGTGGAGGGGCGGGCGCGATTCTTCTTTCATGACAGCTTTAATACGGTCTGCAACCTTGAATCTTAAGGCCTTCGCCTGCACGCTGGCGGTGCGTATCGGCGCGCCGCAAAAACAAAGCCCCTCGCGTGCGAGGGGCTTTGCCGTGCCGCATGCCCGAAGGCGCGGCGGGGGCGGATCAGGCCGAGGGAGGAACGTAGCCGTCGGCTTCGACGCTGCCGTCTTCGAACAGGAAACGCTCCATCTGCTGCTGCAGGTATTTGCGTGCGCGGGCGTCGGCCAGGTTCAGGCGGTTTTCGTTCACCAGGCGGGTCTGCACGCCTTTCCAGTCTTCCCACGCTTCCTTCGAAATGCTCTGCCAGATGCGGGTGCCGACTTCGCCGGGGTAGGGCGGGTAGTCCAGCCCTTCGGCTTCACGTTTCAGTTTCACACAGTTGACGATACGGGCCATGGTTCGCTGCCGGAAAAATGAATAACGCCACATTTTAGCGGGCTTGGCGTGCGTCGGGCGCCAAGCCCCTCTTGCTTACCGCGGAATCTCGCCGCAGGCCGGTGTCAGAGCTTCTTGATGAACACCAGGCTGTTGCGGGAGCGGTTGTAGTTGTTCTGCTTTTCGCGGGGCAGGTCGGTGATGCCGCCCTGCACGAAACCGCGCTTCATGAACCAGTGCGAGGTACGCGTGGTCAGCACGAACAGCCGTTTGGCGCCCAGCGCGCGGGCGCGCGATTCCATGTGGCGCAGCAGGATCTCGCCTTCGCCGGAGCCTTGCCACTCGGGATGCACGATCAGGCAGGCCATTTCGGCCATCTGCTCGTCGTGGAAGTCATGCAGCGCCGCGCAGCCGTAGATGACGCCGTCGTGCTCCAGCACAGTGAAGTTTTCGACGTCGCGCTCGACCACGCTGCGCGGACGCGGCACCAGCGTGCCGTCGGCTTCCAGCGGCTCGATGAGGCTGAGGATGGCGCCCACGTCGTCGATGGTGGCGGGGCGCAGGTCATCCAGCGTGTCCTCGACCACCATGGTGCCCACGCCGTCGTGGGTGAAGATCTCGAGCAGCACGCTGCCGTCCAGCTCGAACGGCAGCAGGTGGGCGCGGGCCACGCCACGCTTGACCGCGAGCGAGGCGTACTGCAGGAAGGAATGGGTCTCTTCGTCCAGCTCGCCGCCCGCCAGCAGCGCGTCAGCATCCACGCGCGCCAGTTCGGTGTCCAGCGTGCCATCGTCGTTCAGCACGCCCTGCGAGCTGGACAGGAAGATCAGCTTTTCGGCGCGCAGGCCTACGGCCACGCTGGTGGCCAGGTCTTCCATCGCCAGATTGAAGGCGTCGCCGGTGGGCGAGAACCCCAGCGGCGACAGCAGCACGACCGACGAGCCTTTCTCGATGGCGAACTTCAGCGCTTCGATGTCGATCTTGCGCACCTGGCCGGTGTGCTTGTAATCCACGCCATCCAGCACGCCCGTGGGACGCGCGGTGACGAAATTGCCGGAGATCACGCGGATGTGCGCGTGCGACATGGGCGTGTTGGGCAACCCCTGGCTGAAAGCGGCTTCGATGTCCAGGCGGATCTCGCCGGCGGCTTCCTTGGCGCATTCCAGCGCGGCGGCGTCGGTAGGGGACAGGCCCCGGTCGAACTGCTGCGTGTAGCCCTTCAGGCGCAGTTGCTCGTTGACCTGGGGCCGCGAGCCGTGCACCAGCACCAGCCGGATGCCCAGCGACGACAGCAGGGACAGATCCTGGACCAGGGCGTTCAACGCGCCCGCCTGCACGAGTTCCCCGCCAAACGCCACCACGAAGGTCTTGCCTCGGAACGCGTGCACGTAGGGGGCCACGTCTCGGAACCATCGCACAAACTGCGCGGCGGCGAATTCAGGGGCTTCAAGGGCGGAGACGGTGTCTGGTTCCAGGTCGGGCATGGTGTGAGTTGCTTAACAATCCTATGGGTCGCGGGACGGCGCAGGCCGGCAGGCCGTGCGGAGAGCGCCGCCCTCAGGGGGCGGCGCTACGCGGAATTATAGGGCGCGCGCTGGCCCGGTCCGCGCGGTGCGCAGCACGCATTGTTGCGGGCGCCCCACAGGAAGTTCCAGGGGCGAGTCGGGCCACCGCGCTGGCCGCCGCACTGGCCGCCGCGCTGGCCGCCGCGCTAAAAGGGTCAATGCCGGGAAAGCTGCCGGTGTTCCAGCCGGCTGAGCAGCCGCACCACCGGCCACAGCAGCGCCAGGTAGAACAGCGCCGCCAGCACGATGGGCGACGGGTTGTAGACCAGCGACTGGGCGTCGCGCGCCACCCGCAGCAGTTCCGGCAGCGCCACGGCGCTGGCCAGTGTGGTCAGCTTGACCACTTCGAGCGTGTTGCTGATGAGATCCGGCATGACGTTGCGCGTGGCCTGCGGAATCTGCACGTGCCACATCGTCTGCCAGGCGGACAGGCCGGTTGAGCGCGCCGCCTCGATCTGCCCGCGCGGCACGCTTTCCAGCCCGGCACGGAAGACCTCGCCGTAATAGGACGAATTGTTCAGCATGAAGCCCACGGCCACCGCCAGCAGCTTGGGCAGATCCAGGCCCAGGAACGGCGCCCCGAAGTAAATGAAGATCAGCAGCACCAGCGGCGGCAACGCGCGGAAGAAGTCGATGTAGATGGCCAGCAGCACCCGCGACCAGCGGGCTTTCAGCGTGACGGACAGCACGCCGATTAGCAGTCCCGAGGCCAGTCCCACCGGGATCACCATGGCCGACAGCATCAGCGTGCGCCCCAGCCCCTGCAAGAGGTACGGCGCGACGCTGACATAGATGTTCAGATTGAAGAAATTCTGCAGGATTTCGTCCATGCGGTTCCCCTGGGGCCCGTTCCAGGCTCCCTTGTTGTGCCGGGCGGGTGTGATCGGCCTTGCTTCCCGCCCGATATGTATTTGTAAAGATGCGTCCGGTCAGTGCTTCCCGTCAGTGTTTCCACTTGAAGCGCGTTTCGGTCCAGCGCCCCAGAATCACGACCGGCAAAAAGATCAGCAGGCACGCCACCGCAGCCAAGGTCAGCGGCGTGGCGTTGCCCGCGTTGCTGCTGGCCGATTGGGCGTTGTTGAGCACTTCGCTCAAACCCACGACTGAACCCAGCGCGGTGCTCTTCGTAATGGCGATGACCCGGTTGGTCAGCGGCGCGACCGTCAACCGCATCGCCTGCGGCATCACGACATACACCATGCTCTGCAGCCAGTTCAGCCCGGTGGAGCGCGCCGCCTCGGCCTGGCCGCGCGGCACGGACAGAATGCCTGCCCAGAAGATTTCCTCGGCGAACGCGGCCAATACCAGCGACAGCGACAGCCAACACGCCATGAACGCCGACATCGACAGGTTGATGTACGGGAATGCGAAGAACAACACCATGATCACCACCAGCGGCGGCAGCGCGCGCAGGATGTCGGCAAAGCAGATGATCAGGAAGTTCACCGGCCGGATACGCAGCGCGCGCACCACGGCCAGCACCAGGCCAAGCGCCACGCCGGTCGCGGCCACCGCCACGCCCAGTTGCAGCGTGACCCACATGCCGGCCAGGATGTCGGGCAGGTAGCGCCAGGCGACCTCAGCGTTGAAAAACGAGAACAGCAGGGCATTCAGATCCATGGAGCGCTCTTCAAACCGCCTTACGCGGCATGTTCCGCCATGCTGGCCAGAAAGGCCTGGGTGCGGGGTTGTCGGGGGGCGCCAAAGACGTCCTGCGGCGGGCCTTGCTCGACGATCACCCCGCCGTCCATGAACACCACCCGGTCGGCCGCCGCGCGGGCAAAGCCCATTTCGTGGCTGACCACCATCATCGTCATGCCGTCGCGCTTCAGTTCTCGCATCACGTTCAGCACGCTGCCCACCAGCTCCGGATCCAGCGCGCTGGTGGGCTCGTCGAACAGCACCACTTTGGGCCGCAGCGCCAGCGACCGCGCGATCCCCACTCGCTGCTGCTGGCCGCCGGACAACTGGTCGGGATAGGCGTTCGCCTTGTCGGCCAGTCCCACACGATCCAGCGCCTCCAAGCCGCGGCGGTCGGCTTCGGCGCGCGCCAGTTTCTGCACCTTGCGCAGCGCCAGCGTGATGTTCGACAGCACGGACATGTGGCGGTACAGGTTGAAGTGCTGGAACACCATGCCGATGTTCTGGCGGATGCGGTTCAACTCGGCCGACGGGGCGGTGATCTCCTCGCCGTCGACGTGGATGCTGCCGGCGGTCGGCTCCTCCAGCCGGTTGCAGCAGCGCAGGAGGCTGCTCTTGCCCGAGCCGGAAGGGCCGATCATGAAGACCAGCTCGCCGCGGCTCACGTCCAGGTCGATTCCCTTGAGGACCGCGTTGTCGCCATAGGACTTGTGCAGCCCGGCGATTTTCAGGATCGGCGTTTCCATCTAAAGCTCCTCAATGCGCGGGCAGGGGCCGCGTGGCGGCTCCTTACCCAGTCGTGGGCGGTGCGTCGGAAAATCAGCTGCAGCGCAGCTCGACCGGCTGGGCGTCGTAGCCCGGCAGATCCGGGACGCCCTGACCCGGCGTCACGGTGGCCGCCGCCGAACCGGCTGCGGGCGTGAAGCCGAACCACTTCTGCGCCAGCTTGGAGACCGTGCCGTCCTGCTTCAGGCACTTGAGCGCCATGGACACGCGGTCGCGGCCCGCCTTGTCGTCCAGCCGGAACGCCAGCGCCCAGACCAGGCCCGTCTTGATCGTGTAGCTGGTGCGCACGGCCGGATTCTGCTTGGCGGCCCAGGCCGCCACGGTGTTGCCCGCCAGGTTGGCGTCCGCGCGGCCGGCCTGCACTGCCTGCACCGCGTCGGCGTTGGAGGCGTACACGTCATAGGTGAAGCCGTACTTGGCTGCGTTGTCGCGCGCCCAGTTCTCGTAGGCCGACCCCTTGTTGACCGCCAGCTTCCTGCCCTTAAGATCATCCAGGCCCTTGATGTCCTTGCCGTTCTTGCCGATCACGAAGGTGTAGTCGGTGTTGAGGTACCCCTCGGAAAACAGCAGGGCGCGGGCGCGTTCCTCGGTGGCCGTGGTGGGCGCCAGCACGAAGTCGTATTTCTTGGCGTTCAGGCCCGGGATCAGCGCGGCGTACTCGGTGCCTTCGATCTTGATGGTGGTGCCCAGCTGCTTGGCGATGGCTTGGCCCAGTTCGATGTTGAAGCCGTCCAACCCGCCGCCTAGCTTGGGCATGGCGTGGGGGGCAAACGTGGCGTCCACGCCGGTCGTCAGCGGCTGGGCGGCCGCGGCCAGGCTGGCGCCGGCCAGGCACAGCGTGAGGCCGTAACGGCCGGCAAAAGTCAGGGTGCGGAGAAGGCGGGTCATGACAGGTCCTTTAGGGAAGAGGCGTCTTGCCCAGGGCGGGACCGGCCCCCACGCGCTCGAGTATCAAGCCGTAGTGTTCCGGGCGCCGGTGGGCGGCGAAGTTGAAGATGTGCTGCTTGAAGGTGTCTCCCAGCGCCAGATCGGCCTGGCAGAAAATCACCTCGTCCTCCTCCCCCTGCGCCTGCGCCACGATCTCGCCCGTGGGCGCGACGATGGCCGATCCGGCGATCAGGTGGCTGCCGTCCTCGTTGCCGGCCTTGCCTGCGGCGGCCACCCAGACCGCGTTCTGGTACGCGGCCGCCTGCAGGCTGAGCAGGTGGTGGAACATGCGCAAATGGACCGGTTCGTTCCAGTGGATGTTCAATGACGGCGTGTTGTATCCCAGCGCCACGATCTCGGCGCCCTGCAGCGCCAGCACGCGCCAGGTCTCCGTCCAGCGGCGGTCGTTGCACAGGCACATGCCGATGCGCGTGCCCAGCGTTTCCCAAACGTTGAAGCCGTCGTTGCCGACTTCAAAGAACTTCTTTTCCAGGTGCTGAAACGGCGCCTCGGGCTTGTGGTCGCTGTGGCCCGGAAGATGGATCTTGCGGTAGCGCCCGACGATGCGCGCGTTGGCGTCGACCAGGATGCTGGTATTGAAGCGCCGGCCGTCCGAGGCGATCTCGGCGTAGCCCAGGTAAAAGCCGATGCCCAGCTCCCGCGCGGTGTCGAACAGCACGCGGGTCTCGGGGCCGGGCATTTCCTTTTCGAAGTAGCGCGCCATCGCTTCTTCTTCCGTCATCCAGTAACGGGGAAAGAAGGTGGTCAGCGCCAATTCCGGAAACACCACCAGGCGCGCGCCGCGTCCATGCGCCTCGCGCATCATCGCGAGCAGGCGCGCCACCGCCTGCCGGCGCGTCTCCTGCGGTTGCACCGGACCCATCTGCGCGACCGCCAGGCCGAAGGGACGTTTGCTCATGCCGGGATCCTTTCGCAATGACTCAGGCGGCGCTATCGGCCGAAAAATACTTGCGCACCAGCGCGTTCGGATTGCCGGTCAGGCGCTGGCGCAATACGGGCTCGGGCGTGCCGCGCTTGATGAAGCGGCCGCTGCCGCGCTCGACATGCAGCTGGCCGTTCTCAATAGCGATGCGGCCGCGGCTGATGACCACCTCGGGCCATCCGCGCACCGTTCGGCCCTCGTAGGGCGTGTAGCCGACGTTGTCGTGCAGCATGGACGCGGAGATCGTGACCTCCCGTTCCGGATTCCAGATCGCGATGTCGGCGTCCGCGCCCACCGCGATAGTTCCCTTCTGCGGGTACAGGCCATACGTGCGGGCATGATTGGCGGCGGTCAGCGCGACGAAGCGTTCAATCGAAATGCGTCTGCCCAGCACGCCTTCGGAGAAGAGCAGCGGCATGCGCACTTCCAGTCCCGGCACGCCGTTGGCCACGTCCTTGAACGTGGTGGCGTCGCCCTTGGGCAGCTTGCCGCTGGCGTCGAAGCGGTAGGGCGCGTGGTCGGAGGAATAGATCTGCAGGGTGCCGTCGATCAGGCCCTGCCAGACGGCTTCCTGCGAGGCCGCATCGCGCGGGGGCGGGCTGCAGCAGAACTTGGCGCCTTCCAGGCCGGGCGCGTCGATGTCATCGGCCGTCAGGAATAGGTACTGCGGACAGCTTTCAGCGTGAATCGGCAGCCCCAGCGCTTGCGACGAATGCACTACGCGCACTGCTTCCAGCCCCGCGACGTGAACGATCAGGATGGGCACGTCCATCATGCGGGCCAGCGTCACGGCACGATTCGTTGCCTCGCTTTCGGCCAGCGGCGTGTGCGCCACGGCGTGGTACTTCGGCGCCGTCATGCCGCGTTCGGCCAGGCGGCGGGCCACCCAGCGGATCATGTCGTTGTTTTCGGCATGCACCATCACCAGCGCGCCTTCACGGTCGGCGACCTCCAGCACGTCCAGCAACTGGTAATCGTCCAACTTCAGGCGGTCGTACGTCATGAACACCTTGAAGGACGTGATGCCGTTCTTGATGAGTTCGGGCAGGTCGTGCTTGAGCGCCTGTTCCGTGGGGTCGGACAGGATCAGATGAAAGCCGTAGTCGATGACCGCCTTCTCTTCGGCGCGGCGGGCGTAGTCGGCCACCACTTCCGGCAACGCGTTGCCGCGGTGCTGGGCGGCGAACGGAATGATGGTGGTGGTGCCGCCGAATGCGGCCGAGACGGTCGCGCTGTAGAAGTCATCGGCGCACATGATGCCCATGCCCGACAGCTGCTCGACGTGGCAGTGGCTGTCGATGCCGCCCGGCAGCACCCACCGCCCCGCGGCGTCGATGTCCCGGGCGCCCGGCGGCAGGCCCTGTCCCAGTGCGACGATCACGCCGTCGCGCACGCCGATGTCGGCGTGGAAAGTGTCGGTGGCGGTGCTGATGCGGCCGTTGCGGATCGTCAGGTCAAATGCTGCGGTATCGGTCATGGGTAAGGGTTTCCGCGCAAGTAATGGGTCAGAGCGTTCCGGGATAGATGCCGCCGTCCAGCACCAGGTTCTGGCCTGTCATGTAGCCGGCGCGCGCGCCGCACAGGAAGGCGCAGGCGTCGCCGAATTCGGCGGGGTCGCCATAGCGTCCGGCAGGAATGCCCGCCAGCCGGGCGGCCAGCACGTCGTCCACCGTCTTGCCGCTGTCGCGCGCACCGCGTTCGGCGGTCTGGCGCAGGCGATCCGTCAGGAACGGGCCGGGCAGCAGGTTGTTGATCGTGACGCCATGTCGTACCGTCTGACGCGCCAGTCCCGCCACAAAGCCGGTCAGCCCGGCCCGCGCGCCGTTGGACAGGCCCAGGATGTCGATCGGCATCTTCACGGCGGCGGACGTGATGTTGACGATGCGGCCAAAGCGGCGCGCGATCATGCCGTCCACCGTGGCGCGGATCAGTGCAATGGGCGTCAGCATGTTGGCGTCCAGCGCGGCAATCCAGTCTTCGCGCGACCACTCGCGAAAGTCCCCAGGCTTCGGCCCGCCCGCGTTGGTGACCAGGATGTCGGGTTCGGGGCAGGCCGCCAGCAGCGCCTGCCTGCCGGCCTCGGTGGTGACGTCGGCCGCCACCGTGACAACCGCCGCGCCGGTCTCGCGTCGGATCGCGTCCGCCGCGGCGTCCAGCGTGGTCGTGGTTCGCGCGGCCATCACCAGATTCACGCCTTCGCGCGCCAGAGATAGTGCGCAAGCGTAGCCCAGGCCTTTGCTCGATGCGCACACCAGCGCGTGCTTGCCCTTGATTCCGAGGTCCATGCGTTTGCTCCTTTCAACCCTGCACGGGTTGGCGGCCGGTGGCGCCCAGCGACAGCCCGACGCGCGCGACGGTCGCCTCCAGTTCGGCGGCGGTCACCGGATCGATCCGCATCCCGGGCGCGCGCAGCGCGTGGCTCTTGATGGCGCCGCGGCGCTGATAGACGTACTTGCGCAACGCCAGCCCGATCTTGGGCTGGAACTCGTAGCGGATCAGCGGGCAGTAGCGATCGAAGATCGCGGCAGCCCCGGCGTGGTCGCCACTGGCGTAGCGTTCGTAGATGGCGACCAGGATCTCCGGGAACGCAAAGCCGGTCATCGTGCCGACCGCGCCGCGCTGCAGCTCTTCCAGGAAGTACACGCCGCCCAAGCCGCCGAAGATGGCCATGTCGGCGTCGGGCACGAGTTCGCGGATGCGGCTGATCTTCTGCCCCACCGGCGGCTCTTCCATCTTGATCATGTGCACGCCGCCTTCGCGGCCCAGTCGCGCCACCACCTCGGGGCGGATCTCGGTGCCGAAGGAATCCGGAAAGTCGTGGATCACGACCGGAATCTTCAGGGCGTCGGCCACGGCCTTGTAGTAGTCGAACAGCAGGGCATCGGTGGCGTTGTCCAGGGGCGCCGCGAACACGGCCGATGCGCCCAGCTCCTGCGCTTCGCGGGCCTGCTCGATGGCGCCGGCGATGCCATGGGCTCGCACGCCAACCCACACCGGCACGCGGCCGTTCGTGTGCTTGACGAAGGTGTCCAGCACCAGCCGGCGCTCGTCGTTGGACAGCTTGTGCAACTCGCCCAGAAAGCCCAGGATGGCCAGCCCGGTCACGCCGGTTTCAAGCAGGAAGTCGACCATCGTGCGGATGCTGTCGGCATCGACCCGCAGGGCGTCGTCAAAGGGCGTGGGGCAAATGGTGAAGACGCCTTTGGCGTCGATGGAGGCTGCCATCTTTTCTCCGTCAGGATGCGTGAAAACCGAATTCGGAAGCGACGTTTCGATGTCATCCTAAAGCGGAAGTTTTAGAACTCCACTTGCTTTTTTATTGCCTTGGTATAACAGCCAGTTAAGTCAAGGTTTACCCTTGGCAGGGTTTGCCTGGACGTTTGCGGACAGCTCGAAACCCTGTTCGCAAAGCGTGTGGCGCAGCACGTCGACAAAGGCCTGCGCAAGCTGCGACAGCGGTTCGAAGCGCGACTGCACCAGGCTTGCCGTCAGGATTTTTGCCTGGTCGATCGGGCGCACCACAAAGTCGCCTTGCGTGCGGCTCTTGACGGAGAATTCATCAACGATGGCGATGCCCGCACCGGCCTGCACCAGCGAGCACGCGTTCTGCGGCGAACTTACTTCCACCGCCAGCCGGCGGGCCTGTCCGGCCTCGTGGTACATCTGCTCGACCAGCATGCCGAACGGCGTGTCGCCGCCGTACGAAATCAGTGGGTAGGGCAACAGGTCGCCGATGGATAGCAGCGAGCGATGGGCAAGCGGATGGTTGTACGGGCAGATGCAGACCAGCCGTGCCTGGCCGATCGGCTGGGTCAGCAGATTCGGGTGCTGCACGGGCAGGATCACCACGCCCAGTTCGGCGCGGTTGTCGAGCAGCATCTGCGTCAGGGGCTGCTGCGTCAGCGGCTGAAAGGTCACCTTGACGTCGGGGTGCGTTTCGCGAAAGCGGGAGATGGTCAGGGGCACGAGCATGTGGCCGATGCTGGGGCTGGACACCAGATGCAGGATGCCGCTGCGGCGCTCGGACAATTCCGAAGCCAGTTCTTCCACGCGCCGCACGCCGGCATAGACCGTTTCCACTTCGCGAAAGAGCTGCCGGGATTCGGGCGTGGGATACAGCCGGCCCTTGATGCGCTCGAACAGCGCGAAGCCAAGCCGCTGTTCCGTGTGCGACAGCAACCGGCTGACCGCAGGCTGCGACACGAACAGCAGCTTGGCCGCCCCGCTGATCGAACCCGTGGTCATCACCGCCCGGAAAACTTCGATTTGCCGCAGATTCAGTTGCATGGCGCACCCGTTCTGAATTGACGCGACGAGCATAACAAAGGGTTAAGGGCAGCGCACAAATTGACAATACATGCTCAGGCCGCCCGCAGATAGACTGGCGCCGTACCTTGCCCCCGCCCGCGCCAGCGTGGCCCGGGCCCCGCCACCACCAGGACGGACGACCAGGACGGACGAATGGAACAGACCCTGTTTGTGATCAATCCCAATTCCACGCAAGCCGTGACGGACGCATTCGACGCGGCGCTGGAGCCGCTGCGCATGGCCGGCGGTCCGCGCATCCAATGCCTGACGCTGGCCGAAGGACCGGCGGGCGTCCAGACGCAGCTCGACGTCGAAAGCGTGACGTTGCCGCTCGCCGCGCTGGTGCGCAAGCTCGATGCGGAGCACGGCGCGGCCGCCGCAGGCTACGTCATCGCCTGCTTCAGCGATCCTGGCCTGCACGCGGTGCGCGAAGCCACGCGCAAGCCCGTGCTGGGCATCAGCGAATGCGGCATGCTGACCGCGCTGACGCTGGGCCAGCGCGTCGGTGTGATTGCGATCCTGCGCCAATCGCTGTCGCGCCACGGACGCATGTTCGGCGCGATCGGCCTGTCGGGCCGCGTGGCGGCCGAGCTGCCGCTGGATCTGGGTGTGGTCGAACTGTCGGACGAGGCGCGTACCCGCGAGCGCCTTTTGCACGTGGGCGCGCGGTTGCGCGACGAGCATCAGGCCGACGTGCTGGTGCTGGGCTGCGCCGGCATGGCGGCGTATCGCGGCTGGCTGCAGGCCGAGCTGGGCCTGCCCGTCGTCGAGCCGACACAGGCTGCCGCGGCGATGGCGATCGGCCGCATCCGGCTGAACTGGCACGGCGCCTGAGGCCACCATGCGCAACCACGAACTGATCGAACGGCTGTCGCATCTGGTCGGCGACAACGGGCTGGTGCTGGACGCCGAGGGGCAGGGGCCCTACGTGCGCGACTGGCTGGGCAAGTGGCAGGGCAGCACGCCAGTGGTGGTGCGGCCACGCAACGCCACCGAGGTGTCGGCCGTCATGCGTCTGTGCCATCAGACGCGCACGCCGGTGGTGCCGCAGGGCGGCAATACCGGTATGAGCGGGGGCGCCACGCCCGACGGCAGCGGCGCGCAGGTGATCCTGAGCCTGAACCGCATGAAACGCATCCGCGAGGTCGATCCGGTCAACAACACGCTGTGTGCGGACGCCGGCGTGCTGCTGGCCGACGTGCAGGCCGCCGCGCGCGAGGTCGGGCGGTTTTTCCCGCTGAGTCTGGGCGCGGAGGGCAGCTGCACCATCGGCGGCAATCTGGCCACCAATGCCGGCGGCACCGCGGTGCTGCGCTACGGCAACACGCGCGACCTGGCGCTGGGGTTGGAGGTGGTGCTGCCCGACGGCCGCGTCTGGAATGGCCTGCGCGGCCTGCGCAAGGACAACACCGGCTACGACCTCAAGAGTCTCTTCATCGGGTCGGAGGGCACGCTGGGCATCATCACCGGCGCGGTGCTCAAGCTGTACCCCGCGCCGGCGGGCCGCGTGGCGGCGTGGGTGGGGGCGGACACGCCCGCGCAAATCGTGGCGTTATTGAGCCGCATGCAGGGCGTCTGCGGTGAACGGCTGACCGCGTTCGAAATGATGTCGGCGCAATGCCTGGATCTGGTGGTGGCGCACGTCAGCGGCGCGGCCAGTCCGCTGGCCGCCCGCCATGCCTATCACGCGCTTCTGGAACTGTCGGACACCGAGCCCGCCGGCCTGCCCGCTTTGCTGGAAGCGGCGCTCGGCGCGGCGCTGGAGGACGGCGTCATCCAGGACTGCGTCGTCGCAATGAACGACACGCAGGTCCAGACGCTGTGGCGGCTGCGAGAAGGCATCTCGCAGGCGCAGGTGCGCGCGGGCAAGGCGGTCAAGCACGACATCGCGCTGCCCATCTCGCGCCTGGCCGCATTCGTCGAGGAAGCGGATCTGGCGCTGGTGTCGGATTTTCCGGGACTGCCCATCATCAACTTTGGCCACATCGGCGACGGCAACCTGCACTACAACGTGCTGCTGCCGCCGGACGTGGCGCCCGCCGAGTACGCCCGGCTGACCGCGGCGCTGAACCGCCGCGTGCACGACCTGGTGGCGCAGCGCGGCGGCAGCATCAGCGCCGAACACGGCGTGGGCCAATTGCGGCGCGACGAGCTGCGCCGCTACAAGTCGCCGGTTGAAATGGACCTGATGCTGATGATCAAGCGGGCGCTAGATCCCAATCAGCTCATGAACCCCGGCAAGCTGCTGTAGGAGCCCCGCGCGCGGGCAGCCAGGGGCCGCGCGCGCGAAGTCCGCCAGAAATTTATAATGGCGGGCTAATCGGATAAATCCTACATGCCTGAATCCTCCAGCCCGCGGGCGCCGAAGAAGCCGGCGCCGCGCGCCACTGACCGGGAGCAGACCCCGGAAGACGCCCGGCAAAGTGCTCAGCCGGACCCTCGGCAAGCCGCCCGGCAAGAGCCCCGGGCCCGTCCCGAAGGCCGCTCCGCCGCGCCCCGTCCCGAACGGCCCATCCCGGCCGTCACCTACCCCGAAGACCTGCCCGTCAGCGCACGGCGGCAGGAGATCGCGCGCGCCATCGCCGGCCATCAGGTCGTGATCGTCAGCGGCGAAACCGGCTCGGGCAAGACCACGCAGCTTCCGAAGATCTGCCTGGAACTGGGCCGTGGCCGTCAGAAGATGATCGGCCACACGCAGCCGCGCCGCCTGGCGGCGACCTCGGTGGCCAAGCGCATCGCCGAGGAACTGAACACGCCCATGGGCGAAGTCGTCGGCTATCAGGTGCGGTTCAACGACCGCACCGGGCCCAACGCGTCCATCAAGCTGATGACGGACGGCATCCTGCTGGCCGAGTCGCAGCGCGATCCGCTGCTGCGCCGCTACGACACGATCATCATCGACGAAGCGCACGAACGCAGCCTGAACATCGACTTCCTGCTGGGCTACCTCAAGCAGCTCTTGCCGCGGCGTCCGGACCTCAAGCTCATCATCACGTCGGCCACCATCGACGCCGAGCGCTTCGCCAGGCACTTTGCCGCGTCGGAAGACAAGCCCGCGCCGGTCATCGAAGTCTCGGGGCGGCTGTATCCCGTGGAAGTGCGCTACCGGCCCGTGCGCGAAGAGCCGGCCGCCGACGACAACGCGCCGGCGCCCAACAAGGCCGGGCGCGACCGCGAGCGCATGTCGGGCGACGAAGAGCGCGACCTGATCGACGCCATCGTCGACGCCGTCGACGAATGCGCGCGGCATGGTCCGGGCGACGTGCTGGTGTTCCTGCCCGGCGAACGCGAGATCCGCGAATCGGCCGAAGCGCTGCGCAAGCGGCACCCGGCCGGCACCGAAGTCCTGCCGCTGTTCGCGCGCCTGTCGCAGGCCGAGCAGGAACAGATCTTCCGCCCGCGCGGCAACGCGCGCCGCATCGTGCTGGCCACCAACGTGGCGGAAACCTCGCTGACGGTGCCCGGCATCCGCTTCGTGGTCGACAGCGGCCTGGCCCGCATCAAGCGCTATTCGTGGCGCAACAAGGTCGAGCAGCTGCGCATCGAGCCCATCAGCCGCGCCTCGGCCAACCAGCGCGCCGGCCGTTGCGGCCGGGTGGGGCCGGGCGTCTGCATCCGGCTCTACGACGAGTTGGATTTCAACAACCGCGCGGCCTTCACCGATCCCGAAGTGCTGCGCTCGTCGCTGGCGTCGGTCATCCTGCGGATGAAGTCGCTCAAGCTCGACGACATCGAACAATTCCCCTTCGTCGAGGCGCCGCCGGGGCGGGCGGTGGCCGACGGCTACCACCTGCTGCAGGAACTGGGCGCCATTGAACTGGCGTCAGCGTCCGACGACGACACGGACGACGGGCGCACGGGCGCGTCTTTTGTCCTGACCCGCACCGGCGATGAACTGGCCAAGCTGCCCGTGGACCCGCGCATCGGCCGGATGATCCTGGCCGCGCGAGAACACCAGTGCCTGGCCGAAATGCTGATCATCGCCTCGGCGCTGTCCGTGCAGGATCCGCGCGACCGCCCCATGCAGGAGCGTGAGGCCGCCGAGGCCGCGCACGCCAAGTTCGGCGACGACAAGTCCGAGTTCATTTCTTTCCTGAAACTGTGGCGCTGGTATGGCGAGCAGGTGCAGCACAAGGCATCGCAGCGCAAGCTGGTGGGCCTGTTGCGGCAGAACTTCCTGTCGCCCATCCGCCTGCGCGAGTGGCACGACGTGCACACACAGCTGTCGGCGCTGGTGGGCGAGCAGGGCTGGCGCGTCAATCAGTCCGAAGCCACGTACGAACAGCTGCACATGGCGCTGTTGTCGGGCCTTTTGGGCAACATCGGTTTCAAGAGCGACGAAGGCGGCAGCTACCAGGGCGCGCGCGAAATCCGCTTCCACATCCATCCGGGCTCGCGCCTGGTGAAGAAGGCCGGCCGCTGGATCATGGCGGCCGAACTGGTCGAGACCACGCGCCTGTACGCGCGCTGCGTGGCGCGCATCGACCCGGTGTGGCTGGAAAAGGTCGGCGCGCACCTGATCCGCAAGAACTGGTCGGACCCGCGCTGGGAAAAGAAGGCCGGGCAGGTCGTGGCCAACGAGCGGGCCACGCTTTACGGCCTGGCCATCTACACCGGCCGTCGCATTCACTACGGTCGCGTGAATCCCACCCATGCGCGCGAACTCTTCATCCGCCAGGCGCTGGTGCCCGGCGAGATCGACACGCGCCTGCCGTTCGTCGCGCACAACCGCAAGCTCATCGCCGGCATCGAAAAGCTTGAGCACCAGACGCGGCGGCCGGACATCCTGGTCGATGACGAGCTGATCTACGCGTTCTACGACCGGCAGCTTCCCGCCGACATTTCGCAGACCGCATCGCTGGAAAAGTGGGTGAGCGGCCTGGACAAGGCGGCCGCCGCCAAGCTGATGCTGACGCGCGACGAGCTGATGCGGCACGAGGCGGCCGGCGTCACGACCGATGTCTTTCCCAAGAAGGTGGAATGGCAGGGCGTGTCGATGGCGCTGGACTATCACTTCGAACCCGGCTCGCCGCGCGACGGCGTCACGCTGTCGGTGCCGCTGTTCGCGCTGAACCAGATCGATCCCGCGCGCTGCGAGTGGCTGGTGCCCGGCATGCTGAAGGAAAAGGTGCATCTGCTGCTCAAGTCGCTGCCGCAGAAGCTGCGCCGCCACTGCGTGCCGCTGCCCGACTACGCCGCGGGCTTCTACGACCGCTGGTTCGAGCGCCTGGCCGACCCGCAGACGGGGCTGGTGGATGCCATCATCGCCGACATGTGGGACCAGGTGCAGATCCGCCCGGCGGTGGGGGACTTCAAGCTGGAAACCCTGCCGGCGCATCTGTTCATGAACTTCCGCGTTGTGGACGAGCACGGCCGCATGCTGGCCGCCGGCCGCAATCTGGCGCAACTGCGCGCCGAATTCGGCAAGCAGGCTCAAGCCACCTTCCAGCAACTGGCGGCAAGCGACACGCAGGTCGCGCAGGCGCTGGCGCACGAAAACCTGACCTCCTGGTCGTTCGGGCCTTTGCCCGAGATCATGGAGATCAAGCGGCGCGGCCAGTCCGTCATCGGCTATCCGGCCCTGGTGGACCGAGGGGCGCATTGTGACCTGGACGTGTTCGACGATCCCGACGAGGCGCGCAAGCACCACCGCGCGGGCCTCTTGAAACTCTTCCGGCTGGGCCTGCGCGAGCAGGTCAAGTTCCTCGAAAAGAATCTTACCGACCTCACCAAGATCAGCATGCTGTACATGACGCTGGGCACGCAGGAAGAGCTGCGCGACCAGATCATCGACTGCGCGCTGGGGCAGGCGTGTCTTGCCGAGCCCTGGCCGGTGAACGAGCAGCAGTTCGAAGCCCGCCGCGCCGAGGGCAAGGGCCGGTTGGGTCTGCTGGCCCAGGAGGTCGCGCGGCTGGCCGGCGCGGTGCTGACGGAATATGCGGCGCTTCAACGCAAGCTGCCGCAGGCCAAGCCCCACGCGGCCGCATACGCGGATCTGCAGCAGCAACTGGGTGCGCTGATGCCCAAGTGGTTCATCCGCGATACGCCGTACGCGCAGTTGTCGCACTTTCCGCGCTACCTGAAGGCGGCGGTCGCGCGCATCGACAAGCTGCGCGCCGACCCGGCGCGGGACGCAAAGCTGGTGTCGGAAATGGCGCCGCTCGTCACGCAATACCAGCGTGCCCGCGCGGCGCTGAAAGGCGCGGCCGATCCCCGCCTGGACGAATTCCGGTGGCTGCTCGAGGAATTGCGCGTCGCGCTCTTCGCCCAGGAGCTGCGCACGCCGATGCCGGTGTCGGTCAAGCGGCTGATGAAAAGCTGGGAATCGTTGCAACGCTGAGCGCTAGCTGACGCCGCATGCAAAACGGGCCGCAAATCGCTTTGCGGCCCGTTCTTTTTGCGGCGTCTTTACAGCGCCAGGAACCCGACGATCACCAACGCGATCAGCCCGTACTTCGTGGCCTTGTACGCCGTGCGGTTCCACTTCTTGAACGCCTTGCGCCTCTGGTCGATCACCCAGTGCGCGTGCGTCAGCTTGTTGATGGCCCCCGTCTGGTCGCCGCCGTCGTTGGGCGAGCTGGCCGCCGACATGACTTTGCGGCCGAACCAGCGGTTGAAGGCCTCGGCCCAGCGCCACTTCAGCGGACGCTCGACGTCGCAGAACAGAATGATCCGGTTCTCGCCCGTCTTGTTGTAGGCCTCGTGGACGTAGGTCTCGTCGAACACCACGCTTTCGCCATCGCGCCAGCTGTAGTGCTCGCCATCAACGATGATGTGGCAGCCGTCGTCGTTGGGCGTGACCAGTCCCAGGTGATAGCGCAGCGACCCGGCAAACGGGTCACGGTGCGGATTGAGCTGGCCGCCCGGCGGCAGCTCGGCAAACATGGCGGCCTTGACCTTGGGCAGGCCCTTCAGGATGGCGACCGTCTTGGGGCAGAGTTCCTCGGCCGACGGGTGGCGGGCGTCGTACCACTTCAGGTAGAACCGCTTCCAGCCATACTTGAAGAACGAGTTGAAACCGATGTCGTTGTGGGTGTCGGCCGCCTTGATCCGGCGAAGCTCGGCCATCTGCATGGCCTCTTCGCGGATCGTCTCCCAGTTGTCGTCCAGCACTTTCAGTTCAGCGATTTCGCTGGTCGTCAGGTACGGCGTCGTGGGCACGCGGGACGTCAGCACCATGAACGCGTTGATCGGCGCCAGCAGCACCGAATGGTCCAGGAATTGCCGTCCCAGGGGCAGTTTGACGCGGCCTCGGAAGTGCGCGAACAGGATGGCGGCCAGCCAGATCCCAGGTATTAACCATTTCATAGGTATGTCTCGTCGTGCGACGGGGTAGTGCGGTATGGGCGGTATTGTCCCACAAGCCTCCCGGGCGGATCCCGTCAGGGCGGGATGCAACTGGCGGATTCTGATGCAAGGATTGTTCTAGGGCGGTCGGCCGCTGGGTACAATTCCGCCATGTCCGAAGCCGTAACGACCCCGACCCCATTTGTTCACCTGCGCGTCCACTCCGAGTTCTCGGTCGTGGACGGTACGGTGCGTATCCCCGACCTCATCAAGCGCGTGGCCAAGCTGGGCCAGCCCGCCGTCGCCCTGACCGATCTGTCCAACCTGTTCGGACTGATCAAATTCTATAAGGGTGCACGCGGCGCGGGGGTCAAGCCCATCGCAGGCTGCGACGTCTGGATTTCCAACGACGAAGATCCGACGAAGCCCTTCCGCGTGCTGTTGCTGGTGCGCAACCACCAGGGTTACCTGAATCTGTGCGAACTGCTGTCCAAGGCGTTCCTGACGAACCAGGGCAAGGGCCGGGCCGAAATCCGCCGCGAATGGCTCCAAGGACAGGCTGGTCTCATCGCCCTGTCCGGCGGGCGCGCCGGTGACGTCGGGCAGGCGCTCGAGGCCGGCAACGCCGTGTCGGCGCTGGCCCTGGCGCGCCAGTGGGCGCTGATGTTCCCGGGCAGCTACTACGTCGAATTGCAGCGCGCCGGCATGGACGGCGACGAAGGCTACTGCCAGGCCGCCATGCGGCTGGCCTCGGAAGCCGGGCTGCCGGTGGTCGCCACCCATCCCGTGCAGTTCCTCGACGAATTCGAATTCCAGGCGCACGAGGCGCGCGTCTGCATCGCCGAAGGTGAAATCCTGGCCAACCCGCGCCGCGTGCGCCGGTTCTCGAAAGAGCAGTATCTGCTCAGCTCCGAGGAAATGGCGCGCCGGTTCGCCGACGTGCCGTCGGCGCTGGCCAACACGGTCGAAATCGCCAAGCGTTGCAACCTGAGCCTGGTGCTGGGCAAGCCGCGCCTGCCCAATTTCCCGACCCCCGACGGCGTGACGCTGGACGATTATCTGGTCCAGCTCTCCGAAGAGGGCCTCGAAAAGCGCATGGAGTTCCTGTTCCCGGACGTCGCCGAGCGCGAGTCCAAGCGCGAGCAGTACTACGAGCGGCTGCGCTGGGAGTGCAAGACCATCATCCAGATGGGCTTTCCCGGCTACTTCCTGATCGTTCAGGACTTCATCAACTGGGGCAAGAACAACGGCGTGCCGGTCGGCCCGGGCCGGGGCTCGGGCGCCGGTTCGCTGGTGGCCTACGCGCTGGGCATCACGGACCTCGACCCCATCCGCTATGACCTGCTGTTCGAGCGCTTCCTGAATCCCGAGCGGGTCTCCATGCCCGACTTCGATATCGACTTCTGCCAGGACAACCGCGAACGGGTCATCGACTACGTCAAGGAAAAATACGGCCGCGCCGCCGTCAGCCAGATCGCCACGTTCGGCACGCTGGGCGCCAAGGCCGTGGTGCGCGACGCCGGCCGTGTGCTGGACATGCCCTACATGTTCTGCGACGGCCTGTCCAAGCTGATCCCGTTCAATCCGATGGATCCGTGGACGCTGGAGCGCACGCTCAAGGACGAGCCCGCCTTCAAGGACCGCTACGAGCAGGAAGAAGAAGTCCGCGCGCTGGTCGACCTGGCCAAGCCGCTCGAAGGCCTGACCCGCAACATCGGCATGCACGCGGGCGGGGTACTGATCGCGCCCGGCAAGCTCACCGACTTCTGCCCGCTGTATTGCCAGCCGGGCCAGGAAAACAGCGCGGTCTCGCAGTTCGACAAGGACGACGTCGAGGCGGCCGGCCTGGTGAAGTTCGACTTCCTGGGCCTGCGCAACCTGACCATCCTGGACTGGGCCGTGCGCTACGTGCGCCAGTTCAACGCCGAAAAGCGCGACTTCGACGTCATGGCGCTGTCCCTGGACGATCCGGCGGCCTACAAGATCCTGTGCGACGCGAACACCACCGCGGTGTTCCAGCTTGAATCGCGCGGCATGAAAGAGCTGCTCAAGAAGCTGCGGCCCAATACGTTCGAAGACATCATCGCCATGCTGGCCCTGTATCGTCCGGGGCCGCTGGAATCGGGCATGGTGGACGACTTCGTGAACCGCAAGCACGGGCGCGCCGCGGTCGATTATTTCCACCCGGACCTGGAAGCCACCCTCAAGAGCACCTACGGGGTCATCGTCTACCAGGAACAGGTGATGCTGATCTCCCAGATCATCGGGGGCTATTCGCTGGGCGGCGCCGACCTGCTGCGCCGGGCCATGGGCAAGAAAAAGCCCGAGGAAATGGCCAAGCACCGCGAACTGTTCGAACAGGGCGCCAAGGAAAAGGGCCACGATCCGGATCTGGCGGTCAAGCTCTTCGACCTGATGGAGAAGTTCGCGGGCTACGGCTTCAACAAGTCGCACTCGGCCGCGTACGCGCTGATCTCGTACCAGACCGCCTGGCTGAAGGCCTACCACCCGACCGAGTTCCTGGCCGCCACCATGTCGTCGGACATGGACGACACCGACAAGGTCCAGATCTTCTGCCGCGACGCCCAGGACAACGGCGTCGAGGTGTTGCCGCCCGACGTCAACCATTCTGGCTACCGGTTCGAACCCGTCGCCGACAAGCACACCGAAAAAGGCAAGCCGCCGCGCACCATGCGTTACGGGCTGGGCGCGGTCAAGGGCACCGGGCAGGGCGCCGTCGAGGACATCCTGCGTGCGCGCAAGGAAGGCGGCCCGTTCCTGAACCTGTTCGACTTCTGCCGCCGCGTCAGCAAGCAGGCCGTCAACCGCCGCACCATCGAGGCCCTGATCAAGGCCGGCGCGTTCGACACCATCGAGCCAAACCGCGCCGCCATGCTGGCCTCCGTGCCCACCGCCATGGAAGCGGCCGAGCAGGCCGCGCGCAGCGCCAACCAGGCCTCGCTCTTTGGCGACGACAGCGGCGACGTGGTCGCGGGCGAGCTGGCCAAGGTCGCGCCGTGGGATCTGCACAAGAAACTGACCGAAGAAAAATCCGCGCTGGGCTATTACTACAGCGGCCACCTGTTCGATGCATGGCGCGACGAAGTGCGCCGCATCGTGCCGATGCAGCTGGCCCGCGTGGAGCCGCAGCGCGACCTGCAATGGATGTGCGGCGTGCTGGCCAGCGTGCGCGTCATGATGACCCGCCGCGGCAAGATGGTCTTTGCCGTGCTGGACGACGGCACGGCGCAGGTGGAAATCTCGGTCTTCAACGAACTCTTTGAAAAGCACCGCAACCGGCTGCGCGAAGACCAGCTCGTCATCGTGCAGGGCAAGGTCAGCAATGACGACTATTCCGGCGGCATGCGCATCGTCGCCGAGCAGCTCTATGACCTGCAGCTTGCGCGCGAAGCCCGCGCCAAGTCGCTGCGCGTCAAGCTCAACGGCAGCGCCGATGCGGCCCGTCTGCGCCAGATGCTCAACCCGTTCCGCGCCGAACCCGAGAACGGCATTCCAGGTGTGCCGGTCGACATCGTCTACACCAAGAACAATTTCCTGTGCACGGTCAGGCTAGGCGAGGAATGGCGCGTGCGCATGGCGGACACGCTGCTCGCCAACCTGAACGCCTGGACCAAACCGGACGGCGTGGAGGTCACGTACTGATGTCTTCAAGTCTACGTATCGTGCATTCGGAAGCCGCCACCGCCTTTGGTGGACAGGAAGGACGAATTTTCAAGGAAATGCATGCCATGCGGGCGCGCGGGCATCATGTCGAAGCGATCTGCCAGCCGCGCGCGCAACTGACTGAGCGTTTGCGGGATGCCGGTTTCACCGTGCATGCCGTCGATATGAAGGGGACGGTGGCCTATTTGAAGGGCGTCCCCGCCGTCCGCCAGATCCTGAAGGCGGGGCGCTTTGACGTGCTCAATACCCACAGCCGGCGCGACACGGTCATCGCTGCCCTGGCCGGGCGCATGGCAGGTACGCCCCTCATCGTGCGCACCCGCCACCTGTCCAACGTGGTCGGCTCGATGTGGTCTTACACCATCCTGCCGCACCGCGTCACCGCCGTCAGCGACCATGTGCGCGAATACCTGATCAGCCGCGGCGTCCCGGCCGAGAAGATCGCGACCGTGTATTCGCCCATCGTGCTGCCCGCGCCCGTCGAGCACTCCACCTTGCGTGACGAACTCGGCCTGGCCGATGACGACATCGTCGTGGGCTGTGTGGCCGTCATGCGCGCCACCAAGGGCCACAAGGACCTGATCGACGCCATGGCGCCGCTGATGGCCGTGCGTCCGAAGCTGCATCTGGTGTTCGTGGGCGCCGGTTCGCCAGTCTTCGAGCAGACGCAGGCATACATTGCTCAGCGCGGCCTGCAAGACCGGATCCACCTGATGGGCACGCGGCGCGACGTCCCCAATCTGTTGGCGGGATTCGACCTCTTCGCGCTGGCCACCCAACAGGAAGCCTCCGGTACGGTCTATGTCGAGGCGCAGGCGAGCGGGCTGCCGGTCGTCGGCACGAACGTCGGCGGCGTATCCGAGATGTTCCGGGACGGGGTGACGGGCTTTCTGGTCCCGCCCAAGAACTCGCTCGCCTTGACCACCGCACTCGAGCGCCTGATCGACGACCCGGCCCTACGCCGCACCATGGGCGAGGCCGGCCGCAAGATGGTCTGGGAAGAGGGCGTGTTTTCTCCCGCGCGCCTTGCGGAAACCACGGAGGCGATCTATACGCGCTGGCTGGCGGAGCGCCGCAAATGAACGCGCCCAACGTTCCGGTGCTGATGTACCACCACATCACGCCGGCGGGTGGCATGATCGCCGCGACGCCCGACGTCTTTGAAACGCAGATCGCTCGCCTGGCGCGCGCCGGCTACCAGTCGCTCACCACCGCGCAGTTCGCGGCCTACCTGGCCGGCGGCAGCGTGCCCGAACGCTCTGTGCTCATCACTTTTGACGATGGCTACCTGAACAATTGGGTGCACGCGCATCCCGTTCTGGCCCGCCACGGGATGCGCGCGGTGCTGTTCACCATCACCGGCTGGATCGGCGACGGCCCCGTGCGGCCGCATGCGGGTCAGGGCGGCGCGCTGCCCGCAACGCCCGATCACCACGCCTGCAAGGAACTCGTGGCGTCGGGCCGCGCCGACGAGGCGATGCTGCGCTGGAGCGAAATCGAAGCCATGCAGGCCGCCGGCACCTTCGAGTTCCATTCCCATACCAACACGCACACCCGCTGGGACAAGGTCTGTGGCGCGGATGTGGCCGCCAAGCGCGAACGCATCGCGCAGGATCTGCACGATTCGCGCGACACCCTGATCCGCCGGCTTGGCGGCGTGAGCGATCACCTGTGCTGGCCGCAGGGTTATTTCGACGCAGACTACGTGGCCGCCGCGCGGCAGGCCGGTTTCCGGCACTTGTACACTACCGACCCTTTCGGCCAGAACCTGCCCGGCACGGATCCCGGCCATATCTATCGCTTCGCGGTGCGCAATCTGGGCGGGTCCTGGCTGAACCGCCGGATCTGGCTGTCGCGCGACCCGTTCTGGGGACCGCGCTATCACGCCTGGAAGGCCTGGAAAAAGCGTCTTAGGAATCGCGGATGAAGCTATCAGTCATCATCATCACCAAGAACGAAGCGGCAAATATTGCCGCCTGCCTGAAGTCCGTGTCGTTCGCCGACGAGTTCATCGTCGTGGATTCGGGCAGCACCGACGGGACCGTGGAACTGGCGCAGGCGCTTGGGGCCCGCGTTGAAGTCACCGCCGACTGGCCCGGTTTCGGTCCGCAAAAGAACCGCGCGCTGGATCTGGCGACGGGCGACTGGGTGCTGTCGATCGACGCGGACGAGCGCGTCACCCCCGAGTTGGCGCAGGAAATCCAGGACGTGCTGAGCGCGCCCCGCGCCGACGCCTACGAGATCGCGCGCCTGTCCAATTTCTGCGGCCGCGACATCCGCCATAGCGGCTGGTGGCCCGACTACGTGCTGCGCCTCTTCAAGCGCGGCACGGCGCGCTTCACCGACGCCGCCGTCCACGAGCGCGTGGTGCCGGCCAACGGCCGGCCTCTGCAGATGCGCGGCTACTTCAACCACTATCCGTACGACAACCTGGACGCGCTGATCAACAAGGTCAACCGTTACTCGTCCGACGCCGCGGCCATGATGTATGCCAAGGGCAAGCGGACCTCGGTCTTCGGGGCGCTGGGCCACGGCTTCTGGACCTTCGTGCGCATCTACCTGATCCGGCGCGGTTTCCTGGATGGCCGCCACGGACTCGTGCTGGCCGTCACCGCGGCGGCGGGCAGCTTCTTCCGCTACTCGAAGCTGATGTTCCTGGCAGAAAACAAAAAGTGAAGATCCTCTACACGAACTTCCACGCTGGCAACGGCGGGGGGCACGTCACCTACATCATCAACCTGGCCAAGGCGCTGGCCCGCGATCACGACATCACCGTGGCGGTGCCCGGCACCAGCCGGCTGTACCGCTACGCCAAGGCCATCCCCGGGGTGACGGTGGTGGACATGCGCTACACGACCCGCCCGTCGTCCTGGTTCAAGGATCGCGCCCGGCTGCAGCGCCTGATCGCCGAGGGCCGGTTCGACATCATCCACGCCAACGGCTCGGCCGACCACAAGCAGGTCATGCTGGCCACGCTGGGCATGCGGCGCCGTCCGCGCATTGTGTTCACCAAGCACAACGATCACCCGCTTTCCAGTTTTGGACACAAGCTGCGGGTGGCGCTGGCGACGGATCACGGCATCGCCGTCAGCGACTACATCCGCGGCATGATGGAGCACTCGCCGTACCGCAAGCGCCCCATCACCACCATCCGGCACGGCATCGATACCAATTTCTTCGCGCCGCCGCCGCCCGAAAGCCTGGACAAGCTGCGCGAGCTCTTCTTTGGTCCGGATTGGCAAGGCAAGCTGCTGCTGGGCAGCGCCGGGGGCACCGACTACGACAAGGGCTGGCTGGACCTGGTGGCCGCCGCGGCCGCGCTGCCGCCGGCCGACAAGGCACGCATCTTGCTGATGGTGGCGGGCGATCCGCCGACCGAGGCCAAGCTTGCGCGGGTGCGCGAACTCGGCATGATCGATCAGGTGAAGTTCCCGGGGCTGCTCGATGACGTGCGCGCGGCGCTGGCGTCCTGCCATGCGGGTTTCGTCCTTTCTTACCGCGAGGCGCTGTCGTTTGCCTGCCGCGAGATCATGGGACTGGGCCTGCCGGCGCTCGTCAGCGACGCCGGCGGCCTGCCGGAGAACGTAACGGACGGCGAGGACGGTTGGATCGTGCCGGCGCGCGACGTGCCCGCCATGACCGCCAAGCTGCGCTTCATGCTGGACAATCCGGACGTCGTCCGGCAGATGGGCAGCAAGGCACGTGAAACAAGTTTGCGCGACTTCAACCTGGAGCGTTTCGCGCAGGCTACGGTGGATGTGTATCGGCGTACGCTTGGCGGACACTGACCCATATAATGTCGAGCTATGTCTATTCCAATCCTTATGTATCACCAGATCGGCGAGCCCAACCCCAAGGGCACGCCGTTTCGCGGATTGACGGTACATCCTGATAGCTTTGCTCGGCAGATGCGCTGGATGCGCCGGCTCGGTTACCGCGGGCTGTCCATGCGCGACGTCATGCCGTATGTCCGTGGCGAGCGCCAGGGCAAGGTATTCGGCATCACATTCGACGACGGCTTTCGCAACGTGCATCACAACGCGATGCCGGTATTGAGCGAATTGGGGTTCACCGCCACCAACTATTTCGTGGCTCGGCAGTTCGACGGCGGCAACGTGTGGGACCTCCAGAAGGGCATCCCGTTTTCGCCGCTGATGACCGTGCAGGAAATGCGGGAATGGGCGCAGGCGGGCAATGAAGTCGGTTCGCATACGCTTGACCACGTCCATCTTCCCGAGCTCGCGCCCGAAGAAGCGCGGCGCCAGATCGTCGAGTCCAAGGACGAGCTCGAACAGGCGCTCGGTGCGCCGGTCACCGCGTTCTGTTATCCGTACGGCGACCACGGCCCGGAGCACCAGGCCATGGCGCGCGAGGCTGGATACGACAATGCCACGCTCACCAAGCGCGGCCTGGCGGCGGCGTCCGACGATCCCTTCGGTCTGGCGCGGGTGACGGTGGCGCGCTCCACCAACATCATCCGTTTTCTCCAGAAGTGCCTCACCCGGTATGAAGACAGCCGCCGGCGCCCATAATCGGCGGCTTCGCATTGCGCTGTTGGTGGACCGCTTCGGCAATCGTTTCGGAGGCGCAGAGGCGTATGGCGTCGAGCTGATGCGTGTGCTGGGCCAGCGGCACGACGTCACCGTGGTCGCCCGGGACTTCGACAGCGATCTGCCATTCGATTTCTTGCCCGTGCGGTTTCCCGCCTGGCTCCCAAGCTGGACCCGGGTGCTGTATTTTGCCTGGCGCGCTGACCGTCTCACGCGCGGCCGCTTCGACATCGTGCATTCGCACATGAACGGCTGGGCGGGCGAGATCCAGGTCATGCACGTAACGCCGGTCCGCTACAACCACGTCACCCGTGTCAAGCCGCTGCAGCGCCTGACCGCCTGGCTCAGTCCGCGCCTTGCCACCTATCTGACGCTGGAATGGCTGCGCGTGCGCAAGACCCCCCGGCGCCGCGTGGTCGCGGTGTCCGGCCTCATCATGGACCAGCTCCACCGCAGCTACGGCGAGCAGCTTCCCGTGGACATCATCGCTCCGGGCGTCAAACTGCCGGCCCCGGACGGCAACGGCGCCCGCGCCGCCCTGCGGGCGCGGCTGGGCTGGGATGCCGACACGATCGGCTGTCTGCTGGTGGCGCGCAATCCGCTGCGCAAAGGCTTGCCGGCGCTGCTGGATGCGCTGGCGCTGCTGCCACCCCAATACAAGCTGCTGGTCGTAGGCGCCGACGGGCCCACGCGCGATCGAGTCCGCGCCGCGGGCGACGTCGCCTCCCGTGTCACCTTGATCGATCCTACGTCGGACGTCGGCCAGTATTTCAACGCAGCCGACATCTACGCCCATCCGACGCTGAACGACAGCTACGGCATGGCGCCGCTGGAAGCCATGTCGCATGGCCTGCCGGTCATTGTCAGCTCCCCGGTCTATTGCGGATTCGCGCAGTATCTGACGGCGGGCACTGACGCGCTCATCCTGTCGGACCCGCGTGATGGCGCCCAGCTGGCGCAGGCGCTGGAAAGCCTGGGGGCGAACCCCGAGCTGCGCGCAGCGCTCACGACGCGCGGCCTGGAAATCGCCCGGGACCAAAGCTGGGAGACGGTAGCGTCGCGCTTCGAGGCGCTGTACGAACAGGTGCTGCTTGAGCGCAACTGAAAAAAAACGGGGCTGCGAGCCCCGTTTTCAGTGGTGCGGCGCTGTCGCCCGTTCCAGGTCGGCCAGCCAGTGGATGGCGTGTTCGCGGTCCGAGCCGCACATCTCGTGTTCCGGCTGCAGTCCGCCGCAGAAGTCCGGGCGGGAAGGGTCGCCAAAGATGGCGCACCGCATGTCCGGCAGCAACTGAATACAGGGCACGCCCGCGGGCTTGCCGTGCGGCATGCCCGGAATGGGGCGCGTGATCGACGGCGCGATGCAGCAGGCGCCGCATCCCGCGCGGCATTCCAGCGCGGCGGCGGCCAAGCTCATACCCATCCGCGCAACCAATAGACAAAAAGTCCGGCGTATTCCTTCACGATCGAGCGGCTGGCATCGAACGTACGTTCGTCGGGCAGCCACAACGACAGCGAGCCGTCAGCCGGCGCCACGATCTGCGGCGGCGCGGGGGCGGCAATCACTTCCACGCCCTGCTTGGAAAAGGCCGCCATCGCGCGGGGCATGTGCAACGCGGACGTGACCAGGAGTACCTTGCCGATGCCGCGGGACTTGAGCTGGTCCTCGGTCAGCGTGGCGTTTTCGTAAGTGGTGCGGCTGGCGTTTTCCAGGATCAGCGCCGACTCCGGCACCCCTTGCTGGCGGATCGCGTGCGCCATCCCGCGGGCTTCGCTGACGTCGCCTTCCAGAGCGCCGCCGGACAGCAGGACCTTGGGCGCGCGGCCCGCCAGATACAGCTGGGCGGCCGCGTCCACGCGTACGATCGCCGTGTCCTTGTCATAGGGCAGGAACCAGTTGGCGCGGCCGTTTGCCGTGTTGCCGCCCAGCACCACGATCGCGTCTGCCGTTGGCATTTCGGTGGGCGGTTTGTGCGGATACCGGTTCTCCAGGGCGCCGCCGGCCCATAGCGACGTGGCGGGCAAGGACCAGGCCAAGGCCCAGAGCAGACCCGCGGCAACGAGGGTCAAGCCGATCTTGCGAAGCCGGAACAGTCCCAGCACCAGGCCAAGGACCACCAGAGTGATGCACAAGTTGAAGGGAATGATCAGATTCGTGAGATAGCTGGAAAAGGTCATTTCGAGACTGTCCTGATTACTACGTACCATCCAGCAGGCGCTCGGCCTGCCGTGTCACTTCTTCCTGCGACGGCCACGCCTGGTCGGAGCCGACGCACACCGCGCGCGGGGACCAGGGGCCGGTGCGCTGCGGTTGCGTCACGCCGAACAGCGTGAGCTGCCGGGCCGATGCCGCCGCCGCCACGTGCGACACGCCGGAATCGTTACAGATCACCAGCGTGGCCCGCGCGGTCAAGGCCGCAAAGGCGCCCAGTCCCAACGGGGGCAGCAACTGCGCCGTGGGCGCATTGCGCCGGGCTTCGTCGGTTTCGGCCGGAGGGGGGCACATTACCACGGTATGGCCGCGGGCCTGCAGGGCGCGCGTCAGTGTATCGAATCCCGGCCAGACCTTGATCCGGCCCTTGTGCAAGCCGGTCGCGGTGGGCGCGATCAGGACGAAGGGCCGGCCGTCCAGCCCGGCCTGGACCAGCGCCTCGCCAGCCGCGCGTTCGTGCGCCGCCGTCAGCGGCAGGTCCAGCGTCGGACCCGGCGTGGCCGGGCCGCTGGGCAGATTCCAGCGGTTCAGGGCTTCGCGCGTGAGGTGATGCCAGGACTCGACGGCGTGCATCGGCTGGGCGGGCTTGGCGAACGGCCAGCGCAGCAGGAAGCTGCGCCCATCGTCGCGATAGCCCGCCGACGGCACGCCGGCCAGGCGGAACACCAGCGCGCTGGACAGGGAATCCGGCAGCAGCAGGCCGCGGGCGCGGCGGCCTTGCGCACCCAACCCCCGGCGGTGCGCACTGACGGCCGCCCGGTCCGGGCCCACCTTGCCTCGCATGGGAATGAAATCCAGCTTGTCCACGCCATCGAGCAGATCGCGGGCCCAGGGACGGGCGCAGAGCACCAGGGGGAGACCGCTTGCGGCCAGGGCGCGCAGGCTGGGCAGGCTCATGCAGACATCGCCCACCCAGTTGGGCAGGCGGACATACAGGCAACTGATATCGGACATGGAAGGGCGCACGGGCGCGGATAGGGCTAAGGGGGCGGGGACGGCGCGCACGCGCGCAGCCGGTACAATCCTGGGCACAATTGTATAAAAGCGAGTGATCCCTTTGAATTCTGCCGCACGGAATGCGCCAGCGGGCTCCCAACCCGTCAAATCCGAACTCTGGTCCCGGATCTACAGCCGCGTGGGTTCCTATTGGAAGGGTTTGTTGGCGGCTGTCCTGCTGATGGCGGGCGCCGCAGCCACGCAGCCTGTGCTGGCGGTCATCATGAAGCCCCTGCTCGATGGCGGTTTCTCGGGCGCCAAACCGTATTACGTCTGGGCGCTGCCGCTGGCGGTCGTCGGCCTGATCCTGCTGCGCGGCATCTGCAACTTCTTCAGCGACTACCTGCTGGCCTGGGTGGCCAACAACGTGCTGCTCGGCATGCGGCGCGACATGTTCGAGCGCCTGCTGGGCCTGCCCGACGCGGACTTCAAGCGCGGCGACACCGGCCGCCTCCTGAACCGCTTCACCATCGACGCCGGCAACGTTACCGGTTACGCCACCGACGTCATCACGGTGCTGGTGCGCGAAACCCTGGTGGTCATCGCCCTGATCTGCGTCCTGCTCTATATGTCGTGGGTGCTGACGCTGATCATCCTGGTCATGCTGCCAGTCTCGGTCATGATCTCGCGCTTTTTCATCAAGCGCCTGCGCCGCATCAACCGAGAAACCGTCAACATGAATGCCGAGCTGACCCGCGTGGTCGGCGAAGGCATCGACGGCCAGCGCGTCATCAAGCTGTTCGACGGCTACGACGTCGAACGCGGCCGCTTTGATTTCGTCAGCCGACGCCTGCGCCGCTTCGCCATGCGCACGGCCACCGCCGACGCGGCCCTGACCCCGCTGACCCAGGTCTGCATCTCCATCTCAGTGGGCGCGGTCATCGCCGTGGCGCTCAGTCAGGCCAACAGCGGTTCGCTCACCGTGGGCAGCTTCGCCTCGTTCATGGCCGCGCTGGCCCAGATCTTCGACCCCATCAAACGCCTCACCAACGTGGCCGCCCGCATGCAGAAGATGCTGGTGTCGGCCGAAAGCGTGTTCACGCTGATCGACCAGGTGCCGGAAAACGACACGGGCACCAAGGAACTGCCCGAACCCGTCCGCGGCAAGGTCGAATTCCGCAACGTGTCGCATCGTTTCCCCGATGCCGACCGCGACACGGTCAACGACATTTCCTTCGTGGTCGAACCCGGCCAGACCGTCGCCCTCGTGGGCCGGTCCGGCAGCGGCAAGACCACGCTGGTCAACATGCTGCCTCGCTTCGTGCTGGCCGACAGTGGCCAGATCCTCGTGGACGACGTGCCCGTCGACGACCTGACGCTGCGCAGCCTACGCTCGCACCTGTCGCTGGTCAGCCAGGACGTCGTGCTGTTCGACGACACCATCGCGGCGAACGTCGGCTACGGCGCGCTGGGCAAGTCCAGCGAGCAAAAAGTGCGCGACGCGCTCGCCGCCGCCAACCTGCTCGAGTTCGTTGAAGGCCTGCCGCAGGGCATCAACACGCCGGTGGGCGAAAACGCCGCGCGCCTGTCCGGCGGCCAGCGCCAGCGCCTGGCGATCGCGCGCGCGCTCATCAAGAACGCACCCATCCTGATCCTGGACGAAGCCACGTCCGCGCTCGACAACGAATCCGAACGCCAGGTGCAGGCCTCGCTGGAGCGCCTGATGAAGGGCCGCACCACGCTGGTCATCGCGCACCGCCTGTCCACCGTGCAGAACGCCGACCGCATCATCGTGCTGGACGCCGGACGGATCGTCGAACAGGGGCCGCACGCCGAACTCCTGGCAGCCGACGGCCTGTACGCCTCGCTGTACAAGATGCAGTTCCGGGAAGACTGAGCCGTCGCGCGTCGTTCCCCAGCCGCCGCCCTTCGGGGCGGTTTTTCATTGCCGAAGTTCCTGTTTGCCAATCCCGTGGTTTGCCGGAAAATGGCCCCAGCCCGTGCGTAGCGGGCTGGGCGGCGTCCCAGGCGCTTCGGCCCGCCATGCAACCAGGAGCGCTCCATGGCCCTGCCTTCCGAAGGCAATCAAGTCCTTAACGTCGTCGTTCTGCTCGGCGCAGCGGTGATTGCCGTCCCCCTGTTCAAACGCCTCGGGCTGGGCTCGGTCCTGGGCTACCTGGCCGCCGGTCTGGCGATCGGTCCCTTCGGCATCGGCTTTTTCTCCGATCCCAAATCCATCCTGCACGTCGCCGAACTAGGCGTGGTGATGTTCCTGTTCATCATTGGCCTGGAAATGCAGCCGTCGCGCCTGTGGAAGTTGCGCGGCGAGATCTTCGGGCTGGGCGTCGCGCAGGTCCTGGTCTGCGGCGCGCTGCTCACGGGCGTGGGCTTGCTGGCCGGCCTGTCGGGCGCCGCCGCGTTCATGGCGGCAATGGGTTTTGTGCTGTCGTCCACGGCCATCGTGATGCAGATCCTGGCCGAGCGCGACGAGACCACCAGCGCGCAGGGCCAGCGCATCGTCTCCATCCTGCTGCTCGAAGATCTGGCGATCGTCCCGCTGCTGGCGCTGGCCGCCTTGCTGGCGCCCGCGGGCAGCGGCAGCGATGGCGATCCCTGGTTGCAGGCGGCCATCGCGGTCGGCTGCATTCTGGCGCTGCTGGCCGCCGGCCGGTGGCTGCTCAATCCGCTGTTCCGCCTGCTGGCCGCGGCGCACGCGCGCGAAGTCATGACCGCGGCGGCATTGCTCGTCGTGCTGGGCGCGGCGCTGCTGATGGAACTGGGCGGACTTTCCATGGCCATGGGCGCATTCCTGGCGGGCGTCCTGCTGTCCGAGTCCACGTTCCGCCATCAGCTCGAGGCTGAGATCGAACCCTTTCGCGGCATCCTCCTTGGCCTTTTCTTCCTGGGCGTCGGCATGTCGCTGGACCTGTTGGCCGTGGCGCGCGAATGGCCGCTCATCCTGGCGGGCGTCGTCGTCTTCATGGCCGTCAAGTCCGTGGGCGTGTATGTCGTGGCGCGGCTGCTTCGCGCGACGCATGCCGAAGCGATCACCCGGTGCGCGTTGCTGGCGCAAGGCGGCGAATTTGCCTTCGTGCTCTACAGCGCGGCGGCGGAAAAAGGCATCTTCGATGCGCATACCGGCGCGGTGCTGACCGCGGTCGTCATCATTTCCATGGCGCTCACGCCGCTCTGCGTCCTGGCGTTGCGTTGGCTGTTGCCCAAGCCCGTGCCCTCCATGGACGGCGTGGACGTGGCCCGGGACTTGGACGGTTGCGCGCTGATCGTGGGTTTTGGCCGTTTCGGCCAGATCGTGACCCAGGCGATGCTGGCCCGCGGGGTCAAGGTATCCATCCTCGACACCGATACCGACGCGATTCGCGCTGCCGCGAAATGGGGCGTCAAGGTCTATTACGGGGACGGTACGCGTGCCGACATGCTGCGTTCGGCGGGCGCCGAGAATGCCTGCGCCATCCTCGTGTGCATCAACGACCCGCGAGCCGCCACGCATATGGTGCAACTCATCAAGTCCGAATTTCCGCTGGTGCGCCTGGTGGTGCGGGCCTACGACCGCATTCATTCGCTGGCGCTTGCCCGCGAGGGCGTGGATTTCCAGGTCCGCGAAACGCTGGAATCGGCGCTGGTGTTCGGCGAAGCGGCGTTGCGCGCCATCGGCGTGCCCCCGGACGAGGCCGAGGAGGTCATCCAGGACGTCCGGCAACGCGACACCGAACGCTTCGACCTCGAGGTGGCGGGCGGGCTGTTCGCCGGCCGCTCATTGCTCTACGGAAATATGACTGGTCAACCGGATGGCATAAATGACCGGCCGGACCGCGAAACCGGCGACGCCGCCGCAAGTCCATCCGCCTGACGGTTGTTTTTCGGCGCGCATTTCGGCTTCTTTGCATTACTTTACGCATCATTTCACGCGCAAAATCAAACGGCTAGGGTAGATTAATCCGCATGACGCTTCACTCAGGAAGCGCTTTTTGCCAGGGGGCTGCCATGCTGCAAACGGACCGTAATTCGACCACGTCGCACGTCATCGGAATCGAGCTTGCCCGGCGTCAGGCCATGACGCTTCGCTGCGGGTTCTCGGGTGTGCTGACGCGCCAGTTGATGGCGCAGGCCGGCGCGGTGGGGCCCGCATGGGCCATCAACGCCCACCGCGAAACCGACAAGGCGCGCGGCGCCAAGGCCTTCCCCTTCCGCATCGCCGCCGCAGTCTCCTGAAATCCGGCTCGGGCGCGCCGCGCCCGTCACCAGCTTCGCGCCGCGGCCGTCGTCAGCTTTGCGCCGCGTCACCTGCGGCCCCATCCCGCCATCAATACCGCCACCCGCGCTGATCGCCGCCCACGGTTCCGTGCCCCGGGCGGCGATGCCTTGCGCCCGGCATCGGACACCGGCATCATCATGCAGAACTTGCAGATGAACTACGCCACCCCGAACGCCATCGCGAAGGAGCGCCGTATTGAAATCCCGCGGGATCGTGCACCGCACGCTGTACGCGCTGGCCGGCCTCGTCGCCATCGGTATCTGTGCAGCGGCCATCTCCCTGTTATGGATGGATCGCCGCGTCACGTGGGAAGCAGCCTACGTATCGGCCCGCAACCTGGCCAGCGTGCTCGCCGCGGACATCGGCCGTACGTTGCACGTCTACGACCTTTCGCTGCAAGGCGTGGTCGAGCGCCTGCAAGACCCCGGCATTGCCGACCTCGACCCGCAATCGCTGCACCGATTCCTTTTCGACCGTTCGGCCACGGCCGCATATCTGGGCGCCATCGTCGTGCTCGACGCCCAAGGCAACATACGCTACGACTCGCTGGCCTTGACGCCGCCCAAACTCAATTTCGCTGACCGCGATTACTTCCAGGTCCACCGGAACGCCGACGACACGGGACTCTTCGTCAGCCCGCCGTACAACAGCCGCTTGCGCGGCGGCGATGAAAGCATCGCCATCAGCCGGCGCATCACCAACCCCGATGGCAGTTTCGGCGGCGTGGTGGCCGGGTCCCTGCGTACGGCATATTTCCGCGACCGCTTTGCCGAAGTGTCCATCGGTCCGCACGACGCCATCACGGTCTTTCGCAACGACGGCGCCGGCCTCTTGCGCAATCCGTACTCCAGCGCCGACGCCGGCAGCGGCATCGACGTGCCGCTCGACTTTCAGCAATACCTGATCGGCCGCGAGGGCGCGTTTGTCGGGGTGCTGGCGCACGACGGCGTCAATCGGCTCTATGCGTTCGACGCCATCGAGCGCACGCCGCTCGTGATCGACGTTGCGCTGGCCGTCGACGACCTGCTTGAACCGTGGGTCCGGCGCGCCGCGCTGATCGTGCCCATCACGTTGGCGCTCTTTGCTTCGGTCATGGCGCAGATCGTTCTATTCAGGCGCGAGATGCGCTGGCGGCAGGCATTCGAAGCACAGTTGGCGCGTCAGGCGCAGACAGACGGGCTGACCGATATCGCCAACCGGCGCACCTTCGACGACACGCTGCAAGTGGAATGGGCGGCCGCGCGGCGCGATCGCACGCCGCTGTCATTGCTGTTTCTGGATGCCGACCACTTCAAGCGCTACAACGATCGGTATGGTCACCAGGAGGGCGATGTGCTGCTCCGGACGCTGGCCCTCACATTCCAGAAAATGGCCCGCCGCCCGCGCGACCTGGCGGCCCGGTACGGGGGCGAGGAGTTCGTGGTGCTGCTGCCCGATACCGGCCTCGAACAAGCACAGGACATTGCCGAAGGCATCCGGCGCGCTGTCGCGGAGCTGGCTGTTGCGCATGAGGACAACGAAGGCGGCATCGTCACCGTCAGCATCGGCGTGGCCACGGCCATGCCACAGGGAGACGACGGATCGGCGGCGCTTGTGGAAGCCGCCGACGCCGCGGTGTACCGGGCGAAGGCATCCGGCCGCAACCGGGTGGCTGCGGCGTCCGGCGTGATAACCGCGCCGGCATGAAAAAGCCCCGCCGCACCTTCAGGTGGCGGCGGGGCGATGCGCAGTGTCGGGTATTGAAGCGGCGCTTAGCGGCCCATCACCACGGCCTGCAAACGGGTCTGGGCCTGCTGCACATTCTTGGCCTGTGCATTCATCTCTTGCAGCAGCTTGTTCAGCTCGGCCTGCACGGCAGGGTCCGTCACGGACACGCTGTTGCCGGAGATCTCGATCTTCGACTTGTTCGCTTCCACGTAATCGGCAACCTTCAGGGCGACGTCGTAGGTGGCGTTGATCTGCGGCAGCACATCGGCAAACGTATCAGCCGGCAGGGTGATGGTCTTCTCGTAAGCCTTGTCGTACACGACCTTCAGGTCTTCAGGTTGCTTGAGCTGGGCGCGCGCCGCGTCGGCCTTGGCACGGTGTTCCTTCAGCGCCGCATTCATGTCGTTCAGACCGGCACGAACCGTCTTCAGGTCCTCGCGACGCGACACGATATCGTTCACCGAGCGCACCTGACCTTTCTGCAGGATCCCCGACAACGGCTTGACCGAGGCGTCCATGCCCGCGTTGAAGTCGGTGATCACCGCGTATTGGGCCGCGTAATCGCCAAACGACTTCTTCTCTTCATCCGTCAGTTTCGGCACGCGCACGCCCGGCTTGTCCACGATGCGCGTTTGCAGGAACTGCGTGAACGCGGCGCGCTGTTCGGGCTCCTTGTCGCCGCAGGCGGCCAGCACCAGCGGCAGGGCCGCGATCAGCACCAGGAACGGACGGAATAGGGACTTCATTGCAATGACCTCCGATTGACTAGGGAAGAGCGCCGAGGCGGTTACCCACCCGGCAAAGCGCCCGCAGCTTATCGATAACCCTTAGTCGCCGCCATCGGTTTCAGAATTCATTGCAAACGAAGCGTTAAGTCACAAAATCCATACATATCGAGTTGAAGCGTATGGGCGAATCAGGTAGGCCTCGTCACATTTGCCATCGCATTGCACGGGCAGCGCGGTGAAGAACGGCTCGCCGTGCGGTTCACAGCCCGGCTCGCCGGCCAGGATGTGGTCTTCAACGGCGTCACGTTTGCGCCGCGTGACCTCTTGGATCTCGTGAAGCAAGAAATAAAAAAGCCGCGCAAACGCGCGCGGCTCTTCATTCAGTCCGATGACTAGGCATTCATCTGATGCCGTCATACCAGGATGATGTCGTACTTCTCCTGAGAGTACGTCGCTTCCACTTCAAGCGACACCCGCTTGCCCACGAAGTCACCCAGCATCGCCAGGTGCTGGCTTTCCTCTTCCAGAAAAAGGTCGACCACTTCCTGCGAAGCCAGAATGCGAAACTCCTTCGGGTTGAACTGCCGTGCTTCTCGCAGAATCTCCCGCAGGATTTCGTAGCAGACCGTGCGTGGCGTGCGCACATTGCCGCGCGACTCGCACATGGGGCAGGGCTCACAAAGCTGGTGCGCCAGCGAATCGCGCGTGCGCTTGCGCGTCATTTCAACCAGACCCAGCTGCGTAAAGCCATTGACCGTCATGCGGGTCCGATCGCGTGACAGCGCCTTCTTCAGTTCCGCCAGCACCGTGTCACGGTGTTCCTGTTCCTCCATGTCAATGAAGTCCAGGATCACGATGCCACCCAGGTTCCGCAAACGCAGCTGGCGCGCGATCGCCTGCGCCGCCTCAAGGTTGGTCTTGAAGATCGTGTCATCGAAATTGCGGCCGCCCACAAAGCCACCCGTGTTGACGTCCACCGTCGTCAACGCTTCCGTCTGGTCGATGATCAGATAGCCGCCCGACTTCAAGTCGACCCGGCGCGACAGTGCGCGCGCAATCTCGTCATCCACATTCGCCGTATCGAACAAGGGCCGTTCGCCGCTGTAATGCTGGATGCGGTCCACCACCGACGGCGTGTAGATACGCGCCCATTCCAGCATCGCGGCAGTCGTCGTCCGCGAATCGACCAGAATAGACCCGGTATCGGGCCCGACCATGTCACGCAGCACGCGCTGCGCCAGCGTCAGGTCCTGGTGCAACAGCGCGGGGGCGGGTTGCGTGCGGGCCGACGCCTGCACACTCGTCCACAGCTTGCGCAGATACTCCACGTCCGCCGTCAGCTCAGCGTCATTGGCGCCCTCGGCCTGCGTGCGCACGATGAACCCGCCTTTTTCATCAGACGGCATCAGCGCTTGCAGACGTTCCCGGAGCTGGATGCGTTCCGACTCCGAATCGATCTTTTGCGAAATCCCGATATGCGGATCGTGCGGCAGGTACACCAGCATCCGCCCCGCCATGCTGATCTGCGTGGAAAGCCGCGCGCCCTTGGTGCCAAGCGGATCCTTGACCACCTGCACCATCAGGGTCTGTCCCTCAAAAATCAGCTTTTCAATCGGCGTGGGCGTGAGCCCTTGACTGCGTTCGGCGCGATTCTCACGAAGATCCGCAATATGGATGAACGCCGCACGCTCCAGCCCAATGTCGATAAAGGCGCTCTGCATTCCTGGCAGCACCCGGACGACCCGCCCCAGATAAATGTTGCCGACGTGGCCCCGTTGAATGCTTCGTTCGACGTGCAGTTCCTGAACCGAACCTTGTTCCACCAGCGCAACGCGGGTTTCGAACGGGGTGACGTTGATCAGGATGTCTTCGCTCATGGCGATCGCAGGGGGCATAACGGGTCTGACTCCAATGGATGCGGCGTACAGGCGAATAGTAAACGTACATGCTAGCCCGGCCATCAGGGGCTGCCGCCCTCTATATATATAGGGAAGACCGTTCGCAAGCCATGCCGCTGTCGACGGGAGCAGGGCTGATCGGCTGAAAACCTTAGAGGCCAACAACAATTTTGCGACGCCGCCATGACAGCGCAAAATTCTGTGCTATAGTCTCGCTCCTTCGCAGCTCACACAGTTTTTGAGACGCGAAGCCAAGCAAGTGCAACAGGCGAGGCGGGGCATCCCGGCATCACCTGCCGCAACGGCAATCAGAAATGAGCGCTCCGCGGTTATTGCAAAGATCGACGCAAATTAGGCAGAAGCCAGTTGCAAGATCTGCAAAAATTGTGCTATAGTCTTCGGCTTGGCAGTTACTGAAAAATTAGGGTTTACCCTGATGTTTCGACAGCTGCTAGGGCAGGGCGAAAGTCCTGGCGAGACCTGAAGAGGTCGCGGCAAGAAAGCAAAGCAAAATGCGAAGTTGACTTGACAAGCGATAAAAA